>JAVBKS010000025.1:0-3622 GCA_031553935.1 Syntrophomonadaceae bacterium
AGCAACACCATAGGAGCCAAAGAACTCTTAATAATCCCCTTAGGAGAAGTAAGCCAAATTGGAGCCAATAAGGAACAAAAAGAATATGACGGCTTTAATAGACTGACCAAAGCCATAGGAAATGGCTATCAAGCAGAATACGACTACAGACCCGATGATATGAGACTATCAAAAACTGTAAATGGACAAAAGACCACTCATATCTGGGATGGAGCAAACATCATTTTAGACCTAGATAATGCCGGGGCAGTTAAGAATAAGTATATCAGAGGCAATGGGCTGATAGCATTTGATGATAATAACAATGCCAGAAGCTATTATCTTAAAAATGCCCACGGAGACATCACCCAGTTGGCAAATTCTAGCGGAACAATAACTAAGAATTATACCTATGATGCCTTTGGGGTGGAAACTAATCCAGATTTAGCGGATAAGAACCCGTTCAGATATGCCGGGGAATACTATGACCAGGAAACCAAATCGATTTACTTAAGAGCTAGGTACTATTCACCGAGCCTGGGAAGGTTCGGGAGCGAGGACCCGATTAGGGATGGGGGTAATTGGTACATCTATGCTAATGGCAATCCGGTTATGTTTGTTGATCCGAGTGGATTAAGAGCAATATTTAGTCAGAACCAGTATAATTATTTGCTAAATATGAATTATTCTGATCCAGATGAAGGCAACAGATGGTGGGCTGGGGAACAGCTTAGATTGGGCATGTACTATGTGGATACAGAAAATCCGAACGGCGGTCCTGTTGCTAAACCAACAAATTTGGAGCTATTAGCTGATGTTCCTGAGATAATGCAAGAATCATATCATGAAGTAAAGGATGAAGTTATTCCTGCTACAATAGAATACCTACAGTCAGATGAAGCGGTAGATGCATATAAAAATACTGCATTAACTGTTACGGGCGCGCATGCTGGAATGATTGTTGAGGGTGGAGTCGCATTTGTATCGGCGAGAATTGCTAATGGCGTAGCTGGTAAGGCTAAGGTCGTAGTGAATGGTACAAGTACATCGATCAAATCAGTGGATGATATATTAGAGGGAACTACTCCCGGCAGAGTAACAAAGGGGAAAACTTTGCAATACGGGAAACAAGGAGGTTATAACCAAGCGTTAGATGATTTTAATAACATGGGTGTAACAGGAGTAACAGAGATACCTGGAGGCAAAGTAGGGAAATTACCTGATGGTAGAACAATTAATGTTCGAGAAAAAAGCTCAGATGGACGACCAACACTTGAAATTTTTGATGGAAAAAAATCAACAAAGATTCGGTATGATGATTAGGAGGGTTACCGTGGAAGAAATATGGGAAAAATGGGGAAATGGGTATGGCATAAACTCGAAATATTATGTTGAATCCCTAATTGATAATATCGAGGGATTTCAAATAGTGCTCTCTGAAGCTAATAATGAATATAAGAAAGTCGAAATCTTGTTTGAGGATTCTGTATATGCCTATAGAAGTACAGACGAAAGTTTTAGGCAAAGTACAATAAACAAGCTTGATGAGCTTTATGGAATTGATTTTTATAAAAACAATACTCTTTTTATAGTTACAAATTCAAAATATATTCGATGGTTATCAAAACAGTCATTTGGGATTGTTGACTTAGAGGAAGTGAAACATTATTCAATCTTAGCGGTTGATTCATTAGTGGATGTAATTTCATCATATGAACCTAGAATAACCAAGCATGAAAACGTGAAAACAACAACGGAGAATAGAGTTGACCAGAACGATGGTGTTGCGGTTTCGGAGAACTGAAAAACTTTGCCCACCTTATGGGTGTCAAGGGGACGTCAGACTGTTACGAAACCCACCATGAAAAGGCCCAAAAAACTATATAAAGCAAGAAATAATATCATAAAAGCCCCACAAAACCGAAGATAAGTGGTAAAATATTAATAACAAGCTAGGAGGTGTGGGGCTTTGAGATATAAAGAAGGAATTTGTCGTGAGCAAATCAGCTTTTTGGCCTTAGAAGATATGGTCGATCCCGAGAGCCTTGTAAGGATCATTGATCGCTTTATAGAACTAGTTGATTTAAAGGAACTTGGCTTTAATCGGACCACTCCTGCTGCAACTGGTCGTCTTGCTTATTCACCTCAAGCTTTAGCTAAATTATATGTTTATGGATATGAAAATGGAATTCGCTCCTCACGGAAATTAGAAAGAGAAACCAGACGCAATTTGGAAGTCATGTGGTTAGTGGAAGGTTTAAGGCCTGATTATAAAACTATATCCGAATTCCGGCGAGAAAACATTAGGCCACTTCAAAAGCTATTCCGAGAATTTATGAAGCTATGCAAATCTTGGGAAATGATCGGCGGAGATTTGTTTGCAGTCGATGGAACCAAGGCCAAAGCCAGTAATAATAAGAAAAATAATTTCAGCCGCAAAAAACTGGAAGACCGCTTAAAACGTATAGATGAAAAAATCCAGCAATACTTAGAGGATGCAGAGAAAACTGATAACCAAGAAAACGTAGAAGCATTCCTTGATACAGCAGGATTACGCGAACTATTGAAGCGAAAAGAGCTCTACGAAAACTACCTAGCTCAAATCGAAAGAAGCGGAGTAAATGAGATTTCTACTGTAGACCCAGATGCTCGCATGATGGGAAACAGCCTGGGCGGAGTGCATATGGCCTACAATGTGCAAAGTGCAGTAGATGGGAAACATCATCTCGTAGTAGAATACGATGTATCCCTTAACCCAGCAGATCAAGGACAATTGGGAAAAATGGTTAGAAAGATCCAGCAGAATTTGAAACTAAAGCGATTTATTGTATTAGCAGATAAAGGATACTATAACGGAAAAGATCTTCAAAGAGTAAAAAAGTACAAAGTAACAGCGATAGTAGCCCGGCAAAAGGCATCAAACCCCAAAGACCAACCAGAGCAATTTCACAGCAAAAACTTTAAATATGATGAAGCAACTGATACATATTTATGTCCGATGGGTAAGACTTTGTCAGCTAATAATCAAAAATCAAAGACCCGCAGAAAATACTTCAACAAAATAGCTTGCCAAGAATGTCCACACCATAGCATTTGCTGTATTAGAGGAAAGGCAATTATCGGAGTGTAACTCGAAGAGAGTATAGCGAAATCTACGAAGAAACCGATAGGCGGTATTTAGCCAACAAAGAGCTTTACAAAAAAAGGCAACAAATAGTAGAACACCCCTTCGGGACAATAAAACACACATTGAACGGCGGATATTTCCTCTTGCGAACCCGGAGGAAAGTACGAACTGAAGTCGCATTGCTTTTTTTAGCATATAATCTAAAAAGAGTATTTAATATTCTGGGATTTAAGGAGATAATGGCAAAACTAGATGCCATTACGCTTTCTCTGGCACGATTTTCAAGTATTGTTAATGAAATTTTCGTCACATTAAACAATAATCCTAATATTACCATGCAATCTTTAGCCTAACAATTAATTTCCGTAACAGTCTGACGGGGGAGTGACAACCTATACAGCTATGATAACCTCGATAGACTAAGCCAAGTAAAAGAAAATGGCATAGTAATAGCAAGCTACGCCTATGATAGCAACGGCAATCAAACCGAACAAAAAACAAGCAGCGGAAGCAGCA
>JAVBKS010000021.1:0-100895 GCA_031553935.1 Syntrophomonadaceae bacterium
CCAGCGAATTTTGCCATCTAAGAGTAAGGGCCAGTTACACTGATTATCTGAGGCACAGGCAATGCCTACTTCTATATCACCGGCAACCAGGTAGTTATAGGCATGTGCGATTGCGGTTGTTCCCGAGCAGCATGCTCTGTCAATGGTGTAGGATAGGGTCTCAACGGGAAAACCAGCCTTTAGTAATGCCTGGCGGCCCGGCACTCCAGTAACCCAGCCGATTTCTGGCGCTCCGGCTGTTCCATGAAATATATGATCTACTTGCTCATGTTTTAGGCCTGATCTTTTGACCAGTTCTTTTAAGACTTCGGCACACAGGTCTACACTGTGCCAATTGGATAGGGGTCCCCCCATTTTGTCGATAGCGGTTCGGGCATAGGTTGTGATTACAACATCATTTGCACTCTTGGCCATGGTATTCTTCCTCCAATTATTAATTATTTTCATTTAATATGTTCAAATAAGTACGGATAATGTATTCTCGCAATTCACCTCCTGATCAGCTAAATTCGTTGGTTTGAATTTGACGTTAATATTGAAACATAATCATCAATCTTCTATGATTTCCAGTATTCGCCTATCACGACAATGGCAATAATGGACTGAATTCATCTTAACTATTTCAATGTTTAGTACAAAAAATAATTGATTGTATACTGTAGTTTCTATTTCCACCATACTATTAATACAGTAGCATAGTGAATAATTATAGTCAACGGATTATGAAGTTCTCTGCCTCTTGGTGCTAAGAGACAACCTTGCCTTGGACGTGGTAATAATAATGAGTAGGGAGGCAGGCTCGAATAGAAATAGAACAAAAAAAACCGAGAATCCTCGGTTATTTTCAGTCTTTAGATGATAAAAAACTACTGTTGTTTGGCTGCTTTTAAAACCGCTTTGCGTGACAGGTTAACTCGACCCTGACGATCGATTTCTGTGACTTTTACTTCTATCTGGTCGCCGATCTTTACAACATCGGTCACCTTTTCAACACGATCCTCAGCAAGCTGAGAGATATGCACCATTCCTTCTTTTCCTGAGTTTCCGAATACTCCTGGAATGATTTCGACAAAAGCGCCAAAATCCATTAGTCGTTTTACTGTTCCCAGGTATACTTTGCCGACTTCTACTTCTGTAATAATCGATTGAATCAGCTCTTTTGCCCTTTGGGCGCCCTGTTCATCAGCAGACATTATGAAGAGACTGCCGTCGTCTTCGATATCAATCTTACATCCGGTCTCATCAACAATTTTGTGGATAATTTTTCCGCCTGGTCCAATTACCTCTCTGATTTTATCAGGGTTAATGGTCATTTTAAGTAGCCGCGGAGCATAAGGAGATAATTCTTCATTGGGAATACTTATAGCACTAATCATCTTTTCCATAATATGCATACGTCCTACTTTAGCCTGCTGCAATGCTGCGGTAATTATTTCGCGATTGACACCGGTAATCTTGATATCCATCTGCACAGCCGTAACACCTACTTCTGTACCTGCCAATTTGAAATCCATATCTCCCAATGCATCTTCTATACCTTGAATATCACTCAATATTGCAAAACGATCGCCTTCTTTTATTAAGCCCATGGCAATTCCGGAAACCGGTCTTTTGATTGGAACGCCAGCATGCATGAGGGATAAAGTACTTCCGCAAACGCTTCCCATGGAGCTTGAGCCATTAGACTCTAAGACTTCTGAGACTACTCTAATCGCGTATGGAAACTCTGATTCAGATGGTAATACTGCCAATAAGGCTCTTTCCGCAAGAGCACCATGGCCTATTTCGCGTCTTCCTGGTCCGCGCATTGGCCTAGTTTCGCCAGTACTGAAAGGCGGGAAATTGTAATGATGTATATATCGTTTACTGGTTTCTATCCCTAATCCATCGAGTGTTTGGCTTTCGCCTAAACCACCCAAAGTAGTAACTGATAGAACCTGGGTTTGTCCTCTGGTAAAAAGCCCGGAACCATGCGGCCGCGGTAAAATTCCGATTTCACAGCTTATTGGGCGAATTTCCTCTAAACTTCTGCCGTCGACCCGATCACGGTCTTCTAAAACCATTTGCCTTACCACTTCTTTTAGAAGCTTGTCGCAATAAGCACTTATCAACTTGATTTGCTCCGGATACAATTCGCCGAAATGTGCGATTATTCTCTCCTTGGCTTCATCCATTTGCGTTTCTCTAAGTAGCTTGTTCGGGTTCTTAACTGCGTCTTCAAGTTGAGGTTTTGCAAATTCTGCTACTTCATTTGCAATATTCTCATCTAAGGAAACTAATATTACTTCCGACTTGGCTTTGCCCAGTTCACTAAAAATCGGCTCTTGAAATGCAATTAGTTTTTTGATTTCGTCATGAGCGAATAAAACTGCATCCAGCATTTTGTCTTCGTGAACTTCGTTGGCATTACCTTCTACCATCATAATTGCATCCTTGGTTCCCGCCACAATCATATGCAAATCGCTTATAGCCGTTTGTTCAACCGTAGGATTAATGATTAATTGACCATCTATTAATCCAACAATTACAGCAGCAATTGGTCCTTCAAATGGAATATCAGAAACTCCAAGCGCCACTGATGCTCCAATAGTTGCTGAAACATCGGGGGCATTGTCTTTATCTACTGACATAATAGTTGCAACTATATGCACATCATTGCGATAGCCTTTGGGAAACAAAGGACGTATCGGTCTATCAATTTGACGGGCAGATAGAGTAGCCATTTCTGATGCTCGGCCTTCGCGCTTGATAAATCCGCCTGGTATCTTTCCAGCGGCATACTGTTTTTCTTCAAAATCAACTGTAAGCGGAAAAAAATCGATCCCTTCACGCGGCAGTTTAGATGCTGTAGCTGTTACTAAAACAACAGTGTCTCCATATCTAACTAAAGCCGCCCCATTAGCTTGCTTGGCTAATTGCCCAACTTCTACGATCAATTTCCTGCCTGCAATCTCCGTTGTATACTTGTGAACTATGAAAAATTCCTCCATTCATATTAAACATAATTAAAGAGCGGTAATCCGCTCTTTATCGACGTAAACCTAAACGAGTAACAATACTGCGATACCGTTCAAAGTCTTTTTTCTTCAGATAATCGAGCAAAGATCTTCTTTGTCCAACCATTTTAAGCAATCCACGGCGAGAATGGTGATCCTTTTTATTGGTTCTTAAATGATCATTCAAATAGTTGATCCGGTCAGTTAAGATTGCAATTTGCACCTCGGGGGAACCGGTATCGTTTTCGTGAATTTGGTAACTCTTAATGATCTCAGTTTTTTTCTCAATTGATAAAGCCAAGCTTTCACCTCCTTATAATTATTAATCGCCACAAACCAAGACTGACGTTGGAGATTCATTAGCCCTAGCATATGGTTCCACAACTGATTGTTGCATTTAAACAAAGCTTTACTATATTTTACCTTAATACTTCATTCTTATACAATTCAGCCATTGATTCTTTTCCAATTTTTTTTTGGAAAGCCTAAAAAAGTAGTATTTGTTAATCCATGTCAGGGTGAGTTATCTACTCACATTATTTATATACTACCATGGGAACAATTAAAATTCTAACATAGACTCGATTAACTTGTAAATTCAAACAGCTTATTAAAAGGGTAATGAAAACTCATCTTACTTCAACCTACTTGTCAAAAATCCTCAGCTGTTCAATTGCATTGCACTTATCTCTCTCAATTTGAGCAACTAATTCCGAAATTGAAGTAAACTTTTTTTCGCATCTAAGTTTTTTAATAAAATGTAATTCCATGCTTTGGTCATACAAATTTTGTGCAAAATCAATAATATGGGCCTCAATTGACAATGGGAATTGATTGTGAAAAGTCGGTTTATTGCCTATGTTAACTACTGCAGCTAACTTTGCCCCATTTACTATCGCATTCGCAGCATAAACCCCAGCTCCTGGGACAATTGCCTCTGGGTCCAGCAGAAGATTAGCAGTGGGAAAACCCAAACTTCGCCCCCGCCCTTCTCCTCGAGCTACTATTCCGGAACAGAAGGGATAATAATTGAGCAAATTTTTGCATGTCTCAACATCACCACTCTCCAGCGTCTCTCGTATCAAAGTACTCGATACTACCCGATTATCAATATTAACAGACGGAAAAACATTAACCCCGAATCCATATTTTAACCCTAATTGTTCCATAGTCTTCGGAGTACCCATGCCTTTATGCCCAAAAGAATAGTTAAATCCAATGAATACCTCGTGAGCTTTAAGTTTCTCAACGATAACCATCTTAACAAAGTCTTCCGGGCTCCACTCGGCAATACCAGTATTAAAAGTGTTGTATATCAGTAGCCCAAGACCCATATTTTCTAACATTTCCGCTTTACGATTTGAACTCAATAGCATTTTGGGAGCTTGCTGAGGAAACAAAATCTTATTGGGATGGGGCTCGAATATAAAAGCCGCCGATATCCCTTTAGCTTGTTTCGCTTTATAGATTAAATCATTAAGTAAGCTCATATGACCTAAATGCAAACCATCGAAATTGCCTAATGCCAAAAACAACGGCATGCCAGTATCAGTATAGCTTTCATATTCTCTTACAAAGATCATCTGGTAAGGCTCTCCAATCTATCTAGAACTCGAATCGGTTTTAATACTATGTTAGCAGACGATATGGCAACTTTTGCAATAGCTATAATTTTTTGATTTGCCTTGATTGTTACTACTTGGCTATCATTTAACTGTGCATGTTGCGCCTTATCTCTGAATAGGTAGTTTCCATTAAGAACCGTCTTAACTTCATCTTCTTCCACGTTTATAGCCTCGTAATCGCCCATAACAGCTTCCAAGGGCATAATAATATCGGAAATCGGAATTTTTCCCGCTACAAGATTTTCAAGAGAAATAGAACCATCAATATAAAAACTGCCTGACCGGGTTCTGGTTAAACTTGCAAGGTATGCTCCAGTGCCAAGTTTTTCGCCTATGTCGTGACAAATGGTTCTAACATAAGTGCCCGGCGAACACTTCACCCGTATAGTAATAGTTTCTAGCGAATCTTCAATGCTACACTGCAGCAATTCGATTTCGTATACTTTGATGGGCCTTGGTTTACGCTCAACATACTCACCATTTCTTGCCAATTCATACAATCTCTTTCCTTCATGGTGAACAGCAGAATACATTGGCGGTGTCTGCATTATGTCTCCGGTTAAAGCAATTAATACTTCTCGCAATGTTTCAATTTCGTAATTACAATTGCCGGTTGAGACAATTTCGCCTAACTTGTCTTGGGTATCTGATTTATAGCCTAAAACCATCGTGGCTATGTATTCTTTGGTGAGATCGCTCAACCATGGTATGAGCTTAGTTGCCTGCCCGAGTGCAATCGGCAGAACTCCGGTTGCTAATGGATCAAGTGTACCCAAATGCCCAATTTTTGACTTGGACTTGTTAATTTTTTTGATGCTTCGGATTACATCAAAAGAGCTGATGCCCCCAGGTTTGTTTATGTTTAGGAAGCCTTGCAATTCAGCACCACTTCCCTAACTTTGTTTACAACCTCGAAAATTACATCGTTCATTGAGCCGCACTTTCTAGCTCCTGCAGCCTGCGGGTGTCCTCCTCCGCCAAATTGCTGAGCGATAACGGCAACATCTACGCTACCTTTTGACCTGAAGCCGATTTTAATTATTCCTGGCTGTATTTCTCTAAATAACATGCCAACTTCAACGCCGTCTATCTGACGAGTATAATCAATAATACCTTCCGGATGGCAATCAAGCAGACCGTTGTTTGCCATTTCTTCAAATGAGAGCGTCATCCAGGCAGTCTTATTATCCGAGCTAATGGTGATATTCTGTAAGGCTTGTCTTAAAAGCAATACCTCGAGCTTAGTTTTTGATTCGAATAGATTAACCCGAATACGATTAATGTCTACTCCTTTGTCAAGCAGTAAAGCAACCCTATTGAGGGTTTTAGGGGTCGTATTACTGTTCATGAACCTGTTGGTATCCATAATAATGGATGTTAAGAGTGCTTCCGCAATCTCTATATTAATATCGATTTCCATAAAACTTAGTAATTCGCAGATAATCTCCCCGGTTGCAGCTGCGCAAGCATCAACATAATTCATATCCCCGAAATAGTCGTTAGTAATATGGTGATCGATATTAATACACTCGTCTCTAGACTGAATGAGCATTTTAACATTATCGCCTACTCTGTCCAAATCAGAACAATCAAGGCAAATTACAGACTTAGGCAGATTATTGATGTTATCCGATGGATGCTTTATATTATCGCTCCCGCACAAAAATCTATAGGCTTGCGGAATGGTATCCTCGAGAAGAATTTCTACATTTTTTCCCATCATAGAAAGAGCATTGAACAAGGCTAGAATAGAGCCCACACAATCACCGTCAGGGATTTCATGACCAATAATTAACCAATCTGGCTGAGCTTTAATCCTTGCTGCTATGTCTGTTAGTTGAGACTGTTTCATTCCAGATTTTTCCCGCCTTCTTTTTCCTCTAATTCTTTTAGTATTGAAGAGATTCTAAATCCATGTTCTATCGATTTATCGAGGATAAATTCCAATTCTGGAAAATGACGAACTTGTATACTATGACTAAGTTTCGTTCGAATATATCCTTTGGCACTTTGCAGTGCTTTCATCGCTGCTTTTTGCTTTTCCTCTTCACCTAGAACACTTACACTTATTTTGGCATGGCTGAGATCGTTAGTTACCTCTATCCTGGTAATAGATATACTGCTGAAATCCAGCCGCGGATCTTTGACTTCTTCTTGCAGAACTTTAGCGATCATACGTTTCATCTCGATTGCCATTCTCTCAGGCCTGCGGTTGCTCATAATTTGTCCTTCCTTGAAAGGATACACTTGTGCTGGCTACAGCTGCCGCGGTATCTCTTCCATAACGTACGCTTCTATGACGTCTCCCTCTTTTATATCATTGAAATCCCTAATTCCTAACCCACATTCATAGTTTTCCATAACTTCGCGCACATCATCCTTAAATCGCTTAAGTGATGCAAGTTTTCCGTCAAAAATAATAACCCCGTCTCTTAAAACCCTAACATTTGAATTTCTTTGAATCCTGCCGTCAGTTACAAAACAACCAGCCACGGCGCCCACATTAGGAACCTTAAACAATTGCCTTATTACAGCTCTCCCCAAATATTTTTCTTTAAACTCAGGGTCCAGTAAACCAACCATAGCATTCTTGACATCTGCGATTGCCTCATAAATAACCCGGTAAAGCCTAACATCAATTTTTTCTTCTTCTGAGTTTTTGCGGGCTTTGCTATCAGGGCGAACATTAAAACCTATGATGATCGCATTCGATGCTGAGGCTAGCATAACATCTGATTCTGTTATTGCTCCTACCGCTGAGTGGATAACATTCACCTTAACCTCTTCCGTGCTTAATCTGAGCAATGAGTGAGATAAAGCTTCAATTGATCCTTGCACATCGCCTTTGATAATAAGATTTAGTTCTTTACTTTCAGTTTCTGATAGTTGTTTATAGAAATCGTCTAATGATATTCTGCTGCTTTGTCTTTGTTCTTCAATTTTCTTTTCTGTGCTGCGCAAATTAGTAACTGCTTTAGCGGTTTTCTCATCACAAACTTGCACTTTGCTTCCTGCATCAGGAACCGACGACCAACCGGTTATTTCAACCGGCATTGAGGGCAATGCACTTTCAACCCTTTTGCCTCTATGATCAGTCATTGATCTGACTTTGCACCAATTGGTTCCTGCCAGCAAATAATCTCCAAGGTTCAGTGTGCCTTTTTGAATTAATACGGTTGCAACTGCGCCTCGGCCTTTATCCAGCTCGCCTTCAATTACTACACCTTCAGCCGCCCGATTCGGATTCGCTTTTATCTCATTCATTTCTGCCAGCAATAAAATAGCTTCTAATAAGCTTTCGATACCTAAGCCGGTCTTAGCAGATACTGGTACGAAGAGTATATCCCCGCCCCATTCTTCGCTTACAATACCGAATTCAGACAGCTGCCGGGTTACTTTTTCCGGGCTTGCTGATTCTTTGTCAATCTTATTTACCGCAACTAAGAAAGGCACTCCCGCTGCTTTAATATGATTTATGGCTTCTATTGTCTGCGGCATTACTCCATCATCAGCAGCAACTACTAAAACAACAATGTCGGTCAAATTAGCTCCTCGAGCCCTCATTGCCGTAAATGCTTCATGTCCAGGGGTATCGATAAATGTAATTTTATTTTCTTTTATCTTAGTTTGATAAGCACCTATATGTTGAGTTATTCCTCCGGCTTCACCGGAAACTACATCTGCTTGTCTGATTCTGTCCAATAATGATGTCTTTCCATGGTCAACATGACCCATTATTGTAACAACTGGCGGTCTAAATTCTAGAACCGAGTCATCATCAATTATCTCTTCTAACAGCCTTTCTTCTTCCGACAATACCCTCAAAGCAGTAGTCTCATATAAACTTGCTAATATTTCGGCTGTTTCAAAATCAATTGGCTGATTGATGGTTGCTATTATGCCTAATTCCATTAGTTTCTTGACTATTTCAGCAGAACCGCGCTTTAGTTTTTCTGCTAGCTCGCGTACTGTTACTGTATCTTCTATTTCAATAAACTGAGGAGTTTGTATGACATTGTCATCCTTTTTCCGTTTATGTTTTGCTTTTTTCTGTGGTCTGCTGAAATCCTTACTCTTGAAATCCGGCTTTTGATTGGGTTTGTTATTACCAAAGCCAGTATTCGGTTTTCTGTCACCACCATCGTGTTTTTTGTCTTTGTTAAATGTTGGAGCTTGACCTCTATTTTGTTGTTGGCCTTGAGCTGTTCCTTTGTTTGCAAAATTTGATTTCTGATCGCCAGCAGGCCTCACACCCGTCCCAGATGAACCCTGGTTTGGTCTCTGCCCTTGACCTTGAAAAGGTCTGCCGCCCTGTCCTGACATAGGTCTGCCAACTTGTCCTCCCGGTGAAGGTCTCCCCCCCTGTCCCGGTGCGGGTCTGTTCCCTTGATTCGGCCCTTGTGGAGGTCTGCTTCCCTGGCCTTGCATAGGCCGTCCGGTTTGCCCTGGTGCAGGTCTGCCGCTTTGAACTTGCCCAGGAGGTCTATTTCCTTGGCTTGGTCCTTGCGAAGGTCTGCTCCCTTGCCCAGTCCCTGGTGACGGGCTTTTCTGATCATGTTGCCGAAATTGAGGTGCCGGCTTCCGATTTTGGTTATTGTTTTGAATACCTCTATCGGATTCCACTGTTCTATTGGGATTCTGGTTAGTAACCCGATTGTTTGAAGGTTGAAATGGCGTTCTTGTCTGCTGATTGTCAGATTGCATAGGCCTATTAGATGTTATTGGTCTGTTATCAGTGCTGGGCGAGATTTTTTCTCGTTCTCTAGCGACACCTGAAGCCCTTTCTTCTGACTGGCTGCTTGGAGGAGTAACAACCTGCTTTTGACTCTCAGATGTTTTATCAGCTAGCTTTGGTTTATCTCCTGCTGTATTTGATTCATCAATTTTATTGTTGTCTTTAGCCTCTAAACGCTTTTTCACCCATATTGATTGGGATTCTTCCATTGTACTCATATGATTTTTGATATCCAACCCAAGCTCCAAAAGAATATCAACCATTTCTTTGCTCGAAAAGCCTAATTCCTTTGCCAACTCATGAACTCTTATTTTCGCCATTCATCCACCCCCATGCTTTCTGCCAATTGCAGTTCTTTGGCCTGTTTAATGATAGATTTCTTAAAACCTAAATCATTAATTGTTACTGCAACCCGCAACTCTTTCCCAATTGCTTTTCCCAATTCTAGCCGATCACCCAATTCAATCCAAGGAATTTTCTTATCCGTACACATTTTGAGTAAATCTTTTTTGGTATCTACTGCAATATCTGTGCTTATTATTAATAATTTTGCTTTTTTATTATTTAAACTAATTACTACTGCTTCCCTTCCAGACGACACTCTGCCGCTTCTTTGGGCTAAGCCTATAAGGCCAAAAACTTTTTCGATACTACTTTTCTTCTCTATATTCATGATTTCGATGAGCTCATCCCCAGTTCGTTGCTTAAAATTTCTATAACCTGAGCCGGGATATCTTTTTCTAGAGCCCTTTGTAATCTTTTCCCCTTTATTGCTTTTTCCAGACACTCTACTTGGGGACAAATATAAGCGCCGCGTCCTGATTTCTTACCTGTCTTATCGAACTCAATGTGGCCTTCAGGCGTCTTGATTATGCGAAAAAGATCTCTTTTGTTTTTCATCTCTTTGCAACCAACACACATTCTTTGCGGCAATTTACGAATCTTCATCTTCTAAATCATACTCCTTGATCTCATCCATTGCCTGGCTCTCACTTTTAATATCAACTTTCCAACCGGTAAGCTTTGCTGCCAACCTTGCATTCTGCCCTTCTTTGCCAATAGCCAGTGATAATTGATAGTCTGGAACAATGACCCTTGCTACTTTCTCTTCTTCATATAATTCTACCAAAATAACCTGAGATGGACTTAATGCATTAGCAATATATTTTTCAACATCCCTGTCAAATTTAATAATATCAATTTTCTCACCATTTAGCTCTGTTACAATGTTTTGCACCCGAAGGCCTCGCGGACCAACACAAGCTCCCACGGGGTCAACTTTTTCTTCAAAAGAGCTTACGGCAATTTTTGAACGGGCGCCTGCTTCACGGGCTATTGACTTGATTTCCAGAATACCGTCATATATTTCCGGCACTTCCAGTTCAAAGAGCCGCCTCAAGAAATATGGATGCGCGCGCGACAAATAAATGGTCGGACCTTTAGGTGAATTCTTAACTTCATAAATATAGGCCTTTATTCTCTGCCCCACACTGTATCTTTCTGATGCGATTTGGTCAGGTGCCAGCAATATCCCTTCAGTACGTCCTAAACCTACGTACAGAGTTCTGGCTTCTATCCTTTGTATTACTCCAGTAACAATTTCCCCTTCTCGATCTAGGTACTCTTCATATATTAAACTTCTTTCAGCCTCGCGAAGTTTTTGGATAACTACTTGTTTCGCCGTCTGTGCCGCTATTCTTCCAAAGTTTGATGGAGTTACCTCTACATAAACCATATCATTTTCTTTGCAATCAGGATATAGTTCCAAAGCTTCTTCCAAAAGTATCTCTGACCGGGGATCGTTTATTTCCTCAACTACCTTTTTCTGCGAGAAAACTAAAACTTCTCCCGTAATATCATTAAACTCGACACTTACATTCTGCGCACTCCCAGTATTCTTTTTATATGCAGTGTTAAGCGCTGATTTTATTGCTTCGATTAATATCATTCTCGGGATTCCACGTTCTTTTTCTATCTCTATCAATGCTTGAATTAAATCATGCGACATAATAGTTCCCCCCCCCTTAAAAAATTGGATGCAATCGAACTTGAGCAATTATATTCCGCGGCAGATCAAAAACCACATCTTCAGATTCCACCTTAAGAAACTCATTGTCAAAGTTAAGTAAGCGTCCAATTATTCTTCTTCTATCTTCATATTTTTCTGATAAACTAATTTTAACCACTGTGCCTAAAAACCGTTCAAAATCCTTATCTTTTTTCAGTACTCTATCTAAACCCGGCGAAGATACTTCCAAACTGTCATAGTAAAAGTCTCTTTCGTCTAGCAGTGTCTTAACAGCACGACTAGCATAAGCACAGGTTTCATGTTTTACCCCTTCATCATTGTCAATGAAAATCCGCAGTACCATATCCCCACTCTCTTTGCGGTACTGCAAATCAACTAATTCTATATTAATCTTGCTGAGCTCCGCTTCAATCTCTGCTTCAAACAAAGCCCGATTTTGCTTATCCATAAAAAGAAAATCCACCGTTCAAACAAATAAATACATATTACAATAGAAAAAGTGGGTTTTTTCCCACTTGGTGCACACAATTATAATTACACATAAGAAGTATAGCACAATTAGCTTTTTTTATTCAAGTACATGATACATTTAAGCATTATCCAATTTAATTGAATTGTTCCTCAGCCATCGCGAAAAGACTCATCTGGTTACTTTCCGGCATGCCTTGAAAGCAATCATTCTGTCTTAAAATTTCCATACTGGTTTTATTCAACTTCGTCTTTAGCTGAAAATCTTCGATAGACACAAATTCATGCTCACCGCGTCCGGCTACTATTCCTTGAGCTGCGTTAGCTCCCACATTGGGGAGTGCAGAAAACGGCAACAATAATCCACCATCTTTTAGTATGAATGTATTTGCCTGCGACTCATAAATATCAACTTGGTAAAATTGAAAGCCTCGTGCATACATTTCCAGCGCCACTTCCAAAACCGGCAATAGTTTTTTGTCTTTGGGCGATGCATCTAGACCGGCTTTTTCAATATCCTTTATTCTTCTTTTTATAGCGTCGAAACCCTGGATAATAGTTTTCGCTTCGAAATCTTCTGCTCTAATACTAAAAAAACTGGCATAAAACTCTAATGGGTAATAAACCTTAAAGAATGCAATTCTGAAAGCCATAGTTACATAGGCCACTGCATGGGCTTTGGGAAACATATACTTTATTTTCTGGCAAGATTCAATGTACCATGAAGGGATTTCATAATTACCAAGAACCACTACATCTTCTTCTTTTAGACCATTGCCCTTTCTAACTTGCTCCATGATCTTAAAAGCTTGCTTTTTTTCTACACCCTCATGGATTAAGTATGTCATAATATCATCTCGAGTACAGATAACTTCGTTTAAAGTTGCAGTCTGCTTATTAATCAAATTTTGGGCATTATTTACCCAGACGTCGGTACCATGTGATAATCCACTGATCCTGATCAGTTCGGAAAACGTGGTCGGCAAAGTAGTTTCTAACATCTGCCTGACGAATCTGGTTCCGAATTCGGGTATTCCAAGAGTCCCAACTTTCGAATTAATGTCTTCACTTTTTATACCCAGGGGTTCAAGACTAGAAAAGATAGCCATGGTTTTTTTATCACTTAAACTGATTGCTGTGGCTTTTATTCCAGTCAAATCTTCGAGTAAACGCAGAACGGTTGGATCATCATGTCCCAAAATATCTAGCTTAACCAATTGATCGCCTAATGCATGATATTCAAAATGGGTAGTAATAATTCCCGAATCCTTGTTATCCGCCGGGTGCTGGATGGGGGTGAATTCATTGATACTGTGTCCATGGGGAATAACGATTAATCCACCTGGATGCTGTCCAGTTGTTTTGCGGACCCCGCTAATTCCTTTCACTAAGCGGTTGATCTCAGAATTCTTAAGCGATAAATTTTGTTCTTCTTCAAATTTTTTAATAAAGCCATAGGCTTTTTTATCGGCAATTGTAGAAACCGTGCCTGCACGAAATACATTTTCGCTGCCGAAGATTTCCTCAACATATTGATGTGCCCGGCTTTGATATTCACCAGAAAAATTTAAGTCTATATCCGGAACTTTGTCTGCTTCGAATCCCAGAAATGTTTCAAAAGGAATATCGAATCCGTCTCTTTTTAGCCAAGTCTTACATGATGGACATTCACTCTCCGGTAAATCAACTCCGCACTGGATATCCGATTTGAATACGAAATCACAGTAACCGCATTGCGGGCATAAGTAATGCGGCGGCAGGGGATTAACTTCAGTTATATCGGATAAGTAAGCAACTAGTGAAGATCCCACCGATCCTCGTGACCCAACTATGTAGCCGTCCTCATTAGACTTTTTTACCAGCTTATGGGCAACAATATAAAGAACACTGAATCCATGTTTAGTAATTGCCTCTAATTCCCTATTCATGCGTTCTTCAACTTGAGCAGGAATAATATTTCCGTAGATATCGTTAGCTTTCTTTTCAGCAATCCTAATAAGCTCTTCTGCAGCTCCATCAATTTTCGGAGGGTAAAAGCCATCCGGGACCGGCTTGACGTTTTCAATCATATCGCAAATTATGTTGGGTGAACTAATAACTACATTTTCTCTTATTTCCGGCTCTAAAAACTGAAATTCATTTAGCATTTCTTCCGTAGAACGGAAATATAATGGGGCTTGACCCTCTGCATCATCATAGCCTTGCGCGGACTGTATAATTCTTCGAAACAATTCATGCTGGGGCTCAAGAAAGTGAACATCACCAGTGGCGACCACTGGTTTATCGAGCAACTTGCCTAAATCAACGATTTTTCTCACAATGCCAATTAGCTGTTCTTCAGTTTTTACGATCCCATTACGAACTAAAAAGTCATTGTTAGCTATGGGCTGAATCTCCAAATAATCATAAAATCTAGCGATCTCATTGATCTCTTCAATGTTCCTGTTTTCTAGTACAGCTGTATACAGTTCTCCGCTTTCACATGCGGAACCCAAAATTAAGCCTTCCCGATAATTTTCTAAATCGGAACGTAATATTTTGGGGCGACGATAAAAATTATCAATATACGATAAACTGATCAGTTGATAGAGATTATGTAATCCAGTTTGGTTTTTAACCAGCAAGATAATGTGATATGGCTTTTCTCTTTTATCGTTATTAACCAAATAGGCTTCGATTCCATAAATAATTTTTATATTGTATTTTTTGCCGAATTTATAGGCCTCAGGAAAAGCTTGAATACACCCATGATCGGTTATGGCAATGCCAGCATGCTGCCAATCAGCTGCCTGCTTAATTAGATCATGCAAATCAGTCAACCCATCCATGGCACTCATTTTAGTATGGGCATGCAGTTCTACTCTTTTCCGCGGCGCCAAGTCTTGGCGATGTTTGGATTCACATCGCATATAACTATCGGCTTGGACAACAATTTCACGAGCTCCCTGGTCATAACGGGCATAGCCTTTAAATCTCGCAGAATCCCCGATACTTAAAGCGACTAAATCGGGATTAGCGCACATGTTTTTTACCATAACGCTATCTCTTCCATCAGTAATATAGAGCGTTAAAATGTAATTGCCGTCTCGTAATTGATGGATTTTCTTATCCCATATCTCGCCTTCTACAATAATGGTTTTCGAGCTTTCTTCGATCATCTCAAAAGGTGTACATTGCGAATCCTCTAATGAGACCTCATAAAGCCCCTTCCCTTTTTTATAGGCTTTGTTTTTTCGGGTACTTGGGGGAACATTTTCTAGAAATTCCAGGGGTTCATAAGCACTTTTTAAAACTCTTTGCTCTTTTTTAATTGCTGGATTTAGCAATTTGATCCGAACTAATACTTTCAAACGATAATTATTCCAAAACCATTCAGTCCAACTATTGCATATCTGGGCTGCAATGATGGTTCTGTATGTTTCTTCTTTATCAGTAGTAAAATCAATTACTCCATTTTGCACCAGCCAGGTAATACTCTTCTCCAGACTTTGATTCCCGCTCCACGCTGCCAAGAGTTCAGTGCTCTTAGACATAATGATGTCTTCAATACGGCGCTCGTGTCCCTGAACATCAATTTCAATATCAACTTTATTTAGAATTTCTATATTGTTTTCAAGGCATCGGGCTAAGTCATCAATATCATCAGCTGTCACCAGGCTGGGGGTTCTTATTATTAACCTCCACATAGCTTTTTGGGGATAAACATTAAGTTTGATTAAGGTAACATTTTTCCAGATTGCAGCTGTTTTTTCATTAGTCAGGCCTTTTATAATGGCATGAAAATCTTTAGTAATGATATCCACCCCTTCATTAATTAAGCCTATCTATGTTTTTGAAGCCCTTGCTCTTCTCAAGTTCAGCAATAACTTGATTTATACTCAAACCGGCCGGCAATTCCAGCAACAGCTCCAGCTCCAGCTCCTCTTCATTGCCAACCCTATTCATTTGAATGTCCTTGATCAAGACGTTCATTTTCCCTAAGATGGAGCCGACAACTCCTATTTGTCCGGGATGGTCAACTATAGTCATTATTATTCCTTTATATTGGCGCATTCCGGAAAATTTATGCTCGATTCTAATAAAATAAATCAGGACGAAAAGTATAAGTGCTGTAGTTGCAATGGCAGGAAGATATAAGCCTGCCCCAATCGCTAAACCTATACACGCGACTACCCATAAGCCAGCTGCTGTAGTAAGGCCTCTAACAGTTGGACCTTCGCGCATAATTGTTCCAGCTCCCAAAAATCCGATTCCACTTACAACCTGCGCTGCAATTCTTCCTGGATCGGCATTTGCCGTTTGAAAATACTGTAGATAAATATCTAAGGATACAATCATCGCCAGAGTGGAACCAACACAGACTAGCGTATAAGTCCTTAGCCCGGCCGGTCGATTCAAACTCTCTCTTTCTAAGCCAATCAATCCACCTAATATACAGGCCAGTGCCAATTTGAAAATAATTTCATAAATACTCATTCTGTATACCTGTTTCTAATTCTTTAAGTTTCAAGAATTGTTTTTACTTTTTCAACAATGCCGGCAATGGGAACTAAACTGATCTCTTTTTCCCATCTAACCTTTAGCTCAGCCTGATTGGATTGCAGCGACTTTGGTCCAATAGTAATCCGCAGTGGTATACCGATTAAATCAGCATCTTTAAACTTAACCCCTGCGCGTTCATCCCGATCATCTAAAATGGCTTCAATTCCCAAAACAAGCAGCTCTTCGTAAATTAAAACTGCTGTTTGCATTTGCTCTTCATTCTTGACATTTACGGGGATAACGATCGCTTGGTAGGGCGCAATCGATAGCGGCCATATAATACCATCATCATCATAGTTCTGCTCGACTGCAGCAGCCATGGTTCTTGAGACCCCGATTCCGTAGCATCCCATAATCATATGGCGAGTATTGCCCTCGGAGTCCAGAAAATTTGCATCCAAAGCTTCGGAATATTTCAATCCTAATTTGAAAATTTGTCCAACTTCTATACCTCTAATACTAAACAAATTTTGCGAGCAATTGGGACATTGATCTCCAGCAGCTACATTGCGCAAATCAGCGAAAAACATATCCGAAAGGTCGCGCTTTTGATTAACATTTATTAAGTGATATCCGTTTTCATTAGCCCCACAGACAGCATTTTGCATATATTTTACTTCTAAATCAGCATAAATCGGCAAATTGACATCCTTAGGACCTAGTGAGCCAAAGCTTGCACCTAAGATTTGATTAGCGGTGCCATCATCGGCAAGGGTCAATTCTTTGCTTCCTACTACATTTTTCAATTTAATTTCGTTGATGTCCCGGTCTCCTCTGCAAAGAACCATAATCGGATTACTATCGGCAAAATATAATAATGACTTAATAATTCTATTTTCTTTTACATTAAGGAATTTCGAAACTTCTTCAATGGTCCTCTTATTAGGAGTACTCATTTTTTCTAGAGGTAACTCTTCTTCATTACAAAACTCCAAGGCAATATCAGCCGCTTCAGCTTTTTCGACATTAGCAGCATAATCACATGCACTGCAGTAGACTATTTCGTTTTCTCCCGATTCTGCCAGCACCATAAATTCATGGCTCTCATTGCCGCCTATTGCCCCGCTGTCAGCTTCTACCATCCTGAATTTAAGTTTAAACCGTGCAAAAATTCTATTGTAGGTTTGCATCATCACTTGGTACATTGATTCCAAACCGCCACCGTCAATATCAAAAGAATAAGCATCTTTCATGATAAATTCGCGTCCGCGCATGAGGCCAAATCTCGGTCTTATTTCATCTCTGTACTTATTTTGAATTTGATAAAGAAGTAATGGCAGTCCTCGGTAGGAATGTATGTCGTTTTTCACTATGGTGGTAATCATCTCTTCATGGGTTGGCCCCAAAGCAAAAAATCGGTCATGGCGATCACTTAGACGAAACATTTCGTCTCCATAAAGTTCCCAACGCCCCGATTGTTCCCAAAGCTCTTTGGGTTGAATAATGGGCATCATTATTTCTTGTCCACCACTATTATCCATTTCCTCGCGAATGATGTTCATTATCTTTTTCAGTACCCTATAAGCTAGCGGCAAATAAGAATAAACCCCTCCGCTTGCTTTTCTTATAAAGCCTGCTCTTAGTAGGAGCTGATGGCTAATAACTTCAGCCTCACTAGGAACCTCTCTTAGAGTAGGAAAAAAAAGTTGAGACGCTTTCAAATGATCTCCTCCTTAACTTAAATCATCATTTCGATTTCATGGATCAAAGTACTTAACAATTCATCTTCCGGGACTTTTCTGACAATTTTCCCTTTTTTGAATAAAAGCCCATTTCCTCGGCCGCCAGCAATTCCGATGTCAGCTTCTCTAGCCTCACCGGGACCATTCACAACACATCCCATTACGGCAACTTTTATTGGAGTGTCAATGTCTCGCAGATAGCGGTCAACCTTCTGAGCAATATCCACTAAAGAAATTTCGCATCGTCCGCAAGTCGGGCAAGAAATCAGCTCGACTCCTCGATCACTAAGTCCTAAACCTCTTAATATCTCATAGGCGGCCCACACTTCCTCCTTGGGATCACCGGTTAGAGAAACCCTAATAGTATCGCCAATTCCTTCCTGCAAGAGAATACCTAATCCTAGTGCAGATTTGATCAGCGCCCTTTCCATGGTTCCAGCTTCAGTAATGCCTAAATGGAGCGGATATTCAGTCTGTGATGCCATTAATCTATAAGCTTGGACCGTCATATTGACTGATGATGCTTTCAAAGAAACCTTGATCTTAGTGAAACTCATTTTTTCTAGAATATCTAAATGCGAAAGGGCGCTCTCGACCATGGCTTCAGCACATATTTTGCCATATTTGTTCAACAATGCCTTGTCCAACGAACCGGCATTAACTCCAATTCGAATCGGAATATCGAGATCCTTGCACACAGCAACCACTTCACGGACCTTGCTTATATTTCCTATATTGCCAGGATTTAACCGTAATCCATCAGCGCCGGATTCAGCGCTGCTAATAGCCAATCTATAATCAAAATGAATATCTGCTATTATTGGTATATGAATGTGTTCTTTAATCCTTTTTATGGCCGCCGCCGCTTCTTGATCAACCACTGCCACCCTTATCAACTGACAGCCTCTTTTTTCGCATTCCAGTATCTGGCTAACGGTTGATTCTATATCCCGCGTATCAGTATTGGTCATGGATTGTACAACTATCGGTTTACCTCCACCAATTTCAAGATTACCAACTTTGACAACCTTACTTGTTCTCACCATATCCTCAACCCTTTACCCAGCGAACTATATCGTTAAATGTTACTACCAGCATAAGGGTCATCAATAATAAAAAGCCAACCCAATTGATCATGCCTTCTTTTTCAGGATTTAACGGCTTGCGCCTAATCATTTCAATCGAAGCAAAAACAATTCTAAAACCGTCTAAAGCCGGAATAGGTAGTAAATTCATAATCCCTAAGTTAATGCTTAAAATGGCAGCAAAATTTAATAGGGTAACTAATCCCAACTGGGCAAAATCACCTACCATTCTGGTAATACCAACCGGCCCGGCGATATCATTCATTGAGGCCCCTCCGGTTGCCAGAATACCTAGAGAGTACAATAATGCCACCGTAAGTTTGAATGTCTGTTCAAAGCCTATTACAATCGACTCGATAATTCCGAAACGTTGATGATAAACCGTATTCGTGACTCCGATACCTGTAGTCCCATAGGAATCAATGACTGCAGGTGTTACTACGATCATAAGCTTTTCAGCGCCTCTTTCAATTTCGAATTCCAGAACGGTTTTTCCCGAATTTCTTGTGTTCTTTTCGATATCGGACCAATTTGCCACCGGCTGACCATCAATTCTTAACACCTTGTCTCCAGCTTTCATGCCCGATATTGCTGCCGGTTTATCCGAATATACGGTGCCAATAACAGGATCATTAGTACTATTAGGAATGCCAATAAAAGCAAAAGATACGATAAAAATCAAAATAGCTAATACAAAATTCATGAAAGGACCGGCGAAAGACACCAGCATCTTCTCCCAAGGTTTTCTGAAGGCATACCCGCGCGGATCCTCTTGGTCTCCGACTTCTTCCCCCGATAAACGTACAAAGCCTCCCAATGGAATCAGGCGAATGGAGAATATTACTCCATCTCTTTTTATTGACCAAAGCTGATAACCAAAACCAAGGCTAAACTCATGCACCGGAATTCCAATCCGCCGAGCCGCCACGAAATGCCCCCATTCGTGAACCAAAACTAGCACCGCAATAATTATCAATGTTAACAAAATGCTCATATACCAACTCTCCTTTCAATTAAACGTCGGCAATATTCGCGCGCCCATTTATCTGCGCTTAGAATTACGTCTAAGCTAGGGAAGTTTTGCACATCATGGGCAAGCATAACTTTTTCATTCAATACAGGTATTATATCAAAGCCGATTTCGAAATTTAGAAATGCCGAAACTGCAATTTCATTGGCAGCGTTGAGAACGGCCGGCAGCGTCCCTCCTGCTCTGCCTGCTTCATATGCTAGACGCAAGCACGGGAAGCGCTCAAAATCAGGTGCGTTAAAGCTAAGGCTCCCAACGGCTGCAAGATCGAGTCTATTCGTCTCAGTCTTTGCTCTTAAGGGGTAAGTAAATGCATACTGTATAGGAATTCTCATATCTGGAATACCTATATGGGCAAGATAAGCGCCGTCAACAAGCTCGATTAAAGAGTGAACGATGCTGTCTTTATGTATCACAACTTTAATATCATCGTATTTTGTATTAAACAAGTGATGAGCCTCGATCACTTCAAGGCCTTTATTCATTAGCGTAGCCGAATCGATAGTTATTTTGGGACCCATGTTCCATTTTGGGTGTTTCAGTGCCATATCTACAGTTACATTTGCAAACTCCGCTTTATTAAAATCCCTAAAGGGTCCACCTGATGCTGTTAACCAAATTTTGCACAAATGATTCCTTTCGCCATGCAGGCACTGAAATATGGCAGAGTGTTCACTGTCAACGGGAATCAAGTCGATTCTTTTCTCGGCAGCTTGCTGCATAACTATATCACCGGCAGCAACTAAGGTCTCTTTATTTGCTAAGGCAATTATTTTTTCAGCTTCAATAGCGGCAAGCGTTGGAAGTATTCCAACCGCCCCACTCAATGCAACCAGCACTAAGTCGGCTTCGGGCATCGCTGCAAGTTCACACAATCCCGACATCCCGGTTAATAATTCGGTTTTCGCCGGCACTTGGTCAACAAACTCTTTATACTTATTCTCATCACCCAACACAATTTTTTGGGGTTTGTACTTAAGGGTCTGAGCTCTTAGCTGCTCGGTCTCGTTGAATGCTGCTAGGCCTACAACCTTAAAACTATCTTTATGCCAATCAATTACTTCCAAAGCCTGTTGGCCTATTGAGCCAGTTGAGCCTAGAATAACAATGTTTTTCTTTTTGTTTATCATAATCTATTTCTCCAGTTTGTTTGCCCAAAAAAGCCAGCACGGTTTACTGCTAAAACGATAACCAAAAGCACCGGCCCAAGAAATAATCCAGCCATTCCCCCAAGCTGTAATCCCACATACATACTAAGTAGAGTTGCTAAGGGATGAAGTCCGATATTATCTCCGGTTATTTTCGGTTCCAAAATCTGCCTTACGATTGATATAAAGCCATATAAAACTAATAAGCTAATCCCTAAAGCCTTGCTCCCCAGGAATAGTTCCCATATTATCCAGGGAATAAAGATAAGCCCAGTCCCAACAATCGGCAAAACATCGAGTATTCCCGTAATTAATCCAATGGAAAAAGCATATTTTATGCCCAGTATTTTCAAGGCAATCATAGTAACAACCGCAGTAATAGTAACCAAAATACTATAAGCTTTAACGAATCCAATCAAAGAGCTGAAAACATCTTGCAGCACTGTCCGTGATTGTTCTTGGGTTTTCTGCGACAAGAACCTCCAAAGAAAATCTCTGATAACAGCACGATCTTTTACTAGAAAAAAGGTGGCAATGGTTGATATGACAATTAGAATCAAGATATTGGGAACAAACGTAATTGAATTGACGATAAGTACGATGGAATCATTCAGCAGATTCTTCATCAATTCAAAGCCTTTTGCCCAACTATTACTTATAGCCGACTCAACTTCGGGTGGTAGATCCATTTGCAAATAGTATGATCTTAAATTAGTTCCAGTGTTAAATACGATTTTACCTATGTCAGTGCTATAGGATATGAGCTGTGGTCGAAGGGAAGCAAATTCACTGCTAATTTTCGAAATTACCAGAACAACTATTGTGCTAAATCCTCCAACTGTAGCAATTAAGCTCATAAGCACTGCTAAACCGCGCTTAATTTTTAGTTTGACCTCGAAAAATACAACTATCGGCTCGATTAGATAAGCTAATATTATGGCGATTAAAAATGGCAATAATAGCTTGGGGAGCACAATCATGACTCTACCCAAATATGGCAACAAATAGTTGACCACCAATAATGTGCCAATGATTACTAGAATGGCAATCGTAGTTTTCACTAGCGTTTTTACACTTTTTAGCAAATCAGGATCCAAAAACTCATCCCCTTTTTATATTGAACCGTGAAAAATTATTGATTATGGTTCAGCATCATAAAGAAAAAATATACGGTTGGCAAAACAATGAGGAAGCTGTCAAACCGATCCAGTATTCCGCCATGCCCTGGTATTAATCTACCAGAATCCTTCACTTTAAAGGTACGTTTCAAACCTGACATCATTAGATCTCCGAGCTGCGCGAAACATGCTCCAATAACTGCCAATGCCAATATAACATAGTAGTCCGCTGCCAAAAATGGGTAGACTTTAAAATAAAACAGTACTATCGCTATCACAAATACTAATCCCCCAATAAACCCTTCCCAGGTTTTTTTGGGGCTTAAGACCGGTGCTAATTTATGCTTTCCGAATTTACGGCCGACGAAATAACCGCCACTATCATTTGACCAAGTAATTAGAAATGTCAATAATAATAGTTGAAAGGAGCAGTCTAACATTATAGTTCTATTTGCGTAACTTAAAAGAAAACCAACATAAAGTGGTCCAATTGTAGAAAGCGCGAAATCTATAAAACTATGCTCAGGGTATCTAAAGGTAAACTCAATAATCAATAGCATCAAAACCAGAAAAACTGCTATCCCCATATGCACTGATAATTGTGGCTCGAAATATATCAAGGAAAACAATAAATATGGAGTAATTCGGAATGGCTTGTGGCCGAGACTCGAGATTATGCTATGAAACTCGCCAACTGCCAGTATTCCAAGGATTAGAAAAAACAACTGGGCATACCAGGATCCGAAATAAATAATTGCTAGCAACAGCGGTATTCCAATTATTGCGGTAACAATTCTAGTACTTAGCATCAAATATTATCCATTCTTTTATTTGCTTAACCCACCATAGCGGCGGTCTCTCTTCTGATAGTCTATTATTGCCAGCAGAAATTCATCTCTGTTAAAATCTGGCCAAAGTCTCTTAGAAATCCATATTTCCGAGTAGGCGATTTGCCAGAGCAAAAAATTACTGATTCTCATTTCACCAGCGGTTCTGATTACCAAATCGGGATCAGGTATGCCTTGAGTATAAAGCATATCAGAAAATGATTCCTCAGTGATCTCATCTATGCTCATCTGTCCTTTTGATACCATTTCAGCAATAGCTTTTACTGAAGACAATATCTCCAATCGCGCTCCATAGTTTAACGCGATATTTAAACATAAGCCTTGGTTAGAATTGGTCTTTTTCGTGGAATCATTGATTAAATCGACACATTCTACCGGCAGTACGTCATAGTTTCCCAAGATTCTGATTCTTACTTCGTTACTATGAAGTTCTTCAATCTCTTTATGTAAAAACTCAACTAATAAATTCATCAAATAGTTTACTTCATTTTTGGGACGCTTCCAATTTTCGGTTGAGAATGCAAATACCGTCAGGTTTTTTATTCCTATATTACTGCTGACTCTGACGATCTCTTTTAAGGAACTCATTCCAGCCCTGTGTCCTAAGGTTCTAGGCAACAATCGCTTACTAGCCCATCTGCCATTTCCATCCATTATGATCGCAACATGATTGGGCAAATTATTAGGGTCTATATCCTGAAGCAGATCCTTATTATTTTTGGCCATCAACTTCTCCCACCCGATTATATATTGATTATTAATGAAGTATTGAATAACAAAACCCCCTATTAAGGGGGATTAAATTCAATTATAAACTAAAGGGCTATATATCTCAAATCATACTTCCATAATATCTTTTTCTTTTGCTGCTAATATTACATCGACATCCTTAATAAATTTATCGGTCGATTTTTGAATATCTTCAACTGCCTTTTTACTTTCGTTTTCTGAAATTAGTTTTTCCTTTTCAATTCCCTTTATTTGGTCGTTTTGTTCACGACGAATATTTCTAATCGCTACTTTAGCTTCTTCACTACGCTTTTTTACTGACTTAACAATTTCCTTACGGCGTTCTTCCGTCAACTGAGGAATTACAAGCCTAATCACATTACCGTCATTGCTGGGATTTATGCCCAGATCTGATTTTTGGATGGCTTTCTCAATCTCAGCTATTGCTGTTTTGTCCCAAGGTTGAATTACTAACATCCGAGCTTCAGGCACAGTTATATTAGCTAATTGGTTCAATGGAGTTTTTTGATCGAAATAATTAACCACAATTCTATCAACCATAGCCGGATTCGCTCGTCCAGCCCTAAGACCTGCTAAGTCTTTCTTTAAATGCTCAATAGTTTTAGTCATACGCATTTCAGTTTCATTAAAAATACTAGCTATCATTGCTCAACCTCCCGATAAATGTACCAATTTTGAAACCTTGTACAACTTTCATAATATTTCCTTCTTGAGTTAGATCAAATACGATTATTGGAATATTGTTATCCATACAAAGCGATGCAGCCGTAGAATCCATCACTGCAAGCCCTTGATTAATAACATCGATGTAGTTCAAATAATCATATTTTTGGGCATTGCTGTTCTTTTTGGGGTCGGAGTCGTAAACTCCATCTACCTTTTTGGCCATTAGTATAACTTCTGCCTCAATTTCAGCAGATCTTAATGCTGCAGCAGTATCTGTAGAGAAAAAAGGATTCCCGGTACCTGCCGCAAAAATGACAACCCGTCCTTTTTCTAAATGTCTCATTGCCCGACGCCGGATATAAGGCTCAGCGACTTCCTTGATCTCAATCGCAGATAATACTCTGGTATCAATGCCCATTCTCTCTAAAGCATCCTGCAGCGCTAAAGCATTGATTTCAGTTGCCAGCATTCCCATATAGTCTGCTGTCGCTCTATCCATACCTTGGGCACTACCAGAAACTCCGCGCCAAATATTCCCGCCACCTACAACAATGGCGACTTCTACTCCAATTTTTACTACGTCTTTGATTTGTTTAGCTATTGAAGAGAGCACATCATATTCAATCCCATACATGCTTTCTCCACCCAAGGCTTCTCCACTTAATTTAAGCATGATTCGCTTATATTTTGAGACTTGCAAGCTTTATCCTCCTGGTGCACTAAGACATAGTCTAGTAGTCTTATTTATTAACTTGTGCCATTACTTCTGCTGCGAAGTCAACAGATTCTTTTTCAATTCCTTCTCCGACTTCATAGCGGACAAATCTTCTAACATTTATGTTCTCGCCCATTTTCGCTACTGCTTCATGAATTAACTCTTGGACGGTTTTATCCGGATCCTTAATAAAAGGTTGCTCCAGTAAGCAATTCTCTTTATAGTACTTTTCTATTCTTCCTTCAACCATTTTCTCAATAACTTTTTCAGGTTTCCCTTCTTCTAAAGCTTGAGCTTTGAGAACTTCTTTTTCTCTTGTGATAGTGTCACTTGGTACTTGTTCCCGCGAAACTACTAAGGGGTTGGATGCTGCAATTTGCATTGCAATATCATAGGCAAGATTTTTAAAATCGGACGTTTTAGCTACGAAATCAGTTTCGCAGTTAACTTCGACCAAAACGCCAATACGGCCGGCTCCATGAATATAAGATGTAACTGTACCCTCACTGGCAATTCTGCCAGCTTTCTTGGCAGCTTTCGCTAATCCCTTAGTCCGCAATTCATCTATAGCTTTTTCGACATCTCCACCGGTCTCTTGCAATGCTTTCTTGCAATCCATCATCCCGGCACCTGTTCTCTCTCTAAGTTCTTTAACTAAACTTGCTGATATTTCCACTTTCTAGACCCCCTAAGATTATTACATTCCAAAAAAGGGTGAAAAGGGAATCCCCTTATCACCCTCATTTCTTACTAAGAAGTGACTTGTTCTCCCTGTTTGCCTTCTAAAACCGCATCTGATATCCTAGCTGAAATTAATTTCACTGCCCTGATGGCATCATCATTTCCTGGTATCACATAATCGATCTCATCTGGATCGCAGTTTGTATCGACAATTGCAACTACCGGAATATTTAGCTTGCGGGCTTCAGCAACCGCAATTTTTTCTTTTCGGGGATCGACTACAAAAACAGCTCCGGGAAGTTTGTCCATATCTTTTATCCCACCCAGAAATCTTTCTAACCGCTCCCGCTCATTTATTAAATGGGCGACTTCTTTTTTGGTTAAAACTTCGAAAGCACCCTCTGCTTCCATTTTTTCCAATTCTTTAAGACGAAATACTCTTTTTCTAATAGTTTTGAAGTTTGTCAACATTCCGCCCAACCAACGTTGATTGACAAAAAACATGCCACATCTGTTCGCCTCATCTTTGACCGTTTCTTGGGCTTGTTTCTTCGTCCCGACAAATAGAACTCCTGACCCTTCTCCTGCTACTTTTTTGATAAAAGCATATGCTTCATCAAATTTTTTAACCGTCTGTTGAAGATCAATGATATATATACCATTTCTCTCCATATAAATATAAGTAGCCATTTTGGGGTTCCATCTGCGGGTTTGGTGTCCAAAATGAACGCCTGCTTCGAGCAATTGTTTCATTGATATTACTGACACCGGCAATTCCTCCTTTCAGTTTTAGCCTCCGATGATTCATCCCGTTCACTAACTGTTGCCAGCACTGATGACCAGTCCACATCGTGTGTATTCACCATCAGATACTATAACACAAACTTATAATTCATGGCAAGAAATACAAGCCCTGTTGTGTTATTATATTAGCCTCTTATTGACTATTATTTTGCTTCCAGGATGTTCCAATTATTGAAATCCTGCTCAACCTGCAAAAAGACTTTGATTAAATCCGGATCGAACTGTGTTCCTGCGCCTTCACTAATCAGTTCAACAGCTTTTTGATGAGGTATCGCAGCTTTGTAGCATCTCTCCATTACCAGAGCATCATAAACATCTACAATGGAAAGAATACGAGCAGAAAGAGGAATCTCCGTTCCTCGTAGGCCGTCAGGATAACCCTTGCCATCCCAACGTTCGTGGTGAGAACGACATATATCTCGGCAGTGATTTAAATATACAGCATCATCAGTCAGATTCGACGAAATGCTTTCAATGATATTGCTACCTATAATTGAATGAGTTTTTACTATTTCGAATTCTTCAGCAGTTAGTTTCCCTGGTTTTAAAAGTATACTGTCTGGTATGCCTACTTTGCCAATATCATGCATTGCCACCGCTTTGATAATCGAGTAATAATTTTGGTAAATCAAATCTTGATGGTAAATTTGCGTTTTTAGCATTTTGGTGATCATGATTCTTGTCAATTCACTGGTTCTGCGAATATGAGTTCCTGACTCTAAGCTTCTATACTCGATAATAGTAGCCATAGTTTCCAACATCTGTTCGTGAGTCTTCATAAGATCAGCAGTTTTCTTTTCAACCAGAGTTTCTAGTTCATTTCGATAACGCATTAATTGAATATGATTATCGACCCTAGCTTTAACAACATCTGGATTAAACGGTTTCGATATGTAATCTACTGCTCCTTCTTTTAATCCTCTGGATTCATTGGTATTAGCATCAGCAGCAGTAATAAACAATACTGGTATTTTGGTAGTTAAGGGATTAGTCTTAATAATTTCTAAAACTTCAAAACCATTCATACCTGGCATCATTATGTCTAATAAAATTGCCTCCGGCAAAACATTGGTTTGATATAGATGCTCCAGAGCTTCAACCCCATTGGCTGCTTCGCTTACTAAATAATCTTGCTCTAAAATCTCACGCAAAATAATGCGATTCACTTCAATATCATCGACAATAAGCAATTTATCTTTCATAATAATTACCTCATTCAAACCAATTATCGGATAAACTAGTTATTATTTCAATATATTCAAGAGTTTTTCTGACCACTTCTTCAAAATCATTATAACTCTGTACATAGTCATAATTACTCTTAAGATGCGTTTCTAACAATGTCGCATTTGAATATACTTCAATTAATCCCAAGTTCCCTGCCATTCCTTTAATAGCATGCACAGACTTTGCTGCCGCTTCAACATCGTTTGCTTTCAGCTCATTCCTTAATTGATTAAAGTAATCGTTCTTGATAAAACTGCGCAGCAAAGTCTTATATATAGTTTTATTGCCTTTAACTCTTGCTAAGGCTTCATCAATATTAATATATTGCATAACATCTGCAATTAAGTCGTTATTCTTTTCTTTATTTTGAGAATTATCTATGACCATTTCAGGCTCTTCATATTCTGTTAAGTAATAATCAAGTTTTTCGTATAATTTTTCGATTTCAATTGGCTTTGCTATATGATCATTCATGCCGGCGATCTTACAATTAACTATATCTTCTGCAAAAGCATTTGCCGTCATAGCAATGATTGGTATAGTCGAAGCTCTTGGCACATCTAGGCTTCTAATAATTCTGGTTGCCTCATAGCCATCCATTTCCGCCATGTGAATATCCATTAAAATTAGATCGTATTTTAAAGGATTTAACTTGAATATTTCAACCGCAATTTGCCCGTTTTCCGCATAATCAATATGAACCTTTGTGTTTATTAAATCCTGAAAAATGATCTCGCGGTTTATTTCCAAGTCTTCAACTAATAGTATCGAATAGCCAGCATAAGCATGCCTGCTTATTGGCGGCGCTTTTTGTCTTTTTTTCGAAGTTCCGGTTATCTGATTTATGGTATCCAGTAAACTAGATGGGAATAATGGTTTAGTTAATTCGAAACAGAATTCTCTATATTTTTCATAGTCATTGATGCTATAGCCTCCGCTCACATCAGACAGAATGACGATCTTAATTCCATATCGTCTATTTACTTTCATAAGAAATTCGAAATCAATAGAATCAATAATTCTTGAATCAATGAAAATAATACCGTAGGATTGATTCCTGACCAGTAATTCATTGAGCAGAATAAATCCTTCTTTCCAGCTAGCAGCCATCTTGTTAACTATATTAAATTCATTCATGATATAAGAAAAATAGTTGCGGATTTCTACATCTTCTTCAATTATCAAGACTCTTAAGTTATCGTTCTCGAATCCCTTGTTGCGTTGAGACAAACCGCCGGAAACAAGCTCCTGAACTTCTAGCTTTATAGTAACTATAAAGCAACTGCCCTTGCCAGCTTCGCTCTCAACTTCAATCGTTCCTTGCATAAGGTCAATTATGCTTTTACATATTGCTAAACCTAGGCCAGTTCCGCCAAATCTCCTGGCAATTCCACCATCGCCTTGTTCGAATAGATTAAACAGATGTTTTTGTTTCTCTCTGGCAATACCAATTCCCGAATCAGTAACTCTGATTTCAATTGTTGAAACATTTTCAACCCTGTCGGTTTCTTTAATAACAAGGCTTATCTCACCCTCATTAGGAGTAAACTTTACGGCATTCGATAATAGATTTGTTATTACCTGCGATAACCTTAATTCGTCCCCAATATAATTGCGGGGCATATTAATATCCATTTTTACGTGGAGTTTTTGACTCTTCTCGGCAGCTTGAGACGCAATAGCATTCGTAATATTAATTAGCATACTCTCAAGCTCGAAGCGCTCAAGGCTCAAAATCATCTTATTGGCACTGATCTTTGATATATCGAGAATATCATTAATTATCGCTAATAGTTGTTTTGATGAAGAATCTATTTTTTCGAGGCAGAGCATGATTTTATTAAAATCATCGGTATTGTTCGCGATTCTAGTCATACCAATGATTGCATTGATCGGAGTACGTATTTCATGGCTCATTCGGGACAAGAAGTCGCTCTTAGCTTGATTGGCGCTTTCAGCAACAATTTTGGCCTCATCAAGCTGCTGATTAACGAGTTTTACCTCAGTAATATTAACCGAGTGCTGCAAATGCGCCGCCTGAGCATCTATCCATTCAACAATGGTATCAGTATTCATATAGTACATACCGGTAACTGTGTTGTGTTCTTCCCATATTATTTGCTGGTCCGGATTTTTTATCAAATGTGGGGTCGGACAGAAAGGGCATGGCTCTTGCATGTCGTTCTGTAATACTTTCCAGCATTTTTGCCCTATACAATCATCAGATAGATCAAATTCTTCCCGCATTTTTTTATTTATAAAAAGGATCTCATAATCACTCAAACTGGAAACATAGATATTGGCGTCTAAGTTCTCCAGTACTTGCATAAGCCTAGTAGTTTCGGTTTGCTTCTGGGCTCTTGCGCGCTCATTCTCTAAGGCTATAGCTAGAATTTCAGCAAACTCCTGCCATAAGTTTTGCTCCTCACTACTTAAAGTCCGGCCAACACCTAGCTCAGCAATAATGATGCCCAATTGCAAATTATCCCGGTACACTGGAGAAAACACCGCATTAGCAGAGCCTAAATATTTTTGTTCTTCGTTACTAAGCTTTAGCGGAGCATTCAAATTATTGGTTGTTGATAAATAAAAGCTTTTCCTCGCCCAAGCAGACAATTCTTCTTTGCAGTGCTTTTGCTGCCATTCATCTGAGTAATAAATAATGGGCATGTTTTCTGATTGTTGATTCAAAACCATAATCATAACTCTATCTAAATTCAAGGCTTTGCCAAATTGTTCAACAAAAATGTGTAAACGTTTGGGCATATCAATTCCATAAGAGAAAACTGAGCAGAATTGCTTCAAATCAAGATCACTGCGTTTCTCATCAATAATTATGTTATATTTCATTATTGATTCCTCCCTAACTGCAAGAATAATAATATGAGAATGAATATTGCAAAATCTTAGTGATCTTAGTAATTCAATGTGTTCTGAAGAAAAATATTTGCATATTCGACAAGTATAGACACATTATATATCCAGTAATAGTATATTACAATAATTCATATACTTAAGACCGGCTAAAAATTCCATTTGATGCGTTGGCTGCGTCGCTCGCGATCTCTAAGTATACAAATACGTCTTCGCCCGCAAGCTTCTTGCCGCCTTTCATCTGGAGCTTTTTATCCTAGTCTTTTTTCTTGCTGGCGGCATATATTCTGCGATAATAATTCATATACTTAAGACCGGCTAAAAATTCCATATGCATCCTTAGTGGTTTGCTTCGCAAACATTGTAGTACCCGAAGGGTGATGCGTTGGCTGCGTCGCTCGCGATCTCAAATATTGTAAATCATTTCTTATTCTAATCTCGCTGTTTTAGGGCAAGCTAATACTACTCTTTTTAAGAAGGTGAAGCGCAATGTTTTCTGATCTAATCGAGAATAGTATTTTATCAAATCGCAGCTTTTTTAGGAGAAACAAGGTTGATCCTGCCCATTTCAGTTTTTTAGAAAACGGTTGGTGGGCTCTCCACTTGGCCTCAGTAGCAGGGATATACTATTTAGGCCATTCTTTAGGCAAAAAGAAAAGTAGACATAGCCACATGTAATACTTTGTTCATCTTGCCGCATGAAGTCCGTGAGGTTATAATGCCTAGAAAAGATTTCACGGACTTTCTTAGCGTTTTCATCTATTAATGCAATATTAAATATCTTGTTTGATTAAAGTGCAATTATTGTGATGATCATGTATTCTTATACCGATTTTTTGCTTTTTATTTTTAAGTGGTATTCTGAAACTATAAGGCATCTCGCTGCCATTATTGGAAGCTGATTTTACAATTTGAATATCGGAATTAAAGACTAGTTCATCATAATCAAGATCTATTTCCCAAAAATCAATTAAACTAAGATCATTTTTCTGGGGCTCTTCTTTGGTAGAATACTCACTGATCTCAATCTCAGCCCAGCCATTTTGAATATCCTTAGATTTAACTTTTGTTAAAGTGCTTGCTTGTGGTACAAGAATATTTTTTTCGCTAATATGATAGAATCCTCTCCTTGTTTTCTCGAGCAATCTTTTTAATACGATTTGATTGGCAAGACTGCCATTATCGCAAATGATCCATTGTCTTTCATTATTGTCGGCAGCAATTGCCGTGGTTCCAGACCCGGAATAAAAATCAGCAATGACGCTTTTCGGGTTTGAGGCTGTGGCAATTATTCTATTTAGCAAAGCAAGCGGTTTTTGAGTAGGATATTTAAGGTTTTCATAAGATGTTGGACTGAGAATTTTGTTAATATCACTCCACCAGTCATTCATCAAGGCTCCTTCGGCATTAAGTTTATAATTCTCCCCTTTTACTTTCGTCAGGCCTCTTTGCAAAGTGCCGCTCGAGTAGTCCCTATATTGCGGATTAAAAATGTATTCAGAGCTTTTAGAGTACCAAAGTATTACATCATGCTTGCGATGGAAATGCCTTTTGGTACCGCTTCCGCCTCCATAACACCATATTATCTCGTTAACCAGATGTTTACTGCCAAATACTGCATCAGCAACTATTTTGACATAATGGCTGACATGCCAATCCAGATGTATAAAAATTGAGCCGTTTAAGCTCATTAATTCCTTCATTAAGGAGAGGCGAAGCTTAATAGACAGCAAGTAATCATTCAAATTTGAAGACCAATAGTCTTTGAATGCTTTCCTTTTTATTATTCTTGGAGCTTTTCTAGTCCCAATATTCACATTAGACATATAGTTAGACTCGCTAAAGAAAGGGGGATCTATGTAAATCAAATCAATTGAATTTGTGTAGCCCTCCCGAATAAGATAATCCATGAATGTAAGATTGTCAGCATAACCCATAATGTTTTCTATATTCGAATTATCGCCCGAAGTCATATCAGGAAAGGAAAACAGATTGCTAGCAATATTAGGGCTTATTCGGCTTTTCACCCAAACCGGATCGGGAATTTTTTCTGGTGCTTCTGCAACCAGATTACTAATAAATAAATCGGCAACGGAGTCAAACTCCATACATTTTTTAACCTCCAATTAACATGGTCAATCTAGCATTAAAACCCAAAATAGAATCCAAGAATAGGCTAATTTTTTTTGCCAAGTTTATTACCACCTGAAAAGATAGCATTTCGTCCTTGTTTTTGATACCAATTCCTATTAAATGTATTATCTTTTTCTATAGATAATTTTATCATTATTGGAGTTCTAATTGGCATATGTTTTTATATTATTATCTATCTGGAAATTAAGAAAATAAAGCAGGCAATTATACTCTTTAAGGTGTACTCAATAATTACTGTATTGTTCATTAATAATTATGAAATTATCTGAAGTGAAAGCTTGACTGTAGGAATTGCTTACGTTCCAATACAAAAGCGTAAGCATCAAAATAATATTTATTAGTATTAGTTCCTTGGTTTTCATGGGGCTTATAATCCTTACTAAATGTATTTTTTTAAATGTTTCAATGCAGCCTTTTCCAGTCTTGACACTTGTGCCTGAGAAATACCAATCTCTTCAGCAACCTCCATTTGGGTCTTGTCTTGAAAGAATCTCAACGCAACAATGCTTTTTTCCCTCTCGTTTAGCATCTTGATTGCTTCATTAATGGCAATACCCTCTAACCAAACATCATCACTATTCTTGTCATCGCTGATCTGGTCCATTACAAGAATTGGATCGCTGCCATCGTTATAAATCGGTTCGAAAATCGAAATTGGCTCTTGAATTGCGTCCAAAGCGAATACTACTTCTTCGCGAGGTACTTCAAGCTGTTCAGCAATCTGAGCAAGCGTTGGTTCCTTGGAATTTTCTATCGTCATTTTTTCTCTTACCTGCAGAGCTTTGTAAGCAATATCCCTTAAGGATCTTGAAACCCGCACAGCATTATTATCTCTTAGGTATCTTCTGATTTCGCCGATAATCATTGGAACCGCATAAGTCGAAAAACGAACATTTTGTCCTAAATCAAAATTGTCAATAGCTTTAATTAAACCAATACAACCAATTTGAAAGAGATCATCAATATATTCGCCACGATTGCTAAAGCGTTGAATGACACTTAATACTAGTCTAAGATTACCGTAGATTAGTGACTCTCTGGCTTCAAGATCTCCATTTTTTGCTTTAACGAAAAGCTTACGCATCTCTTCATTTTTTAAAACAGGAAGTTTGGATGTATTTACACCGCAAATATCTACTTTATTTATCAAGCTAACACCCCTTGAATTAATCTCAATTTTATATAATTATTTACTTTGCGGTGAGATCTTATTCTAAGCAAGTGATAATAACTCCATTACTCAATTTTCTTTATTTCTTTATGCAGTCTTTTTAATATCCTTTTCTCCAGGCGTGATATATAAGACTGAGATATCCCCAAAATATCCGCAACTTCTTTCTGGGTTTTTTCATTTCCATCGCCCAGTCCAAAGCGAAGTTGAATTATGATTTTCTCGCGGCTATTCAGTTTGTGCATGGCTTGCTTAAGCAGGCTTTTTTCGACATCTCCTTCAACCTTTTTATATATCATGTCACTTTCAGTACCTAATACATCAGATAGCAGGAGCTCGTTGCCGTCCCAGTCAACATTTAGCGGTTCGTCAAGCGATATTTCCGCCCTATTTTTAAGATTTCGGCGTAAATACATTAAAATTTCGTTTTCGATACAACGTGACGCATAAGTAGCCAGTTTAATATTTTTGAGCGGATCAAAGGTATTCACTGCTTTAATCAAACCAATGGTGCCGATAGAAACTAGATCTTCTATATTAATACCGGTGTTTTCGAATTTCTTAGCAATATAAACAACCAAACGTAAGTTATGCTCAATCAGCGTTCTTTTTACGCTGCCGTCGCCGAGTGATAATTTTTTTATCAAGTCAATCTCTTCTTGCTTATGTAGAGGCGGCGGCAGAATTTCAGTTGAGCCAATATAATGTATATAATCCGGCCACCGTTTCCTTAGGTACAAACTGTAGAGCACCATCTTGATTTCATTTAACTTTGCCAGCATCTTTTTTACCCTCCATTCGCTTATATCAGTGCCATGGGAACTAGCATACTGAAACTGTTATCCTTACTAAGTTTTTGCATACATAATGCCACCACGATATTCTTATTCACCTTGTACTCGTTGATTTTGCTGCCCTGGGGCTGAATTATTACCTCATCAGCACGAACTCCCAGCATAAAGCCACCTTCGTTTCCCACTGAAGAAAACGGTATTATTCGCAAGCGGTTTCCAAGATTACTTCCCTCTACAATAGCCAGGATCTGTTCTGCTGTTATCTCGCGATCAACTATCAAAGACTTCAATTCGACAGGCAAACAGTCTATTATCGATTCATGTTCAGCAACCAGAACAGCTTTGCCGGTTAGGGGATCTCTAAGGGAATTGCCGGTATCTAGAAACCCTTGCCCCGTACAATCACTCCCGGATATTTTAATAGTGACATTGTATTTTAGTTTGCTGGTGATTAGTTTTTGCGCCCATGATTTTTCAATGTACCAGGCAAGAATTATCAACATAACAATCGAAAACATTAGATACTTCCAATTATTGCCCGGTTCTGCGCTGGCCATATACTGCTCTAATCCCAAAGTCGCTCCTACAGCTGTGAAACTCAATAAATAGAAACCGACCATGCCTTTGAAGAATTCCCTTATTGAACGAGAGCCATGGCCAAAATAAACCAGCAGCATTGAAAAAACTACTTTTATCGGGAAACTATAAAGAAAACTACATGCTGGAAACAGGATTAATATTCCATATAGTGCTCCTATAAATGAAATCCCAAGTATCCTGCGCCAATTAATTCTTGCACCGCATAAGCGTGCGCTTGCCCATAAAATTGAGGCATCAATCAAATAATTGATTATGAAACTCAGATCTGCATAAACTATCGTTTCACCCAAACCTATCTCCTGTAATGCAATAGATTTATTAACTCTATGTCATAAAATTTTCCTCAATGCCTTACATATTGTACCAATTGCTGGCTGTGATAATTGTAATATTAATGCAGCGCCCAAAAAATTATTGTTCAAAATTACGACACTGAAGTCCAATTAGAATCATAATGTCGGTGCATACGAAAGCATGAATATTAGAGGTGAATAATTCAAAGAATAGATTTGAAAAGTAAAAGGAGGTAGTATCAAAATGAAAAAAGATTTCGCGAAAAAGGAAAATAAAACTCTGCCAGGGGTGAATTGCGCTGTAAAGAATTGTTATTTCAATAGCGGGAGGGACTCGTGTTTAGCCTCATTTATTCAAATAGATCCATCCCAAGCCGCAAACAATAAGGAAACCGATTGCTCAACTTTTTCCATCTCTGAACCCGTGCCTGGCACCTTTATGTAAGACTAATTCGCCGTAAGAATATCATTTAGTGCGAATTAATAAATACTGTTTTTCTTTATATTAGCAATAATTAGCTAAGTTTCAGTAGAAGGAGAATATTGAACCCAGAAAACCAGGGACTGTTAGTAAAACAATCCCTGGTTTTTGCGTCGCGAGTTATTTCTTGATGTATTATTTACCTTTGAAAACTGCAGGCCGCTTCTCTTCGAAAGCTTTGCAGCCTTCTTTGAAGTCATAGGTTTGGAATATGACTGCTTGCGCAGACGCTTCTAAATCTAATACGTCTTTTAGAGGCATATAGGTTGCCTTATGCATTAGATTTTTCGCAAGTCCCAGTGCTTTAACTGGACCAGCAGCCAAGGGCTTGGCAAATTCTCTGGCAGCTTCAAGTGCAGTACCTTTGGGAACAACTTTGTTTATTAATCCATATTCCAACGCAGTTGGAGCTTTCATTCTTTCACCCGTATATATTAGTTCTAATGCCTTATGCATGCCAACCTTTTGCGGTAAAAAGAATAGTGAGCCTAAATCTGGCAAAGCGCCGACGCCGACGAATAGCTCTGAGAAAACCGAGGTTTCTTCAGCAATAATAATGTCACAGGCAAATGCGAGATTACAGCCAGCACCTACTGCTGCGCCATGAACAGCAGCAATAACCGGTTTTTCCATATCATGGAGCCCCAGTACGGATTCATGTAATCTTCCTAAAAATTCTTTTACTTCCAGTGGGTTTTCCTTATTAATTCCCATGTTGGGTAAATCCCCGCCAGCACAGAATCCTTTGCCATTACCGTAAACTATTACTGCCTTGACTTCATCATTAGTTCTAGCCTCATAAACAGCTGCTCTGAGGTCAATAGATAGTTGATGGTTCAAAGAGTTTAGAGTTTCCGGTCTATTCAAGGCAATTTCAAAAACACCGTCTTCCAGTTTCGTAAGAACAGTACTCACTTTAATTCCTCCCTTATGATTATCACTAAAATATAATAGCCGACCTGCCAACAAAAACTGGCCGGCCGGCTTATTAATTCATTAACTATTGTTATCCAGGATTGTCGAAAACAGTCTTAAACTATTTCTCCAGGATAACTACTGATGAAACGCCTGGCATTCCGTAAACTTGTGTTAATCCAGTCAACGGATTGTTGGGGACTTGTCTTTCTCCAGCTTCGCCACGCATTTGCAGGCAGATTTCAAATATTTGTCTGATAGCTGATGCACCAATCGGTTCACCATTAGCCATTAAGCCACCATCGGTATTGATAGGTAATTTGCCACCGATTCTGGTTTCGCCATCCATAATGAGCTTGGTTTGTTCGCCGTGCTTACATAAGCCGGTCTCAGCCATATGCATGATTTCATGTCCTGATTCGGAATCTTGTACTTGAGCGATCTGAATTTCTTGAGGTCCAATTCCAGCCATCTTGAATGCTTTTTCAGCTGCTAATTCAACAACTGTCGGAACTTTTTCAATTCTTTTGCTTGGGGACATAACTTCGAAAGATCCAAATAATCTACTGCTCAATGCATTAGCTTTTACATAGATCGGTTTGGTGGTGAATTTCTTAGCAATGCTTCCTTTGCAAACTACTAGCGCAGCAGCTCCATCTGAAGGATTACAGAGCATGTATTGTCTGAACGGATATGCAAGCATTCTGGAAGCGCGGATATCATCGCGTGAGAATGCATTCTTTCTCCATGCTCTGGGGTTCATTGCAGCATTTCCCCATGCTTTATGGGCAACTTCAACTAATACATCTTCGGAGATATCATAGTCATGCATATATCTTGTGGTCTTTTGTGAGAAGAATTGCACTGTTACCATGAATCCCATGTCTTCGTAGTATTGACGAAGTCCTTGGTCTGCAGGATTGAACTTAAACATTCCGCGGGGATGTTTGTCAAATCCAACTACTAAGCCTACATCAGCTCTGCCAGCTTCGATCGCAGTAATAACAGCGTTCAAAGCACTTCCGCCAGTTGCGCATGCATTATAAACATTAGTAAATGTAACACCGGTAGGACCAAGCTTGCTGACCAGAGTATCAGCATATCCACCGTCTAAGCTGCCGCCTGCTGCAACTTGTACATCTTTCCAAGCTACACCAGCATCTTTTAATGCATCATTTATTGCCTGAACTGCTAATTCAGCAGCTGTTTTATCTTCAAATTTTCCGAACTGAGTTAGCCCCATTCCTATAATAGCAATTTTTTCCATCTCGGATTGCCTCCTCGTTTATAAAATATTTATTTTTGTTCTTTGATATAGTTATTTAATTGGTCTGAATCCATAGCCCATAGTTTCAGTTCCATCGGCTTCTTCACGGAATTTGTATATTTCTAATTGCATTGGCATGCCAATTTTAATCTCGTCTTGTGAATCCACTAATAATCTGGTTTCGACCATAATCTGGTCTTTCAGTTCTACATAACCTAGATAGTAGGTTTTGAAGTCTTTGGCATCTTTATAGTCCTTCAGTCCTTTTACATGGAATTCTTGTGAAGTCCAGGTCCATAAAGTTCCTTTGTCATTTAATTCGATTACTTTAATGTTAGTTGATCCGCATTTCGGGCAAGCAAGTGCTTGTGGAAACTCAATATCATTGCAGTCATTACACTGTTGCGCCAATAAACGCGGGTTATCTGATGGCCATTCGAATACTAGGGGATCAATTGAAACTTGCTTCTTAGTCATTATTTTCCCTCTCTTTCACATCTTAACATAATAAATCAACTTATTTGCCTTAAATTAGATTTTCAAATTCTTAGCGATGATGCCTTTTTGTACTTGGGAAGTTCCGCCAAACAAAGGCATGATAGCTAAATCGCAATAGAGTTGTGAAATCTTATATTCTTGCATATATCCGTAACCGCCAAATATCTGCAAACATCTTCCAGCGATTTTTTTAGATAATTCTGATGCCCAGTATTTTGCCATTGATACTTCAGTCACCAAGTCTTCTTTGTTAATATGTCTTACAATAAGTGAATCAATAAAATGGCGACCAACAGTTGCTTCAGTTATCATGTCAGCCATTTCATATTGGGTATTCTGGAACTCGCCAAGTCTTTTGCCAAACAGTTGTCTTTCTTGAGTATATTGATAAGTCATATCTAACATATCTTCAATTGCGGCTAGGGAGAAAATAGCAACTTGGAGACGCTCCTGCTGCAGTTTTTGCATCAGATAAACAAATCCTTTGCCTTCTTCACCTAACAAATTGGCTTGGGGAACTACGCAATTGTCAAAATACAATGTGGAAGTATCAGAAGCTTCCATACCAATTTTGTTGAGTTTAACTTTTTCGAAACCAGGTGTATCGCCATCAATCAGCAATAAACTAATTCCTTTATGAGGTGGCTTGATATCTCTATCGGTTTTAACCGCAACTATATAAACATCACCACAATAGCCATTAGTTATAAAAGTTTTTGAGCCATTAACAATGTAATTATCGCCATCTTTTACGGCATAGGTTGTCATACTTGCTAAGTCGGAGCCAGCATTTGACTCGGTCATGGCCAGAGCAGCTATTACATCTCCGGTAATCATACCTGGTAAGTATTTATCCTTTTGTGCATCGGTTCCGAATGTATCGATATAAGGTGAGGTTATTCCATTTTGCAGCTGGAATCCTAGTAATCCAGAGTCAACTCTCTGAAATTCTTCTGCTAGTATAGCGGCAAAACCAAAGTCCACACCTTGTCCGCCATATTTGGCTGCTAGCCATTGACATAAGAAGCCATTGTCGCCTACTTTTTTCCAAAATTCACGAGGCACCATTTTAGCTTTTTTCCAATCGTTAACATAAGGTGCAGCTTCTTTTTGAAGAAATTTTCTTAGACTTGCTTGATAAGCAATGTGCTCAGGGGTGAAAAATGGACGATCCGTATTATTTGCTAACGGGAACGATACTGTCATAGTTTAAATTCTCCTTTAAAAATTTCTTTTTTCAGTGCTTAAATAGATTTAGTTTGAAAGCAATCCCCCTTTATGTAATATTTTCGTTGCAAGTGAAAATTAAAAGAATTTGATTTCATTAGTAAATGAATACTAGTATCCCTACGTTTACACACAAAACTAACGGATTTGCATCCATCATTCGCAAGGCCAGTATCATCCTTTGGAATTTAATTAAGTATACGGAAAATTCAACTTGTAAATCTAAACCTACTGATGAAATAATACCAAAGAATATATTTTCAGTCAACGAGCAACCTATAAATTCGAATTATCTCTAGGATTAGCTAGCAAAAATATCATTTTACAATTTTTAAGTTCAATTGTGTCACCAAATAAATTGACAGCAAACATATTACTGCAACGTTTGATGTCAAATAATAAACTAACTAAACAAAATTTATTTATTTCTTCTCAAAAAAGGTGGAATATCCAAATCTGTACGTTCGATAAAGCTTCCTCCGCCTTCAATCTTTCCTCTTCCTCGGACAGGAGGTTCTAAAAACGACTGACTGCGTCCTGTGTTAAAACCGGTTGCAATAACGGTAACTCTAACTTCATCTTGCAATTCCTCGTCAATATTGGCTCCAAATATTATGTTGGCATCTTCATCAACCGCCTGGTGAATGATATCTGCTGCCTCATGTATCTCAAAAAGAGTCAAATTGCTACCACCGCTGATATTAAAAAGTACCCCCTTGGCTCCCTCAATTGAGGTCTCTAATAATGGACTAGAAATTGCCAAGCGTGCTGCTTCAGCTGCTCTATTCTCTCCTTGCGCCCGTCCAATGCCCATTAAAGCCGAACCGGTGTTTTTCATAATTGTTTGAACATCTGCAAAGTCGCAATTAATGACGCCCGGAACAGCAATTAAATCCGAAATCCCTTGCACTCCTTGCCGCAGTATATCGTCGGCAATTTTGAAAGCATCATTGAATGCCGTATTTTTATCTACAACTTGCAGTAGTCTGTCATTGGGGATTTTTATAAGGCTATCAACCTCCTGAGACAAAGCTTGAAGACCTCTTTCTGCTTGGGAATTGCGTTTTCTTCCTTCAAAACTAAAAGGCTTAGTTATCACGCCAACTGTAAGCGCTCCTGATTCTTTTGCGATCCTAGCAATTACTGGAGCACCTCCGGTTCCAGTGCCTCCGCCCATGCCGGCAGTGACAAAAACCATATCAGCACCTTGCAGTGCTTTTTTGATCTCATCAGCGCTTTCCTCAGCAGCCTTCATTCCAATATCAGGATCTGCACCAGCTCCAAGACCTTTGGTGAGTTTTTCCCCAACCTGTATCTTTTTCTCCGCTTTGGAGAGAAATAAGGCTTGAGCATCTGTGTTTACCGCAATAAATTCGACCCCTCTGAGGCCTGCTTCAATCATGCGATTAATTGCGTTATTTCCGCCCCCGCCAACTCCTATAACTTTAATATCAGCAAACTGATGCATCTCAACGTCAAAGTCCAGTGGCATATTAATCCTCCTTCAGATTCTACCCAAACAAATCCTTTATCCAGTAGACTACATTATCAAACAACCTAGGCATTAATTTGGCATCGAACTGTTTTAAATCAAAGTTTTGGGCAGCATATTGCAGCCCTCCTAGAACATTCGCATAAATTGGCTTATTGTATTCGTCTGCCAGATTATTTACGTTCTCGTGCTTACCTAATCGCACTGGCATTTCCAAGTGTTTTTCCAGGAACTCAACAAAGCCGGATAATTCGGCCCCTCCTCCACTTAAGACAATTCCAGCGGGACATTTGGCAAGAATTCCGAATCCCTTTAATTCAGCATAAACCATTTCAACGATTTCTAACAGACGAGCAAAAATTATTTCTGCAATATTCTTCTGTGATACCGTTTGATTTTGCTTATTCTTCATATTATTTATATCAATCATCAGCTCTTCACTGGCTTGCTCCGGGTCGGCAATTCCATATTTTATCTTTATGCGTTCAGCGTCTTCCCAAGATGTACGCAAAACCAATGAAATATCATGAGTTATGTATTCAACGCCTATCGGTAATACTGTAGCATAAGCCAGATGGCCTTTTTCGAAAAAGCTTATTTCAGTGGTTCCTGCGCCAATATCTAGCAGGAGTACACCGACTTCTTTTTCAAAAGGAAGAACAACTGCTTCGGCTGCCAGCAAAGGGTTATAAATAAGCTTGTCAATTTTAAGATTAATATTACTTGTACACCTTATCAAGTTTTGAATCGCTGCCGTAGCTGCAATTAGCAAAGTGACATTAACCTCTAGACGACTCCCAGCCATTCCAACCGGTTCTTTGACGCCATCAAAACCATCGATTTTGTACTCTCTAACCAAGGTTTGAACTAGTGTTTTTTCCGCTGGTAATGCTACATTGCTCGCTGACTTAAGCACACGTTCTTTATCTTCAGCAGTAATTTCAAAGCTTGCATTGTTAGCTGCTACCATGGCGTGATTGTTTATCGAATTAACACTGCCGCTTGAAAAACCAACCACAGCATGGTAAATATCAATACCGGTTAATCGTTCCAATTCATTAAGCACTTTTTCCAGATCTTTAGAAGTATTATCGATATCTACAATATTGCCTTTACGCACGCCGGAGGAGCTACTCTGGCACACTCCTATAACTTGATACTCTCTAGGACCTAGTACCTCTCCTGCAGCAGCTTTTACACTACTTGTCCCAATATCAATGGCAACAATCGCATTCCTCTTTTTGATAGATAAGCACTCCTTTTAACGGTTATACCATTAAGATACTACAAGAGCACTTTATTCACCTCTATTTCCGTCATTTTTATTTAGTGCTTTTTTAACAAATATCGACGAATTGTACCCAAATTTTGAAATATTCTGGTGCCAAATACTACTACTGCTGCCAAATATAGTTCAATTCGTAAAAGATCTCCTAAATATGCCAGTCCTGCTGCCAAGAGTGCATTCATAAGAAATCCGCTTAAGAAAACAATATTATCAAAACTTTCTTCCATGAACGCCCTAATTCCTCCAATAACTGAATCTAAGGCAGCCAACACCGCTATTGACATATATTTTGTAAAAATAAAAGACATAACTGGCATTTGCAAACCAATTGCTACTCCAATTAGCATACAAAAGAAGACGAAAAACCACATTTATACTCTTTCCTTTCCTTTCGGTAATGCATAGATAAACTTTGTCTGCTGATTGTTGGCAGGAATGTTGATCTCTGTGGATTTTTCCAAACTAATCTGAAAACCTTGAAACTGGAGCTGGCTATATATTCCTCCCATGAGCTTCATCCCACTTTCTAATACATCCGGATTGCCAATCGCTTTTAAAACAAATGGTGTTCCTATTTTGTTTTGATTAACGAGAATAACTGGCCCGGCGCATCTTACTTCTGTCATTGCCGTAATCCGTTCATCATTGAGCGAGATCGCTTCAGCGCCAGATGCTTTCAGCTCATTTATTAACATTAGTAAATCAGCTTCATGGATCAAAAACTCATTGGGATTCCCGTTCTGAAAATTCTGGGGTCGATCGTTTACAGTAATTATGAGCCCTGGACCATCTAACTCCACCAAGCCGGCACTTAAACTTGTTTGCAGCAGCTCGCGCTGCAAATCGGCCATTGCTTGATCATTTTTCCGCATATTATCCAACTGTTCAGTTAATGAACTCACTTTGTCGTTTAAGGCATTCTTTTCTTTGGTTACATTCTCTAACATTCTCCCGAGGTCTTCAGTTCTCTGGGTCTGCACCAAACTAGCCTTATAATGCCCGGTCGTCTTATATTGAACTGCCAGCATAACGCCCAAAACCATACATACTAAGGCTATAGAAATCTTCGCCCCTCTTGTGCGCACTAAGTATCCCTCCTATTTGGTCTTTACCACAGGCTGACCCTCGAATCTTAGATCAACGTATTCTATTACTCCGGTTCCCTCTGCCTCTATTGTTCTCTCTTGTTCAAGAATATATTTGAAATACGCAATTTTTTCTTCCATCCTTTCAGGATTGCCGAATCTAATCTCTGTACCATTTTCAGTATAAACTATAATGTCGAGATTTTCGTTTTGCAAATGAAAATCAGAGATCTTCTCTTTATCTTCCAGGCTTAGCTTATCCCATAGATTTTTAACATTTTTGATTCCCTGAGGATAAACTGCTTGTCCTAAGTTAACTCTCTCCGGCATTTGTTCCATCGTAATTACCGGGTAACTTTCATATGAGAACCTTGCCAGTTTATCGATGCAGAAACCTTCTTCATCTACGCAAAGAAAAACACTTTGAAAAGGAATAAGGGCCCACGTTTCGCGTTCAACAATACTTATTTCTATAGAGTCTGGTAGGTGCCTGATGATATTTGCTTCCCTAATCATGGGATGTACCTTAAGTGATTTGCTTACAAAATCGGTGTTTAACAAAAATATATTGCGGTTAATCTCGATAGCCGCAATTTCTAATATCTCTTCATTTGATACCTTTTTATTCCCACTCGGGGCGACACTTTTTATATTGAAGAATGAACTATGCAAAAAAAGATAAAGACAGCTCGACAGTACTAAAGCAAAAATCACTACGATGTAAAGTAAACGGGATTTATTATAGTACATATCCAACTCCGCCAAGTAAATATAATGAGCAAATTATATCAAATTATTATACAAAAAAACATGACTAGTGCTTGTATATTTTATTATTAATAATTTAAATTAATCAATAGTGGTTCTTTCAATATCCGCTCCTAAATTTTTGAGCTTTTCATGCAATTTTTCGTATCCTCTATCGATATGATGAATATTTTTTATGGTTGAGCAACCCTCTGCTTGCAGAGCCGCGACAACCAAAGCTGCTCCAGCTCTCAAATCTGTCGCCTCAACAGTTACGCCTTCAAGCCCCGTCCGCCCTTTAATGATTGCCGCTCTGCCTTCCAGCATAATCTGAGCCCCCATACGTCTCAATTCCTGTACATGCATAAATCGATTCTCAAAAATTGTTTCTACTACCATGCTGGTTCCGGGTATTGTTGCCAGCAGCGCCATCATCTGAGCTTGCATGTCAGTTGGAAATCCCGGGTAAGGCATAGTCTTAATATCAGTTGGCCGGTAATTACGGTTGCCATTGATTCTTATTCCAGTCTTGTATGGAATGGCACTGACTCCAACTTCACGAAGTTTAACTACCACAGTTTTAATATGTTCCAAAACGATGTTTTCTATATAAACATCTCCTCCGGTTATCGATGCTGCAACCATAAAAGTTCCAGCTTCAATGCGGTCAGGAATGACTTTGTGCTCAACTCCGCCCAGACGGCTTACTCCCTCTACATAAATCGTATCTAGGCCTGCTCCCCTGATTTTCGCGCCCATCCGGTTTAAAAAATTTTGCAAATCAACGATTTCCGGTTCGCGTGCTGCATTCCTAATTACCGTCATACCCGGAGCAAGCGAGGCTGCCATAATCATATTTTCAGTTGCTCCAACACTGGGAACGTCTAACAGTATTTCCTCTCCACTTTTTGGAATCCCATGTCCTTCTAAGAACCCAAATTCAGTGTTAATCTCGAAACCTAAGTCTCTGAAACCCTTTATATGAAGATCCATCGGTCGGCTGCCAATCGCACAACCACCCGGAAAAGCTATTTTTACGCTATTAAATCTTGCCAGTAAAGCTCCCATGACTAAATTAGATGCACGCATCTTTCTCGTCATAACTTCAGGCAATTCTACTGAGTTTACAGTACTACTGTCTATTACTAAGACGTCTTTTTCCCGCTTAACTTTAGCGCCCAGAACGCTCAGTACTTTGATCATAACCTTTATATCTTCGAGATCAGGAACGCCGTGTAAAACAACTTCTCCTGAACATAATAGGCTGGCTGCCATTATCGGCAGTGCTGCATTTTTCGAACCGCTTATTCGCACATGACCTTTAAGCGGAGACATTCCTCTAATTACAAAACTATCCATCATATTGCGCCCCCTTCAGTTAATCAGCTAACATTAATAGTTCGCAATAGTTCTTCCCCGATTTTCCAAACATCTCCCGCTCCCATTGTAATTATTAAATCATTTGTTTTGATTATTTCATGCAGTCTTTGCAAGATATCATCATTGCTTTCTATAAAAAAGCAACTATTATCTTTTCCAGCGGCTTCAGCGACAATTTTTCCTGTAATCCCTGGTATACATTCTTCGCCGGCCGAATATACATTAGTAACAAATTTGATGTCGGCTAAGCTAAGAGCCATGCCTAGCTCCTTCCCTAAATCACGGGTTCTCGAATACCTGTGCGGTTGGAATACAACGATTATTCTTCCATCATGAAAATCACGGGCTGCCTTAATGGTAGCTTTTATTTCCGTGGGATGGTGAGCATAATCATCAACTATAACAATCTTATTTCGCTCTCCAACGATTTGAAATCTCCTCTTAGTACCTGTGAATTTCGAAATAGCAAAAGCCGCATCACCAAAACTTATTCCAACCTTTAGTGCAGTAATAATCGCTGCCATTGCATTAAGTGAATTATGTTTTCCCGGCACTTGCAAAACTACTTTTCCTAACATTTCTCCTTGGTGATAGAAACTAAATTCAGATCCCATTTTCTTTGGAACCCAATCTTTAAAATAGTATTCGAAGTCCTCACTTTCACCATATAAAACAAATTTTTCCTTTTCAGTATCAATGTCGTACTTGCTGAGGTTTCGTAAAAAGGGGTCTTCGCCACAGAGAATAGCATAACCATTGGGCTTAATCTTTCCCAAAAATTCGAGAAAAGCTCCTTCGATCTTGTCTCTGGTTTTATAAAAATCCAAATGGTCATCTTCAACATTAGTTACTACTGCAATGTGTGGGTTTAAGGCGAGAAAAGATGCATCACTTTCATCGGCTTCAATAACTGCATATTCTCCATTACCATTCTTCGCATTTAAGGAACTCTCCCGCAATTCACCACCAACCACAAAGGTTGGATCATAATTACAACCCTCTAAGATCGTAAATATCATTGCTGTTGTAGTTGTTTTTCCGTGGGCACCTGAGACCGCAAGCGCCTGCATATCACCAACCAGTTCAGCCAGCATTTCACCACGCCTGATAACAGGTATACCATGGTCAAGAGCAGCTTTTAATTCAACGTTTTCTTTAGTTATTGCGGTTGATATGACTACCCAATCTACCTCTGTTTTTAAATTCTCGGCAACATGGCCCCGAAAAACCCTTATACCCAAGGATTCTAATCTTTTAGTAACTTCGTTTTCATGCAAATCTGATCCGCTTACTATAAATCCACGCTCGGCCAAAACTTTGGCAATTCCACTCATGCCGGCTCCGCCGATGCCAATCATATGAATCCTTAGTCCAGGCTTAATAGCCATACCCCCATCTCCTTAACAAAGTATTTGCATTTTTAATTATATTGTATGTTTTATTAATAGTTTCGGTTACACAAGTACCAATAATTGAGCTTCTATGATCGCCCTAAAAGGCCGAAGGTTATCAATTTTTAAGATACTCCTCAATTGTATTGATAATACTACTTAAAGCATCACCTTTAGCTTCTTTTTTTATGTTCTCGTGCATCATAACTAATCTATTGCGATCATTCATCAATCTATTTAGCACATTATATAGAGTATTCCCATCTAAAAACTCATCAATAATCATTTCGCAGGCGTTTTTTTCTACTAAAGCGCGAGCATTTTTTTCTTGATGATTTTCACTGGCATATGGATAAGGAATAAAAACTGCAGGAATACCTAAAAGAGTAAGCTCGCTGATTGTACTTGCTCCGGCTCGGCAAACAACCAAATGAGACTCTGCAAGTACTGAAGCCATATCATAAATGTAAGGAAAAATTTCAATATCCATATTTTTTTGCTTTGGTCTTATTTGTTTTTCAAAATCTTTCACAATAGTTTCATAATTGTCGGTTCCAGTGATCCAGTTAATTTTGTAATCTTTTAAGTTATGCTGGCTTATCATTTCTAGAACCGCTTTATTAATTCGTATCGATCCAAGACTCCCACCAAAAATAGTTACTTTAATCTTCGCACTATCGAAGTTTTTTTCATGAAGGTGCGAGCGTTCATATACCTCGTATATTTCTTTTCTTACTGGCAAACCTGTTACTCTATAATTACAATTAGAAAAGTATTCTGCCGTTTCATCGAAAGTTAGGAGCGCACAATCTATTCGCCTGCTAAGCAAACGATTAGCCAAGCCGGGATAGACATTTTGCTCATGAATAAAGGTCTTGCAATCAGGAAAATAGGTGGCCGCAAAAACTACCGGGAAAGATACATATCCCCCGGTTCCGATAACTACATCGGGCTTGAAACTCTTGATGTGATTAAAGGCTTGTTTTATGCTCCAAGGAAACTTACTGAATGCTTTGGTTGCATTAAGCATCGAAGATCTATCGAAGCCACTGATATTTATAGTTGCAAAATCCATGCCATATTCTTTGACAATCCTATTCTCCATTCCTTTTTCAGTGCCAACGTAAAGAAAAGTGGCATCACTATATTTTCTGCTAATGCCATCACAAATTGCTAAAGCAGGGTAAACATGTCCTCCAGTTCCGCCTCCGCTTAATATTACCCGCATATCGATTCCTTTCTGCGATTACCCAAATACGTCAATTATTGGTGCTGTATCTGGATATATTTAATAATAGACCAACGGCTATCATCGTAAAAATTAATGACGTCCCTCCATAGCTGATGAAAGGCAGAGTAATACCAGTTACCGGAAGGCAACCGGCAACCACCCCTATATTTATTGCAGCTTGAAAAATGACCATGGTTGTTAATCCGCTTGCCAGCAGATTTCCAAAAGTATCGGGAGCATTTAAAGCTATCCTGTAACCTCGCCATGCAAAGAAAATAAAAAGAAACAAAACCACAGCAATGCCTAAAAACCCTAACTCTTCTCCCAAAATTGCTAGAATGAAGTCGGTATGCTGCTCCGGCAAATAGAAAAACTTCTGCCGGCTTCGGCCCAATCCCAAGCCAAATATGCCGCCCGAACCAAGTGCATAAAGCGACTGTATTATTTGAAATCCATCATCCTTAGGATACTTCCAAGGATCTAAAAATGCTGCAAAACGCTCAAATCTATACGGTTCATTAATAATAGCGCCAGCTATCAAGCCGGCACCAGAAATGGTCAGCAGGGATAAATGGGTCCAGCGCGCTCCTGCAACTATCATCATGCAAAAGATGGTACCGGCAATACTAAAGGAAGTCCCTAAATCAGGCTGCTTAAGAATTAATCCGCAAGTTACGGCAATAATTATTAAGATCGGCAATACCCCTCTTGCAAATGATTTCATGCGGCCATAGTTTACCTCCATGTATTTAGCTAAAAACAACACGATGGTAAGTTTCGCAACTTCAGCCGGAGCAAAACGCATGGATTCAACCCCAAGCCAACGGGATGCGCCATTTACAGTTACTCCAAGGGGAGTTAATACCGCTATAAGGCATAAAACTGTAATCGCAAACAAAGGCAGTGCCAATGCCTTTAATTTATTATAATTAAACTTCATGGCTAGAACCATGGCAACTAACCCTATGCCAGCCCATTGCAATTGCTTTTTCAAATAATAGTAGGCATCATCATTCACCAGATTAGCAGTCACTGAACTTGAACTAAAAACCATCACGATGCCTATCCCCAAAAGCGTAAGGGTGCATATGAAAAGCATAAAATCCGGTGGCCCTTTTTTTAGCCGCATTTTAAGACCTCACTTAGTTAGCAATCGACTTGATGCAATAAGACTAATTCACGAAATCGATCTCCGCGTTGTTCGTAATTAGAAAACATATCCCAGCTCGCACATGCCGGAGATAACAAAACCACTTGCCCAGGTTTTGCCAAGTTAACTGCTAGATTTACTGCTTGCTCTAAATCTTCTACCTCATATATATTCTTAAAACCTTGATTCATGACGGCTGCTGAGATTTCTGCTTTGGTCTCACCAAGAAGGATTAACTCTTTGACATTCTCCTTGATGCACTCTGCGAATTCATCAAAACTCGAACCTTTATTGCGGCCGCCGGCGATTAGTATTATTTCTTCAGTAAACGATTCTATGGCTTTCATCGCCGATTCCGGGTTGGTTGCTTTGGAATCATTGATAAACAAAGCCCCCTTGACCTCGCCAATTTCCTCCATGCGATGACTAACGGCAGTAAATGTCTGCAAACCTTTGGCAATATCTGCAGCAGCTGCACCATATAAGTAAGCCATAGCAGCGACACAAAGACAATTTTCTAAATTATGTTTTCCCCGCAGGCTTAATCTATCAATATCGGTAATATAGATAGTTTTATTTCCATCTATAATTTCTATCCTGTTCTCATTTACAAAAATACCCTGAGTCAATTGTTCTGTTGCGGAAAAATAAAAAAAACGAGCTTGGCATGCTTCTGCCATTCCTCTGACTAAATCATCGTCATAATTTAAAACAGCAAAATCAGCGCTCGTTTGATTTTTCAGTATTTGCTTCTTGGCCTCAGCGTATGCTTCCATTGTCTTATGGCGATCCAAGTGGTCGGGAGTAATATTAGTTATTGCACAAATATGGGCATGAAAATCAACGATCGTATCCAATTGAAAGCTAGATAACTCTACACACAATACACCCCTTTGCAGAGCTCTAATCTGATCAATAAGCGGAACCCCAATATTGCCTGCCACTTCAGCTTCAATACCTGAGCAAACCATAATATGTTTAAGTAATGCGGTACACGTAGTCTTGCCATTAGTCCCGGTTATTGCCATAAGGTCAAGGCCTTCATTTTTTAACTGGTAGGCCAATTCCACCTCTCCATAAACCGATATCCCTTGGGCGATTGCCCATTGAATCAAATCTGTCTCCTTGGGTATACCCGGGCTTACCACCAACAGTTCCCAAATAAAATCTTCTTGTCGCGGATATTCTCCGCAGTAGAGTTCTACTTTAAGCTTAGTTAATTCTGCTATAATATCAGGTTCTATAAAACCAATTTCCTTTTGATCGTAAGCAGCAACAATTGCCCCCAAAGCAACTAAATTTTTTATTGTAGAGATTCCACTTTTGCCTAATCCCAAAACTAATACTTTAAGATTCAATAAAGACTTCATTTATTTTTTATACCACCCTTTAACCAATCCCTTTGAAACTAATAATTCCGATTACCGAAAAAACAATAGAACCCAACCAGAATAAGCGCACAACCCTGTTTTCCGACCATCCGAGAAGCTCGAAATGATGATGAAGGGGTGCCATTTTAAAAATCCGCTTGCCGAATAATTGGAATGAAGCCACCTGTAAAACTACACTCAAAGTTTCCAAGACATATATTCCGCCAATAATTACTAATGCCAATTCCGACTTGGTCAAAGTTGCTACCGCTGCTACAGCTCCTCCCAAGGCCATTGAACCTGTGTCTCCCATGAAAACTCGTGCCGGATAATGATTAAAGAATAGAAATCCTATACAAGCTCCTACTAGGGCCCCACAGAAAATCGTAAGATTATAGTGAGATGTCATTATGCAAACCAATCCTAGGGCTATACCTACAAAAACTGTCACTCCAGCAGCCAAGCCATCCAAACCGTCGGTTAAATTAACTCCATTAGAAGTACCCATCAGAACAATTATTAAAAAAGGCAGATAAAAATAGCCAAAATCTATTATCATTCCGGAAAAAGGAAATACGATATTAGTGCCTCGGTCAAAATATACCAGCAGTAAAATTCCATAAAATATCCCGATCAAAAGCTGTAATATCAGCTTCTCCCGAGCTCTTAATCCCAAAGATCTTTTTAAAACAACTTTAATATAATCGTCCCAAAAGCCAACTCCACCAAATGCAATCATAACCAGAACAGCAGTTAGTACTTCAGCACTTGCGCCCGCCATCAAAAAACTTGCTACCATAATTGCAGTTATAATTATAATCCCACCCATTGTGGGAGTACCAGATTTCGAAAAATGTCTCTGGGGGCCATCTATTCTAATTCTTTGTCCAACTTTGAGCCGGGTCAGAAATGGAATTACTAAAGGGCTCATTATTACTGATATTCCGATCGCAATTCCCGCTCCCATCAGCGTACTGACCATAAAACCTTGCAACGAAAATCCTCCTAACATTTACAACTTTTAGCAATCAATGTCTCCTAATTATTATACTTGGCATTTGATATGCAATTGCAATTTATACCATAAATCTATTGGTAATTCTATCGACAACATCTTCCAAGCGCATGCCCCGTGATGCCTTAACCAGTATTATTTCCTGACCACAAAACATGTCGTCAATGTCCTCATATAAATCTTTGTTACGATAATAAATACTAATTTTTTCTCTTTTCATCCCGGCATTTACAGCCCCATATGCTATGTCTTCAGCGTGTTCACCTATTAGGATTAGTCGGTCTACTCGGTTCGCAAATGCGGCTTCCCCGACTTCTTGATGGCCGGAAACCGTCAAATTCCCCAACTCAAACATATCTCCTAAAATCGCAACATATGGCCTTTTATCTTTTAATACCGCGCCGGTTTCCAGCGCACTTATCATTGAAGCTGGATTGGCATTGTAAGTATCATTAATTATTATTCCGCCCATGGGAGTCGTGATAAAGTTCAGACGGTTTCCTTCTGAGCTGAACTGGTATAATTTTTCCTTAATGCTCTCAATATCGACTCCCATTAAGTATGCCATCCCGATTGCTGCTATGATATTGGTTGCCCACGCCTTTACTGGAAGCGGAAATTTAAACTCTGTAACTATATCAATAATCTTGGCAACTATTAGCATTTCGTTATTAGTTATCGAAGTATTGATAATTCGAAAATCACAGCGCTCATTATAGCCGAACAAAAATTTCTTACAAGCATATTCTGCAGCTTTATTTAGCAAAGTCGGATTATCGCCATGTATTAGGGCATAACCATCAGCGGATATCCCTTGTAAAACCTCGCATTTTGCTGAGGCAATGTTTTCAATCGTACCTAGGGTTTCCAAATGAACACCCAAAACGTTAGTTATGATGGCAAAACCGGGCCGGGCGATTTCACACAAGCTACTAATTTCTCCAGTAGCCCTCATTCCCATCTCCAGAACCAATATTTCGTGATTATCATTTAGATTAAGAATACTGAGAGGCAAGCCAATCTCATTATTAAAATTTCCTTCGCTTTTTAAGGTCCTATAAACGCCTGACAAACATAAAGACAAACACTCTTTAGTTGTGGTTTTGCCAACACTCCCAGTAATAGCAATAACCGGGATATCAAAAGAGCGTCGATAAGCTGCGGCTAAGTTTTGCAATGCCATAAGGGTGTCGTCGGTTACTATTAAAGCACCTTCTTGCTTTGAATCTAAGGAATAATCACTGTTCACAACTGCTGCAACTGCCCCCTTGGCAAAGGCATCGTCAATAAATATATGGCCGTCAGTATTCACACCTTTTAAAGAAAAAAATACTTCATTAGCTTTTATCGTCCGAGTATTAATCGAAAATCCTTCCACATGTTGTTTAGGATCCCCGCCAACCAGCACACCGCCACAATTACTTGCAATGCTTTCAATTGTGAGCTTCACTATTCAATCTTCCTCTCAAAAGCTCTTCTGCAATTTTTCGATCATCGAAATCAGTCTTTACACCATTAATTAGCTGATAGTCTTCGTGTCCTTTACCTGCAATAATAATAAAATCGTGACTTCGCGCCAAGTTTATAGCATGATGTATGGCTTCATAGCGGTCTATGATAATCGCAAAGCGTGAGTCTTTTATTTTTTCGACTCCGGGAATAATATCTGCAATTATTTTTTCCGGATCCTCACTCCTGGGATTATCAGAGGTGATAATCGTAAAATCGCTATGTTCTGCCGCTATTTCTCCCATTAATGGTCTCTTGCTCCTATCCCTATCTCCTCCACAACCGAAAACAGTTATGATTCGATTATTGGAAATTTCTCTTATTGTTTCTAGAATATTTCGCAATCCATCAGGAGTGTGGGCATAATCAACAATAACGGAGAAATCCTGATTACATTCAACTTTTTCTAACCTTCCCGAAACTCCTGAAAGATTTGCTAAACCTTTCTTTATTATGTCAATATCTATGCCTTCCTGAATTGCAAAGGCAATTGCCGCCAAGGCATTATAAATATTAAAGTTTCCGATTAGTTTCATCTCGATTTGGAATTCTTTGTTATCGGCCCTAACTTTAAAAGTAGTTCCAAACGGAGTTTTGACAATATCAAATGCACGAACATCTGCATCTTCTAATAAGCCATAAGTAATGGCCCTAACTGGAGAAGCTTCTATAAAATCAGAGCTCCACTCATCGTCTTTATTGATAACACTAATCGCATCATCACGGTTTGACAGATTTTCGAACAATTTGAGTTTAGCATTGCGGTAATCAAGCATATTATCGTGAAAATCCAAATGATCTTGGGTCAGATTGCTAAAAATTGCTCCATAAAAATCTATACCAACTACCCTGCGCATGTTTAAGGCATGGGAAGAGACTTCCATTATTATATGTTCTGCACCTTGTTCTAAACACTCGGCAAAAAATTTCTGTATTTCTAATGATTCCGGGGTAGTATGACCCAGATCAACAATATTTGAACCGCATTTTGCGTATAGGGTTCCCATTAAACCATATGGGCGATTATCTTCTTCATAGATCGCCTGTAACATATGAGTGATAGTAGTTTTGCCATTGGTGCCAGTTACACCTATGACTTTCATTTTTTCGGCAGGGAAACCATAGAATGCAGCCGCTAAAAGTGCTAACGATCTGCGGCCATCGTCAGTTTTTACGTAAAATACTCCTGGGATTTTTTCTACTTCTCTTTCACAAACAATTGCTACTGCTCCGTTCTTAACAGCTTGAGGTATAAACTCATGCCCATCAGCTTTCATCCCTTTAATGCTCACGAATAGATAACCCTTCTTCACTTGCCTGGAATCATAAGCAATTCCCTTTATATTCAGGCTTACAGGTCTATCGGAGCAAGAATAGTCAATATGCTTTAACAATTCTGTCAGCTGCATCATAACGCCTCCTTTCAAAAATCCTAACTAAACTAATTAGCTATTGCCTGAAATTTTACCTTGACATTCGAACCGGTTGATATAACTACTCCCGGCTTTGGGTTTTGCTCAAATGCCAATCCATACCCTTCCGGTATCAAATGGAGCTGCAAATCAGATAAAATCTTGGCGACCTCCTTAAGACTCTTGCCTTGTAAATCCGGTACCGTAACTTGACCTTCACCATTTTCGCTAGCACGTGGCGAAAGACTTAAAAGAACTTCAGTACCTTTAGTCAATTTGCTTGTGGGTTTAGGATTCTGCTGCCAAACCAGATCGCCCGTGCCGGATATTTTAGCAACGAAACCTCTATTCTTAACAATTTGTAATGCTTCATCAACTGGTAGATTAACAACATCGGGCACAACAAATTGTTCAACCTCTTTTTCACTGTTTGTTTCTAACTGCTGCCCAAGGGGCTCATGCAAATAGTGTAACGAATCCTTCACGATTTCCTTGAAAACCGGAGCTGCAACCCAACCTCCATAATATGGGTATCCTTGAGGAGCATCAACCACGACCATACATACAAGCCTAGGTTTCTCAACCGGCGAATAACCGATAAATGAGGAAATATATTCACTATCCATATAACCGCCGCCAGGTTTTATTTTCTGGGCAGTACCGGTTTTACCTCCGACGGTGTAATTATCAATGAATGCATTTTTTCCAGTTCCGTTGACAACTTCGCCTTCAAGAATTATTGACAATCTATGTGCCGTCTCTGCAGATATCACCTGGCGCACTTCTTGCGGCTCTATTCTTTCGGTCACATTGCCAGCACTATCCCTTACTTCCTTAAGAACATGAGGCTTCATTAGTTTTCCATCATTAGCAACCGCACCAACTGCCGCCATCATTTGAATTGCTGTTACTGCATTGGTTTGACCCATAGCCATTAGCGATAAATCTAAAACGCTGGCATCCTTTTGATTTCTCAAAATTCCATTTGCTTCTCCCGGTAAGTCGATTCCAGTAAGATTGCCAAAGCCAAATGCTGTTAAATATTTATAATAGCGATCTTTGCCTAATTCCTGGCCAACTTGGACAAATCCAACATTACAAGAGTTTTCAACGATTTGGGCAAAAGTTTGACTCCCATGACTTTTATTATCTGCACAAGTAATGTTTTTGACTCCAACTTTAATATAACCCGGGCAAAAAAAACGGCTGTTTTCGTTTACAGTTTTTTCTTCCAGTGCCATAGCGGCGGTTACAATTTTCATTGTCGAACCCGGTTCAAATATATCATTTATCGCGAAATCTCTTCTGTTGGCAGCTGGAAAATCGTTGAAATTGTTGGGATCAAATGTTGGCCTTGATGCCAGAGCAAGTATTTCGCCGGTTCTAGGATCTAACACAATTGCAGTTGCTTTTTTCGCTTTCCTTTCCTGAAAAACTTTATCCAATTCTCGCTCTACAATGAATTGAATACTTTCATCGATTGTAAGGACTAAGCTAGATCCTTCTTTAGGAGCAATATAATCGTGAGTAGCTTCAGGAATTGATCTATTTTTTGCGTCCTTTTCTATTATTATTCGGCCTGGCTCACCGCCAACCAGATCATTAAAAAAAAAGTCGATTCCTTCAAGTCCTTTGTTATCAATACCCGAAATGCCCAGAATATGGCTGGCAAGTGTTCCCTTCGGGTATTCTCGCCGGCTCTCTTCAGTAAAGCTTATTCCTTTAAGCTTTAAGTCTTTAATCTTTTGGGCTTGTTCCGGGGTTATTTGTCGTTTTAACCACACGAATCCAACATTTTGGGTTATTTTGCGCAAGACATCGTTGTATTCCATACCTAGTATTTCAGCTAAATGTTGCGCGGTTTCCTGCTCTTTTTTCGATTCGCGCACTTCAGCCGGGTAAGCAAAAACGGAATCCACACTCACTGAAATTGCTAATTCTCTGCCGTTGCGATCATAAATGATCCCCCTTTTAGCCTCGACCGGTATATCACGCATTCGCATTTGTTCAGCTTTTGCGAAAAGCTCCTCACCTTTTACAAATTGCACCCAAAACAATCTGCTGCCCAATAATACAAATGCCATTGTAAACAATAAAGAAAGCGTTACTATACGCTTTCTTATCAATAAACTGGTGTTTTTCATATATCCACCTCAAATTTTTAATTGATTAGTTTCCTTAATCGACATTATTGATGCGTATAATTTTTCCAGGGGCTTTTTACTTTCATTCTGAATGGTATTTTTCGGCTTATCTTCGGCAACCTGCAGCGCACTTAAAGGTATAGCCATGCTTTCCTTCATATCGGGTTTTTTCATGCCTAGAGCCTGTGCCCGCATTTGTATGGCATCAAGAGATGATATTTGCGCAATCTCATAATTAAGGCGATCATTCGATACGTGCAAGCGTTCTATTTCTTTTTCCAAGGTTACGATTTCATAACCCAAAGATGAACTTTGAAAGGTTAAGTATACAAGAATAAAAGCATAAATTAGTAATAAAATGCCAGCTTTTACGTATAGGCTTCTAATTTTTTTCGCCTTTGGTTTCGATTTTTTTCGGGGGTTTTTTTTGATTTCGGGAGAAATTTGATTATACTCCCATTCAGATGACCTTAAATAATCATAACCCGCCTGTACCATATATTATTCATCCTCCTTGATGCCTAGAACTATAATTTCATCGCAACTCTTAGCTTCGCGCTGCGCGCTCTTGTATTGGCAGTAATCTCTTCTTCAGTAGGAACCACCGGTTTCCTTGTCAACACCTTCAGTTGGGCCCTATGCCCGCAAGTACATATAGGTCCCTTCGGATCGCAGATACAATCCAAAGCGTGGTAGTGAATAAATTGTTTGACAATTCTATCCTCAAGTGAGTGAAAGGAAATAATGACCAATCTGCCGCCAGTTTTCAATGCAGCTAAAGCTTGCGGTAGCATTAGACTAATAGCGTTTAATTCTCGATTCACAGCAATTCTTAATGCTTGGAATGTCCTGCGGGCAGGGTGTTTATCATATTTATACCGAGAAGGTATTGCAGATATGATTATTGAAACTAATTGCTTAGTTGTTGAAATCTCTTTTTCTTTCCTATAACGAACGATGGCCCCGGCAATTCTTGATGCAAATCTTTCTTCACCATAATCGCGAATGATCTGTTTTAATTCCTCTTCAGCGTATTCATTTACGATTGTCTTGGCGTCCAAGTATTCATCAGTATTCATTCGCATATCCAACGGCCCATCTTCATCATAACTAAAACCTCTTTGCTTATCATCAATCTGAAATGAAGAAATTCCCAGATCAGCTATAATTCCATCTACTTGATTAACATTGGCAGTTTTCAATACAAGGCTCAATTCTGCAAAATCATTATGAAATAATTCTGCTGCATCGCCTAGTTTCGCTCTGGCTTGGTCAAGAGCAAAAGCATCCTTATCTATACCAATTAGCCGCGCTTGGCCTTTCGTAAACTCAAAAATTTCGCGCAAATGCCCGCCGCCGCCCGCAGTGCAATCAACATATACCCCGCGGTGGTCAGTGACTAAATAGTTTATTGATTCGTTTACTAAAACTGTTTTATGCAATAACATACTTAAATCCCTAAATCCACTAAACTCTCAGCAAGCACTTCAAAGTCTTTTACAGCTTTTTGCGAATACTGTTCCCAAAGTTGAGCTGCCCAGATCTCTACTCTCTGTCCGACTCCGATGATATATAGTTCCTTATCAACCTCAGCATGATCCCTTAAACTAGATGGAAGCACAATTCTTCCCTGCTTATCTAATTCCATTTCCGAAGCACCAGAGAAGAAAAACCTTACAAATGAGCGAGTATCAGCTCTGGTCATGGGTAGATTGCGCAGTTTGCCTTCAATAATTTGCCATTCATCGATCGGATAAAGGAAGATGCAATTATCGAATCCTTTGGTCGCAACAAAACGCTCCCCCAATTTCTCGCGGAACCGAGCCGGTATTGTCAATCTGCCTTTCGTGTCCAAGGCATGTTGATGCTCGCCAAGAAACATAATTTACACCTCATATATTATATCGAGGGAAATGACTCCACTTTGAACCATTTTAAACCACTAAGTAGCTTTTTTATTCTATGTTGGACATTGAAATCCCTTCTTTCTGAAAAATACATTTTTTAACAAGGGTGTACCGCTCCGCCAAAAATATGGTTTTTTAGCTTGTCATTATTCTTCAATTAGCTCATTTGTATGAAAAGCAAGCCCAATTGGATTACTCAATTTCGCGACTATAGTCATGAAAATTAAGGAAACTCATCATATAAATAGTTTGTGACTTTTTTACTGCAAAATGCATATTCTATTAATGTTTTAATTGTTGCAGCTAAGTTATTGCTGTATCTGCTACCGCCATTGATACTACCCATTTACTTGACTAACAAATAAATAAAAGTTATACTATGATAATGATAATCATTATCATAGTATAACTTTTATTTAGGCATCATTGCCAAATATCAATTAACTGTTTTAATCATGCTGAAAGGAGAATTAGAATGGAGAAATTCATAATCATAGCCATAGTCTTTCTTGCTCTAGCCTACATTGCCGCAAAAGTATGGCGAATAATGTTTAACAAAGGATCCTGTGCGTGCTCAAATCCCGACCGAAATAATTGCAGTAATTGCACTTGCTCCCTGCGCCCAATAGAATTACATGACGACAAAGAAGCTGGCAATAACTAATTTTATCATTACCAATTCCACGATCCGTCTGCATTCCATCTGCTTGGATTAGGCGTTGTTAAGTTGAAAAATAACAAGATATTATAGTTTAGAGTTGTTACCTCTGTGAAAAACCCCTGTTTTTCACAGTCTTTGTCTGGGCTGAAGTGTTTGGCATTGGCCTCTTGCACTGTCATGGATTTTAAATCACTAACTTTTAATCCATCAGGATATTTGTTTCCCAGAATATATGGTGGCGCATAAAAGGTTGCAGTCTCCTCAAGTACATACACAGTCATATATTCCGGCATATATTTGCTAATGGTCAGCCACTTTCCCAAGAGGCCGATAAACAATGATATTCCTAATAATATAGCAACTGCAGCATATAATCTCTCTAACCATTTGCTTCTTTTATCTAATTGCATTATAACCACCTTATCATAGCAACTATGCCTTTTATGACAATCTAAGCTGATCAATAACTTATTAACTAATAATAGGGTTTAATATTCTATTCCTTGCGATATGTAGATTTCCTTCCGGTTTATACAATTATTTCTTTATCTATTATTATTCTACATTGAAAAACCAAAAACCGGTATAATAACCGGTTGCATTTATCATATGGTGCGAGAGACGGGACTTGAACCCGTACGCCTTTCGACACGCGCCCCTCAAACGCGCCTGTCTGCCTATTCCAGCACTCTCGCTTATATTACGAAAACTCGGATCACCCTATCGCAAGGCTAATTATACAATAATTTTTTCTTTAATGTCAATTATTGAAGCATTAACATTTTTATCAGTATTTAGGCAAGAACTTAGACTTTCTGCAGTTCAACTTTTGCCCAATTCACGTTTCCCAGACCATCAATAACTAATCCCCGCACCGCACTGCTGACGATCCCTGCTGATTTTCGCTGCAATATCCATAAATACGGAGCATCATCAGTTATTATCTGTATTGCTTGCGCATAGTCATTGGCTTGCTCCGCATTCCTTTTATAACTGCGGGCATTCGCCAGTAAATTGTCTACTTGACCGTTTTCATAGTGATTAAAATTACTCATACCCTGCCTAGTACTTGAAAACAGCCCGTAAAGTGCAGCGTCGACATTAATATAGTCTAGTTTCCAAACAAATCTGTAAAAATCCAGCCTCCCGTTCTGTAAGTTGCGAATATAGCTCTCCCAACTCATAGAGTTCAGCCTGACCTTAACTCCAATCTCAGCAAGATCATTAGCGACCATTTCCGCAATAAGTTTATGCCCTGAATTCGCATTATAACTAATAAGTATTACAGGTAAACCTCGTCCTTCAGGATATCCGGCTTCTGCTAGCAGTTGTACTGCTTTCTTATGGTCAAAATCAAAACCTTTGCGCTCATCATTTTCAAACATACCTAATGGAATCGGCTGCGTAAGCGCAATGGCATTTCCGCCGAATGCTGCTTTGACTATCTCCTCTCGATTAATAGCATAATTGAAGGCTTGACGCAGTTTATTGTTTCCTTTAAAAGGTGGCCGGTTTAAATTGAAACCGAAGGCATATATTTCTGCCAAAGGCCTATTTATTATTAGTTTTTGCTTCTGCTCATCATTCTGATAATCAGGGACTGCTTCTAGAGGAATACTATCTAAGTAGTCCAGCTTTCCTTCATTATAGTCTGATAAGCCCTTATGGGGATCACTGTAGGTATTAACAATTATTGAAGTAAGCTTTGCCTTTTGCTGATAATCTTCATTGCGCAGCAAAGTTATTTCAAGATTCTCAGTTCTGTTATCTATGTAGAAAGCACCAGTCCCGATTGGGTTTTTATCTTCAGTATCATAAATGTAGAAAATAGGGTTGGTTAATGTATATGGGAATTGTAAATTTGGTTCCACGAAAGTAATTTCTAAAGTTTTTTCGTTAATAACTCTTATTCCGCTAATTTCATCGCTTTTGCCTTCAATCCTATTTTGGTATCCTTCTATTCCTGCAAATAGGGAGAGTAAATTCATATCCTTACATGTTGAAAAGCTTTTTTCCCAAGCATTTTTCACCCCTGCTGCACTCAAAGGCTTGCCATTGTGAAATTTTCTATTATCATCTAGTTTGATTGTAAGTATCATTCCATCCTTGTTGTAACTCCATTTTCGTGCAATACTTTTTTTTAACTCGTGCTGGTTTTCATCGTAGACTATTAGTCCCTCATAAATCATACTGGCTACAGTTTTTTCCGAATTGTTACTCAATTGTGCCGGGTTTAATGTTCCAATGCTTTCGCTAAGACCTAATCGAAATGGACGTGAATCCAGTTTCCAATTAAAAAGCATAGTATTTTCCCTATTAATGAACATTCCAATCAATACCAATATTACCAAGCCCGCAATTAGCTTCATTTTCTTTCTGTAAAACAAAATAATGCCTCCTGAGTTTTCTCGTTAAGGCATTATACTGCTTCTATTGGGTTTTTATTCCTGTTCGAAGGCTAATCATAAATGTTTTGATAAGCTTTATAGTTATTCCAAACTATATTCAAGTAATTACGCGTCTCGTAGTAAGGGATATTTTCAGCTTCAGCCAATTCTCCTGACCAAACACCTTCATTCTGCCAAGTCTGCACCCTTCCCCGTCCAGCATTATATGCAGCAATCACCAAAGGCAGATTTCCTTTGAATTCTCTGCATAAATCCGCCAAATACCAGCATCCATAGCGTATATTTATTTCCGGCTCGAACAAGATTTCGGTTTGAAAATTCTTGTTTCCTAATTGACCTGCGATCCATAAGCCTGTATCCGGCATTATCTGCATCAGTCCTAGAGCTCCTTTTGAAGAAACAGCTCTTGGCTCGAATTTGCTTTCAGCTCTTACTATTGCAAAAACCAAATTCGGATCAACACCGTATTCATCCGACCATTTCATGATTTCTTCATGATGAGGCTGAGGATAAAAAATTGATATCCAATGTTGAAATGAAAATACTATAATGAAAGCTGCTAAAGCAACTATATACAATACTAACCTTTTTCTATTTATTTTGCGTTTCTTCATTTTTCCTCTGTTCTGGTATTCTAAAAATTTGATATAAGAATTCTCTGCCAAAGTTTATTAATATTTTCAAAGTTATGAATTTTGCACCCTAAAAAGAACTGCAGACATTATCAAAAATGACATACTAATTTTGGATTCTGCAGCAATATTACCAATTATCCTAAAAATTCTTCTCTAAATTTTTTCTCAACCAACGCGACAGTCTCGGCAATAGAATTGGAATTATCTATAACGAAATCAGCCAATTCGGCTTTCTGATCAAGATCCATTTGCGAATTAATACGTTTTATTGCATCAGCCCGGCTAATGTTTTCGCGGTTCATAAGTCTATCAATCTGAGTTTCTTTGTCGACCCACACAACCCAGATTTGGTCACACATCCTGTCCATGCCTACTTCGAATAGGAGCGGCACTTCTAGAATCAAAATAGCTTCGGGTTTTTCGGCACTTACATCCCTGATTTTTTGGTCAATGTACTCCCCCACCCTTGGATGGGTAAACTGATTGAGCTTTTCCAGGTGATCTTGGTTATCAAAAACTATTTGCCCTAATAAGGTGCGGTTTATTCTTCTGTCTTTCTGCAAAACTTCGGTACCGAAAAAAGCAACAATGTCTTGCCAAGCGGGTTGGTCCGGCTCCATGATCAAATGTGCAACCTTATCAGTATTAATAACGATTACATCAAACTTTTCCAAGGTATTTAACACTAGACTTTTTCCGCTTGCAATGCCACCAGTTAGGCCGATAATTTTCATTTTCTTCCTCACTTTAAAATAACTCTATTAATCCGATAGCCACAAAAATTAGTCCCGGCAGAGCCATTATTACGTTTTGATTACACTTTTCTTGGATGCGATAACCTATAAAAATACCGCTTCTTAAAACGACAAATTTTATGAAACCTACCCAAATAGCTGCCATAATTACACTTGAGCCGGTAAGTGCAAATCCTATTCCAGCTCCCATAGCATCCATTGCCAAAGCCATTCCTAAGAAGAGTGCTTCGCGAACATTTATTTCCCCTGAAGCGTCGAAATCAGCAGCAACCGGTTCCTTCAGTATCTGAATAATCACTCCGATAGGCTTAATGCTTATACTATATAAGGGCTTATTAACTTCAGATTCGATAGTTTTAACTTTATTCTTAATACTCAAAATAAAAAAATAAATTCCCAGGGCTATCATGATCAAAGCACCAATTTGGCTCGCAGCTTGCGCGGTCAAATAAGTGCTTATCCCTTGGCCAATAATCATTGATATTGATATAGCAAATGCCGAAGTTGCTGCAATGATTGCCAATGAAACCACAGGGATCCTAATCTTCCTAATTCCATAAGTAATTCCCGCCATAAAACCATCCGCACTTACTGCGATTGCAAATAGTACGGTCATCAAAGTACTCAAACCGATCACTCCTAGCACAATTGTAGTTACTATATTTCTACAATATGGCTAGAGTAAATTTATGTTACATCTTAGCATCCTCCAGCTAAATCTGGCAATGATGGCAAAAAACAGTTCGCCTGCCCGCAATACGATCCTCTGCTAATGGACTATGACATTGCACGCAGGGTTGCTGATAACGGCCATATACTTGCAAAAACTCCTGAAATTCTCCCGCTTGATTATTGCCATCTCGATAATCCCTGAACGTAGTGCCATTATGCATAATTCCTTCAGCGAGGGTTTTCTTAATCCCACTTACTAAGTTATTAAGCTCATCATCATTCAATTGTCCTGCCGTGCGCTGCGGCTTGATCCCGGCCCTGAATAATGCCTCATCAGCATAAATATTACCAATCCCTACAATGAATTTTTGATTGAGCAAAAAACTTTTGATCGAAGTTTTTCTTTTACTGGTTATACTGCGCAAATAGTCTGCATTAAAGTCATCAGAAAGTGGTTCTACTCCAAGTTTTGCAAAATATGATTCCGGACTACGCAAAAGCCATACTCCGCCGAATCGTCTAGGATCTCTAAACATAATCATTATTCCATTATTGAACTCAACCAGCATATGAACATGTTTATCGAAATCAGTCTGCTTGGCAATAAACAGCCTCCCGCTCATCCCCATATGAAATACGACATTATGACAGTCTTCCAGGCTTAAGATGAGGTATTTTCCCCGCCTTTTTATCTCCATTATCTTGCGGCCGGCAAGTGAATCTAACTCAAAATCTCGACTCTTTATAATATCAGATCTTAGTGCTTTAATAACGATCAATTTGCTGTCAACTAATTGGCTCAGATTTTGTTTTATAGTTTCAACTTCTGGTAATTCCGGCATCTTTTTTCCTCACATCAATTCTTAGATTGAATTCCAATCATGCATATCGTTCCAATTCGGTCCTACTTTGATATTAACTTCTAGAGGAACTAATAATTTGCAGGCGTTTTCCATTTCTTCTTTAATAATAGGCGCTACCAGATTTAATTCCTCTAACGGAACCTCGAATAACAGGTCATCATGCACTTGAAGCAGCATTTTAGTATTCAGTTTTGCCTCTCTAAGGCTTTCGTCAATGCTGAGCATCGCTAGCTTAATTATATCCGCAGAGCTTCCTTGAATCGGAGTGTTTAATGCCATTCTTTGCGCGAAGGCTTGCACCGTTTTATTCCGTTCATTGATATCCGGCAAATAGCGCCTACGCTTAAGTATGGTTTCAACATATCCATTTTTTTTCGCAAATTTTACGATATCGTCCATATAATTCTGCACTCCCGGGTAGCTATTCAAGTAATTCTCGATATACTTTTTAGCTTCATTGCGTTTAACCCCAGTATCACGTGCCAAGCCAAAATCACTAATGCCATAAATAATACCAAAATTTACTGCTTTTGCTCGTCTTCTATACTCTGCATTTACTTGGTCTAAGGGAATATTAAAGATCTCGGCTGCGGTTCGGGTATGAATATCTATACCTGCTTGGAAAGTCTCAATAAGCACTTCATCTTGACTAATATGGGCAAGAGCTCGCAAATCAATTTGCGAATAATCAGCAGATAAAAAAACCGAGCTGTTTGGAAGCGCCTTGAAAGTACTTCTGATTTTTCGTCCTTCTTCAGTCCTTATGGGAATATTCTGCAGATTAGGTTCAATACTTGATAATCTGCCGGTCGCGGTTTGGGCTTGCTTAAAGATTGTGTGAATTCTTCCGGTCTCAGGATTAATCATCGCTTGCAAAGCATCGGCATATGTCGACTTCAGTTTACTAATCTGCCGGTAGTCGATTATATACTTAATAATTTCATGATCATCATACAATTGTTCAAGTACTTCAGCACCGGTTGAGTATCCTGTCTTAGTCTTCTTAACCTTTCGCAAACCCAAATCATCAAAAAGCACTTCGCCTAATTGCCTAGTAGAATTAATGTTGAAGTTTTTTCCCGCTATTTCAAAGATATCTTTTTGGCTATGGCTAATCTTTTCTTCCATTACTGCAGAAAGGTTAGCTAGCTCCTCGCGATCAGCTCTAATCCCAATAAACTCCATTTTAGCTAAAACTGCAGATAAAGGAAGCTCCACTTCGATATATAGCTTTTTTTGATCTTCACCATTTAGGTCATCAATGTGTTCATGCAGTTCTCTCATAAACTGCACAGCTTGTGCTGTATTGGTTTTAGGAATATCGATGCTAAGATAATGGTTTAATAAAACCAGCAAATCATCCCCATTTAGAGCCGGATCATTAACATAAGCCAACAGCAAGCTATCTCCAGCTATCCCTTTGAGATCAATGCCCTTTCTCAATAACAATACCTGCAGTGCTTTAGCATTATGGGTGTATTTCTTGACCCCGGGATCTTCCAGCATTATTTTCAATGTTCTCCAGATTTCCGGATCATTTTCATTTAGGTCTATCTTATGGAGCTTTTCCTGAAGTTCAATATAGGCAGCATTAGGACATGACCACATCGGATGAATCTTATTAAAATCTAAAAAGATTCCTATAGCTTGGTCTTGACAACTCTTACAAAAATGCTGAATATCCGTTATTGAAGCAAGCAGTATTACTTCTTGTTCTTCAAAAGTATCCAAAAATTCAATCTCGAACTTTTTTTGTGGCTTTAACTTATTGACCAGAGAATTAAACTCCAACTCCAGAAAACTATTTTTCAGCTCTTCATAGTCCGGTTCCATGCGTTTCAATTTATCTAGAGCTAAGGGCAGCTCCATTTCCTTATCAATGGTCGCCAACTTATAACTCAAAAGAGCTTGTTCTTTATATTCCAACAATTTAGCCCGCAGATTCTTATTGCTTATCTGTTCCAAATTATCATACAAATTGCCAACACTATGGTAATCACTCAATAATTTCATGGCAGTCTTCGGTCCAATGCCGGGAACGCCTGGAATATTATCGGAAGTATCTCCCATCAGAGCCTTAATATCGATCATTCCTTCAGGCTCAACACCCCATTTTTCTTTGACCTCATGGGGAGTATATCTATCCACAGTTGTAATGCCTTTCTTAGTCATTAGTACAGTAACAAAAGGCGAGACTAACTGCAGGGAATCATTATCACCAGTAACGATTATGCATTCTATCTGCTCATTATGAGACATAGCCGAATAAGAACCGATTATATCGTCAGCTTCAAACCCGTCGATTTCCAGCCATGCGATTGCCATTTTAGTTAATACTTCGCGCAACAAAGCAAACTGTCCGATCAATTCTTCCGGCGGGCTGGATCTATGACCCTTATACTCAGGATAAATATCATTGCGAAAAGAACGCCGCGATTTATCGAACGCGACCAAAATATGGGTAGGCTGTTCCTGCTCCATTATTCGGTTGTACATGGTTAGAAAGCCGTACACGCCATTAGTATAAACTCCAGCCTTGGTTTTCAGCAGCGGTAAAGCATAAAAGGCACGAAATAGCAAACTATTGCCATCAACGAGCAACAGCTTAGTATTTTGCACCTTCTTGTCTTCAGCACTCATATTTTCAATATTCATCTAGATCCTCTTATCACCTCATAATTAAGTTCCAATTGATCACAATACGCAACCAAAGCTAAACTTATCAAAATCATTATACTAAATATCTATAGGACACTCTACAATAATGCTCAATACTCATTCCTGCAGTTGTGATTCCAAGCCGTCCAGCTTCTCTCGAAATAGGTATCGAGCCCGATTAAGCCTAGATTTCACTGTTCCTATCGAACACTTTTGGATCTCGGCAATTTCAGCATAGGTGTATTCCATCATAACCCTAAGAAATAAAGCATGCTTTTGCTCGCTTTTCATATCATCTAATAGCGAGTACACAAATTGCATTTTCTGCTTCTTCTCGAAAATCTCGAAAACAGAATGACCTTGATCACTTATGATATTTTCAAGATTTTCTCCCTGAGGATTCGAAAAAGAGTCATCGAATGATACTGCCTTAATCCTTCGTTTTCTTCGCCGCAGCTCATCTATGCAAATATTCGCGCATACTTTAAAAATCCAAGTCGAAAAACTTGATGTTCCTTTGAAGGTATGCAATGATTTATATGCCTTAATAAACACTTCCTGGGCTGCATCCCAAGCGTCTTCTTCATTTCCCAAATATCTCAGCGCCAAGGTGTATATCCTATCTTGATACTTAATAACTAATTGCTCGAAAGCATCCAAATCCCCTTTTTGACTGTTATGTACCAATATCTCTTCATCCATATTTAAACCCCTTCATGACCACATTTTACATATTTTTATAATTTAGTTCTTTTATGTTATTAACTATTAATTCGACAACTTTCTCTCTAATCCTGTGTTATTTCTTCGTTATATTCTTCCAGTATTGCCAATCTATCCGCGTTCTTGAGTCCACGAGGAACGCAGTATCCCCACAAGTAAATGTAATCCGAAATAGTACAAATATAATCCCAAGAGTTCAGGCGCACAAATAAGTATTTCCAAGGGACTGTCTCTTTTATTGGAGGCAGTCCCTGTTTGTATAAAACAAGCTCTAGATTTGAACCAAATTCTTTTAGCAATAAGATAATAGAAAATCTTTTTCTGCCCGCGAATGGCATTATCATAGGCAAACGCGCAAATACAAATGAGATTTATGAAAGCAATTTACTAATATTGGCTGATCACAAATAGCTTGCTATAATATAAATTAAAGAGGGTGAGCGCTTGAATTTTAGAAATGATATAGTAAAACCCACCAATGATCTGGTTTTCAGAAAAGTATTTGCTAGTAATGAAAAAATGGAAGAAGACCACAAAGCTGTTATGGCCTATGCTTTACGCGAAGCTAAGGAACAGGGTGTTGAGATTGGCGAAAAACGAGGACTTGCACAAGGTAAGGCTGAAGGTAAGGCTGAAGGTAAGGCCGAAGGTAAGGCCGAAGGTAAAATAGAGGGCATTTCCCGAGCTTTGCAACTACTTAAAGAAGGAGTCTCCGCAGAACAAATTGAAGAAATGCTTAAAAAGGGCGATATCTAATATATGATTCTGTTGCCAAATATTTCTTTTTATTTTAATTCCGCGGCTTAAATCGAAATTTTGACTTGGCGAACCAAGTTCATCCTGCTTGCATATTTGGGGGCTTACACTTGCCTTGCGATTTAAGACGCAAATTGGTCATGAAGCATTAAACACACATGTTATTGACAAAGCTATTTCATCAATAATATAATAGCACTGCACAACTTTTTAGCCGGCGTGGCGGAATGGCAGACGCGGTAGACTCAAAATCTATTTTAGGTAACTAAGTGGGGGTTCAAGTCCCTTCGCCGGCACCAAAATTACGAAACGAATCATTTGATTATCGTTTTTCACGTTTTTCTCTAGTATTTTTCTGTTTTCCAGCAGGCTTCTGATGAACTTTTTTGCCGATTTTTCGGCTAGACTCATGAAGGAGGGCATTAGGAGAGGTACCAATTAAATCTGGTCGTTTTACAGCTTCTAGGGCTTCGCGTAGAAGTTTTTTATTTTTTGGATCTTTATATTGCAAAAGAGCTCGCTGATAGTTTCTTTCTTGCTCAGATTTTGGAACATGTATCGGTTGGTTGGTTTTATAGTCGATCTCAGAATAATACATCGCTGTCGATATTGTCATCGGAGTAGGGGTGAAATTCTGTACTTGTTCTGGCTGGTATCTAAGGTCATCACGCACGAATTCAGCTAATTCTATGGTGTTTTGCAGAGTGCATCCTGGATGGGCAGAAATAAAATAAGGAACCAAGTATTGCTTCTTATTTAGATAGCGATTCACTTTGTTAAACAATTGCACAAACTCTTGATACTTCTGTTTAGCCGGTTTATTCATCAAACTGGTTACGGGCAGACTAACATGCTCCGGAGCTACTTTGAGCTGGCCGCCAACATGATAGCGGCACAAGTCTTCCATATACTTATCTGACTTGTCTTTCAACAAGAGGTCATAACGGATACCGGAAGATATTCTAACCTGTTTGACTCCAGGTATAGCCCGCACCTGTTGCCAAAGTTCAACTGATTTAGTCTGATCGGTTTCAATATTGGTACACACATGCGGGCACAAACATGATTGCTTGCGGCATACCTGACACTTTTCCATCCTCTTGCCATGTAAGCCGTACATATTGGCAGACGGTCCACCGATATCAGGGATAAAGCCTTTGAAATCATCATGAGAAATAAAACTCTTGATTTCCTTAATGATGGACTCAGAAGATCGGCTTTGAATGAAACGGCCTTGATGCAACGCCAGGGAACAGAACGAACATCCTCCAAAGCAACCGCGATGAGTAACAATTGAAAACTGAACCGGTTCAAGACCTGGAATACCGTTCTTTTCACCATAGCTCGGGTGCCACTTGCGGACAAAATCCTGCTCATAAATCCTGTCTAATTCGGCAGTACTTAACGGCAAAGGTGGCGGGTTCTGAATAACAAAACTATCCTTATGCTTTTGGGCTAAAACTTGAGCATTATAAGGATTCGTTTCTTCATAAACTATTTTGGTTAAGATATTGAGACTTTCTTTCTTCTGTTCGATTTTTGCAAGCTCAGGCAATAATCTATACTTTTGGGGTAAAGCAGTGGTTTGGTAGCATGTTCCCCTTAAATCAGTAATTGTTTTGATATCGCTGCCTTGATCTAAGCGTTTCGCAATCTCTAAAAGTAAATATTCCCCCATGCCGTATACTAAAAGATCAGCTTGGCTGGCGATCAAGATCGAAGGTCTTATTTTATCCTCCCAATAATCGTAATGAGCCAGTCTTCTCAAGCTCGCCTCGATTCCGCCAATAATTATCGGTACATCTGGAAAGGCCTTTTTAATTAGTCTGCAATAAGCAACAGTTGCCCTATCTGGCCGTTTTCCAGCTTCTCCAGCTGGTGAATATACATCCTGTCTTCTAGGCTTCTTATCAGCCGTATAGTGACTTACCATACTATCCAAGTTGCCGCCGGATACTGCGAAAGCCAAGCGCGGCCTGCCAAGCACAGAAATGTCTTCCATTGTCTCCCAGCGCGGTTGCGGAATTATTCCGATCTTAAAGCCATGTGCAACCAAGAACTTTCCCAACAAGGCGGCTGCCCAGGCAGGGTGATCAACATAGGCGTCACCCGAAACAATTATTATGTCTAATTGTTCCCAACCCAGTTTATCCATCTCTATTTTACTTATTGGCAAGAACCCTTTCATAAACCCGCTACACTTTCTCAATTAAGTTTTGCATTTCTTGAATCAGCTGAGACTTTTCTTCCCACATCTCATAGTTTTTCTTTAGCTTAACTTTTACTATCTCGAATTCCTGAATCAGTTTCGCTTGCTCAATTTGTTTTTCAATGCTCCAGTTTTCTTCGATCTGTACCGATAAGCACTCTTCTTCTTTTTCTAACTCAGTAATCTCGTCTTCAAGTTTACTTAAACTCTTCTCCAGTTTCTTAAGCTCTTTTTCCTTCACTTTATCTTGAGTTAATACCTTGCGTTTGTTCGGAAGCAAAGCATCCGATTCTACTATGGTTTTGCAATCCATAACCGTTTTGATTTTTTCGGAATAATAAGAATAATTGCCTGGATAATATGTGATAATACCTTCATTAATTGCAAGAATCCCACTGCAGATTTTATCTATAAACAATCGGTCATGAGAAACCATTAATATGGTTCCACCATATAATCTCAACATGTTTTCGATTACTTGGCAGCTCTCAATATCTAAATGATTGGTCGGTTCATCGAGCAAAAGAAAATTGGCTCCACTCATTATTAGTTTCAAAATTGCAACTCTGCTCTTTTCTCCTCCGCTTAAGCTCCCAATTTTTTTGTCCACTTCATCTTGGGAAAAAAGAATCCGCCCAAGTAATGAGCGACATTCCTCAATTTTAAGATGACCGGAAGAATATATTTCTTCCAGTATGGTATTGTTCGCGTTCAAGCCATCCAGCTCCTGGGAATAATAGCCTACACTAACTCGACTTCCAACTAAATATTCTCCTGAGTCAGGGGTTAACGAACCGCTGATTATTTTGATTAGACTGCTTTTTCCGCACCCATTCGGACCGATCAGCGCAACCTTATCCCCCTTAAAAATAGTATGGTTGAAATCTGACCAGAGCTCTTTTGCTGAAAAACCTTTTGCTAAGCCGCTAATTTTCAAAACCTCATTAGCAGAATCCTGATAATCAATCTTTAGCTGCACTATTTTCTTATTGGTGTTAGGATTATCAATCTTTTCGAGGCGATTAAGAATTTTTTCTCTGCCTCGGGCTTGCTTGGACTTAATTCCAGCTTTGTAGCGACGAATGTAGTCTTCTGTTTCCTTAATATGTACCTGTTGTTTTTCGTATTTTCTAGCTAAAGAGAGCATTTTTTGCTGGTACTGGCGCTCATAGTCGTCATAATTGCCTTTATACGAAAAAACTTGTCCATTTTCAATCGCTAGAATTCGCGTTGTCGTATTGTTCAGAAACTGGCGGTCATGAGAAACGGTTAAGATCGCACCATGAAAGTTCTTAACAAAGTTTTCTATCCACTCGATCGATTGAATGTCTAGGTGATTAGTAGGCTCATCAAGGAGTAAAATATCTGCATTTTTGGCCAATGCACATGCAAGTCTAATCCGGGTCTTTTGCCCTCCGCTGAAGACATGTAAGGGTAGTTCGAATTCACTAGTTTCAAACCCTAAGCCCCTCAGTATTCGCCGAGCATTAGTCTCTAAAGCATAACCATTCTCATTCTTGTACTTTTCCTGCAGACGGTCATATTGCTTCAAAATCTCGCCATCACGATTGTTTATCATCTTTTCTTCGAGTTCGTTCAAAAGCTTCCGAAGCTCGTATAAATCTCCGAAAGCTATCATTAGAGCATTCCATAATGAAATATCTTCCGGTAAATTGGTGAATTGTTCTAAGTAAGCAATCGTCTTATTCTTACTAACTATTATTTGGCCATCATCCGGAATCTCCAGAGACTGAAGGCATCTCAAAAGTGTGGTTTTACCGGAACCATTTTTCCCAATCAACCCTAGCTTCTCATTGGCTCCCAGACCGATATTTACATTTTGAAAAACCCTCTGCATACCATAGGATTTACTTAATTCGTGAGTCTGCAATACTATCAATTTATCACGGCCTTATTCATTTTCATCTAAATCAAGCAGAGTAAAATCATGCTTCTTATAATCGATAATCCCTTCAGCTTTCATCTTGGAGAGTTCTCTAGACATCGCACTGCGCTCTACACATAGATAATCCGCAAGTTGATTGCGATTCAGCGGAACATTGAAAGGATTCTTTTTTTGTTCGCGAAATTGGGTTAACAGGTATTGATAAAGCTTTTCTCTGGTGGTGCGCATGCTTATAATATCAAGTTTCTCACTTATCAACAAACTATTTTTGGCCAATACCTTCAATAGATTTTCGATCAGTTTGCTGTGAAATGCACAGGCATTACTGCAGAAGTTTAAAACCCTTTTAAAATTCAAGTATAATACAGTAGTGTTTTCAGTACAGATGGCCGTTACCGGACTTTCTATTATTCCAGCACACACTAAAGCTTCGCCGATTAATCCTCCCTGCTCCAGATGAGCGACAATATTGCGATTACCCCATACATCTTCTTTTATTAATTGAACACTGCCTTGGAGAATAAGACCCACGCTTTCAATCTTGTCTCCTGCCATGAATATTATCTGATCGCGGTCATATTTTTTTACATGAGCCGAGATACACTTAAGTATTGCTTCCATGTCTTCAGGATTAAAGCTCTCAAACAAGGGATTTCTTATAATTAATTCAGCATTGATCGGCTGCAAAATAATCACCTCTTAAGTTGCATTTGCAACATATTCATGTGCAGAATTATACTATACTCAAATCATGAACACAAGAAAACATAATCAACAAATGGAGGTCGATAATATGTCAATGTTCTGTTTTCAATGTGAGCAAACGGTTAAAGGTCAAGCATGTACCGGCTCTGCAGGGGTATGCGGAAAAAAAGATATTACTGCAGGCTGGCAAGATAGTCTCACCAGCAAATTAGTTGAATTAGCGCAGTGGGTGACCAAAGCCGGCTCAGATGATGCAACCGATAAACTTGTTATGGAGTGTTTATTCAGCACCGTTACTAATGTAAACTTTAACGATGAAACCTTAAATGCCTGGTGCCAAAAAGTAGACAATGCCACTCAAAGCGTAAAATCGAAAGCTGGCAGCGATTGCTCCTGTGAGCAGACCTTTGCTATTAATCAAGTTTGGCAAGACGAAGAGACTATCAGATCACTAAAAAGTTTGATCCTGTTAGGAATTAGAGGGATTTCAGCCTATGCTCATCATGCCCTGGCATTGGGATACAAAAATCAAGAAGTATTTGATTTTTTCTACAAAGCTTTAAACGCTATAGCTACTAAAAATAGTGTGGATGAATTATTGCCATTAGTGATGGAAACTGGAACAATCAATTATAAGGTGATGGAATTGCTAGATAAAGCTAATACCGAGACCTACGGTGACCCCGTTCCAACCCCAGTCACTACTACCATTGAAAAGGGCCCATTCATTGTTGTTACCGGCCATGATCTGCTTGATTTATACTTGTTGCTAAAACAAACCGAAGGCAAAGGAATAAATATTTACACTCATTCAGAGATGTTACCTGCGCATGCGTATCCGAAACTCAAAGAATTCCCGCACTTGAAAGGCAACTTTGGTACAGCATGGCAGAATCAACAAAGCGAATTTAACGACTTACCGGGAGCAGTCTTATATACTACCAACTGTCTAATGCCTCCCAAGGTAACTTATTCCGATAGAATCTATACTACTGGTGTGGTTTCATTCCCTAATGTTTCACACATTGATGATAATAAAGACTTTAGCCCGGTGATTGCGAAAGCGCTGGCATTAGGGGGCTACCAAGCTGACAAAGCAATGCCTGGAATTAATGGCGGTTCAGTTCTAACTACCGGTTTTGCTCGCAAAACAGTTCTTAGCGTAGCCGGAACTGTAATAGACGCTGTTAAATCAGGAGCAATCAAACACTTTTTCCTAGTTGGCGGCTGTGATGGCGCTAAACCAGGACGTAACTACTATACTGAATTTGTTAAAAAGACACCTAAGGACAGTATTATCTTGACCCTAGCTTGCGGAAAATACCGCTTCAACGATCTTGATTTGGGAGAAATCGGCGGACTGCCAAGAATCTTAGATATGGGCCAATGCAATGATGCCTATAGTGCCATACAGGTTGCCTTGGCACTAGCAGATGCATTCGAATGCGGGGTAAATGATTTGCCTTTAACTCTAGTTCTGTCCTGGTACGAACAAAAAGCAGTCTCTATACTATTAACCTTATTATCTTTGGGAATCAAAAATATCTATATCGGACCATCATTACCGGCATTTGTTTCCCCAGCAGTATTAGATATACTGGTCAAGGAATTCGGCTTAACTCCTATCAGTAGTCCTGACGAAGATTTAGCTAAAATGCTTGGCAACTAGTCACCAGCATCGTAAATTTAAAACGCTCATTATGATTAGGCCGCGGTTTAAGTATAATTTTACTTAGCCGCGGCTATTTTGGTTCTTTCGTTCCCCTAACTTAAGCGATTCGAAAAAGAACAGAGAGAAAAGTGAGAAAAATTGGCTGTTTCATCAATGCTTGAATTATTAAACTAGTATTATATATTGATATATGTTCTGTCTATTAACAAATAATCAATCTGCATTTCTATCTCTTACTTTTTTGAAAAAAAGTAAGCAAAAAACTGCCTGCGCAATGTAAAACCCTATACATTTACCGAAACTCTGCCTGCGCACCTTTTGGGGCGCAAAACTCGACTGCGTCTCAAACAGGCGCCCTCTTCGTGCTCGGCTCTCGTTTGGTAAATCGTAATAGTGTTTTCCAGATGCTTCGGCGGGAGGGGGACCGATATATTAGTGCAATTCATTCGTTCCCCTAATACTGAGTGTTTCGAAAATGATTGGCTGCAGTTAGCTGGCGAAGGGCTGAGCATAAATTGGACTCCCTCCGTCGCTTCGCGCCACCTCCCTCAAAAGGGAGGCCTTGTCCCCCTCTCCGAGGGGGATGTCACCCATGGTGACAGGGGGAGTCTTCCGGATTATATGCGTTAGAAAGTCTAAATCCTAGCCGCTGAATTTTCATTTATTTCCCGCGAAGAGGTTTTTTGGGTACTTTTTTTAAAAAAAGTACCAGAATCGATTATGTTAATTTAACTCAAAAGCAATTCACGATATTATCAATTTTGCTGACCCCAGGAACTGTACTTTCTTTTGGCGCAAAAGAAAGATACCAAAGAAAAACTGCCTGCGCAATGTAAAACCCTAAACATTTACCGAAACTCTGCCTGCGCACCTTTTGGGGCGCAAAACACGACTGCGTATCAAACAGGCGCCCTCTTCGTGCTCGGCTCTCGTTTGGTAAATCATAATAGTGTTTTTCAGATGCTCCGGCGGGGGGGGACCGATATATTAGTGCAATTCATTCGTTCCCCTAATACTGAGTGTTTCGAAAATGATTGGCTGCAGTTAGCTGGCGAAGGGATGAGCAGCATATACTAGCACTCCAGTATTTGCTATAATGAATCCATTATTACTATTTGAAGGAAAATTAATTGAACGAGCAGCAGTTTATAAAAAACAATCAAAATCAGTGGGATGAACTCAGCGAATTATTGCTGAAGAAAAAAATGTCCTTTAATGAAACCATTAGACTTGACGAACTATACCACCAAGCAGTAAGCAATCTTGCCCAAGCGCAGGCCTACTTCCCATACTCCAGTGTTCATGACCGTTTGCAGCCACTGGTTGCCAAGGCACATAATGTTATATATAACTCGAAAAAGCCTGGCTCTTTCTCGATAAAAAACCTATTTGCTAAGCAAATCCCCTCGGCTCTAAAAAAGAGATTCTCCTATATCTTGTTTGCTGCTTTTCTATTATTGGGCAGCACCATATTTGCATGCATCTATACCCATTTCTATCCCGATAAAGCTGGACTTTTTGTTCCTGCTGAATACTTGCAAATTAATTATTTGGAATTCGATCAGCGTGATTGGGAAGTGGCCCAAGCCAGCAGCTTCATTATGAGTAACAATATTAATGTGATGTTATCTATGTTTGCTCTGAGTTTGACCGGTATCGGAACACCGATGATTTTGTTAACTAATGGTTTTATGCTGGGAACGGTATTCGAATTAGCTTCCCGTCAAGGTGCTTCCCATGCAATGGCAGCCTGGATTCTTCCCCATGGAATACTGGAACTAACCTCTATAATCTACGGCGCTGCTGCCGGATTCATTCTCTTATTCGCTCTGTTGTTTCCTGGAAAATATAAGCGTTCTTATGCTCTGCAGCTTGTCAGCAAAGATTGCTTATTATTACTGGGACTGGCAGCACCTATGCTAGTCATTGCCGGACTAATCGAAGGATTCATTTCCGGATCCGATTTATCACGTACTACAAAGTACGCTGTAGGACTGACAACAATCCTTTTAGTGATCTTGCCATGGTTGCTAGTGCCGAAAGCAGAGGATGTCGGAGAGAGCGGGAATTAAAAAGACTTTTTATTAGTTGTTTTTGTCCTTTCGGCGGAGCTAATTGATCTATTTATCTACATGAGCAAAATATTTCATCCTGTCATCTCCGAATCTAGGCTAAACTCCAGCCGCAGTCGTCATGATATACCATCAGCTTGCTCATGCCGCCGTCTATGGTGATATTCTCACCAGTGATAAATCTTGCTTTATCACTGCATAGATACAGCACCATTTCGGCGATGTCCGATGTTGTACCGACACGACCGGCGGGATGCTGCCGTTTATCTTGCTCCGAGTGTTTGGGGTTTTCAGCAGTTTCTATCCAACCGGGACTAATGCAGTTCACTCGTGCGCGTCCGGCCAGGCTCACCGCCATAGCGTGGGTCAGAGCGATGATACCGCCTTTAGCCGCCGAATAACTTTCGGTATCGGGTTGTGATTGGAAAGCACGGGTTGAAGCGATATTGACGATTGATGCGTTGGCGGCCAACAGATTGTTTTTCAATAAGCGGCTGGTCATATAATACGGCGCGGTCACACCTATGCGCTGCACATACTCGAAATCTTCATAGGAACAGCCGGACAGCAAACCACCCTGTCCGATACAGGCATTGTTAATCAGGTAGTTCACGGGTTTTTGCAAAGAATTTGCAAAGGTATTAAGCACGGTTTTATCGGCAATATCGCCGTGAAAAAAGCTGACCTCCGTGAATTTTTCGCTTGTTTGTTTATCAATGTCAATCACAGTGACCACTGCGCCTTCCCGCAAGAAGGTTTCGGCAATGCTTCGCCCAATTCCGTTTGCGCCACCAGTTATGACGGCATGTTTGTCCTTAAAGTTCATATTTTCACTCCGTTCTTCAATGCACCTCGATTTCCTCGCAATCCTCTCGCTAGGTAGACTTTATCCTTTAACAATATGCCGTCTTCGATAATAGGATGGTCGTAATGGGTTGTAAAATAATCCGCAACACGATGGGTGGCCTTAAATCCGCACCGATCATAAAAAGTAAGAATAGACGGTACATCACCCGTTCCGAGGATGATTTTTTCAAAGCGTTCCGCATAGCATTCGGCTATATAATCAATTAGTCGGGAGGCATAACCCCTGCGCTGATAAGGCCTGTCGGTGGCAAGGTTTTGGATTTCCAACATACCGCCGCCCTCATCTGTGACCAGGCATACGCTTTTTAAACCGCCGTCATATAGGGCAAACAGCTCTCCGCGTTCAAGGTATTCATCAATGCTGCTCTCCTGTTCGTCACCCAGAAGCAAGAGAGCCAGAAAATCTTTTTTATTATCTGCAATATAATTAATCGTCACAGCCATCCGTTAAAGCTCCTTAATCATTAGGTAATCTCTATGCCCCACATGGTCAAATTGCTCATCTATAATCCTATAACCCAGGCGTTTATAGAAATTAACGGCTGGGTTATCCTTTTGTACAGAAAGGGAGGTCTGCTTATAACCGTTTTTAAGCAACACTTGAAAGAGCTTTTTCATGAGTTTAGTTCCAATACCGTAACTGCGGAATTCCGGTAATATCGAAATGGCAAGTTCGGGGGTTTCATTGTCGATGTGACCGAAAGCTGGGATAATACGGGTCCAGGCAGCCCCGATTACTTGCCCGTTCTGTTCCGCGACCACGCTCAAGTCACCTACTTGTGTCCCGAAATCCTTAATATATAGAAATATCTTCGGGTCGTTAATGATACTTCTTGGCGGCGTTTCTACTTCGTCGGGCACAAATATCGCTTGATATAAGAATTCGGGCAGACATTCACAATCTGATTCCCGCATAATTCGAACTTTGGCATTTATCTTATGAGCGGTGATAACTGTATAGCTGTGCGCGTTTATGGTGATGACCACTCCTTTTCCGTACACATACCAGTTCTTGCCTGATCTGATTATAATGTCTGCCTGTTTTACAGCTTCTTGGCACCAGGCAACAATATCACCGGCTTGCAGTTTGAGATTGCGTTTTATCCGCTCTGCACCCATTGGTGTGGTGTGGATTTTGTCAATATTCTCGGTTAAGCTCATAGAAGCAAACATCTCCTAGCACCTCATATTTTCTTTATCGGATACCGTATCACAGTTTTCAGTTCTCTTGCTATCGCCACCCAATAATAATTCCTTTTCGTAGGGAAGCAAAAATTCGTCCTGCGTATGCTATGACTAGTCATCATCTCCCAAGGCTTGAACCTAGCTCACCTTTGTTCGTGTGGTTGTGTTCCCTTTCGAAATACTTCTAGATCCAGCTTTTTGCCGTCACTAATGAATCTTATATTGCCCATTGTATCTGTTCGCAGGATCATTATTTCTTGGGTCTTAAGACCTTTTATCACTTCATCATGGGGATGACCGTAGAGGTTATTTTTGCCCACAGAGATAATGGCATATTTGGGGCTCAACTCCTCATAGAATTCCAGACTATATGAAAACCGACTGCCATGATGAGGTACTTTGACTATTGTGTATTCTTTGAAATTATGATTTGAACTGAGTTCGTTAAGGCTTTGGGTATCTATGTCACCGCATAACATGACTGAAAAATTCCCATGTTCCACTCCAATCATTAATGATTGCCGGTTAGTATCAGCTGCACCTTCGTCATTGTAAGCAGCAGCAATATTAAAACCCCAACCCGGTTCAATATTTATGTAATCACCATCACTCGCATGAAACATTTTGACTCCTTGGGTACTAAGGATTTTCTTGAACTCGGCATAGTTAAGGTGATCTCTTAAACCCAGAGGAATAACCGCCATATCAACTTTCATTTCCCGGGCAACAGTTTCTAAGCCTTGCAGATGGTCTACATCGGGATGAGTGTTTATTATCATATATATTTCGTTTATACCGCGATAGCGCAAATATGGCAATATTTTTCGCTTGCCTACATCACTGACCCTACTGCCGCCTCCATCAATAAGAATGAATTTTCCTTGCGGACTCTTTATTAGGGTGCAATCCCCCTGGCCGACATCAACAAAAGCTATCTCGGTATGTTGCCTATTAATCCATTGTGCTGGCCAAATAACCGACAAAATAAATATCCCCATCAGGCTGATTCCTACTATTCCACCTTTTTCTTTTAAGGGGCTTGCCCAAGTCGGTTGCTTACTAAACCCAGATGACCATAACATTAGTCCGATATAATATAGGCAGATCGCGATTATTGATGGTGTTGCTACCCAAAAATAGCCCCCGGGAATATTAAATAATAGATAATTGATAAATTGCATTAACTTGATTAAGAAACCGCTGAAAGTATATATTATTTCACTGGGCAGCAAAAGCAATGGTGCCAGCAAGAAGCCGATAAAACCAAGAATAACAATGACACCCACAATATAGCTGAGCAGAAGATTGCTAATGATACTGACCGGACTTATTATATTGAAATAGTATGCAATCAGTGGCAATACTGCAATCTGAGCGCATAGAGGAATTAGAATTAAGTCTTGAATGCTCAGATTCCATTCCTTCACTAAGTCGAGCTTCCTTATATGCGGGTACAAGTACACTAACCCCCAAGTTCCCATAAAAGACAATTGGAAAGATATCTGAAAGACACATTTTGGATTGAGAATTATGATGATTATTCCAGCTAACCCAAGACCATTTAGCATTTGTTGCTTGCGGCCGGTATAAATTGCTATTAAAGGCAGTAGTCCCATGATTACCGATCTTATCACCGGTATCGGCCAAGCAATAAGACTTCCGTAAATGAATAACACAACTCCTAGAATTAAAAGCCTGGTGCGAATGCTAAATCTGCAGATTGAAGCCAAGCAAGAAACCATCATTAGTACAAAAGCTACATGAAATCCCGACACGGAAAAGACATGAATTATGCCGGTTTTTTGATAGCTGTCATACTCGCCTTCGTCTATGCCTTCAGTGCTTCCCAGCAGCATTCCAATCAGGATTCCAGCCTCATTAGCCGGCAGTAAGCTGTATATAATACTGATACCATCTGCGCGCCATTTATTTAGCCAACCCTGGTAGCCATGAGCTGGAGAAACAATGATTAGATCTTCCGGTTCTTTAATCGATGCCAGATAATATATGTTGTGATTTGCTAGATAGGCTTGGTAATCAAACTCGCCTGGATTTCCTGGTGAGCTCGGGGGCGCAAAATCTGCAGTAACAATAATATGATCGCCTTTTTGAATCTTGGGGTTAAAATCACAAAAAACCTGGATATTTTTTAGCCAGTTCTTTTGCTGCTTATTTTCTAAAACAAAGCTACATTTTTCCGTTTCTTGTTTAGGTAAGTTCTGAACCACACCGGAGACGGTTATTTTTTGATAAACAGGTAATTCTCTCGGGATACCCTGCTGATACCATTGATAGTAGTCGCTTCCCAGCAATAATAATGCAATTGTAATAAACGCCTCTCTTCTCCAAGATGCGCTGTAAATTGCCATTAACAATAAACCAAAAACTATGATTCCACCAAGTTCCCAGCAAGCAAACTTAGAAATGATTATGGCAACTATCAGGAACAAGAATCTTAGAAACCAAATATCTCTAATATCAAACATCGATCAATTCTTTTAAGGCATCATATCTTTTGTCCCCGATCCCACTTACGTTTTTCAAGTCCTCAATTTTTTTGAAATATCCGGTGTTTTCTCGGTAGTCGATGATTCTCTGAGCAAGGGTCGGTCCAATTCCCGGCAAGCCATTCTCTAATTCTGCAACTGAGGCCGTATTAATATTAACCCTGCCACTGTTGGAGCTCATACCTAGGGATCCATTACTATTCGCTTTACTCTCGGGATCATCATTCGGACCAGGTATAATCAATGCTTCCCCATCCCTGAGCTTGGCCGCCATATTAACACTCTTGCTCTGGGCATTAAGAGTAAAGCCGCCGGCTGCAGTAATGGCATCATGAATGCGTGCATCCTCCGGCAGAGTATAGACTCCAGGAGTCAGCACTTCTCCGCTTACGAATACTTGAATCTGCTTAATTATAGGCTTTTCGTTTGCTTCCGGCTGGCTTTCTTGTAATTCGATCATGGTTTGGTTTTGCCGGTCGGAGCTATATTCCTTATATTTGCTTCCGGAGTAAAAGGCTATAATAATAAGTAAAACACCTAACCACAGCCATCGTTTGTCGAAGGCAATCATGAAATTCACCTCAATTTTTACCTTTGCAGGATTTGGAGCCAAGAAAAATCAAATACTAGGTGTGATTAGAGAGCTATACTTGCATGCGTTTTTGGCTTAACCATTTTTTCGACTTCTGGGTTGTCGATTCCTGCTCCTGATTTGGTTTTTCTGGGAGAAAATTCATGGTGACTAGGGTAACATGCTGCTATATTTCGGTATTAGAATAGCAGCAAAAGTGCAGGTGAAAAAATCGCCGGTTTGTTCACGAATGGTTTCGAGCTTTCATTTAATTATTAATATCAACGCCTTCAGCTAAACTCTGTTCATAGTCTTTTAAAAAGTATCTTTTCCCTCTCTTATCTATGACGTGACCTTCTTGTTCTAATAAAAAGCGGTGTCCATCGATTCCATCAGGGTATTTCTCATTTAGTTCACCGTCTTTCTTAACTACTCGCCAGAATGGAGTACGGTTCACTTCTCCCCTTAATTCTCGCTCCCGAGCAGCATTGGCAACGATATTAATGAAGATCCCTGCGGTTAACGGGCAAGTAAAATCTGCCTGGTGCTTGCGGGCCAGAATACTGCGCAGATTTTGCGATGTCAGGATTTTTCCCAAAGGGATTTTTTGAATGATTTCATCATATTCAATAGGGGCAGCAATAAGCATCTTCCCGACTCCTAATTTCGCTGCCATCTTATGCTCGGGTCCAATGAATTCATACTTAGGCAGATCCTTTTTAACATTTAATTTCTCATTCCATGTCTTTCTCATAAAAAACCCCTTGTTCTAAAAGCGATAATCATCGGATTCCATTGTAATGGAATACCCTGCTTTTTCCAACTCAGCTATTACCATATGCCCATGTTCAAAACCATCAACTTCACAGGCAATATGCAAAATAGCTTCATTAAGATCCAGATCTGCCTTAAGGCGATCATGCTGCACCATAGTAATATTCGCATTATTTTTGGCTAGAATTGAGGCGAATTTCTCTAAACTCCCAGGGACATCAAGCATCACAGTGTGAAATTTCATGTAGCGTCCGCGGGTTATTAAGCCTTTTTCTACGACCTTATGAATGAAGCTGACATCAATATTTCCTCCCGATAATATACAGGCAACTTTTTTCCCGGCAATTTCAACTTTATTATTTAAGGCTGCGGCTAAGGAAACTGCTCCGGCCGGTTCTACGATTTGTTTAGATCTCTCTATTAACATCAGCAGTGTAGCTGCGATTTCCGCATCACTCACAACCACAATTTCGTCGACATATTCATTTATCAATTCCATGCATTTGGCGCCAGGATACTTTACGGCGATTCCATCTGCTATTGTTCGTATATCATCCACTGTGACCATCTTGCCTGCAGCAAAAGAGCGCGCAATTGAAGACGCTCCTTCAGCTTGCACTCCAATAATCCTTACCCTGGGGTTGATTTGCTTTATGCAGCATGCTACCCCAGCTAGTAAACCGCCGCCTCCAGCAGGCACGAATACGATATCAGCTCCAGGCAGATCTCTTAAAATCTCTAATCCCAAAGTGCCTTGCCCCGCAATAATATCCAAATCATCGAAGGGATGAATAAATGTTGACTGGGCTTCCTCCTGGATCTCAATTGCCTTCTGGTATGATTCATCATAAAAAGCTCCATGCAGCAATACTTTAGCACCATAATCCCTGGTTGCTGCAACCTTTGCAATGGGCGAACTGCGTGGCATAACAATCGTCGCTTCAACCCCTATCGCATTTGCCGCAAAAGCTACTCCTTGCGCATGATTGCCGGCGCTTGAGGCAACTACAGATTTAATTTCATTATTCTCATGTAATTTCATTATTTTGTTGTAAGCGCCTCTAACTTTGAAAGAGCCGGTCTTTTGCTGATTTTCATATTTTAAAAAGATACTGGCTCTAGTTATGTTCGAATAAGTGAGCGCTGAGCTTAAGGGAATATCGTGAATTACATTTCTTAACCTGAGTGCTGCCTGTTCGATTTCTTTTAATGTAAGCATTATTTCACCTAACCCTTACGGTTTTCTACTGCGATTACTTCAATCTCCAATCTGGCATTAAGGGGAAGCTTGCTGACCTCAACAACTGAACGCGCTGGATAACCGCTCACAAAGTACTCCTGGTAGATCTGATTAAGTACTGGGAAATTCGTCATATCAGTGACGAATATTGTTGTTTTCAAAATATCGCTAAATGATAATCCCATTTCTTTGAGGATAATTCCGATATTATCTAATACCCGATGAACTTCAGTACTAAAATCACCAACAACAAGATTATTGGTTGCCGGGTCTATAGCTATTACACCGGATAAAAAAGTTAACCCCGCCCCTTTACTGGCGCTACTGTAGGGTCCAACCGGCGCCGGTCCTTCTTGGCTCAAGAAACGCACTATATCAGTCATTTTCATCACTTCGCTTTCTTTATTTGTAGAATTAACTATATTTACTCTTAAATTACTTTCTTAAATGATATGGTATGGTTGTAACCACCACGTTTTTACGTAAGATCAGCAATGTGCGCAATACCCAACCGGTTTGATTATGCAGCAGCCTATGCCACCATCTTTTAGTTTCGAATTCGGGAATTATTACCGTGATAAAATCTTGTTCCTCTTTAGTTTTATATATTTCATCTATATAATCAATCAATGGTTGAATAACATATCTGAAAGGCGAATGTACAATTTCTAGACGCACATGCGGATTCCACGATTCCCATTTATTTTTTACTCTGATAGCGTCCTCTTCATTAGTAGATAAATGAACGGCAATGATCTCATCACCGATACTTTTGGCATACTGAATAGTTCTAGCCACGACCTGGGTGGGAGATGACACTGGAATAACGATAATGTTATGTGCATGAGGAATTGGTTCCGAAGAAGTCTCAAGCGGCAGACTGAGTTCCTGGGCAACATCTCGGTAATGCCTTTTAATGCTTCTTAAAAATAGAACCATCAGGGGAATAAAAACAACCACAATCCAAGCCCCAGACCAAAACTTTGTAACTGCAATAACAATAACTACAATAGTTGTAATTACGGTTCCAAGAAGATTAATAGCTAAAAGATTTTTCCAGCCTTTCGGTTTTTCCTTTCTCCATTTAATAACTAGACTTAATTGAGCAAAGGTAAATGATAAAAACACTCCCAGAGCATATAACGAAACCAAATGACTAACATTGCCATCGAAGACAACAATAAGGATAACTGCCACAATAGTAAGCAAGATGATGCCATTTGAAAAACTCAGGCGATCACCTCTAACCCCTAAATACCTTGGCATATATCCATCTCTAGCCATTATAGACAATAAGATCGGCAAACCATTGTAAGATGTATTGGCGGCTAAATACAAAACCAGCATGGTCATTATCTGAGTGAAGTAATACATGCCGCCGCGTCCGTAAACAGCTTCGGCAAGCTGTGATAATACAGTCACTTCAACTACTGGGATAATATGATAATGAATGATTAGAAACGAGATTCCTGCTAACATAAAACCAAGTATACCTGCCATAATCCAGGTAGTCTTAACCGCGTTTTCTACTCGCGGTTCTTTGATTGAAGGAACTCCATCCGCGATTGCTTCCACCCCAGTCATGGAACTGCACCCATTCGCAAAGGCTCTTAAAAATACGATGAGAACTGCCGAATCCATTATTTGCTTAGTTTGCGACGAAGCTGGAATGATTTGTTCTGGTGAGGTTAAGGCCTGAAATATCCCGGCGACAATCATAAAAAACATAGATGCAACGAACAAATAGGTAGGCCAGATAAAAATATTGGCTGATTCCCTAGTCCCACGTAAATTAACTACCATTAATACCACGACTAGGATTAATACATCCAGAAGAATCTCGTGACCGCGGAGAAATTGAAATGCGGATACAATGGCTTCAGTTCCTGAACAAACACTAACTGCAACAGTTAATGTATAGTCCGCAAATAAGGCCGCCGCTACTATTAGGGCTGGGATTTCGCCCATATTGGTCAGGGTTATGGAATATGACCCACCTCCATTAGGGTTAGCACCTGCTACTTTCGTATAAGACAGAGTTATAATTCCTAATAAAACTAGTATTGCAAACGCAACATAACCAAAATAACCATATAGCGCCATTCCAGATACCGCAAGAATAATTGCAATCTGCTCCGGTCCATATCCTACTGAAGATAGAGCATCTGACGAAAAAATCGGCAACGCTTTCCATTTGGGGAGTTTTTCTTCGCCAACTTCATGGCTGTGAAGAGGCCTGCCTAATACGATTCTTTTCACATGTGTCAGCAATTTCTGAAGGGCCTTCTTTCTGCTTCAATTTTTTACCTTAATAATATATCGCGCGAACTATAAATGCAAAAAAAATAATATATAAAAATTACGATAAAAAAAAGCCAAAAAACGAAATTTTATCCGATAGACGGAGAAGACGAAAACACCCAAGTGGTTTTCATTTTAATAAAATGGGAATATTAAAAACAAAATCGATATTGGAGCTAGTTATGATTAGAATTATCACACTCCTAAAAGCCAATAACATTATGAGGATAGCAACTTCAGCCAATGATAATCCGCGAGTTTCAATTGTTGAATATGTTATGCTTGATGATCAACTAGTATTTGCAACAGATCCGCAATCAATCAAAGCAAAAAACTTGAAAGCCAACAATAAATGCAGTATTTCAATAGGGATAAATCCGGAATACGTGACCATCGATGGCCAGGTAATTGCACCTTCCTTATGCGAGATCGATGAGTACAACCGCATTCTTTTCGAAAAACATCCTGAATTCGCTGAGTATGTTGAGAATGGACAAATGCGGCCCTTAAGCCACTTCCGATTCGTTCCAAAGATTGCATATTACAATGATAATACTGCCGGGATGCAACCTACAATTGTGATTGAAATGGATCAATAATTCATTGCCGGTATATGTGCTTGCGTTGCCATATTTTCGCTCGCGGCGAAATGATTGACATTAGAATTTTCATAGCATATAATAATTTTTGTTAATAGAATAGTTAAAACGATGATCTGGAGTAGTAAATAGAATCTTACAGAGAGTCACTATTAGCTGAAAGGTGATTATTTCTATTGAACTCACCGGGGAGTATTACAGGCTTAACCTGTAACGGTAAACGCCGTTATCTTTATAAGGCGGACAATGTGGGGCTATGGCGAAGCTGGGATCGCGCTTGAATGGCATTCAAGAGGCCGTGGGTTCGAGTCCCACTAGCTCCACCAATATTATTGTCAATTAGGGTGGTCCCGCGGGAAAAGCTCTCGTCCCTTTCAGGGATGAGAGCTTTGTTTGTTTATCATAATAAGGGAGGAAAAAATTTGAGTAACAAATATGAACCAAGGTCAATCGAGAATAAATGGCAAAAAATCTGGGATCAGAATAATCTTTTTAAAATAAATGAAGAAGCCAATAAGCCAAAATACTATGTCTTAGAGATGTTTCCCTACCCATCTGGAAATCTTCATATGGGTCATGTTCGCAACTATGCTATAGGTGATGTAGTTGCGCGTTTCAAAACCATGCAGGGCTTTAATGTGTTTCATCCCATGGGTTGGGATGCTTTCGGACTTCCTGCCGAAAACGCGGCGATAAAAAACAATGTACCTCCGGCTAAATGGACCTATAGTAATATTGAAAACATGCGCGACCAATTGAAGACCTTGGGCATTAGTTATGACTGGACTCGGGAAATCGCATCCTGTAAAGCAGATTACTATAAATTCACTCAGTGGATGTTTTTAAAACTTTACAAGAGTGGTCTGGCATATAAGAAGAAAGCAGCCGTTAATTGGTGCCCCTCTTGCCAGACAGTACTGGCAAACGAACAAGTAATAGAAGATACTTGTGAGCGCTGTGATTCTGCAGTTGAAAAGCGTCAGCTCGAACAGTGGTTTTTTAAGATCACTGACTATGCTCAAAGATTGCTGGATGACCTCGAACTGCTTCAAGGTTGGCCAGACAAAGTTAAGACAATGCAAAAAAACTGGATTGGCCGCAGTGAAGGTTGTGAGTTTTCACTCTTAATAGCTGAAAAAAATGAAAAACTTTCGGTATTCACAACCAGACCGGACACCGTTTTTGGCGTTACTTATATGGTACTGGCTCCAGAACATCCGCTAGTTGAAACTTTGATTGCCGGATCTGAAAAAGAAAGCGAAGTACTAGCGTTTATCAAGCGCATGAAATCGCTTAATGAAATCGCCAGAACTTCAAGCGAAGCCGAAAAAGAAGGAATTTTTACCGGCTGCTATGCAATTAACCCAATGAACGATGAAAAAATACCGATCTGGTTAGCAAACTACGTCTTGATGGATTATGGCACCGGGGCAATTATGTCTGTGCCAGCTCATGACCAGAGAGATTTCGAGTTTGCAAAAAAATACGATATTCCTGTCAAAGTCGTTATTAAAGGGACCGACTCCCCCATGGATGCATCTGATCTAAGTGAGGCTTATACCGGCGATGGCATAATGGTTAATTCAGGATCATTTGATGGACTAGCTGTTGAAGATGGCAAAAAGCAAATTATTGCATACATGGAGGCCAATAACATAGGTAATGGAACAATTAATTTCCGTTTGCGCGATTGGCTTATTTCCCGGCAGCGTTTTTGGGGTGCGCCAATCCCGATAGTATATTGTCCAAGCTGCGGGCCTGTTGAGGTTGCTGAAGCAGATCTTCCCGTGGTTTTGCCTGAAGATGTGGAATTTAAACCTAGCGGAGAGTCTCCACTTAACTATGTTACTGAATTTCTAAATTGCACTTGCCCTAAATGTGGCACCGAGGCCAAACGGGAAACCGATACCATGGATACATTCGTATGCTCATCCTGGTACTTTTTGCGCTTCTGCAGTCCGCATGAATCAGATCAGCCTTTTTCCAAAGAAGCGGTTGATTACTGGATGCCGGTCGATCAATACATCGGCGGAGTTGAACACGCAATTCTACATCTGATGTACGCCCGTTTCTTTACCAAGTTTTTATATGACCAAAAATATGTTTCCTGCGAAGAACCATTTTCCCACCTATTAACCCAAGGTATGGTATTAAAAGAAGGTTCTAAAATGTCAAAAAGCAAAGGTAATGTTGTCAGCCCTGAGGAAATTATCACTGCTTATGGCGCGGATACTGCCCGCTTGTTTATTCTTTTTGCCTCTCCTCCAGAAAAAGATCTGGAATGGAGTGATCAAGGAGTCGAAGGCGCCTTTCGTTTCTTGAATAGAGTTTGGCGTTTAGTACACGACTTTATGCCTTTGCTGGAATCCTCAGCGAATGATATTCAGAAACCATTTGATGAAGAGAGCAAATTGCTGCTCAATAAACTTCACGCGACGATAAAAAAGGTAACTGAAGATATTAGAGACCGTTTTAATTTCAATACCGCCATTAGCGCAATTATGGAACTCTGCAATTCATTGAGCACTTACCGGGAACACCAAAACATGGACGCTCGGTTAATAAAAGAGACCATAACTAATGTGCTGATATTACTGAGCCCCTTTGCTCCTCATATTACTGAAGAATTATGGAGCAGCCTCGGCAATGAGGAAAGTATATTCAATACTGCTTGGCCTGTATTTGATCCCCAAGCTTTAGTTTTAGATGAAATTGAAATTGTAGTACAAATAAGCGGCAAAGTCCGCGGTCACATAACGGTCGCCAACAATGCCAGCCAAGAAGAAATCGAAGAAAATGCGTTAAAACATCCAAAAATTGAAGAACTGTTAAAAGATAAAACCATTGTAAAAATCATAAGTGTCCCGAAAAAACTCGTAAACATTGTTGCAAAATAGAGTACGCGAAAATAAAAAAGCCCATCAGAATAAACACTATCTGATGGGTTATTTTCATTAAAACGATCAAGCTTCGAGAATACTTACCTTGCGGGCATCGCTCCATAGACCTTCCAAGTCATATTTTCGCCGCACTTCTTCGAGAAACACATGCAGCATAACTTCATTAAAATCAGCAATTATCCACTGTCCTTCTTGATAGCCATCGCGGCGAAGCTGAACCTTGCCCTGGTCAGCCAAAAGCTCTTTTACAAAATCGCAGATACTTTGCGCCTGAATTATATTTCGAGCGGTTGCTATGACCATATAATCGGTAATGGTCGTTAATTCTTGGACATCTAATATTGTAACATCAGTCGCCTTTTCATCAATGCAACCTGCAGCAACCAGTTGTGCCAATTTATCATTTTCGTGCAAATACAATCCTCCCAAATTCAATAAACAAATAGCTCAAAAAAAACACTGAATCCGCTAAGCATACTGTTTTAGCAGTTTATTGCGAACTTTCACTGTACGTGAATGCAACAGTTTCCTATCTCTTAAGCAAAGCTTTATTGTTGATTCTAGGCTAAATAATATAGCCTCGTCAAGTCGAATAAATGTCAATGCATACAACTGGACTAATCCTGGATAGTCTCGGCCTGGTTCGACTTTATCAGCTAAATAAATGACTTTATCAAATTCCGTCATATCTACATGCCCCAGGGTATGGAATCTTATCGCCTGGAGCATTTCCTGATCATCAATTCCAAATTCTTCAGGTAATAAAATGGCTCCTACAGGCCCATGCAATATTTCAGGCATGTCAAGTTCTTCTTCATCCTCATTAAAACATGAGATTTCCACCTGCTTAATCATTTCTTCATAGCTCAGCTCTTTGGCAAAATCATGTAACAACCCAGCTAAATACGCTTTATCGGAGTCGATTGAGTAGTGTTGAGCAATCTTCTCAGCCGTTTCTGCAACGCGCACTGAATGTGAATACAAATCTCTTGACAACTTATTCTTAAGCTTACTCTTAATTACTTCTATCTCGGCGCTCACTAGTCTTCATTCCTTACAATAAAGTTTATTCTCATAAATGTATTCTTCAACTTTAGCCGGCAAAAGATATTTAATAGACTTACCCTCAGCTATTCGCTGACGAATCATTTGAGAAGAAATATCTAATCGCGGGATTTCAACAAAAATTGTTTCATCCCAAAAATTTTCTGTTATAGATTGCAGCTCATCCATGTTCCGGTCAACAATATAACCTGGCCTTGTCACTATTACTAAAGTACATAATGACAAAACCTCTCTATAATGCTTCCAAGTCTTAATTAACAGCAGTGCATCAGTTCCTAAGATCAAAAACAGCGTGCTATGCGGATAAGTGCTTCGCAATTGGCGCATAGTATCAATTGTATAAGATATCCCTGGCCTCTCAATCTCCAGCGCCGATACTTCAAAAAACAGGTTACTTTCGCAAGCCAATTTTACCATCTGCATGCGCTGTTTTTCATCGGTAGATTCGATCACATTTTTATGTGGGGGGTTAGCAGTTGGAATAATAATGATTTTTTCAAGTTGCAGTGCATTGCGCACGCACTCGGCTGCCAGTAAATGCCCATGATGAACAGGATTAAAAGTCCCCCCCAAAATCCCAATTCTCGCGTTCTTCTTCATTGGATGACTCCTTGCCCATTTCATAGCTTAATAATAACCCGTTTAGTTGGCTACAATACTTTGTTACAAGCTATACAAATAATAGTGATAATCAATTATAGCTTACACTCACGAAAAATTGTAATCACTTGAAGTCTAAAATAGAAAATCGAGCTGACTTACTAAAGTGGCATTTTGCTTGAAGCATAACTAACTGCTGTGTTATTATGCAATAGAAAATGCGGTGCTTCCTGCGCTGCCAGACAAATATGCTTATTAAACCTGATGTCTTCTGCCTTCTGCTATGCAGAAGCGTTAGTATTATTAATGAGAGGAGATTTTTATGCAAATTCTAATTGTAGGAATCGGTGGTTTCTTGGGAGCATGCACTCGCTATCTTTTAACAATGCTATTCCAGCAACTAGGTTTTATATTTCCTTTAGGCACATTAATCTCCAATTTGATTGCTGCTTTACTTGTTGGCTCTATTATTGGAATTGAATTGCAATTTCATTTATTGCCAATTAACTTGAGATTATTCTTGGTAACCGGCGTGCTAGGTGGCCTAAGCACCTTTTCCACCTTCAGCTTGGAAACGGTATGCTATTTCGAGAATGGCGATAACCTACTCGCTCTTGCCAACATTTTTCTAAATCTTTGTCTGAGTCTACTTTTTGTCTTCATAGGTTTGACATGTATAAGGATGCTAGCAAAGGCTTCATAAATATAAACATCAGTTAAGTATTAACTGCAAAAGTATAATCATGTCGAATAAAGTATAATTTAATTAATATTTGCAATGGAGTTGATGAGATGTGAAACTATTTGCCGTAATGAACCGAGAATTACAAGAAAATTTTCGTAACTACAAGACAATATTCTTACTTATGTTTATTTTTGGCGGTATTCTAATGGCTCTTTATACAGAGGTTGGCCCCACAGCAAATTCATCCAGTGTGCTTGACCCATTTTTTGAACTCTTTGCCGTCCTTTGTCCTTTGATAGGCATTTTTGCTGCAATGGACTCTATTGTAGGAGAAAAGGAAAGGGGCACAATGGAGCTTATATTATCTAAGCCTTTGCAGCGCAGAACTTTACTTATGGGCAAATTTGCAGCTTATACTCTAACCGTTATCCCCCTGTTGGTCATTGAATTAATTGGAGCCTATTATTGGGCTCAATACTCTGGTATATCACTATACCGATGGCAAATGCCTATGCCTCCCTTCGAGCAGTGGTTAACCATGGTTGCAATAGTTACTTGTGTATCGCTATTTTTTATCTCCTTGACAATCCTTATATCCATGTTTGCTCCTACTACAGCCACCACCGGTCTTTGTGCCCTGATATTCATGGCTCCGGCTCACCCTTTAGGCGGCGAAATCTTAAGAAGAATAGGCTTAATATTTCAAGTTGAAAGTTTCGAAAACCTTAATAATATAGTTAAGTTTTTTATTTGCATTTTTTCTAAATACCAAAAATTTGCTCTTCAAAACCAAGGAGATGCCTTATTTTGCTGCACTTCTCTATTGATCATGACTACTGTCATTATACTTCTTAGTAGTATAATTTTTGAACGCCAGAACGTTGCTTTTAATAATTAGGAGGACCCTATTCATGAAAGAATTTATAGTTGAAGTTAAATCTCTTAGTAAATGGTTCGGACTCTTAAATGCCGTTGATAATGTGAGCTTCCAAGTTAGACAAGGAACTTCTTTTGGTTTACTGGGATTAAACGGAGCCGGCAAGACAACCATTTTCAAAATGATGGCTAGTTTAATCAGACCAGATAAAGGGACAGCTATTATCGCCGGTTATGATGTTGTAAAACAACCAATGAAGGTGCGTTCTCACATTGGTTATGTAGCTGAGAATCCCACTTTTTATGCTCGGATGACCACTATCGAAACACTGAACTATCTGTGTCGACTTCTTGATGTACCGGTAAACAAGCAGAAGCAGCGTATAGATTCGGCTTTAAACTTGGTGGGACTGATGGACAAAAAAAATGCATTAGTTGGTGGATATTCCCGCGGTATGCGCCATCGTTTAGGTTTAGCGCAAGCACTTTTATCGGAACCAAAAGTGCTATTTCTTGATGAACCAACTTTGGGTTTAGACCCGCTGGGAGCAAAAAACATGCGAGATTTGATTTTGCGTTTACGCCAGGGTATGAAAATCACGGTCTTGATGTCATCACATGTTTTGCCTGAGGTTGAGAGCATTTGTGATGAGGTCGGCATATTTGATCACGGGCACCTTATCGCGGTTGATACCATTACCAATCTGCGTTCAACCGCCAGGCCTTCTATGCAGTTGCAATTGCAATTATCTGAACCTAACGAAAATGTCAACCAGGCTATCAGAGAAATCCCTGGAGTGCTTCATGTTAAGAACCAAGGAAATATAGTTTTAATAGAAGCTCAGAAGAAGCAAGCATTACGCCCTCAAATAGTATCAGCAGCTATTAATAATCATGCACAGATTTTAGCTTTCACCGAGCAGGGCAATACCTTGGAAGACATACTTCTTGGATTAGTTAATACTGGAGCTGATGAGAGAACAGATGCCGATAACCCTATCACTTATAGTTCCCTAATCGAACTGCTACTTAGAAAACTTCGCACATAATAACCGTTAGACCAAGTTGACTACCCGCCTTTCTTATTGCCTAAAATACGCGCTTATCCGGTTGGCTTTGTTTTTCACCAAACCAAGAAATACAGCATAATTTATTAAAAGTGACTATTTTTCAGTCGTATAGATTCCCCCAAGAAAAATGGTTTCATTTTCGGCAATTTTGCTGTCCAAACAAGTATAGAAATTATGATAAGGAGCCATGTTTATGCTCAAAGATAAACGAGCACTTAATTATCAAAATTCGTTTTTTTCCCCAGGATACGAAAATAATATGCCATTGCAAAGGCATATAATACCTACGATACCAAATGTTACAGGGAGTCATTGTTCCAATTTTTGCGAATGCCTCAGTGACTGCAGAAACATACAGCAACATCTATGCTGTTGCACAACTTGGAGCGCAATCCGAATTACCAGACCGGTCAATGGCGGCAGCTCCGGTCCTATGGATCAAATAACCGGCATGGGAACACCTTATTGCAGCGTAGCACTCTATATTGACGGTGTATATATGGCATGCATTCCTATCGATGCCGGTGGAAACTGGAATTACCAGCCTACATTGCCCCTGAGTGCAGGTTATCATTGCGTACGGGCAGTGCTCTGTTGTCCCTGCAAGAACAAAAAAAATCTGGCCGATGACAATGTTTGCTTCACCGTGGGCGAAGATCCAGGCATTCAAATTACTGGCCCGGATGATGGAGGCGAAGCCGATCCTGGTGATCCAGTCACCGGCACTGGCGAACCTGGCTGCGAAGCAGAACTGTTTATTGACGGTGTATCTGTTGGGCGCGTACCCATTGATCAGGCTGGCAACTGGATTTATCAACCCCCTGTTCCCTGGCCAGGAGGTAGGCATTGCGTGCGTGCAGTCTTGCGGTGTCCCGATTCTCTTGATCCAGAACCACCAGAAGATATATCCTGTTTTAATGTACCAATTCCGCCTTGCGTTGCTCCCAACATTGATGTACCGGCGGATCTAGCAATAATACCAGCCAACCAGCCCTCCATCACTGGCCGCGGTATTCCAGATTCAACGGTTAGCGTGTGCCTGCAGGATAGTATGGGTACTACCCTGTTTTGCCAGAACACGCATGTATACGATGATGGCGAGTGGGGCATCCAGAGCCCGATAATGCTTCCAGACGGCACCTATACAGTGGTAGCCACTCAGCTGGGAATAAACTGCACTCCTGCCGACGCATATCGCACGTTTAGTGTGTTTACTGTAGACACCTCGTTCTTCGCGGTTAACCTAGTGTCGCTAAGGCGTGGCCAAGTGTTTCGTACGGTTGATACTGTTCTTACCACCGATTCTGCTGTGCCGCACACTATGAATATCTACTATTTATTGCTGGTACCCGGTTTGCCTATCCCCACCGCCGATGAGATTGTGGCCTATAACGACTCCTCAACTCTAAGTATCGGCGACGCGGTACGCGGACGCTTCACAGTGAATATCGGCGCAGGCTTGACCACACTGCCCTTTTCTCTGACCGGCAAAGAAAATATCATCCCACTTATGTTGGAAACCGGCGTAATGGACGGCTTTAATTACGATATCTATGTGACGGTGTCAATAGACGGAGGCCTTACACTCAGCGGTGTTTTATCGGTTTTCGAGTCGGCTATCGGCATGCCTTTTGCTTCAGGCAATGGTACCTTGATCGACCCTTTCGTGGTGAGAATGTGCACTCCGGCGGAGATGGCATTTTATCCAGACCTAACGGCAGGCAACCCCGGCAATCGTGCAGGCGTCACTGAAAACGCCCGCATTCTTGATAACATCGAGGGGATGCAAACTCTGTACGATCAGACCTCAAGCGTGCATGGTATGCCTGATAGTTTATCTTTATCTTACTCGTTCGCCAGCGCATTCGATTTAGCGAATTACGTTAGCGCTTGGAGTGGAAATGGCTGGCGTCCAATTGGTAATATTGATTCCGCATTTAACGGCACCCCTCTGTCCGGGCTCCACATTTTCAGCGGTGTAGCGAAGACGGCGCCAGGCGGCACCACCATTAACAATCTTCACATCAGTGCTAACGGTACGGTACAAGATCCGGTACTGGTGCGCGGCCTCTTCGGACAGACGCAGAATGTTCTGCTTTCAGGTTTCATCCTGACCAATCCAATCATTGCCGCCATGATTACAGGATCAGCCAGCACAATTCTGACCGGCAAAATTGGATCACTTGCGGGCTATGCAGTGGGCGGCCAAATCTCGGACATAACGGTGAACAGCGTTACCATTGGCGCCGGACGCGCCACCAGCGGAAGCAACACAGTCTACGCTGGCGGTATGATCGGCATCGGGCAAGCGCTAAGCAGCATCAGTAACATCAGCCTTACTCAGGCCAACCTGAGCGAATTTACCACACAAGCGACCGTCATGGGAGGCCTGATCGGTCGTTTAGACCAAGCGGGAACCAGTACAATTCTCCAAAATGTACAGGTAGCCCAATCCAGTGTAACTTCCCATCAAACCCTAGGCGGCGTAATTGGTGAAATTAACAATGGCATTTCACTATTTAGTAATGTTACGGTGGGCAGCGTGTCACTGACCCACACCGGTTTCCGTGTTGGTGGCATAATTGGCAATCTAATCGCCAACGCCACCTCCTCACTACAAAATATTAGTGTCAACAATATCCAAATGGGCCCTGCCAATCCTCCGACCACTACCGGCTATGCGGGTGGCCTGATCGGTCAGATTGTGCAGACCGCACCATGTATTGTACAGAATTCTGAGGTTCTGGGCGGCACAATTAACTCCGGGGGACGCGTAGGCGGTGCCTTCGGCTCGCTCAACGTGGGCGCAGCTGGATTCCTTATCAGCAATGTAACCACCGCTGCCAACACATTCCCTAACAATGGGCCGGCAGGGGGCTTTATTGGCCGAGTCGACATTAATACTAGTTTATCTGCTGCGCTGCTGGTAGATAACTGCCATGTGACTGCCAGCACCTTAAGCGTAACTTCCACAAACACAAGCAGCGCTTATGTCGGCGGATTTGTAGGGTATAACTCGCCACTTGGCGGATCATCGGGAGCTACTACACCAGTACTAACCTTCATGGATTGTTCTACCACCGTAACTGTATCCCACCCCTTAGGCGAAAGTACTGGCGGATTTGTAGGTTCGGCGGCGCTCTCCAGGTATCTACGCTGCATCTCCAGAGGCAACGTCACTGGACGCCAAAATGTGGGGGGATTCTGTGGAAACGGCGCAGGAGTCACTAGCATAGTCGACTCAAATTTTGCTACGCTTCAGTTCGTGCTCTGTCAGGCTCGCGGCAATGTGAACAGCACCGACACTAGTGTCATCGCCAACGTGGCAACTGGTGGCTTTGGCGGCTCGATTGCGTATGCGTTGATTGACCGCTGCTTTGCTACAGGCAACGCAGCCGCCTCCATCGATGATGTGGTGGCTGGCCTTGTTGCTCTAAGCACGCACCGTCTGTTAATCCGAGATAGCTACGCGCTGGGAGCAGCCAGTACAACTAATAATGTTGCTGGTGGGTTAGCCGGCTCTGGAACTGGCTCAAAAATCGAACGCTGCTACGCTACAGGGAGTGTCTCCTGCAATTCAGGTGCGGGTGGTTTGATTTCTAGCCTTGTCAACGATGGAGCTGAGGTTGGGAGCCTCGCCATGTCGTTTGCACTCAATCCGTCTGTCGCGGCTACCAACCCTGGCGGCACCGCACATCGAGTGTGTTCCTCTCTAGGCAGTGGTGCGCAGTTAGTTTCCAATTACGCTCTGAATACAATGAGTCTCACTGTCGGTGGCGTTCCGGTAACCCCGGTTGACGACCCCAACGGACGTGATGGGCAAGGTACCAGCCAATCAAATCTACTCACACTTATTACCGCTCTAGGCTGGGACACTACTAACGTGTGGGATACTTCCACTGTTGCCACCTTGGGCAGACCCACGCTGTTTGAAAACCCTGAAAGCTAATATTATTTTTGTCTTTTAAGCAAAGGAGCGTACTGGACCCTGACCAAAGGGTTCCCAGTATGCTCCTTTTGTCGCATCTTATGAAAAAATAAGTATTTTCGAACGCATTATTTCCGAGTTGTTCATTAACGAACACTTTAGTGATATATATCATATATTTTAAAAAGGAACCCTTTTCTCAAAAAATTCATTTTGCCAAAAAGTCGTTGCATGCAATGTTGAAAGGACGATACAATGAAAAACGATTTACTGAAGCATAAAATAAATTACGAATGTGGCAATCATTGTAGTTATGGCTGCAGAATGTGCAGCTGTTATTGCCGAGGACTAAGGAGAAATCGAGGCTACCCTGGTCTACAAGGACCCGCTGGCTCTGAAGGTCCACAAGGCATCCAAGGCCCACCTGGTCGGGTAGGCCCGCAGGGCATCCAAGGTCTGCCTGGTCCGATAGGTCCGCAGGGCATCCAAGGCCCGCCTGGTCCGGTAGGTCCACAGGGTATCCAAGGTCCGCCTGGTCCCGAAGGCCAACTTGGCATACAAAGCATAGCAAGCATACGAGGGCTCCAGGAAGTTGAAGGTAGCAACAACTCCGGCACCCTTATTCCCTTTACCTCTGGCACACCACTTCCAATCTATATGGATACCGACCAGCACCCATATACTGTTGGATTTGGTTCTCACGGCCAATTGCCGCATCCGGTGATCGGCGGGAAATTCGAAGTCACGAGCGGCCTCGTAACCTCATTTCCTTTTTTGATCGCTCGGAATGTTGTGATTACTGATATGGGTGTATCTCTGATGGCATTCGAGACTGTGGATTTAGGGACTGCTGCTGCAAATATGTTTATACAGCTGTTTTACAAAACCGACACTACCTATTACATCGCCATTCCCGAAACGAAGGTTGTCATGGCCCCCACCCTGAGCGGCAATGTAAAAAAAGGTACGCTTTTCAAAATGATTGCGAACAACCTTAATGTCATGGTGGCTTCAGGTAGCGAGCTCATGCTGATCATCCACAAGGATGTCATTCAAGAAGATAACACCAAGAGCATAGTAGCCATGATGAGTGGTAGTGTCCACTTAAGAAATATCTGAGCTGCAATTCCAAAGGGCTTGTGAGGCAAGCACTTCCCAGGCCCTACAATGCAGCCGATCCTTCATTCCGCGAAGAAAATCCAGTCCATCATATTTGTCATAATCGCCATCCAACACACTAATTACATCCACCCATTTGGTTTCTTTCATAGGGTCGGCGAAATCTAATTATGATATTTTTATTTCGTATTGACATTCTGTTGAGGGAAAGAAGCCATAAATCGCGCCCCCTCCCCGACAACGCTTTTAGCATGGATATGTCCCCCGTGTTCCCGAACAATCCAGTCGGCGAGGGCAAGACCCAATCCAAACCCATCCGCGGATTGCTTCTCGCTTCCAGACCTGTAAAAACGGTTAAAGACTTTTGCC
>JAVBKS010000062.1:0-18451 GCA_031553935.1 Syntrophomonadaceae bacterium
ATGTGCCGTGTTTATTGTTATTCCTCTTTCTCTTTCCTCAGGCGCTTTGTCTATCGAATCATATGATGTCGCTACTGCTCCGCCTACTTTCGATAATACTAATGTTATCGCTGCCGTTAATGTCGTCTTCCCATGATCTACATGTCCTATCGTTCCAATGTTAAGATGAGGTTTTGTCCTCTCGAATTTCGCTTTTGCCATCCTTTTTCTCACCTTTCCTGTTTATTTCCAATAGCCGTAACAAATGGTATTGAATTCTATTCTACCCAATAAAACATAATAATAAAAGAAGTGAGTAAACCTCACTTCTTAAAAAGTTCTATGGTAGCGGCGAAGGGATTCGAACCCCTGACACTACGGGTATGAACCGTATGCTCTAGCCAGCTGAGCTACGCCGCCATAGTGGAGCCCATAACCGGACTTGAACCGGTGACCTTATCCTTACCAAGGATACGCTCTGCCGACTGAGCTATATGGGCAGTTGTCCTTGATCGGAACCCAACTCGCAGTCATTTAGTATGCTTACTGCATATTAATCTTCAAAGTAAGCTTGCCGAAAACCCGTCGGGTGTTGAATTTCTAATTGCGCTTCTATTGTTACAGGAGTGCAACTCTAAATCCTTTTGCAAAACAGAGTGTCATTGCTGCCCCTTCGGGGCTTTAAACAAAAATCCCTTAGCGGGATTAAAATTTTATGGTTGCGGGAGCCGGACTTGAACCGGCAACCTTCGGGTTATGAGCCCGACGAGCTACCAACTGCTCCATCCCGCGTCATTAATGGTGGAGGGAGAAGGATTCGAACCTTCGAAGGCGTCGCCAACAGATTTACAGTCTGCCCCCTTTGGCCGCTTGGGTATCCCTCCATAAAAGGATAAACCTCTCGCCATGCTGATTATCTTTGATCACAGCACTAAACTTGAACAAAGTATGTTTAGCAATCAGCAAAAATAATTATATTAAAAGACTCTCGAATAGTCAAGGCATTATTAAATCTTTTTTTATTCTAGTAATCTTTCCTCAATAAAACACAAATCTATGAATAATTATTCGTAAATTAATACCGCTAATTGCGTAGCGGTAACATATATGTTGATTCGAAATAATGCTATGGCTCATAAAGCAAAGGAAAATAAAGAGGAATTATTTCAATAAAAATAATCCCCGATACTAAGACTATTCCTTTATGCTTTGACTTCCTTTTTCACATTGTTGCCTATATATGTACGTTGTCTTTTCATGATCCAGCTGATAATAACATCTCGATCTTCTTCCTTAATGTTGGTGAATTTTATCCCGACATTATATACCGGATCTCCTGCTTTGCTATTCATGCGCTCTTCAATTCTCATAACACTACCCTCTAATAACATGGGAGCCGGTTCGCCAATGTCGAAAAGAAATTTCACTTTCATTCCGATTTCGAGCATTTCTAAAGTTAAAAAGCTAAGTCCGCCAGCACTGATATCCCATAATTGGTCGATATTGTAGTCGCCCTGATTATAATAAACAACATCTCTAGCTGCCGTCCATTGTAGGCTCGCATCTGTTCTAAACCGATAGTATTTGCGTTTTTGGGCTTCTCCTGAGGGTAATTTCACTACGCTATCCGCCCATTTGCGTTTATATCGCTCAGTCACTAAACGCTGCATGTTTTTTTTCTGAAATCGAGATAAGCTCATCACTAACACTACTAAACATGCTACTAATACAATCAAAATCATACCGAGTAAGCCGATAATACTTAAACCTTGACTATTAGTAAATGTCGAATTAAGACTACTAGACAATTCCGTCCAAGTTATGGCTTGTGCGGTACCTATCATACCTACATTAAAAATCAACGAAATGAAACCAAGTAAAAATAAAATTATGATTCTACGCCTCATACTTGCTAACACTTTTCTCCTCTCCTATTTTTATCGCAGAGAAATTGCCAATAATTGTGTATAGATTCCTTATTTTCCTAAATTGCAACTTCTACCAACATTATATCATTATATTCCTATGAAATTAATCGAATTTTAAGGCAATTTATATTAACCATAATTATACACTTTCGGATCTATAAAAATGCATAAAAAAAGAGACTAGTTTTAATCTAATCTCCGGTAAATATCAAATAAAATTAATAGTAGTAATTAGTAGTTGTTGCGTCTAGCTTGGAAGCAATCTCTGCAATAAACAGGTCTGTCACCAGTTGGCTCAAATGGAACAGTGGTTTCTTGATTACAAGAAGCACAAATGGTGCTAAAAACCGGACGGTCTTCTCTATAGCGAGAATTTCCGCCATATCCATTACGCTGTTGCTTGCGTGCTTTACGACAGTCTGCACACCTACCCGGTTCATTCTCAAAACCTTTTTCCGCATAGAATTCTTGCTCCGATGCTGAAAACAAAAATTCACATCCACAGTCTTTACAGCTCAAGTATTTATCAGTGAACAATCTTTTATCTCCCTTCTGGGGATTACTCTTGGACTCTAGCTCCCCTCAAAGGGACTCTGACAGAACAAGGCATTTGAATTATATCTTATTTAAAAATAATTTGTCAAATGAAATCTAGTGCTAGATAGTATCAATTGCTTTTTTTGTAAGGAAGTCAAATTATGGACTAAGATCTTGCCGCTGACTTTCCGGCCAAAAAACCTGTGGAAAACGCGGCTTGGAGATTATAGCCTCCCGTAAAACCGTCAACATCGATGATTTCTCCTGCAAAAAATAAACCCTTAATGAGTTTCGATTGCATTGTCTTAGGATTAATGTCCTTAATGTTGATCCCACCTGCTGTTACTATTGCTTCGGCAATTGATCTAGTACCTACAATAGTAACTGGTAGCTGCTTAATAAGCTTAAGCAGGTTTTCCCGTTCTAAACGACTTATTTGATGGCATACTTTATTTTCATTTAAGCCAGCTAATTGAATAATAATTGGTACTAAGCTCATAGGAAGTAGTTCTTTGACCATTTTATACAATCTCTTGTTAGAATTGTCGTTAATTACCCTTTGTAGCCTCAGATCAAGTTTTTCGTAATCAAGCGCCGGTTTTAGATCTATAACTAGCAAGGCTTTTTTCTTACTTTTCTGAATATAGTCAGCGATTGTATTACTCATAGAGAGAATGATCGGTCCCGAAAGTCCATAATGAGTAAACAGCAATTCACCAAAATCAGAAATGATTTTTTTGCCTTCATGATTGTAGGCAGCCGCTTCAACATTTCTTAAACTCAAACCCTGCAAACTCTTAACCCACGCTTCTTTAGCAACCAATGGCACTAACGCCGGTCTAAGGTCAACAATTTTATGTCCACAATCCTTTGCCCAGACATAACCATCTCCAGTCGAGCCGGTTCCCGGATATGATAATCCTCCGGTAGCTACTATAACGCAATCAGCATCAAATGTTCCTTGGTTTGAATTTACCCCCTTGATCTGGTCGTGAGCCATAGCAAGCTTTGCAACTGTGGTTGAAGTTAACACTCTGACTTTAGCATCACGCATTGCCTGCACCAAAACTTCAATTACCCCGTCAGCTTTGTCGGATGTTGGAAACACCCTTTGTCCACGCTCGACTTTAGTTTTAAGACCCCGGCAGTTAAAGAATTCTACCAGATCGAAATTCGACAATTCATGTAAGGCACTATGTAAAAATCGGCCATTATGTGCATACCCATCAATGAATTCGTCCTCGGAGACTGCATTAGTTATATTGCAGCGTCCTTTTCCGGTAATAGCCAGTTTGCGACCCAAGTTGCTGTTTTTTTCCAAGAGCAGAACCTGTGCTCCGCGTTCGGCCGCAGTAATTGCAGCCATCATTCCGGCTGGTCCTCCTCCTATAACAATTACTTTTTTCATTATTTACTCATTTCTTTTATCTCCATAGTAATTATGTGACAAATACTATTAAGAATCAAATTATAAAGAAACCATTCCATACTGCAATTCGTTTGTATATAAATCATTGCCTTGCTATAATGTGAATGTTGTAAATAATTAATTGAAAAGCTCTTAACAGTGGAAGGAATTATTATGGATACCAATTCAATAAGAAATGTTGCCATCATTGCCCATGTTGACCATGGAAAAACTACCCTTGTGGATAAACTGCTGCGTGTAAACCCTGAATTCAGAATTAGCCAAAACATGCCGGATCGAGTTATGGACAATAACGATATTGAAAGAGAACGCGGCATCACCATCCTATCAAAAAACACTAGCATAGTTTACGAAGGAATTAAGATAAATATCGTAGATACTCCAGGACATGCTGATTTCGGCGGTGAAGTTGAACGCATCGTGCAGATGGTAGATGGCGTTTTATTGCTGGTTGATGCTTTTGAAGGTGCGATGCCCCAGACTCGTTTTGTTTTAAAAAAGGCACTATCTGCAGGCCTAAAGCCTCTAGTGGTTATTAACAAAATCGATCGCCCCGGTGCTCGCCCGGAAGAAGTACTGGATAGTGTATTGGATTTGTTTATTGATCTTGAAGCCGCTGAAGAACAATTAGATTTTTCTGCGGTTTATACTTCCGCGAAAAAGGGATATGCAAAACTTAAACTTAGCGATGAAAATATTGATATGAAGCCATTGCTGGATACAATTATTGAGAAAATTCCTCCACCCTCAGGATCAGCTTCAGGTCCGCTGCAATTAATTATTTCTTCTATAGATTATGATAATTATGTCGGCCGAATAGGGATTGGCAAAATACATCGCGGGGTTATAAACAAAGGCCAAGATCTAATTCTTTGCAACCAGGACGGCAAAAATCAGCGAGCAAAATTAAACTACCTTTACAATTTTGACGGCCTTAAGCGGGTTGAGATAGCAATGGCTTCAGTAGGAGAAATTGTAGCGGTATCTGGGATAAACGATATCAATATTGGCGACTCAATATGCTCGCCCGATTGCATAGATCCCCTGCCATTTGTGCCTATTGATGAACCTACCTTGTCGATAAATTTTATTGTCAACGATAGCCCCATGGCTGGTTCAGAGGGGACTTATGTTACCAGTAGACACCTGCGTGAACGATTGTTCAGAGAACTCTTATCCAATGTAGCCCTCCAAGTTGAAGAAATCAGCCCTGATTGTTTTAAGGTAGCCGGGCGGGGAGAACTACATCTATCAATATTAATTGAAACTATGCGGCGAGAAGGATATGAATTTGCTGTTACTCGCCCGGAAGTAATACTCAAGCAAGTAGACGGAGCACTTCTAGAGCCTATTGAAAGACTGTTTATCGAAGTTCCTGAAGAATATGTCGGACAAGTTATTGAATCAGTCGGCAAACGCAAAGGTGAACTTAATCAAATGGATAACAGCCGCTCTGCTTTAGTAAAATTGGAGTTCTTAATACCAGCAAGAGGACTAATCGGCTTTTCATCTGAATTCCTTACTGATACCCGCGGCCATGGTATAATGAATCATATCTTTTCCTCTTATGAACCTCATAAAGGAGAAATTAATGTCAGAACCCGCGGCTCTTTAGTTGCTTCTGAAAGCGGGACAGCTGTTACATATGGTTTATTTAACGCTCAAGAGAGGGGTAACCTTTTTATATCTCCGGGAACTCCCGTCTACTCCGGCATGATTGTAGGTGAAAACTCTCGCACTATGGATATAACCGTCAATATTTGCAAGAAAAAGCAGCTAACTAACACTAGATCATCCGGTGCTGACGAAGCACTTCGTCTAACACCGCCTGCAATCATGACTTTAGAAAAATCTCTAGAATTCATTGCCGATGACGAATTATTAGAGATCACTCCAATCTCTTTAAGGCTGCGAAAAATGATTTTAGATAAAACACAAAGGGAGCGTGCTCAGCGCCGGAAATAAGCTAGCCTTATTTTGTATAATTATTATAGAAAACTGTCTGCTCGATCTGTTTACGAGTTTTATTATGACGATCAGGTGACAAAGGCTCTTCATCAGCATAGCCAATAGCTAGGACACTTTTAGGGATAATGTTTTCCGGCAATCCAAATTCCTGCATGATTATCTGCTTCTTGAAATTGCCAATCCATAAGCTCCCTAAGCCTAAATCAGTTGCCTGCAACATCATATGGACAGCAACAATACTAGTATCAATATCAGCTGAATTATGCTGATCATATGACCGGACCCATGATTCACTTTCATCTGCACATATGATCAGCAATAATGGTGCCCCAAAAGTTCTAACACCCTTTTGTGCTTTGTCCATGGCATCCTTGCTACTAATAACTAATACTCGCTGCGGTTGGCGATTGGCAGCGGTGGGCGCAACTCTTCCCGCTTCAACGATCTGCGCAATTTTCTCACCCTCTACCGGCACTTGCTTGTATTTTCTAACCGAATAGCGCTTCTTAATCAATTCAATAAATGACATAATAACCTCTCTTTCCGAAAAATTAACCATAACTTTTATTTGCTTGATTGTATTTTAATCCAGTACTATTTATATAACAATAAAACAGTTGCTAAAAGGCAACGGTTGATTTATAATGATTACAAATTAATAAAGATTTTAATTAATGGAGGATGAAAGTATGAAAAAATGGATTTGCAGTATCTGCGGTTATACACATGAAGGTCCAGAAGCTCCGGATAAATGTCCCCAATGTCAATCCAATAAAGATAAGTTTCTGGCAGCAGCAGAAGGTAAACGAGATTGGGCTGACCAACATGTTGTTGGTGTTGGCAAGGATGTAGATCCTCGCATAGTGGAGGGTCTTAAAAATAATTTTATGGGCGAATGCACTGAGGTTGGAATGTACCTTGCTATGAGCAGAGTGGCTGATCGCGAAGGATATCCTGAAGTAGCGGAAGCTTATAAGCGGATTGCTTGGGAAGAAGCAGAGCATGCTGCCAAATTTGCCGAGTTACTTGGAGAAGTGATCACTGACTCCACCGCTAAGAATTTACAAATGCGAGCAGAAGCTGAATACGGAGCTTGTATAGGAAAGAAAGAATTGGCAACCCTTGCAAAACAGCTGAATCTAGATGCAATTCATGATACCGTTCACGAAATGTGTAAAGATGAAGCACGCCATGGTTGTGCATTCGAAGGTTTATATAATCGTTATTTTGCCAAATAATAAATTAAAATAATTAGGTTTTTCTAAAACTGAATGTTAAGAAAACAATTGGCTACAGTTAGCGGCGCAGGGTGAGCACTAAAAGGACTCCCTCCGCCGCTTCGCGCCACCTCTCTCAAAAGGGAGGCATTATTTATTATTAACCTTGCCGCATTATAATCTATTACTTTTTGATAGATAAATGCTGCTAAGAAAACTCTCCTTAGGTTACACAGACAATAAAGTGATTTGACTTTTTAGACAGCCTGAAGTCCTTTGTGCTAATATATGTTATATACTTATGACAATATCAGACGAAGGTTTTGAGGCTATAACATGAACAAAATTGCCAGTATTGCTATTGACTCTCTAATCAATTCATTGGTAGGCTACAAATATTCTCGTTCACGCTTTCCTCATACCAGCTCACCATTTGATGCTAAACTCTTCCGCACTGTAAGTGATGGGTTTTGGCATAATGAATTTTTAACCTCTCCTTTAGATAATCTAACTCCAGCAGTTAATATATCAGCACTTCCTAAAAAATCATGGTCAGAAGTTTATAAGATAACCTTCCCTAGTATAATCGGTGAAGTTTCCAATAACATAGTATGGGCAAGGTTATACACCCCGAAATCTAATAAACTTAGTCCAACCATGTCCGGTCCAGCTGTGTTAATTATTCCAGGCTGGCTTAGTTTCAATTATTACGCGTATGAAGGTATTTGCAAGGCATATATTAAGCAGGGTTTTAGTTGTCTGACAATTGCCCTTCCTTATCATTTACAGCGCTCCGCCCCCGGCTCTTTTAGTGGCGAATTGTTTTTCACAGCTGATTTAGTCAAGAGCGTGCTGCAAATGCGTCAAGCTTTAGTTGAATGTCGGCAAGCGCTGGCTTGGCTTAACAGTGTGTTTACCTCAATAAGTGTCCTCGGAATGAGTTTAGGCGGATACCTTGCTGGTATGCTATCGGTCTTCGAGCCGAGCCTTAAATCCGCTATTCTTTTGGTTCCAGCCTCCAATTTAGTTGAACCGCTTATGAATTCAAGCCTTTGTAAGCCTCTTAAACAGAGAATTCTCAATAACAATTCTAATACCGAAATAAGTTATCTCGATGACTTGCTAGATCCAAGGAGCTTTTCTCCGCAATTAGATAAGGATCGCATAAAGTTTATTGCCGGTATTTACGACCGAACAATTCGCTTGGAATGGATCGAAAAATGGTGTGCTGCTTGGGGTCACGATCAACTAGAAAAAGTCCAGCATGGACATATTAGCTCGCTTTTAGATCGCCACTTGATTGAAACTATGGCATCATTCGCCATTAGCAAGCTATAGCGTATTTTTGCCAGATCATTTGCCTTTATTATTTTTCATATAATGTGCTAATTCCTGCTCATCTTTTATTTCTAATCCTTTTTCCCCGGCCAGAAATTCGAAATGATGAGTTAATTCATGCCAAAGAATATGAGTAAGTTCATGCTTAAGCGCCTCTGTGTTTAAATGTCCATGTATTTTCATGACCGAACCGTAATATATTATTATATAATGGCCCATACGCCAATCACTGTGGTATTCTCCTAAAATGTATAATGTGTCTGCATTTCTGCTCGCCGGATGAATCTTCGTATCCGGCAGAAGCAATACCCCCCCATTCAAGTCGCTGTACATGCGGGTTGGCAAACTATCCACTATATCATCTAAGACAGCTCCCATTTCATCAATTGATAGCATTTCATTCATCCTTAAAAACTAATACCTATAGCTTAACCTAATTTCGCCAATAAAACATCTTTGCATTCATACCGATTCAGCATTATATATCCCCAAATCATGTGATATAATTTGCATGGAATCAGATATTGTCAATATTGACGAAAATATATAGTTACAGGAAAATACTAATGAGTAAACTGCCTAAATTCCCTCATGATGTTCTTTTGCTGTTATCACTGCTGTTTATACTTTACGCAGAAGGTATTGCCTCGATATTTTATGGCTTAGCATCTAGTTCGCATTTTTTGCGGGCCCTTGGTTTTGTGGTATTCTTCTACTCCTTCTTAAAATACCTGCAGCAGTTTAAAAAAACGAAAACGCCGGCCATAGCTACTTTAAGGTTTTATAAAGCATTAGTGGGATTAATTCTTGTCTTTTTCGCAATAACTCAGGTGATAATCGAGTTAAATTCCAAAGATGAGGAAATCACCACCGACACTCAGTTCGTAATTATACTTGGCGCCGGCCTTGATGGCGAAAAGCCTTCAGCAATCTTGGTTTCACGTTTAGATAAATCCCTGGCTTTTATGCATGCCCATCCAGAGATAAAAGCTATTCTTTGTGGAGGACGAGGCCCTGATGAGAATATTTCTGAAGCAAATGCCATGTATCGCTACTTGGTTGCCAATGGTATCTCCTCAGAGCGCTTGTTCTGTGAAAACTATTCGCGAACAACCCACGAAAATATCGCCAATGCTCGCAACTACTTGGCAAGTAATTTCGGAATCTCGGTTGATACCAGAATCAAAGCCGCTATTGTTAGCAGCGACTTCCATCTTTTTCGAGCTAAATTTATCGCGAAATACTACAATATAGACGCTTATTCAATAAGTAGCCCAACACCGGATATAGGTATTTTACCTCTCTATTATCGTCTGCGGGAAGGGGCAGCAATTATGGTCGACATTTTGGAAATTGAAATGAAATATTTAGTCACTTACATTAGAGCTATATAGTATTTATGGAAATTAATTGCTATCATATGATACAAGGAAAGGAGTTGAGTTTATGATTATTGCGATTGCTAATTTGACAGTCAAGACTGGTACTGAGCAGGTTTTTATCAATGCTGCCACCGAATGTATAGCGGAAACAGTTAAAGAAGATGGCAATATAAAGTATGAAGTACATCAAAGCATAAATAACCGCTGTATGTTCACATTTGTTGAGGAATGGAAGTCCATACAGGACTTAAACCTACATGTGAAAACTGATCACTTCCGCACTCTTAATAGAGTTATTAAAGAAATAGCAGAAATTCCACTAGCTGCCGATATATATGAAGGAAAGAAATTATAGTTTTGTCTGAAAGAAAATATTTTCTGATTAGTGGTTTACAACTATTGTGAAGTTTGTTACAATCAATTTGTAGACAAGATTAATAGTGGTTCTTCTACAAATGAATCTGAAACAAAATTTTTTATCGGTTCTTGTGAAATTTGTTGCAAACAGATAGATTTGTCTTATGATTCGAAGCCCATATTGTTGAAGATTTTTACTTTTTTGTACCGCTTGAATTACATGTAGTTTTATCAGTAATTGTCAATATACGAACACATTAACATAATAATAATTCTTTTTATCTGTTTCAGATTCATTTGTTTAACATATAAATTTGTTGATATTAGGAAACATACCAATCCCTTTTGTATAGCTCCGAATTCCCAATCTTGTAAGCTATTCACCATTCTTTGATAAAAGTATTGCCGGGAATTCGGGGCATTTTTTGTCCTTTTTTCTGCATTAAAAATTTCGCAATAATTGTTATGATTATCCAACAGAAAAAATTGTCCCAAATAAATGCATTTCTGAAAGGATCTGTGCGGTAGCATTTTTTCTGTGATGGCAAATGGTAGTAATAACGTGGTAATATTATCAACATAGATTTTTCCTGGAGGCATCTTTGACAAATAATGTTATCATTGCAGTAATTGTCCCTTTTTCAGTAATGACCTCAATAATGATTATAATTGCTGGGTTATATGGCTGGGACAAGCAGATCAATCGAATATTTCTTTTTTTATCTATCGCAGTACTTGGATGGCAGCTTTCCGAAATTTTTTACTTTATGAGTAATGATTTCGTTTGGAGTGCGCGATTCTTTAACCTTAAATTAGTTTTTACGGCTCCAGCTGCAGTTTTTTTGTTGTTATTATGCATCAGATTTTACCGATTAGAAAGATACATATCTACTCGATTCTTGCTTGCTTTGTTCATAATTCCTTGTTTTACCATGGTTTTCTCTTTAACCAGTGAATATCATCAACTCATTCGCCATACACTGCTAATACTTGAAACCCAACCCTTACACCAAACCCTAAACATTAGAGGCGTATGGTTCTGGATTCACTCGGCATATAGTTATATGTTGTTGCTAGCTTGTGTTAGTATAATCATTTCTGAACACCGCAAACTACCAACTGGATACAAAGTTTCTTCCATTATTTTTCTCTTAGGCATCTGTGCTACGATTTTGAGCAATGTTCTCATTATTTTCGATATTATTAACAATCCTTTTGATATCACGATAGTTGGAATGAGCTTGGCGCAAATCTTTTTGTATGTAGCAATTGCAGACAGCGATCGCGTTGATTATTTGGTTCTTGCGCGCAATGATGTTTTGAATTTTTTGGAAGAATATGTGTTTATTCTCGATAACGAGCGTCGTGTTCTAGATTGTAATCACGCGGCCAAGAAATGGGTGGAATCTTTCGGCTTAAGTGGAGATAGGATTTTTAACTTTAGCGAGATTTTTAATCATTTGAAGAAGGTCAGCATTATTCCGGAAAAAAACAACTCCACTGACCAGGCTTTGAGTATTTATGTGTCGGAAGCAAATCTATCCCTAGTCTATAATCTTAATGAAAAGACGGTCTTAGATACTCGGGGTCATCAGCTCGGTGTGTTCGTAATATTTAACGATGTTACCAAATATAAAACCCATATGGACCAATTAGAGGAAGCGGCTGGTATCGACCCATTAACTGGCCTTGCAAATCGCCGGGGCTTTGAGCAGCTAAAACTGGAATTGGATATTCCCGCAAGCTACCCCTTAAGTATTGTCTTGGGTGATGTAAACAATATGAAGTATATTAATGACAATATGGGCCATGCCCATGGCGACTTATTGTTGAGAGCAGTAGCAAAAACACTTGAAGAAATTTGTGCCGACAAAGGTATCGCGGCGAGAATTGGGGGCGATGAGTTCATAGTCCTGCTCCCAAACACGTCTATGATTCAAGCTAAAAATATGTTTGCCTCTATTAATGAAGCTTCCTTTTGGCAAGATCATTTCAAGATGAGATCATCTCTTGCCTTAGGTTTCTCTGAAAAAAGCAGCGCCGATACAAGTTTAGACGCGCTTATTCATAAGGCAGATCTTGATATGTACAGCAATAAAGAATCTGACCGCCGAGGTAAAGCCCCATTTAACTAAAGCTGCAAGCCAACCATCGCGAAATTACAGCATCAGAATCCATAAAGCAAAGTTATACACTAGAAATATTAGGTTATAAAAAGATACAATTAAATAGATACTAGCTCAAAAAGTTTAACCCATTACATTATGATTACCATTAAAGAAAGGCAGGTGGAATTGGCCACCGAGGCTTACTTATACTATTCTTTGTTAAATATAGACCGCTACTAGGAAATAAAACGCGAGCCCTATAGGTATCCGCGTTAAGGTGAGGTTTTAATAGCAAATTAGTATTACCTCGGTGCTGATGATAATATGCAAAAAAAAATAGTAATTGTTGGCGGTGTGGCTGCAGGAGCTAGCGCTGCTGCTCGTATGCGCCGCATGGATGAACATGCAAAAATAGTTATGCTTGAAAGAGGCGATTTCATTTCATTTGCTAATTGCGGATTACCCTACTACATCGGGGGAGTAATTGCGCAAAGAGATAGCTTATTCGTGCAAACACCAGCTGCAATGAAGAAACGGTTTGCATTAGATATTCGAACCAAAAATGAAGTAATAGCAATCGATGCATCTGCAAAAACTATTACCATATATGATCATAACCTCGGGATATTATATACAGAGTTTTATGATTATTTGTTGCTATGCAATGGTGCTTCACCAATTATTCCAGAGCTATCTGGGATTGATAAACAAAATGTCTTTTTAGTAAGAAATATTCCTGATACAGATGCCATTAAGGAATATGTATTAAGATCATCATCACAAACCGCTGTTATTATTGGCGGCGGACTTATTGGTCTCGAAATGGCAGAAATGATACGCCATATAGGTCTTAATGTGCATATTGTCGAGGCTTCTTCCCAAGTCTTACCGCCATTAGACCAGGAAATGGCTGCCTATGTTCATAAAGAGTTGCGTAACCAAGGAATAGATTTGCATTTACAGGATAAGGCTGATTCCCTTCTGTATGATAATGATTTCGTAACTCATGTACAACTAGCTAGTGGAAAAAGTATTTCTGCAGATTTAGTTATTTTAGGAATAGGGGTAAAACCTAATAGCTCTATTGCTCGCGAAGCTGGGCTGAGGATCGGTAATTTAGGCGGAATCGAAGTGGATGAGTTCTTGAGAACTTCAGATCCATCAATTTTTGCTGCCGGTGATGTAATTCAAGTAAAAAACTTGATTTCGGGTTCTGATGCCCTTTTCCCGCTTGCCGGCCCGGCAAATCGACAAGGTTGGATTGCTGCCAATAATATTGTAGGACCCAAAATGATTTCCTACAAAGGCGTTCAGGGTACTTCTATCGTCAAGGTTTTCGACCAGACAGCAGCTACTACCGGGCTGAATGAGAAAACTCTAAAAGCAATGGGAATTCCCTATCAAGCTATTCATGTTCATCCTAACTCCAGTGCCAGTTATTATCCAGGAGCTGCGCAAATGACAATAAAAATCCTCTTTGATCCCGAAGATGGCCGCTTATTAGGAGCACAAATCATTGGTGCCCGTGGGGTAGATAAACGAATAGATGTGTTTGCTGCTGCCTTGCGTTTAAAACAAAACGTATTTGATATACAAGAATTCGAACTAGCTTATGCTCCTCCTTATTCGTCAGCCAAAGATCCGGTAAATCTCGCCGCTTATGCTGCCGGGAATGTGGTTACAAAACAAGTAGATCTAATTCATTGGGACTCCATATCATCTTATATAGATAATAATGATGCGATCCTCATTGATGCCCGTACAGCCCGCGAGTATAGCTTGGGATCAGTTCCAGGTGCAATTAACATTCCCGTCGATGAATTGCGTTCAAGATATGAAGAACTACCGAAGGACAAAGACTTATTAGTCTATTGCCAAGTCGGCTTGCGTAGTTATATAGCATGTCGAATTCTATCGCAGCTAGGCTTCAAAGTTAAAAATATCAGCGGTGGTTACAACTTATATACAGTTATTAATCAATATTAGGTTAGGAAGGCTTATTAATTGCATCCAATTAATAAGCCTTTAATACTCAAGCTAGTTCCAGTAGATCACAACGCGCTTGGTTTCTTGATTGAATTCTACTTTGCCCCCCAATACTTCAGCTAGCTTCGTGACACTAATATAGGGTTTGGTATCGACAACATCCAAATCTGTGCTATTTGCATCTAAGCGCGAGTAAATTCCATCCTTTTCCACAACCCAGTAGCCTTGGTCATCCATCTCGATTTTGTGTTCAGTAATATTAGCTATTTCTTGTAAGCTAATAAATAGGCGATTATCTTTGATAAAAGTCCTTCCCGGATACAATTGCTTAACATCAAAAACCGCATTACCATAAATCAAATCCACACTTAAGACATGCTTATAGTTTCCTTGCTCTCGAATAACTTCCTCTAATAGAATTTGCGCCAGATCAAGCTCGTTCTCGTTCACAACAATATCAGGGGTAATTCCAATCTTGTTTAATTCATGCTTATTGGGAGTTAGATTATAATCAACAGTATATTTTAGGATAGATCCCTCGCCCACCCTAAACATTAGTTGTCCACAGAATTTTCCATAAGTCGTCTTACCTAGTATTACGCCTCTACGATAGTCTTTGACGGCCGCGACAATCACCTCGGAAGTACTGGCCGTATATTCATTGACTAGCAATACCATGGGTTGAGAATAGAATGCGCTTGTATTATGAAATTTTACTGCCTCTAGCGGCCTATCCCGTTTTTTAATCCACATCAATATATCCTCTTGCAAGATGTCATCACATATGAAATATCCTTGCCCGAGCATTCCACCAGTATTGTACCTTAGATCAAGTATTATGCCCTTTAGCAGGGGATACTTAGCTAACTCTTTAGTAAATTCATCATAAGTATCCTGACCAAAACTAAAAATACTTACAAGAACAATCCCATTTCCCATATCTTTGCTGCTTACTAATGGAATGTGATAATAACCAACTTTAATGCTCACATTGATAACACTATCGTTTCGCAGTATTACTGTATTAACTATACTTCCCTCAGAAAAACTATCGAATATTTCATCTCTTTCCGCATCGCTCTTGCCAATAAAGCTTTTATCAGCAAGCGCAGTAATTATGTCTCCTTTGCAAATACCTGCTTGTTCTGCTGGGCTACCCTTAATAACTTCAAGCACTTTAACGCTTCCATCTTTGTTAACTTCATAGAAAATGCCAAATCCAAAAGAATCACCATTCATTTCAGCAAGAAATTCATTCATTTCTTCAGAGCTATAATAATTCGTATACGGATCACCAAGATTTTCTACTATCTCCTCCGGGGTTGAATACATGAGCTGTTGCTCACTTAGAATATCAACATAGTAGTGTTTAAGGACATATCTAACTAATTCTAACTCTGATTTTGTTGCCGCCTGCAGATCACTTTCAATCGCGAAAATCAGGCAAAAAACTAAAGCGACAATCAGAGTGACTCTTTGTGCTAGTAATCTCATGGATTCTTCCGCCCTTCAAAATATTCTGCTCCAAAATACGTAATCAAATGAAATTTTTCTTCTTCTATATCCTACTATATATTAGATCGTAAAAATACTTAACTATAGTAGTTTCATTGTAAATTAAACTACTAATACTCAAAAGGAGGGTTCAATATGCAAGAAAGGCACTCATGGAAAATTAACGGCTTCTTGGGAATTATTATTGCTATAGCTTTGATGTTCACTACAATTTACTTAATCGTGGTCATGGACTCGGTGTTCTTAGGAATAGTGATTATGTTTGTAACTCTATTAATGCTGAGTTCCATAACGATCGTACCACCTAATCAAGCCAAAGTGCAGACTTTTTTCGGCTCATATGTGGGCACCTTAAAAGAATCCGGGTTGTGGATAACTATCCCCTTGACTTCTCGTCAAAAAGTTTCTCTTAAAGTTAGTAATTTCAATAGTAAAACTCTCAAAGTTAATGATGTGGAAGGTAATCCAGTTGAAATTGCTGCCGTAGTAGTATACAGAGTGGTTGATACTGCCAAAGCCGCCTTTGATGTGAGCAATTACGAACAGTTTATTGAAATCCAAAGTGAGACAGCCCTGCGGCATGTAGCCACGCGATACCCATATGATGATTTTAATGACAGCGGATATTCCTTACGTGGAAACGCCGATGAGGTAGCCTCCGAGCTGGCACGTGAATTACAGAATCGACTGGCAGTTGCTGGAGTTGAAGTACTTGAGGCGCGCTTAACTCACTTAGCCTATGCCACTGAAATCGCTAGTGCAATGCTGCAGAGACAGCAAGCTACAGCCATTATTGCTGCTCGTCAGAAAATTGTAGATGGAGCAGTGGGTATGGCTCAATTAGCACTGCAGCGCTTAGATGATGATGGTGATCTCAAACTAGATCCGGTACAAAAAGCAGCTCTAATTAATAATCTTTTAGTTGCAATTATTTCAGACCGTGGTGCCCAACCAGTTATTAATACCGGTAACTAAGGCGGTGCGTTTTTAGATTACGGATATTGAAACGCCCTCCCTGACAATTTCGTGCCTGGGAGGGCGTTATTCTAATTCTGGTTGTCTTCATCTACTCCATAAATTATCATGCAGGTACTCTTTTCGGCATCAGCACCATCCTCAAGGAAAAAATTAAAGTTGACCATCTGATTATCCTTTTCCCCTGAAAATGATATGTTATTGTTCCCGCTTTGAGATATGTCTGAGCCACTATAACCTAAATCCTTCAACTCTTGAATATATTTTTCAGCATCCTCTTTACTCGTTCCCTCTAGGTTTACTATGCCGCCCTTATTACCATTATCAATAAAGGAGACAACTTTTCCATTAATCTTAGGAATGTCGCCCATCTTGCCCTCAGGCCACCTAAGATCTCCGCCCACTGAAAAGCTGCCTCCTTCTTTGCCTTCAATGGTTACATTATCACCATCAATTTTTACATTGGAATCAGTCATTTTGCTGGCAAGCTGCTCCGCAGCTCTATCGCTTAGAGATTTACCACAAGACGACAAAGTGACAATCATCATACCTACCAAAATTAATGCTACCAGTCTTTTCATAAACACACTCCCTATCAAAACTAAACTTGTAAGTGACAAATGAGTCCATAGCATTGTTTCTGAAACGCACTCATTTCACCTTTAACTATCATTTCATTTTATATCGATCTTTTCAAGAGAAATATTATATGCAAAAGAGCAATTGACAAGATGCAAAAATAGAACGAGCAGAATAATTATTCTCCTTTTGCTGAAGTTAATATTTCATATTTCGGGACAGTTCCGTTGACTGGTTTAATGGGGTTTTCATTAATTAATAGCCTTACTGCATTTTTATCTCTTGATTATTTAAAAAAAAGTACCAGAATCGATTATGTAATTTCACTCGAAAGCAATTCTAGATATTATTAACATCGCTGCCCATATACCTGTACTTTCTTTTGGCGCAAAAGAAAGATACCAAAGAAAAACTGCCTGCGCAATGAATAACCCTAAACATTTACCGAAACTCTGCCTGCGCACCTTTTGGGGCGCAAAACTCGACTGCGTCTCAAACAGGCGCCCTATTCGTGCTCGACTTTCGTTTGGTAAATAGTAATAGTGTTTTTCAGATGCTCCGGCGGTAGGGGACCGGTTTAACAGAGCAATGTAATCGTTTTCCCAGTACTGAGCGTTTTGAAAGTAATTGGTTACAGTTAGCAGGCATAAGGCTGAGCACAAAAATACACTCCCTCCGTCGCTTCGCGCCACCTCCCTCGGAGAGGGAGGCTTTTTCTCCACAATGTCGCTTTTACAACACGGTTTTTGTCATCGAAATAGTGGACAAAACATCTCGTATATCCCAAAGGCCGAAGTATCTGAAGATATTTGGATACAATTACCATGCGAAGGTTGAGCACAAAAAAGGCATCCTGTTTGAGGCAAAGCCGAGTTTGGATGCCATGTAAAGTGCGCAGACCAAGTAAGTAATTGTCCAAATTTCTTCATTACGGAGGCGTTTTCTTTGAATACTTTCTTTTCAAAAAAGAAAGTATTAATTGGTTAGCTAACTGGTAAGCTTAGAAAAAGGTACAGAAAATAAAATAATCCTGGCAACGTCCTACTCTCCCACAAAAAGCAGTACCATCGGCGCAGGAAGGCTTAACTACCGTGTTCGGGATGGGAACGGGTGTGGCCCTTCCGCCATTGTCACCAGGAATTTTTATTACTTA
>JAVBKS010000030.1:0-84932 GCA_031553935.1 Syntrophomonadaceae bacterium
CCGGCAATCCGAGGCACCTCTGTGGCTGAAAGCAAAATGCCAAATCCCAATAACGGATGGCTATATACTGTCAATAATCCGGCTACTAGAATGGTCGCCTGCAAAAAAGCAGTTAGACAGAGGGCTATGACTTGTTTGCCCCAGCTGATGAAGCCGTCCATATAGCCCCTGGGAACACTAAACATATATAACGAGCCTACGCTGATCATGACCAGGAGAATACCGCCCCTTTTGAGATTGGCGAAAAATACTTTTATGACTGAATAACCGACCAAAATGACAAAGAACAGCATCATAATCGGAGTGAGAGAAATAGGAGAAGGAGATAAAATCAAAGCCGAGGCAATTCCACTGATGGTGCAGTCATTGCCGCTGAATGTTCCGGCTATCCCAGTGGTTAAGGAGGCTTGCAAGCCGATGCTGAGCTTATACAGTTCGATGGGGACCACACTAAAAAGACCCACCGCCATAAAGCCTTTTATAGCGTTGATGGCAGTATCTCTGATATTGGCCCGGCCATTTTGGGCTTCGATGGCTGTATCAAATATGGAAACGATTAAACCGGTAATATATAAGGCCTAGCCCAGGTAAGTAAAGAACAATACGATTCCCTGCACCCAAGCAAGATCAAATATTTCCACTCCCATGCCGGATATCTGCGCAAAGAATTCACCGAGAAAAGCTATGGTTTCTGTATAAATCCAATCCAGTAACCCGCCTAAAATATTTCCAATTGAAAAATCCCATATAAATATGTGCTTCACCCTCCTTCCTTAAAGCTTTGCAGCAAGCTATATTCCTAGAATGGTCCAGATTACAATGGAGCAGTTAAGGAAAAAATTAACCCAAAAAACAGAATGGCTGGTGCAGTAAAATCAAACTGGCCATGTTTCCGATAATCAAGATATGCGGTTGAGAGTTTGACAAAGAATAATATGGCTAAGCTAAGGTCAATGGCCGGGAAAACTACGGAATTAACAACGGATTTAATCTGTCCAGCCGCTGCTTGCCAAGTTTGCTCAATGGCTCCGGCCACATTACTATCTGCCAAGGCGGTTGATGAATACAGGCTTACAAATAGTAGAGCCAGACAAAGAACCGGAAACCATTTCTTTAATTGCATATGTTGAAACCTCCTTAAAGTATCAAAATTATTATGATAGCTTTTAATATCAAAGCGGACGCATAAAACATACGCCCGCTTTGTTCATCTTAATATCCGGTCTGCGGTAAGGGTTGTACAATTTGACCACCGGTCACCATGGTAATCCAATTAGCCTGGGCCGTTTCCCACTGGCCATAATAATTCCCGCCGATTTCTGCCCGGTTCACCACCTTATAGCCTGAAGGTAAAGTTGGCAAGAACTGTACCTGCAAAATGGGATTCTTGGTGCTCTTAAATCCCGGCTGCACAGTCCCGAACTCATAACGAATATCAGTCACGTATTCTCCGGCCATGAGTCCCAATACATTCGGATGCAGGCTCAGCTCGGCATCATTTTTGCTGGATAGATTGGCAGCCAAGGTTCGGTAATCCCGGTAATTGGTTTTGAAGGATAGGCTATAGCTTAGCCGTTCATTGAATGTGCCGGTGAACAACTTATTCGCTCTTACCGCGTCGGTCGGTATCCGATCGTGAAGATAAAAGTTCTGCAAGGGAACGGATGAGGTGTTGGCAATTTCATACAGATCATAATACAGGGCCTGCCCGGGCTCAATCTGGTTATTGCCTTTCTTTTGCAGGGTTACACCTAACTGAATGCTTTCATTATACAGTTCAAATCTCACGATATCCCCGTCATGTTTTAATTCCGCCCAGAGCTCACGGGTATTGATGCCGTAATATTTCGGTGGAGATACTTCCTTGATAAAGTACATTCCCAGCGGCAGCGGCTTGGAAGCGGCAATTCCCCGGCTGTCAGACACCAACCGGTCCACGATATTCCCGGCGGTGCTGTAGACCTCGAAAACGGCTCCGGCCAAGGGGGAACCAGCCGGAAGCTTGGTGATTTCGTTGTAGTTGGAGGATAACTTGGAGATCATGATCTGCCCTTTGAGGGGTGTGTTCTCCCAGGTGATCTCGGTGGTTTTTTTAGGCTACCACCTGGATGGTTTTGATCTGGTTATCATTAGCGTATCCGTCGGCTGGCTGCAGTTCACGAATGGTGTATTTGCCTTCCAGAAGCTCCCGGCTTAAAAATACATAGCCTTCCTGATCGGTGATATACTGCCCATAAGGCTTGCCGCTTTCATCATAGAGCAGGAAGGTGACGCCATAGATCCCTTCTTTGGTTACCGAATCGACCTTGTGAATGACGATGGAAGCCGCCTTTTTATTGGTGATGGTGATACTGGCGGCTCCTCCTGCTTTGACTTCAATATTATGGGGTGCCGTATCGTTCATATAGCCGTCTTTGGCTTTTACTTCTTCAATCTGATACCATCCGGGAGCAATTTCCGGAAGAGTGATCAGTCCATCGCTGTCGGTTCGATAGGTGCCTAACCGCTCGCCGTTCATTTTGCTGATGCCCATCTCTACTCCGTTGATGGGGCGGCGGCTGTCTTCATCGATTTTTAGAATCTGCAGTCCCGGCTGGGATTTCGTTAGACCACTCTGTATCCCAAGAGCCATTTACATATTGCTTAAGAGTGAAAGGACTGCCACTCACATCGGTGACTTTTACTTTGCCAGTTTTGATGAGATCAATGACACTGCTGTCTTCGATGAGTAGGCGATAGGTTTTATAAGGATAGTCGCATTTAGTTTAATAATTGTTTGTTATCCAAGTTCCTTCTTCCAAGGCAGTACCGTCGTTAAATGGATCATTCGGCTCTAAGAGTAAAACAATTTCTGGAGGAGAATAGGGATTTGCTCGCCCAGTATTGTAGATATTTGTCATGGCATTTAAAATCCGATTATTGCGGTCCGTATCTCCGGAATGCGTAGTCCAGTTACTGAGTGCAGCAGCATTATCCCCATTCTCGATGAATGCCCATATGCCTGCCTGGGTCGCATAGAATGCATCCTGTATGCTGTCCAAGCTTAATTCGGCAGGGGTTTTATAGGGGTAGCCACTTCGCATAATTCCCAATACTTTTTTTTCGGCTTCCGTTAGGGCAGCTTTTGGCTTGATCGTATACTGATCATCCGGATGAGAAGCAACCCCTCTGATTCCCGGGTTTACGCAGTAAGCCGAATATTCTAACGCGGCAGGATCACCTACAATCCATTTGGCGATATGCATGTTGCGGGCGCTGCCATTGTAATTTAGGATATCGGAAAGTCTTTCGTGGGCAGTAATGGTAACCACCGCTCCGCTGTCGACTCCTAAATATGCTAAGGGCGGCTGGGTCAGAATCCCGTCGGCGGCTATGACGTCGCCAATACAGGAAAATAAAAGAGCAAAGCTGACCAGCAGCCTGAGTATTACTTTTCTCATTCATGAATCCTCCTATTTCTATTGATGGTTTGTCTGGGTGCAATTGGGAGATTAGACAAGAAAACGCCTACCCTTTCGGATAGGCGTTTCATATTTGAGTTATTCTTCGGGGAAATTTCCCAACAGGATTTTTAAATAATCTCTTCCGCCATATAGGACACATACAATATAAACCTCGCCATCTTCGTGCCGGTAAAACACGAGATAGTTGCCATTGACCAGGAAACGATATGAGCTCTTTACATCCACAATAGATGATAATAGTGCTCCCATGTCAGGAAAATCGGAAAGCCTGCGTATGGCTTTGGTTATGTTGGAAACAGTATTCGTTGCAGCAGCGGGATTCTCGAGTTCAGTAGCAATGTATTCTTTGATTTTATGCAAGTCTTGTTGCGCTTCGGGCGAAATATGAAGCTTTGCCACATTACACCCCCAAAGATTTTTCTATTTCCTCAATGGAAAGCCAGCCTTGTTCTTGCCCAGCTTTTTCCCCTTCTGCAAGTTGCGATAGCAATTTCAATGTAGCTTGGGTTTTTTCGTATTCCTGAATGTCGATAAGAGCATACCGGCCTCTGCCGTTTTTAGTCAGAAAAACCGGTTCACCCACTGCGACATCCCGCAATACTTCGTTATAGTTTCTCAAGTCGGAAATAGGTTTGATGTTTGGCATAATATCAATCCTCCTTCTTTGATATTATACCCTAATTCTTCGTAAAATTCATCACTAAATTTTACAGCAATTTAAGCGTTCAGCTAATCACGAACTTAATTTTTTATTTCCCAAAATTCTCAACTGAACCTCTGATACCGATTGCTACCCCACCTTGTGTATGCCGGTCCAGCAAATAATTTTTCTTATGCTCTGTAGACGTGGTAAAAGCCCCATGAATTGATTCTGCTCCTGCGCTACTCATGGTAATGTTTTCTCCAGAATAGTTCTTCAAACCAAATGAAGCAGCCATTTGAGTGGGAGTCCCCCATACAGGCGAAGTGTGGTCAAAATAACCATTTAAAGCAAAGTCTATCGCTTGAATTGTGCAAAAGCTCTCCATTCTGGACTATATGCAATAGCTTTTTTACCTTCAGAAACTCTGGCTTGATTGATCATATCCAACACTGCCATTTCATCCTCCCATACTGGGATATAAATGTTGACATACAAATTATCATGAATGGCACCCTTGTCCCAGTTATATTTGTTCAGTATGCTGTCCAAGATGGTCACTGACTCGTACCCCAATTGAAGTACAGAGTAAACTTGTGATAAATTTTTATCAGAAGTGTAGGAGATGGTCAAACAGCAAACGTAGTATAATAAAAAATGAACTTAAGGCAGTGAAACGAGTGAAAGAGCGGGCTGAAATAGCAAGCTTATTTGCAGATTATCAAGCATCATTTTTGAAGTTTTCGATAGGGAGGAATTAAATGTATTACGAAACCACATATCTCTCGCCCTTGGGAAAAATTACTATTGCCAGTGATGGAGACAATCTTGTCGGATTGTGGTTGGAAGGGCAAAAATATCATGGTGGAACCTTGACCGATGCAATGGTGGAAAAAGATAACATTACGGTCTTCATAGCAGCGAAAAAATGGCTGGACAGATATTTTGCAGGTGATAAGCCTGCCATATCTGATCTACCGCTGGCTCCAAGCGGCACAATGTTTCGCCAAGGAGTTTGGCACATTTTGAGAGAAATCCCCTATGGTGAAGTAATTACTTACGGAGAAATAGCGAAAAAAATGGCTGTAAAAATGAACAAAAGCAGAATGTCGAGTCAAGCAGTCGGCGGAGCTGTAGGCCATAACCCTATATCCATCATTATCCCCTGCCACCGAGTCGTAGGCTCGAACGGCAGCTTGACCGGATATGCCGGGGGCATTAGTACTAAGATTAAACTATTGGAGTTGGAGGGTGTTGACATGTCCCGTTTATATACTCCATTGAAAGGCACAGCTCTCTAAACACACACTATTTTATACCCTCTTCATGTTTTGTGATGAAATGCCTCACTACAAATATAAAAGATTCAATAGGGATATATCTTGATATATCCCTATTTTCAACCTGCCATAAACCTCAACGAAGTCCGAAATCGTTTTAGTTTCGACTTCCTCTCTCCATGACACTAATCTTTTGAAAAAATTTTCTTGACTTTGTTTGACTATTGTTTATAATAAAATTACAGGTGATTACCTGATGTTATAACAAATAATATGAAAGGAGTTGTTGTTAATGTTTGGGCTGATACCATTTAATAAGCGCAATGAATTGGAAACAACTAATCTTTTTAATGTTCTCGATGGATTTTTTCAAGATTCATGGCCATTAATCAGCAATGGTCAATTAGACTCGTTTAAGCTTGATGTGAAGGAGAATGATTCCGCTTACTTAATTGAAGCCGAGTTGCCAGGAGTCAAGAAAGAAGCCATAAATATAGCTTGCTTAAACAGTAAACTAACAATTAGCGTTAATCAAACCGAAGAAAAAAATGAAGATCAGGGACATTATTTGCATCGGGAGAGACGGCAAAAATCAATGCAGAGGTCGGTATTTCTAAACGAATCAATCCAAGAAGGCATTACAGCCGGGCTGAAAGAAGGGATACTAAATATTGTGGTGCCGAAAAAGTCGAATGAAGAAAAAATCCATCAGATTGAAATCAATTAGTATCTAAACAATCTGGCCGATGGGGATTGTTCAGCTGATGGCTTGGCGACCAGAGTATATACTATTACTAGTCTAATTTCGCACCAAATCTTTGGAGCATGCTGAGGATAATAGTATTTACCTTCACGAGGTTCACCGATGTCTGCTGAGCAGACTATTAAGGTTGCAGAATATCATTTCAGCAAACGTCCCCATTACATAAAATAATGACCATCTTTGTCTTTTCCTCTCCTCCTAGAATTCTCAGCTTAAGAATAAAAGGAAAGGCACTAAGATGGTCTTTTATTTATTATTAGAAGTGAGTTTTCCAGCAATTCTAGGTTAGTTTTTCCATCAGTTCGTCGCTAATATTCATATTAGTATATACTGATTGAACATCATCATGGTCTTCCAGAAGATCGATTAGTTTTAGAACTTTATTAGCTAAATCTTCTTCCTTTATTTCAATGGTATTCTCTGGAAGCATTTGCAGGTCGATAAAATCTATGATAATCCCGCGATTTTCCAAGCCTTCTTTAACAGTCATAAATTCATCTGGTGATGTAATTATTTCGAAGTATTCATCCTCATCGTGCACGTCATCAGCACCCAATTCTAAGGCTAATTCAAATAATTGGTCTTCATCAAGTTTAAGGTTTTCTTTCGTTATTTGAATAACCCCAGCGCGCTTAAACATCCATGCTACACAACCGCTCTCGCCTAAATTCCCGTTATTCTTAGAAAACAAATGGCGCACTTCCGATGCCGTACGATTTCTATTATCGGTAGCAATATGCAGCATAACAGCAACTCCACCCGGAGCGTAACCTTCATATATGATCTCTTCCAGCGCATCTGCTCCACCCTCACCGGTACCCTTTTTTACTGCTCTGCTTATATTTTCATTAGGCATATTGATCGATTTTGCTTTTTGAATGACTAGCTTTAATTTCGAGTTAGCGTCAGGATCAGCTCCCCCGCCTGTACGGACCGCAATTGTAATTTCCTTTGCCAGCTTAGTGAATTCTTTCCCCTTTTTCTCATCGCTGCGAGCTTTTTTGTGTTTAATAGTTGACCATTTAGAATGCCCTGACATGTTTCCCCTCCTTAGGATTTACCAAATACCGGGTATAATTCTTTTTGTTTGTTTCATATAATCTTGGTATTCGGTTTTAAAGTTTTCTGAAAGAAATTCCTCTTCAATTCTTATTCTATACAATATTGCAGGGACTACCAATAATAATACTAATAGCAAAGCTCCATATGAACTGAAAATGCAAGCAAATGCGACTACTGTAAGCAAAGCTGCCAAATAGAGTGGATGTCTTAGTTTGCTGTATATTCCCGTCGTAATTAATTGGTGCTCCTCATACAATGCTACTCTCAAATTGAAATACGTCCCCAAAGTTTGCAATCCTAAGCAGCGCAGCAGTATTGCGATCAAGAATAAAACAAAGCCAACCATCATTATGTAAGGCTCACATGGGTAAGCCCTCGATATTTGAAAAGACACGAAATCAAGAATGCCGTAGAACAAGATAACCATTGAGGTCAGTTGCAGATATATATATGATTTGCGGTCATCATCCTTAATCGCAAAAGTAAGTGGCGGCTTTACCATAAACGTATCTAGTATCGATGAGCCCAGATACAATAAAAAAAATGCAATTATGATATAAGAGTCTTTCGCGGGCAAGTACTGCCAAGCAAAATAACTTACGTAGATAAACAAAAATATGGCCAGAATAAATCTAATAATTATCGCCTTTAACGGTATGCGCACGATTTACCCCCTATTCGCTAAGTAACTCTTTTGGTATAGCCGCAATCTCAGGAAAGCCACGTTTGTGCTCACTCATACTAATCATGGAATTGATTTTGTTCATTACTTCCTGGGATACTTTTTGGTTTCGAAAAAATGACTCTATCTCCGCGTACTTTAAACCCATCTCTTGCTCATCCGTCTGACCAACCCATAAACCTCCAGATGGCGGCTTATTAATTATCTCTTCAGGGATTTGCAAGAATTCTGCTAGTTTATATACTTCTGATTTGTAAAGATCACCCAAGATCTGCAGGTCTACTCCACCATCCCCGTGTTTGGTGAAATATCCAACCCTTAGCTCGCTTTTATTGCCAGTACCCAAAACTAGATAATTGTTGTTCTGCGCATAATAGTATAAGCTTATCATCCGCAATCTAGCTTTGATATTAGCCCTTAAGAGCTTCTCATTATCTTTAGGGATACTAATGCTTGAACCAAAAACAGTTATCATCATCCGCAGTATATTACTTAAGTCGATGGAGGTAAATGGTATCAAGAATCGATCCAATAGTATCCGGCTGTGATCCTCATCGATGGGATCGCTTTCACAGGGTAATATCAGTCCATAACAGTTATCCGGAAAGGCGTATTTGGCAATAACAGCAGCTACCGCCGAATCTACTCCTCCGCTTATGCCAAGCACTACTCCTTTCGCATGAGCAGCTGCAACTTTTTCTTTCAGCCAATTTGTCAGATATTGCGTTACCAATTGAGGATTCATAGAAACCACCAATCTCAAAAATACTTTTTAACCTATTCCACAATTAGATTCTTATTCCTCTAACTAATCCGGCAATAATAAAAATCATATAGGCTTAATTTCCATTTCGCCCCATATTGCCATTTTGTCGCCTTTAATAATGAGAATTCCTCGTATCCCTTTAATGCTCTGGGAATACTCAATTGCGGTTTCGAAATCTTCAACACTCTTGACTAAGTTTGCCGCTTGGGTAGCAGCCGCATCAGCCAAAGCTGCACTTTCAGCCTTGATTACCACTGCATCAGCTTTTCCAAAACTCAGGCTATGTCCAACTGTACCTGAAGAAGTACATAGCCCTAATGGCCCTTCATGGGGTAATATCCTTATGCCAATCTTTTTGGAAAAAGGCGAATTCCCTGCAAAGATAGCCACCGTAACTTCTCTGGTGCTGTTTAAGAATATATCGCCACCGTTTTCGACAACGATTTGTTTAACTGTCTCCTTTAATACTGCACCCATATGATCAGCTAATGCTCCAGCAACTGCAGCCATTGGCCCAACCTGCGCTTGCCAAGCTGCTTTTCCCATCACAGCAATAATATCTGGAGCACCCTCAGCAATGATTAGCGGCGTTAGTGAACTTTTAAAACTCGGGTATTGCTCGATATAACTTTCGATCATGCTACGCAACTTGATTAATTCCAGCCGGCACTCCTTAACTAAATCCTTAGAATAACTTAGTTTGTCGATTCCGATTATTAAGTCGCTTTCTTTAACCTTAACTTGAAAATATTTTAGTTGGTTATTTTGGTGCCAGGTTCGGTAGAATCTCTCCCCATATTCCGGCAAATCAGTTGTCATGAGTTACTCCCGGCTAGGCAGCTCAAAAATAATCTTTATGGCATTAGCGGGACAACAAGCCACACACATTCCGCAGACTACGCAATTATTGTTGTCGAACGAAACCAGCATAGTATCGGCATCCATATTCAGTGCAGCCGTCGGACAAAAAGCGGCGCAAGAGCCACATTGTATGCACATATCTTCGTTCCAGGTTATGCTCTCACTTAAAGGCTCATATGCGATGTTCATATCTTCTAGATATTTCACGCCATTTTCATATTGTGCTTTGGGCCCGTCTAACTCAATAACCAGTATTCCTTCTTTGTTAGGATTAATGTCTGCTTTTAGAATATTTACGATAAGATCGAAATCTTTTACTAAGCGATAAATAATGGGCTGATCAGCCTGTGCTCTGGAAAAATAGCAAACTATTTTATTCTTCATCTGCAAAACCTTCCTTCTTAGCCGCTGCTTCTTTATCCTGCTGAGTTAAAGATCTTATTTCAATATTCTCCTCAGCAGAAGGCAATGGAGCTACATGTTCTGTCAGTAAAAATTTCCCGCTCTGTATCCATTCTTTTAGTATAACCGCAATCTGTCTGGCTCGGGCATAACTTGACTGCGGAGTTGATACAACTTCCTTGCCCTCAATAATTATTTTACCACTGCGTAGGTCTTTAAGATTAGCATACCCCAAATCAATGGCCTTTTTGTAAGGATAACCTTCACTATAGTCAACAATCGGACAGAAAATATCCTCATCTTTAACGGTTGTGTATTTTAATATCTCTTCATTTAGAATAGGAATAGGAATTCCCAGACCCACCCCCAATGTTACTCCGTAACCAGTATAACTTAGCCCGACTAACCATCTTGGATCCATCTGTTTAAGATCACCAATAACACTAAGGGTTCCTGCCGGCACCTTGGGAACTCCATTCTCTGTCCGCAATACATTCGGGTGATGCTGAGTGCCATTCCAGGAAACATAACCCACTCCACCTCCTAAGAATATCTTAGTCCCAATGCCTATGGTTTTGTAGTGGGGATCGTTCATTAGGGGGCTTAATTGCCCTGCACATGAATAGCCCGCATTTCCGATTCTTGGTCTTAACACTCCCATGTAGGTATATAAGGTGCGGTCACTCAAATTAACGGCACAATTATAGTTTTGATAGCCATTACGAGGATTAAATAAAAAAGCTTCATTTATATCATTTATCGTTATTACAGTATCAATTTTTTTATTCGGGTAGCAATCGGTGCCATATGAGCTGGCTTCCAATCTAATCGGTTTACCTGCTACTAATTCTTGAATAACATGGGCGCCGCCATATGGAAACTTTCCTGGGAAAATCCGATTCTCCGGATCATTATCCGGTAATTGGGTGCCCCCCAAATAAACATCCACTGCCGCAATCCCGGCATAAGCTTCGACTCCATTCAGCCATGCTTTGGTCATTCTAATCCGCGGGTTTGAATGACCTAAATTCAAAAATGCGCCTGATGAACACATAGGCCCAAAAGTTCCAGTTGTCACAACATCTATCTCTTGTGCTGCCCTGCTGATTCCTTTCTCTTCAACAATTCCGATTATTTCTTCAGCCGTCACTACTACTGCTTCTCCGCGCTTTATCTTTTCGTTAATTTCAGCGTAACTTTTTTGCACAGCCATTTACTCAACTCCTCCGTTTAGATAAACATTAATTATAAAACAATAAAACCAATTAAAACTCAAAAAACAGTAATCAAAGTGATGCTTGGAATCGGTCCATTACTCTTTTAGCTATGATAACTGCCTGTCGGGCATCCTTGGCGTAGGCAGCAGCCCCTATGCTTTGAGCGTACTCTTCAGTTAATACCGCTCCTCCTACAATTACCTTGCATTTAAGCCCTTCCTTTTCAACTTGGGCGATAACTTCTTTCATCTGCGGCATTGTCGTCGTCATCAAGGCACTTAATCCAATAATATCTGCTTTCTCTTCTTTCGCTGTCTTTACAATTATTTCAGCATCAACGTCTTTACCCACATCGATAACCTTAAAACCATAGTTTTCCAGCATAATAGCTACAATATTCTTGCCTATATCGTGGATATCGCCTTTTACCGTAGCCAAAACGATCGTGCCTTGGTATGCGTCAGCCTCTTCACTCAGTAGAGGTTTAACAATCGAAAATGCCCTTTTCATTGCCTCTGCTGCCATTAATAGCTGAGGTAAAAAATAGAGTTTTTTCTCATACATTTCCCCAGCTCTCTCTATTCCAGGAATTAAGCCCTTGTTCATAATTTCTAAGGGAGAAAATCTCTCTAAGGCATTGTTAATTGAGCTTTGAATGCTCTCAGCATCTCCCTTAAGAACCAGGTCTTGTATTTGTCCCCAGGTATCTGCACTATCAATATCTCCTGCCTTTAGCATCATCCCAGGCTTCATATTTTCTCTGTCGGCATCTTTGGTTTCAATGGTTGAATTAGCTAGAATACTAGGTATATTACAACTTTCACAGATAGTGTGCGGCATTTGCCAAGCTTGATTTTGCTTATTAATACTTCTATTTCCATAATGCTCTATAAAATCTGCACATGCCGGATCTCTATTCAAAATAACTGCTGCGGCATGATAGGTTTCCATCATGCGTTCATCAAAAGGATTAATTATCGGTAAATCCAAACCACATTCATAGGCCATCGCCAAAAAAGACGAGTTAATGATCTCACGAGCCGGCAATCCATGAGAGATATTGCTAACTCCTAAAACCGTGCCCACATTTAATTCATCCTTTATCATGCGCAGGACTTTTAAAGTTTCTAAAACCTGGCCTTGCTCAGCACTAGCTGTTTGCACTAAGCAATCGATATAAATATCCTCGTCACGCAAACCGAACTCTTTGGCTTTAGCATAGATCTTTTTTGCAACAATAAAACGTCCTTGGGCATCATTTGGTATTCCATTTTCATCTAGACAAAGGCCTAAAACCGCAGCTCCATATTTCTTAGCTAAAGGCAAGATCCTAGCAAGGGAATTTTCTTCGCCAGTGGTTGAATTAATTAAAGGGCGTCCCACGCATTCTTTCAACCCGGCCTCTAATGCTTCAATATTAGTCGAATCTATTGATATTGGAACATCAACTGCCGACTGTACACAAAAAACCGCTTCCCGCATTGCCTTAGCTTCATTAATTCCCGGTACCCCCATATTTACGTCTAATATCGGAGCCCCATTTTCATATTGGCGGCATGCCTCATCTCGCACTAACTGCATACTTCCTTCACGTATATCTTGGGCAAGAGCTTTACGCGCAGTCGGGTTGATCCTCTCACCGATAAAAGCCAGGGGCCAATCCTTACCAATCAGTACAGTTGAACTGCGCGATGCCAAACCTCTTAGTGTATAAGTGGGCAATACCTTCGGAGAAAAACCTTTTAGAGTTCTAGCTATTGCCTGTATATGTAGTGGGGTTGATCCACAACAGCCACCGATGATATTTGCTCCCGCTTCATACAGGAGAAGTGCTGCTTCTGCCATTTCTTCAGGAGATTCCGGGAATACTGTCTGCCCATTAATTAGTTGCGGTATTCCCGCATTCGGGCAAACCGATATATTTATGCTGCTGTGCTTCCTAAATTCCTTGATAATTGGCAGCAGCTCCTTAGCTCCTCCAGAACAATTGGCCCCTATCGCTATCGGCTCTAAGGCTTCCAGTACCATTAAAGCCGTCAAAGGATCAGTACCGGTCATGGTACGCCCAGATTGTTCAAATGTCATATGCGCGATGATTGGAAGACTGGTGGCTGAACGCGCAGCTAAAAAAGCAATCTTCATTTCTCCGATATCCAACATGGTTTCAATTATTAATAAATCTGCTCCTCCATGCTCTAGAGCACTTGCTTGTTCTGCATACACTGCAAAAAGTGAATCAAAAGTAGCGTCTCCCATGGGCTGCAGCAGTTTTCCGCTGGGTCCAATACTGCCGGCAACTAATGCCCGTCCTCGAGCAGCCCTCTTTGCCGCTTTAACGTTTTCGATATTTATTTCTCTAACCATTTCGTCAAGCCCATATTCAGAGAGCTTAAAGCGGTTCCCGCCAAAAGTGTTGCTTTCAATTATATCAGCACCGGCTTCAATGTATTCGCAATGGATTTCTTCAAGTTTTGCTATCTCATTCATGCCAAACAATTCTGGACACATTCCGGTTGGCATTCCCATCTGTTGAAGCATGGTTCCCATGGCCCCGTCTATTATTACGACTTTTTCTTTTAACATTGTTTGTAAATCAATCAAGCTCATCACCTCTATGACTAAAATAAAAAGACCTCTTAATAAAATAAGAGGGCTATTACTATCCCCTCTCATCTTTCAGGAATTGGCACCATACTTACTGCGGTTGCCGGGTTTCATTGGGCCAGTCCCTCCACCTCTCTGGATAAGAGTAAAATACTATATGCTATTATCTAGATTAATAAATAAAAAACTTCTGATTCGTTTTAAGAGTGATATTAAATGCGAATCAGTATTAGTTCACAGTTTTAGTCTCTATTTCGCTTTCCTTTTGTGTTTTCAATTCCTCTTGACCCGCTTTATCATTTAGAGATACTAAGTCTACATCCGGAAAAATCGGCTCAGTGGCCGGAATACTTTTGGGTGGCGGCTCATCAAATCTCATTGCTTCTTCAATGTCTTTTTGAACCCCAGATGTAACCTTTTTAAAATCACTAAAAGCCTTACCTAAACCCCGGGCAACTTCCGGCAGTTTACCCGGTCCAACAATGACTAAGGCAATAAGTAATACAATCATCAATTCCCAGGGTCCGATATTGCCAATAAATGCAAACATATATACACCCTACCCGAGTATTTTAATACTTTTAGAAATAATCTCAACTAATTTTACTTTTCTTGCGCCAATATAGCAAATAAAATTTATTCCACCCATTCCGTCAACTACATGCTAAACTCATGAAATCACTTATATCCATTGCTGTAATAATAGAAAGCCCACGGTTGAATCCGCATTTAATACGGTATAGTCGCAGGCTTTTATTTGGGCGCATTTCTTTATAGATGATCAATCTGACCAAAATCTTACTTGCAAATAGTTACTTGTATATAGTAATTATCTTAGAGTAGTTGGCACGAACGCATCAACAATACCTATGACAAATGAGGCCAATATGGCACCCCAGAAAGATACTGCCAAATAACTTGGAATAATGAACTGAGCTAAGTAAATAACCACAACTGCTGTTACAAAGCCCACGATTCCACGAGAGCGTGGTGAAACGCTTTCTCCCATAATCATTTCAACTAAATAACCTAATACGGCAATTACAATTGCTGCAATTAGAGCTCCAGTAAATCCAGCAACAGTAACTCCAGGTAATAGAAATCCAATTAACAATAAAACAACTGCTGATACTACGAAGCGAATAATTGTACCTATCATGCACTTTCTCTCCTTTAAATTTGATCTTATATTATAGTCCCTAATATTTTAGATAAATATTCAAATGCTTGTAATGAATTAGTATTAATTTTTTGGCTAAAAAAGGTATAATAACTAAATAAAAGATGTTTTATATGTAGGAGGTTACACAGATGTTAGCCACCCTATATTCCTTGACGATAATCGGCATCGACGCCCAAATAATTACTGTTGAAGTTGACATACAAAATGGCTTGCCTGCCTTCGAACTTGTGGGCTTAGCATCAGCTGCCACTAAAGAAGCCCGCGAGCGAGTCCGTTCAGCAATTAAGAACTCTGGTTTTAGTTTTCCTAATCGCCGCATAACCGTTAATCTGGCTCCAGCAGATCTTAAGAAAGAAGGAAGCCACTTCGATCTTGCGATTGCATTAGGAATATTGCAAGCCACTGAACAGTTAACTTCCCCGATTCCAGATCATCATTTCTTTTGCGGAGAATTATCCTTAAATGGTGATTTGCGTTCAGTTCCAGGTATTCTTCCCATGGCTTTAGAATTAGCTAAATACCAGCAAGAGAGTATATTCGTTATCCCGGAGGCCAATCTTAGAGAGGCTTCGTTAGTTAATGAGATCCAAACATTATCAGCTAGTGACCTAAAAGAAACTGCCGCTTATATAAATGGCGAAAACACTTTAAATCGGCCGAAAACGAAAAAGACGAGAAAAACTAAAAAAAACTCTCCTAGTAGATTTAACGAAATCAAAGGCCAGGATATGGCTAAACGCGCTTTGGTCATAGCTGCTGCCGGCATGCATAATATTTTGATGATAGGACCACCAGGCTCTGGAAAAACCATGCTGGCTCGCAGATTCTCTGAGTTCTTGCCCCCAATGAGCCGCGCCGAAATTCTCGAAACAACGCGTATCTATTCAGTTGCTTCACTGCTCAATCCAACTCACCCTCTAGTAGATAGCAGACCATTTAGAGCTCCCCACAAGAACGCCTCTTCCGCAAGTATAATCGGCGGCGGACGAATTCCCCGTCCCGGGGAAATAAGTTTAGCTCAAAACGGGGTGCTTTTTTTAGATGAGATTCCTGAATTCAGCCGTGATGTACTTGAAGCTTTACGCCAGCCACTTGAAGATAAAGTAGTAACAGTAGCCAGAACCCTAGCAACTATTACTTATCCTGCCAACTTTTTACTGATTGCCAGTATGAACCCATGCCCTTGCGGTTATTGGGGATCTGAACAGCTCTGCACTTGCAGTCCTGCACAGATACAAAGATATCTTAATCGCATATCAGGCCCTTTACTTGACCGCATAGATCTGCAAGTCGAGGTCCCTAAATTAAAACTTGAACAATTACAGTCACCGCCGAATTTCACTAGTTTGGATGAGCTTAAAGCCTCGATTTGGGATTCTCAACAACGACAGCGGGAGCGGTTTTCACATTCTGATACTAAACTGAATTCAGAAATGCAGCCTAACGAAGTACAACAACACTGCAAGCTCGATATTGAAGCCCAAGAGATGATGGCATCAGTCTTCCAGCACCTGCAGTTCAGTGCCAGGTCGTATGACCGCATACTAAAGATAAGCAGAACCATTGCTGACCTAGACGGCAAAGATGACATTAATGCCAATCACTTAGCTGAAGCAATTCAGTACCGAAACCTAGATCGAAAGTATTGGAGCCATTAATAAGTCGTAAATGACTCTTTGAATTTGCCTTCCACTAAAGCCAAAAAATTTTCGTTATATATTATTTCCATTATTCTCGATATAACTTGTATATAGGAGGAATGGAAATGACGAAGGTTGTAATTGTTGGAGGAGGACTTGGGGGAACGTCAATCTTAAGAGCTTTGAGTACTATTCCCAGTATATCCATTGGCGGCATATGTGATGTCAACCAAAATGCAGAGGGCATTATACTGGCAAAAGAACTAAACATTTCTACATTTAACGACATAAATGAATGTATATCATTGCCTTCTTTAGATTTAGTCATTGAAGCTACCGGGAACAACAAAGTCAAGGAAACCATTCAGAGTATTATGTCAAATCATACTTCGCTCATTGACGCCCATGGCGCCAATCTCATGATGACATTAGTTGAGTCTCGCGAGAAAATGATGGCGGAACTGCATTCTGAAGCTAGCCATTTGGCTGATATGTCAAACGACCTCTCAGCAACAATTCAACAAATTAGAGCTATTGTTGAAGATGTGGCTTCATATACGATAGAGGTTTCACAAAAAGGCAATCAACTAGTAAGTTCTTCCGATGAAGCTTCACAGTGCTTAAGTGAGACTGGAGAAGTTTTAAAAATAATTAGTTCAACTGCACAACAAACTAAGCTCTTAGGATTTAATGCTGCCATAGAAGCGGCGCGAAGCGGTGAACACGGCCGAGGATTTGCCATAGTTGCTGATGAGGTCCGAAAACTGGCAGAATACAGTACGGTTTCCGCCCAAAAAATATCACAGATTCTAGCCAATATTGAAGATGCGGTGACGGTAATTCAGGGAGAAGCTATTGAAGCCGGATCAACCATGCAAAAACAGGCGGAATTAACCCAATCTATTGTTTCTAATATTGAACAACTTGAAGCAATGTCGTTCGATCTAGCTAATACTGCTCACCAATTGACAAAACTAGCTTAGCTTTATTAATATTTCAAATTAATTCATAGTCTTTTGAATATAGCTTATTCAAAAGACTTGCTTTGCTCTTTAGCATTTTTTATTATTATATTTAATAAAAGCATGGAGAGATGGTTTTGAAAATCAATTATGATTATCACATAGGCAGCGAAGGTACTTTCATATTCGTACATGGCTCAGCAGGAACTAGGCACAAGTGGCGCGAATTGATGCAAAGACTCCCTGATAACTTTGGAGGAATAGCTATGGATTTACCAGGTCATGGCGATTCGTACGGAGATGCATTCGACAATGTTTTCGATATTTCTAATTCAATCATCGAATTGATCGAATATATTGATCCACCACGTCCACTTATTTGGGCTGGTCATTCCATGGGAGGAGCTATTGTTCAAAACATTGCCGTTACCAATCCTACTCTTACCGATATTCTATTGTTAATTGCCACTGGAGCTACATTGAAGGTAGGGGAAAAAAACCTCGAAAAAATTAAATCAGGAGATATAAATCCTAACTTTAAGCGCCTATCATTCTCGGACGAATCTCCAGAAGAGCTATTTCTAGCAGAAACCAAGGCCGATCTTAAAACAAATGTGGACGTGTTTTACAAAGACTTGCTCGCTTGCGACGCCTTCGACATGACTAATGACCTTACGAGAATATCGCAGCCTACTCTTATTATGGTCGGCGAACACGATGTATCTACACCATATCCTTTTTCGGAATATCTTCATAAGAATATTTACGATTCGCAAATTGCAATTATTCCGAAGGCGGCTCATGAAGCCATCTTAGAACAGCCGGATGCAATTATGCAAGCAATTACAGCATTCTTGCGCAATAAGAATTTATGGTAAGTTAATGGAGCAATCTATGATCGGTTATGACCATATTCATGGTTCAAAGGGAACTCTTATTCTCATCCATGGTTCTGCCGGAACCCGTCGCAAATGGCGGTTAATAATGGATAATCTGCCCGAATCCTTTGCCGGCTTGGCCTTAGATCTGCCTGGTCATGGCGAATCATGCGGACCATCAATTAGTGACATCCAAAATTTGTCTGCAGCAGTTGCTGATTTTATCCGCTCCCATGATATGGCAAGGCCTCTCATATTAGTCGGACACTCCTTAGGGGGAGCTATCGTTCAAACTATCGCCATTAATGAACCTGAACTCGCTGATTATTTAGTACTTATAGGAACAGGAGCTAAGCTGCCTATGGCAGCGGATAAACTGGATAAGATAAAACATGGAATTGTTAAGAGAACTGCCAAGCGCAGCTCTTTCTCGCCCCATACGGCTGAAGATCTCATTAACGAGGAGATAGATGAGGATCTAAAAACTCCAATCGCTGTCCTATATGATGATTTATTGGCTTGTAATAGTTTCGATGCAACCGAGCTATTATCCCGCATTATTTCCCCTACACTAATAATTGTAGGAGCAGATGACACACCTACTCCTATCAGTTATTCCGAGATTCTATTAAGCGGAATCAAGCATGCACAATTACATATTATTCCTTATGCTGGCCACGAAGTAATGCTGGAGCAACCAAATGCCTTACTTGATGTTCTTAGTTCTTTTCTTACTCATGAAACCAATAAATGATAGACAACATGCTAATTCTCGGCATCACTTTTCAATATAACTAATGTACCACTAAGTTCAGGATGTTTTTCATACCATTTTATCGCATATGAGCATGTCGGCTTAATTGTATATCCTTCAAGATTGAGTTTCTCGTTAACAGCCATTAATAGCTTATCTGCCACATTCTGTCCCCTTAAAATGGGGTCTACATATGTGTGATCAATATTGGCTACTTTGTTTTCCTCCAAGAAATACTCGACATAGGCGATGTTTTCGCCATTATTATTTTCCAGATAAATTCCGTTTTTTTTATGTTTGAATTGTTTACTAATATCCATTGCCAAAACCATTTTTCCCTTTCAGCAATTCGCTAAGATCATAATAGTAAATAAGAATTCCAGCGAACACTTTATTTACATTTTGTATAATTCATTAGCATCCAAATAACTAATACCTTTGCTCTCAAAAGCAGCTTTAGCTTTGTCAATATCTTCAACCTTAAAAATTACCAAGGCCTCTTCCGAAGTTTTTCCTATAAATGCATAGAGGTACTCGATATTAAGGTTTTCTTCTGCCATTCGGGCAAGAACATTTGCTAGGCTTCCTGGGGTGTCAGGTAACTGTACTGCCATTACTTCAGTTTCGCTGACGGTAAATCCAGCTGCTTTTAATATCTCATAGGCCTTATTCGGATCGCTCACGATAATTCTAAGAATCCCAAAATCAGAAGTATCAGCTATAGACAATGCTCTTATATTAATTCCGGCATCACCTAATACTTGGGTAACTCTAGATAACCTTCCTGCTTTGTTTTCCAGAAAAATTGATATTTGCTTAGCCATGTCTTACCCCCCTATAATACTCTTTTATCGATAACTCTTTTTGATTTGCCTTCAAAACGTTCTATCGTCTTGGGCTCAACTAGTCTTACTTTGGCATTTACGCCAAGATTGCTTTCTAATTCTTTAGTTATTAATGCTCCTAGTTTTTCTAATTTTCTGACTTCATCACTAAAAATCTTCTCTGAAACTTCAACCTGTACTTCTAGTATATCAAGATTACCAATTCTTTCAACAATAAGCATGTAAAAAGGCTCAACACCAGGGATATTTAATAAAATGTTTTCCACCATCGAAGGAAAAACATTTACTCCTCTGATTATGACCATGTCATCTGAACGCCCCATAACTTTGGACATGACCCTATGGGTCCGGCCACAGGGACATGGAGTTTCATCCAGTGATGTAAGATCACGGGTGCGATATCTTATAATGGGCAATGCTTCCTTTGTTATTGTAGTGATTACTAGCTCCCCTTTGCTGCCCCCTGGCAAAATCGCATCCGTATCCGGATCAATTATTTCGGGAATGAAGTGATCTTCTGCAATATGCAATCCTCGTTGATACTGGCAGTCAATTGCTACCCCAGGGCCAATTATTTCGCTTAGACCATAAATATCATAAGCCTTTATACCCCATTTATCTTCAATATCTTTTCTCATTCTTTCAGACCAAGGCTCAGCACCAAATACGCCCGCACGCAGTTTAAAATCTTTTTTAGTTTTGCCCATTTCAGTTGCTACTTCATGCATAAACAGGGCATAAGACGGTGTGCAGGTTAGCATAGTGCTGCCGAAATCTTGCATCAGCATAAGCTGGCGCTGGGTATTGCCCCCAGATGCCGGGATAACTGAGGCTCCCAGCCGTTCAGCTCCATAATGCACTCCTAGGCCTCCCGTAAATAATCCATACCCATATGAGTTTTGGATAACACAGTGTCTAGTAGCTCCAGCACTAGCCAGAGCACGGGCCATCAATTCCGACCAGGTTTCAACATCGCGATTCGAATAGCCTACAACTGTGGGCTTGCCCGTGGTTCCAGATGATGAGTGGATTCTTACGACCTCGCTCATTGGCACTGCAAAAAGACCAAACGGATAATTATCACGCAAATCCTGCTTGGTTGTGAAAGGCAGATACTTTATATCTTCAAGAGTTCTGATATCGTCAGGCTTTACCCCTGCATTATCCATTTTTTCTCGATAAGAGGGCACGAATGCGTAAACCTTATACACGGTTTCTTTTAATCTTCTCAACTGAAGCTCACGCAGATTTTTTATCGGCATGCACTCTTTTTCTTTATCCCAATACACAGTAATCCTCCTAAGTCTTTAAAAGCATTTCATTTATTTTTCTGCACTAGCTAGTAAATTATTAATAATTCGGTAAGCCAACAACAGCCCCGCCGATCCGGGTACGAAAATCATACTTCCTAAATCTTTTCTATTAAATTTTTTAGGTAGTTCATTAGAATAAACTACCTCGATTCCTGAATCAATGCCTTGTTTGCGCAATTCAAGTCTCACTTTTCGCGCAAGCGGACAGTTTTTGGTATTCTTGATATCGGTAACGGTTAATTCCAAAGGGTTTAGCCGCTGGGCTGTTCCCATGCTGCTAATAATCGGAATATTTGAGCGATAGCAGGTGGCAAGAAGATGAACCTTAGCTTTTATGTCATCAATTGCATCAGCAACGTAATCTAAATCTTTATTAATGAGGTTGGGGCTCGTTAATTCGTCATATCGACATGTATGTACTTCGACTCTAAGCTGTGGGTTAATATCCAATAGGTGCAAAGCGATACTTTCAGCTTTACTTTTGCCAAGATTTGAACACAATGCCGGTAACTGTCGATTAAAATTACTCGCTTCGATCATATCATGATCAACAATAACCAGATTACCTATTCCAGACCGAACCAATGCTTCAACAATGAATGAACCTACTCCGCCTAAACCAATTACTGCAACTTTGCTCATTTTTAGAACTTCAAGTCCGCTTAAACCGATTAGACTGATCGTGCGTTTACAATAATCATCTTCCACTATTAACCCTCAAAATCGAACCAAAAAGCCCCACTGAGCCGTGCAGCCGATGTTTAAACCTGATTTCTCAGGTGGGTACCCGCCCACAAGCTTATTGTTTCCCAGATAAATGGGTATACAGCTACTCACGGAGCAAAGTTCCCTTAGTTTTAGTGTTGGCAAAAACTATTCGACTTTCACGCACACAGCAGGGTTCTGCTGCTAATTATTTTCTTGAGAAGATAATATCATATTTGTTTTTGCTCTTCAACTCCTAGGCTCAGTAATTTCATGCATTAAAAGCTATTTATTTACTTTCTTTTATGCGAATTGCCAACTCTCGCAACTGCTTATTACTGACTTCAGAAGGTGCATTAGTCATAGGACAAGAAGCGCTTTGGGTTTTTGGAAACGCTATCACATCTCTAATACTATTGCGGTTTGCCATTATCATTAAAAGTCTGTCAATTCCAAAAGCTATTCCACCGTGCGGCGGTGTGCCGAATTCAAACGCATCCAGCATAAATCCAAATTTATCATTTACTTCTTCATCACTTAACCCCAAAAGTTTAAACATTTTTTCTTGAACTTCACGCTGATGAATTCTTATGCTTCCGCCTCCAATTTCCGTACCGTTCAATACTAAATCATAAGCCCGGGCTCTAAGCGCAGAGGGATTGCTCTCCATCAGAGGAATATCCTCAGTTATGGGAGAGGTAAACGGATGATGAACTGCAATATAACGCTTGTCCTCGTCATCAAATTCCAATAGAGGAAAACCAGTAATCCAGCAAAACTTCAGTTGGTCTTTGCTTATCAATTGCAAGCGTTCAGCTATTTCCAAGCGAATTATGCCTAAAACCCGAGCAACTATTCCGGCTTTATCGGCTCCGAATAGCAGTAAATCTCCTGGCTCTGCATTCAATTCCTGTAATATGAGCTTGATCTCGTCAGCAGTAAAGAACTTAGTAATCGGTGAGCGCAATTCGTCCTCAGCTACAATTATCCAAGCCATACCTTTGGCTCCATTATCAATCGCGATTTTGCCAAGTTCATCTATTTCTTTGCGGCTAAAGCGCGCGCACCCTTTTGCATTAATAGCTCTTACCACTCCATTATTTTCAAGAGCAGATGCAAAAACCTTGAATTCAACTCCACGCAGACTCTCAGTTAGATCAATTATGGGCAAATCGAAGCGCAAATCCGGCTTATCACTGCCATACTTAACCATAGCTTCATCATAAGTCAATCTTGCAAAAGGCAAACTTACATTTACATCTTTGCCAACCGAGAATATCTCCGCAATCATAGCTTCAACCAGTGCAAATATTTCTTCCTCATCACAAAATGAAAGTTCCATATCTAGTTGGGTAAATTCCGGTTGGCGGTCGGCCCGTAAATCTTCATCCCGGAAGCAGCGCGCAATTTGAAAATATCTTTCCATGCCGGCAACCATCAAAATTTGCTTATATTGCTGCGGTGATTGAGGCAAGGCAAAAAATTCGCCCGGGTGAACACGGCTCGGGACCAAGTAATCCCTAGCTCCTTCAGGAGTACTGCGGCCTAAAATAGGGGTCTCAATCTCAACGAAGCCCTCCGTGTCTAAATAAGCTCTCAAAGTCTGAACTACTTTATGCCTTAACAGTAAATTGTTTCGCATTTCTGGACGGCGAAGGTCTAGGTATCTATATTTCATGCGCAGGTTTTCGTCGACATCCACTCCATCTTCAATATAAAAAGGTGGTGTTTTGGCGCGATTTAGAATCACAAGCTTTTCGGCATATACTTCAAAATCGCCGGTTGAGAGCTTCGGATTTTCTGAACCCGATGGACGCTTGGAAAGCAAGCCTTTAATCGCTATTACGTATTCGCTTCTAATCTGCTCAGCTAATGCAAATGCCTCTTTATTGACATCGGAGCTGAATACCACCTGAACAATTGCGGAACGATCACGCAAATCAGTGAAGATCAAACCGCCATGATCTCGTCTCGTGTCTACCCAACCGTTTAATACTACTTCCTTTCCTAGCAGTTGCTCGCCTAGTTCGCTTATTTTATGAGTTCTTTTCATAGCTTTGCCTTCCTTCTACTTTAATGCCACCATTTTTATGATTCTATCAACTATGTGCTCTGGCACCACTTGTTCTTGTTCGCCGGAGAGCATATCCTTGAGATTATAATAGCCGCCTGCCATTTCTTCATCACCGATGAAAACAACCGCTCGAGCATCTATCTTGCCGGCATATTTCATCTGAGCTTTAAAACTTCTGTTAGTGTATTCTTTGTCAGCGTGAATCCCGGCTTTGCGCAATTCATTAGTCAAGTAAAGAGCTTGATTTTCCCACTGTTTCGAGGTAGGAATAATGAAAACTAAACCTAGATCGGGTTTCGGAATTATTGTTCCGGAATGCTCCATGGCGATCAGGATTCTCTCCAAACCCATAGCAAATCCTATTCCAGGCAAATTCGGACCTCCGCAATCATTAACTAAGCCGTTATAGCGTCCACCGCCGCCAACCGCGCTTTGAGCACCAATACCTGGAATTATGACCTCGAAGGCCGTGTTAGTATAATAATCTAAGCCTCTAACTAATCCATGGTCCTGAATACAATCAACCTGCAACAAGTTTAATGCTGTATTAACACTGGCAAAATGCTCAGAACATTTGCTGCACAAATAATCGAATAATCTGGGATGTCCATGCAATAATTGCCGGCATTTTTCTTCCTTGCAGTCAAGCACTCTTAAAGGATTCTGTGCCAGTCTGGAATTACAGTTATTACATAATTCTTCTTTAAATGGTTCAAAAAATTCCAGTAGTGCACGCCGATATTTGACCCTGCATTCCGGGCAACCTACCGAGTTTATATGGATCTCGAAACCTTTTATTCCAAGAGCCATTATAATGTCACGCAAAAGGCAAATGATTTCGGCATCCAAATGAGAATCATCACTGCCAAAAGCTTCAACCCCAAACTGATGGAATTGTCTGTATCTCCCGGCTTGGGGGCGATCATATCTGAACATTTGGCCGAAATAGTGCCACTTGACGGGAAGGGTTCCGGCGAACAATTTGTGCTCAATAAGAGCTCGGACTGATGAAGCCGTGCCTTCCGGCCTTAAAGTTAAGCTTCGCTTGGAGCGGTCAGAAAATGTATACATTTCTTTACTGACAATGTCTGTAGTCTCACCGACGCCACGAATAAAGAGCTCGGTATGTTCAAATATCGGTGTTCTTATTTCTTGATAGCCATAGATCTCAGCCAGTTTGCTGATTTCTCTTTCGATATGCTGCCATTTGTATATTTCCGTCGGTAAAATGTCAAAGGTCCCCCGCGGGGCTTTAGCCTCCATTCGTTGGCCTCCTTAAGCTAAATTCCTGGGATCATTCTAAAATAAGGATGTTAGCTTGTCAACTTTGTGCGCAATCAATCGCTTAAGTCCTTGTTGATAAGCGTGAGGATTTTTGGGGTTATATAGTGAGCTGATAGCTGAATGTTCAGGATTAATAAACTTGCTGGAAGCTCCTCCTCCTAAACCGATAATGGTATTAACCTCTTCGATAACTTGAATATTATAGAAGCAATAAGTGCCCGGTAAACCATAACCGATATTATCCATATCACCCTTAGCATACTTTTGTCTATATAAATAATAAGGTTTGTAACCGGATTTGCAAAACAAAGCATGTAAACGGGCTGCCCCTTGCCGTACTTCGGAAAAAGATTCCTCTACTTCAGTTCGGCCTATATCCAAGGCTAAGTCCGAGCCTTTCTTGACTGCCAATGAATGGATAGTAATATTATCAGGTCTTAACTCTAAAACTTCCTGAGCACTCTTAATAAAATCGTTTTGCTCTTCACCTGGAAGGCCCAAAATCAAATCCATATTGATATAATCAATGCCCACTTTACGGACTGCCTTAACGACATCAATAATTTGACGCCAACTGTGCTTTCTGCCGATACGAGCTAAAGTCAAATCATTGCTGGTCTGGGGATTAACACATATGCGGTTAATACCGACATCCTTGAATAACTCTAGTTTGTCCGTTGTAATCGTATCCGGTCTTCCTGCTTCAATTGTAAACTCGAAATCATTAGCAGCAAATAAAAAGCACTCTCTAAGCTTGCCAAACAGCATTTCCAAATCATCACAGTTAAGAATACTGGGAGTGCCGCCACCCATATAGATAGCTTGGATATAGGATCCCTGGGATTTTAATTGCTTTGAGACCGCTTCGATCTCTGTGCTTAGACTTGCTAAAAAGGGTTTGATTTCTAGTGAGTAATCCTTAGTGATGGCTCCGGGAAAAGAGCAGTAATAGCAGCGGCTTGGACAAAAAGGTATTCCGATGTACAAGTATATCGGAATACCTACAGCGGCTTGAGGGTGCAAAAACTCTCGGTTATTGGCAGCTACTTCTAGTAGCAGTTTAATCTTTTCTTCCGGCAGTAAGTATTCTTCTCTTAATAAGGAGCTAATTTCACCAGCTGTCTTACCGGTATTTAGAAACTTATGAATCAATTTCACTGGGCGCATTCCGGTTAGAATTCCATAAGAATTGATACTTCTGCCCAAGAATTCGCTTAGCAGTTTATACACACATCTAGCCAATACTCGCTTAATCTGAGCTCTCCTCTGGTAAACATCAATTCGGGCATTAACTTCTTCGGCGGTTTCAATGCAACGCTCAGCGTTCCAAATACTTCCCGCAACTCTTATTTCTTCGCCTCGTTCATGTAATTCTAATTCAATATATAAGTCGGCAATCTCCTTGGCAGCAACTGCCACAGTATATGATGGCAGAGCCATGCGTATTAGTTCGTGCACTGCTTCATAGATACTCTGCGGCTTTAGATTAAGATTTACGATCATTTCTACTCCAGAAAAACATTAGCTAAACATTTCAATTTCTCATCGGGGACGGTGTCAATAGAACCGCCCCGAGACACGCTACTATTTTTTGACAATCAAAACCGGACAGGGAGCAAATTGCAGCACTCTGGTACTTACACTGCCTAAAAACAAGCCCTTAACTTGATTCATACCCCTGCTGCCCATAATAATTAAATCACTATTATTGTCTTTGGCCGTTTCGCAAATAGTTAGAGCCGCATCGCCAAAAATCACTTTTTCTTCGATTTCTACTGTGTCATCAAGCATTTCACTGATTTCAGCTACGATTTTCTGCCCAAGTTCCTTGGCGATCATGTTTAACTCCTCATAGCGCATCGGGATCATTTCATAGCTGCCTACAAAGTAATTGGCAGAATTAAGAATGATAATCTTTTTTACTACTCCTAGCTTAATGAAATCTGCAGCTGCTCTCGCCGCCGCTTTTGACTGTTCCGAACCATCAACTGCCAAAAGAATATTTTCGTACATAATTAATCCCTCCATTTCTTCTATGGGAAAGAGTATACTTTAATTATAGATTATTCGCTTTTTATTAAAAACATAATTCAATAATTTGTATTGTAAAATGATTATCTTATGGAGGCAAACATGGGGAGAACGCGTCCTAGCAAAACTGATTATTACCTAGATATAGCCACTAATGTGGCGGCCCGTGGAACTTGCCTGCGCCGAAACTATGGGGCAGTCATCGTCAAAAACGACGCGATTGTCTCTACGGGGTATACCGGAGCGCCTCGCGGCATAGCTAACTGCTGCGACATCGGCACTTGTGAAAGAGACTTAAGGGGTGTTCCCAGTGGAGAACGATATGAGCTTTGCCGCAGTGTCCACGCCGAAATGAACGCAATAATTAATTCCAGCCGAGAACAAAATCTCAATGCGACTTTATACTTAGTCGGGATCGATATGGAGTCCGGAGCTTATGTTAATGCCGAGCCTTGTTTCCTCTGCAAGCGGATTATTCTTAATGCCGGAATCAGCGAAGTGATTAGCCGTAATGAAGACAGAAGCAGCAGCTTGGTAATACCGATTGATCATCCTAGCTATAAGATTTAGGTTTCGAGGGGAAGATCCCCTCAAAACCCCCTATATCAGAAAAGGATTATGCTTTTTCTCGAATCCAATTGTGGTTGAAGGTCCATGGCCAGGATAACATATTACATCATCATCATAGCAGAACAAGCGTTGGTGAACATTATCAATCAGCTCTTTGAACGATCCTCCAGGAAAATCAGTTCTGCCAATTGAACCATTAAATAGAGTATCCCCTACAAAAATCACATTGTCTGCCTTGAGGCATATACCGCCTTTACTATGGCCTGGAGTGTGAATTACCTCCAGTTCCACAGTGTTGCCAATTTTAATAATATCGCCGTCTTTTAATAATTGATCTGCCGGAGGACTGGTAATCGACGAACCGGTGAGAAAGGAGAAATTAGCAACCGCATTAACAAGCATGTTGGAATCAGCTTCATGAATCAAAATTTTTGCTCCCGTTGCATCCTTAATAGCTCGATTTGCTCCCATATGATCGGTATGACCATGGGTATTAATTATATATACTGCTTTCAAATCGTCTTCTTCCAAGGCTTTAAGGATGGAACGCGGGCTAGCCCCGGGATCAATTACTGCGACTTCCTTTGTCTCCTCGCAGCCGACAATATAACAATTTACTCCCATACTGCTCAACATTAAACCTTTTAATATCATTATTTTCCCTCCGTTATTAATATCTTATAGAATTCTATCGCTATCTAATAAAATAGTGCAAGGACCGTCATTAATAATATTTATCTGCATATCAGCTCCAAAAATTCCCGATTGTACTTTTATCCCCTTCTCAAGCAAAAGGTCTTTCGCTTTCCTTATCAGCTCATCAGCCAATGCCGGGCTTTCAGCAACAGTAAAACTAGGGCGTCTTCCTTTGCGGACATCTCCATAAAGAGTAAATTGGCTAACCAGCAGTACTTCACCTTCGATATCCTGCAGTGATTTATTCATTTTACCTTCTTCATCGGGAAAAATCCGCAAACCGACAATTTTGTCGATAATATATAATAGATCTGCATCTTGATCACCTTTTTTTACTCCCAAAAAAACAGTCAAACCAATATCGATTTTTGCTATGATGGCATTGTTAACCGTAACGCTGCTGCCTTTAGTCCTTTGTACCACAGCCCTCATTGTTATTCTCCTCGGTTTTCATTTGGCAAAACTCTGCGCACACCAATTACGTCTTCAATCCTTTGCAGGCGATGCAAGAGAGCTTGCAGCCGATCCAAGTCATTAATTTCTAATTTGAAATTCATCAAGGCCTGGTTATTCTTGGTAGCTCTAGAGAAAACCGAATTGACCAATATATGGGAATCGGCAATTTCGTTCAAAACATCTGTAGTAAGCCTTGGCCGATCGAAGGCATTAATTTCGACTTCAACATTAAAAGTTCCCTTTTTGTCGCTAACCCATTCAACTTCCAAAATTCGGTCGGCTTCGCTCTTAGCGTAATTGACCATATTGGGGCAATCCTTGTGATGAGCGGAAACGCCGCGCCCGCGAGTTATATAGCCCAGAACCGGGTCTCCAGGCAAAGGATTACAACACCTTGCCAACCTAATTGCGACCCCATCAACCCCCTTAACCTTCAAGGAAGTGCTATCCTTATCTTTAATGAAATTAGGTTTGACCGCTATATTATTAGTGAGTATTTCTTCTACTTGAGTGGCTTGAAAAAACATTTCCTTTTGTTTATTAATTACTTGCGTAGGGGTCAGAATTCCGTCACCTACTGCTACTAGTAAGTCATCAACAGTGTTAAAGCCAAATCTTCTTCCCACTTCCTGTAAGCGATTCGACTTCATGAATTCCTTTAAATCAAGCCTCTTTTTGCGCAGTTCCTTTTCCAGGGCATCGTGACCTTTCATCAGATTGCCCAAACGCTTTTCTCTATTAAACCATTGTCTCATCTTACTCTTAGCTGAAGAAGTGCGGACAAAATTCATCCAATCATAAGTAGGTCCAGGAGAGTTTTTGGAAGTAAGTATCTCTACGATATCACCGGTTTCCATCTTGTAGTCTAAGGAAACAATTCTTCCATTTACCTTGGCCCCATTACATTTGTGGCCAATTTCAGTGTGAACCCGGTAAGCGAAATCAACTGGGCATGAGCCTTTCGGCAACTCAATAATTGCACCTTTGGGTGTAAAAACGAAAACCGAGTCCTCGTAAAGATCAATTTTGAGGGTTTCCATGAATTCGCTGGTATCTTTAACATCCTGCTGCCATTCCAATATCTGTCTCAACCAAGACATTCGTTCATCTACTTTGCGGTCTCCGGGGCTAAGGTCTTCCTTGTAGCGCCAGTGAGCCGCGATCCCAGATTCTGCAACCCGATGCATCTCATAAGTGCGAATCTGTACCTCGAAGGGCTCGCCTCCAACGCCTAACAAAGTAGTATGAAGTGATTGATACATATTTGGTTTGGGGGTGGCTATGTAATCCTTGAACCTACCAGGTATCGGCTTCCACATTGTATGGATAATGCCTAAGACCCCATAGCATTCTCTAATATCCTCAACAAGTACTCTAATGGCTATTTTATCGTATATTTCGTCTATGTCTTTGTTTTGTTTAAGCATTTTCTTGAAAATACTATAAATATTTTTTGGCCTTCCCTGAATATCTGCATTAACTTCTATTTGCTTCAGACCGTTTTCAATTTGCTCAATCAAATCATGCACATATTGCTCCCGTTCACGGCGTTTCTGCTTCAGTCGGCGGGCAATTTCAAAATAGGTCTCAGGATCAAGGAAAGCGAAGGAGTAGTCTTCCAACTCCCATTTATACTTAAAAACTCCTAGGCGATGTGCTAAAGGCGCATAGATTTCCAAAGTTTCTTGTGCAATTTCTTTTTGCTTATGCTCCGGTTGATAATTAAGAGTTCTCATGTTATGCAAACGGTCAGCAAGTTTAATAAGAATTACGCGAATGTCTTTGGCCATAGCAATTAACATCTTACGAATATTTTCTGCCTGAGCTTCTTCTTTAGAACTAAAATTAATCTTATTGATTTTAGTCAGGCCTTCAACTAAAAGCGCAATTTCTTCATTAAAATCGCGGACAATGTTTTCGGAGCTGACGCTGGTATCCTCAACCACATCATGCAATAGTGCAGCGCAGATCGAAGCTACATCCATTTCAATCTCGGTTAAAATATTTGCAACCTCCAAAGGATGTACAATATAAGGATCACCTGAGATCCTCACTTGTCCTGAATGTGCTTTTTCTGCGTATTCATAAGCAGTTCTTATGAGCTCAGCATCACAATTAGGATCATAAGCTATCACATTTTCGATTAATTGTTCTATGCCCATAATATCACCATTGAAGACTATTAATCAGCTTATTCTCAAAACTATTAAAAGCAGCTCTTTCAGCTTCAATCTCTTGAAAAAAGAGTTTATATCCGGTATCTTCAGCCAAATTAAGCTTGCTTAGAACCTTTATTTCAATTATACTACCTTTTTTCGCAATCTGACACAAGTCAATGCAATCAAGGCATCTAAGAATATTATCACTTTCCAAATTATTGAGCTTGCGCCCTAGTATATCACTGAATCTGCTTTTCCAAGCTAATGCTTCCATCCTAGGTCTAGCCATTTTCGCTAATTCAATTAATAATATCTCCAAATCGAAAACATCAATGCTCTGATTGCTAAGAAATCTGCGATTGAAATCTAGCGACTCTTTAGCAAAACTGATTTTTATGATTCTCGGGGAATCATGTAGAATTGGATCCATCATCATATTGATTTCCAGTTCACTATAAGGAGAGTCAGCTAAAAAAATATCAATATCCCGCTTGGAGTACCAGCTCCCCATTCTGCAAAAGCCACCATCTGTTAGCATAATTGCTGAATCCGCATGCCAAAACTCTCTTTGCAACGCCTTACTGCTGGCCAAATTGCTTTTTGCAGCATCGACTAATGCCTGGGGGCATTTGCTACGCAAGTTATCCAAAGTAGATAATCGATTGACAAAAACCATTTTGTGTCCGCTGCCACCAAATTTAGCATTAAGCTCATATTTAATAAATGAATCGGTCGTCAAGCCTCGGAAAAGATCTTCGTAGAGCATACACTCTATTCCTCTATCGGCAAAATCAGCCTCTTTCTTACTAAGATATGTATTCCAAATAGATTGCGTACACATAAAAATGCCGTCGCTTGCAGATGCAATTTTTGCTAGTATTGCTTCACGATCATAATTCCCCAATAATCCATGCAGTTCAAAAATGCGATCGTAGTGAACAAAACCTTCTATGATGCGACGATGCTTTTTAAGCAATCTAACGGTCGGATAAATAATAATGGCTGAAGACTTAGCTGATTTTTGCACAATTCCTTCACAATTTTCCAGCTTTCCTGCAGCCTTTAACAGCTTCTTGACTTCTTGCTGGTAGCTAAGTCGCATGTCGGCAATTCTAATCTGGTTACTTTTTTGGCCCCGAAATACATTTTCTTGAACATTTCCCACTAGGTCAATTAAACATCGCCCATCAGCTAAATCTAAGAATTCAGGCTTGTAAAATGCTACTCCTTCAATATCAGGATTGACTTGGCATTTGAAGTGTTCAAGCTCTTTGCCAATAAGTCTAGGATTAATAATCTCAACACGCCGCAGCAAAAAGAGCGGTTCGGGGTTACCTTCGCCAAACGGCTCCAGCGAACCGATATCATTAATCATTTGTTCATTGATTTGATCACTATCGAGGTCGATATCAATATATTCGGAAGTATCATCAACTTCTTTTAATTGCTCTTTTCTTAGCAATCCCCAATTATGAATTGCTGACTTAAACGCCTGGAAATGATCTTTTTCAATAGTGAAGCCTGCAGCTAATTTATGTCCGCCAAATCTCATAAGGTAGACGCTGCAGCTATTAAGACCTTCATAAATATCATAACCCGGCTTACTTCGAGCGGTTCCCCTGCCCTCATCGCCCGTCCAGGTTACTAGTAATACCGGTTTGTTAAATATTTTCATTAAGCGAGCCGCAGTTATACCGAACACCCCGTGGTGCCAATCCATTCCATCTAAAACCAAAACTTCTTGCTCTGAAATCTCATCTTCTTTAATACTTGCAATAATTTCTTGAAAAATTTCTTCTTCAGTTTGCTTTCTTAGTTCATTGATATTATCAAGCTCTCTTGCTCTATGTATTGCTTGTTCTTCGGAGCTCAACAATAGTTCAACTGCCATTTTGGCATGTAACATCCTGCCGGCAGCATTTAGTCTTGGTGCTAACATAAAGCCAATATCTCTTACATTAATAGTTTTCCCCGTTAAACCGCTTACAGCTTTCAGCGCCCTTATTCCCGGCCAGCTGCTATTTTGCAAGCTTTTCAGTCCCATTTTTACCATAATTCGATTTTCTCCGGTTAACTGCATGACATCAGCTACCGTTGCCAATGCAACCAATTCAAGCATAGATAACAACAATGCTTCATTCACGTTTGCCAAAAGCTCATGCACAACCTTAAATGCAACCCCTGCCCCCGACAAATCTCTTAATCGTTCGTTTTCATCTAGTCTGGGATTCACGATTGCCTTAGCTGCAGGAAGAATAGAATGTGGATTATGGTGATCAGTGACGATAACATCCAGTCCAATGGAATTTGCATACTCGATCTCGCGAACTGAAGAAATGCCGCAATCGACCGTAATAATCAAGCCATACCCCCTGGCAGCAATTTCTTCGATTGCAGCCATACTGACACCATAGCCATCTTTGAAGCGATCAGGAATATAATAATCAGCCGGGTATCCCAATGTTTCGAAGGCTTTTAGAAACAACACGATACTGCAAACTCCATCAACATCATAATCACCATAAATCATAACTTTTTGCTTCATATCAATTGCCGCTTTAATTCTAGTAATTGCGTCCTGCATGCCGCTCATTTCCATAGAATCAACCAGCTCTTCAATCCCAGCGCACGAAAAATACCGCGCTTTATCCAGAGAATCAATTCCCCTTTTATATAGTAACTCAGCAAGAATAGCTGATATTCCCAAACCTTCCTGAAGAGTATTAATGCATTTACTATCATAAGGCTTTAATTTCCAATCTCTCAAAGCAACTTGCCTCCAATTATTGACCATTATTATCCTGTTTAAAATCGAAATGATCTTTATATTATATAAAATAAAAATGAAAAGAGGTGCATTATGACATTACTAAAAAAACTATTCTCAGGTGGGAATACCTGTCTTGGTTTTCATTCTTTTTATGATTATATCTCAACCCCAGATATAAAAAGGAAGTTTATATTAAAAGGCGGACCTGGGGTTGGCAAATCAACCTTTATGAAAAGAGTAGGCGCAGACTTTGCTAATTTGAAATATGATTTAGAGTATCATTGGTGCTCATCTGACAGTTTATCCCTCGATGGCTTAGTAATCGGTGATCAAACCATATGTTTGCTCGATGGTACTGCCCCTCATATGATTGACCCTAAGTATCCGGGAGCGGTTGATGAGATAATTGATCTTAGCAAATTTTGGGATCAAAGTGCCATTGCTCCTCACAAGAAATCGATCATAGAATTAAGCCGCAAGATCAGCCTGGCATTTAATAATGCATATATACGTTTACAGGAAGCCAATTTAGCGTATTCAGAATGGGCATCTTATGTTGAGGAAGCCAAAGAAAATAGCAATTTGGCTTCAAAATGTCCTGAACTAGTCGAGCTAATCAGAAACAGTGAACCGGATAAACCTTCAAGGCTTCGTCATCATTTTGCAGCGGCTATAACCCCTCAAGGAATTATTACTTACCCTGATTCATTGTTATCCCCCGAGTATCAATTATTCCTTTTGAGAGGGCAGCCAGGGAGCGGAATTCAGAATTTCATTCAATTTCTCTTTCGTCTAATTGCTTTTCAAAATATCTCTGCTTCGATCTACCATAGCCCCTTGAATCCAGATAATATCGATATCTTAGTTCTTGATGACAGCAAAACCGCTATTGTAGACGGCTCTGGCTATATGGTGGATTATAGCATATACTTGCAAGATTTAAGCCCTAAGGAATTTATATGTTTTGATGATTACACCCCGCAAAGACTAAAACCGTATGAGAACCTGATTAGAGAATGCAGAAGTCGTCTTAATGCCCGAGTTGCAGAAGCTATTAATCTTATCAAAGAAGCAAAAAGGCTGCATGATGAACTAGAAAACTTCTATATTCCACATATGGATTTTGATTCTATAGAAAATTTTCGAATAAAATTCTCCCGCGAACTCATATCAATTTATGGCAGATAACTATAATCATTGATGCAAATCAGAGCGAATAACGTTTTCTGATTGCATCAGACCTTCTTTTGCACCATTTTCAACAAGTTTCACTTGGATTATGGCCCGCTTATGTATAAAATAGTATTAAACCAGCTTGTGAATTTTGTGTTTATTAATTTGTTTATTAGTATTCTTAGTTACTAGTATTGATCGATAATAATTTAATACCGTATTTTTTATTGTTTTGATATTTTACTTTTATAAATAACATACCTTAGGATTTAAGCAAGGGATATTTAATTTTGTGTCGAATTCAGCAATAATACGATTATTATTATTGAAGTTTGAGTTATTCATCGTGAGAGGAGTGATATTTTTCTAAGTATTCCCTTTGAAGTATATCTTAGTTTGATCCTGGTATCGCCAACCAGTACCGAATTATGAAGGGCTTATTTAGGTATTAATTTCTGAATATTTTCCATAAGGGAGGAGATCAGGCTTATGAAAGTTACCCGCCGACAATTTTTGAAGGTTTCGGGTTTAACAGCTGCTAGTTTCGCTGCTCTCGATTTGGGCTTCGATATGCAAGCTACTGCTGCTGCAATCAATGAAATGAGAACCAAAGATATTACGCCAACCCCAACGGTTTGCCCCTATTGTGCTTCCGGCTGTGGTTTGATTGTTTATGCCGCTAAAGAACCACGATCAGATAAAACTCAACTGCTAAGTATAAAGGGTGATCCGGATAACCCTATTAATGAAGGCTGTGCCTGCCCAAAAGGTTCAGCTATGTTTAATTTGCGCGAAATTTATGATCCACATTCCGGCAAACAAGTAATTAATCCCAAAAGAGTTCAAACTCCATTATACAGAGCTCCTGGAAGTGACAAATGGGAAGAAAAATCTTGGGATTGGATGCTTGATAGAATAGCTGCCAATATCAAAAAAACGCGCGATGAGAGCTTTTTGCATAAGGAAACCATGAGTGACGGTACTGAAGTCATCGTTAACCGTACCGAAAAGATTGCTTCCATCGGAGGCTCTGGTTTAGATAATGAGGAAGCTTATCTGCTTTCTAAAATGATGCGCTCGCTGGGTGTAGTATACTTAGAAACCCAGGCTCGTATCTGACACTCCTCCACGGTGGCAGGACTGTCACCATCATTTGGACGCGGTGTCATGACAAATCATATGATAGACTTAAAAAATACTAACTGCGCATTAATCATGGGCAGTAATTTGGCTGAAAATCATCCTATCGGCATGAAATGGCTGACACGGGCTAGACTAGATCCGAAACGCAAAGCCAAAATAATTCATGTCGATCCCCGATTTACAAGAACCTCGGCAATTGCTGATATTTATTGTCCCATTCGCTCTGGAACCGATATTGCATTTTTAGGCGGCATGATAAAGTACATCATTGATAATAATCTGTATCACAAAGATTATGTCTTGAATTATACTAATGCCTCCTTTTTGATTAAGGATGAATTCGGTTTCAAAGACGGGCTATTTACTGGATATGATGAGAAAGCCAATAAATATGATCCGGCAACTTGGGACTATAAACTTGATGAGCAAGGAAACATTCTACGCGATGAAACTTTGCAGAATCCGCGCAGTGTTTTCCAACTAATGAAAACTCATTATTCCCGTTATGATATTGATACCGTATGTAGAATTACCGGTTCTCCTAAGAACAAGTATCTTGAAGTCTTGGAAACTTATTGCGCAACCAGTGCCCCAGATCAAACTGGCAATATCTGCTACGCAATGGGAATTACTCAGCATACGGTCGGCAGCCAAAATGTCAGAGCATTCAGTTTAGTCCAATTATTATTAGGAAATATCGGACGCCCTGGCGGAGGAATTAATGCCCTCCGTGGTGAGAATAATGTTCAAGGCGCAACTGATATGGCTTTATTGTACCATATTATTCCAGGTTATATTGATTCCCCAACTAATGGCAAAAATCACAAAGATCTTATTTCTTTCATCCGTGCTATAACCCCTGGTGCTGCTAATTTGCCTTTTAATAATCTCCAGGAATTCCGTGCCCTAGTTAAAGAAGGCATCAAGTATTCAGGATGGCGGGTTAACTCCTCCAAATGGGTAGTTAGCATGCTCAAAGCATGGTGGGGCGATGCCGCTAAAGCCAGCAATGATTTTGCTTATCATTACTTGCCAAAGCGTGACGCCAATAAGAACTATTCTCATATAGCAATGTTTGAAGCTATGAATAATGATGAGATCGATGCCTTATTCGTCAACGGCTCCAATCCAGTCGTTGGTGGTCCTAGTGCTAACAAAGAACAGCTTGGGCTCACTAGGCTAAAATGGATGGTTTCAATTGACCTCTGGTTAAATGAAACTGCAGAGTTCTGGACTCACCAAGCATGGGAACGGGCTGTTAAAAATGATAAAGTCCCACATTTGACACCTAAAGATATTAATACTGAAGTATTCTTCTTACCGGCTGCAGCAGTATTCGAAAAAGAAGGAACTGCTGCCCAAACAGGACGCTGGGTACAATTCCGCTGGAAAGGCGCTGAACCGGTTGGAGAATCTAAAGCAGACCTATGGATAATTGATGAGCTTGCCAAACGGGTCAAAAAACTCTATGAAGGCAGCACTCGTCCTGAAGATGAGCCCATTGTAAATCTCACTTGGAATTATGATCCTGATGATACTGCTCATCATCATGAGCCCGATATTGACAAAGTTGCCAAAGAACTATGCGGTTACAGTGTAGCCGATGGCAAGCCGGTTGAAGGCTTCGCTAGACTGATGGATGATGGTTCAACTGCTTGCGGCAACTGGGTCTATTGTGGATGTACAACCTTAAAAGACGGTAAGTTTTTCTACAAAGCAAGATCAAGAGAGCGCGTCGATCCCAGTGGTCTTGGACTATACCCCACTTGGGGCTGGGCATGGCCAATGAATCGCCGGGTTGTTTATAACCGCTGCTCGGTACAGCCTGATGGTGTAACTCCGTGGCCTAATGATGATCGCCGCTTGGTTTGGTGGGATCCTAATAAGGTGGCCGACCCGACAAAGCCTGATGTTATAGGTGCATGGGCCGGAATTGACGTGCCTGATTTTCTAGGTGCGACTCGTCCGGATAGTCCAAGCTTTAGAGATCCTTTTATTATGAGACCTGAAGGCAAAGGCTGTCTTTTCGCAGCTAAGACATCTATGAAAGACGGTCCCTTCCCAGAGCACTATGAGCCTTGGGAGAGCCCGATTGATCCCATACTAAACAGTGTTAAACTTAATCCCACCACCAAAGTATGGGAGCCGGATAAGCAAGGAACCAGCGATAAATATCCTATAGTTGCAACCACCTACCGGGTAGTTGAGCACTGGCAAACTGGAGCCTTGACAAGAAATCTTCCCTGGCTGGCAGAATTAATGCCAAATATGTTTGTAGAAATAAGTGAAGAACTAGCCAAAATTAAGAAAATTTTGAATGGAGGCAAAGTAATCGTTTCTACCACTAGAGGTGATATCGAAGCTATTGCATGCGTGACTAAACGTCTCAAACCATTCAAAGTCGACGGCAAAGTAATTCATCAAATTGGTATGGTATGGCAGTTCGGATTCAAAGGCTATGCAACCGGTGATATTGCTAATCGCTTAACTCCACATATTGGAGATGCGAATACAATGTGTCCAGAATACAAAGCTTGGCTGTGCGACATAAGGGGGGCTTAAGATGGCGCAAATGACTAACCTCTACGATACTAGTAAGTGTACGGCTTGTCGTGGTTGCCAGGTTGCCTGTAAAAACTGGAACCAATTGCCAGCTGTTATCGAACCATTTAAAGGAAACTACCAAACGCATGATGATACCAATGGAGATACCTACACCATTGTTAGAATGATCGAAAACCAAGACCCAGCTCGTGGACTGGAATGGAATTTCTTGAAATATCAGTGCATGCATTGTGAAAATCCAGCTTGTTTAACTGTATGTCCTCGTGACGCTTATACTAAGAGTGAATATGGTGCGACTATCCATGACCCTGACAAGTGCATCGGCTGTCGCTATTGTTCCCAAGCATGCCCGTTCGGCATTCCCAAACATCGCGCCCGTACTGATAAGGTCACGAAGTGTACACTATGTGCAGATCGCGTAGCTGCCGGACACAAACCAGCATGTGTTGAGACCTGCGCTCCTGCTGCCTTAATGTTCGGAGAGCGGGACGAACTGATTGAAGTTGCACAAGAACGGGTTAAGTATCTGCGGGATAATGGTTATCCTAACGCTACAGTTTACGGCTTAAACGAGTTAGGCGGCTTGAATAAACTATATATTTTGACCGATGTGCCTGAAAAATTCGGCTTGCCTAGTAACCCCCAAACCTACGGAACTATTGACTTCTGGCAAAACTGGATACAGCCATATGCCGGTTGGTTAATACCCCTGGCTTTGGCAGGCTCGGCCATGAGTTTTGTTACGACACGTTTGCTAGCCAAAAAGTACGGCACAGACGAAGAGCACCAAGAACATAGTGAAGGAGGTCAGAGTGATGAAATTAATACCGGAGTATAGGGGAGACCTTGAACGAGTACCTCGTTTCAATTTCGTTGCCCGAATGACCCATTGGGGCCACACCGTAACATTTTTGCTCTGTCTTTTCACTGGACTTTTACTGTTTGTCGACAGTGTAAGCTGGTTGCCTGATTCTGCTTATATAGTATCGGCCTGGCTGCATAGAATAGCAGCAGTATTTTTAACCATATTTTTATTAATATTCGTAGTTTTAGATTTCAAGGGAATTTTTGATTGGATAAGGGATCTTCTGCGCTTTGGCTGGAATGACATTGTTTTTATCCTATTATTCCCTTTTGAATTTTTAGGTTTTAAAGTAAAAATTCCACCCCAAACCAAGTTTAATGGCGGCGAAAAGATGAACTCTATAATAACGCCAACTGCAGTAATCTTGCTTGTTTTGAGCGGGTATATTATGTGGTTTCCGTGGCTTTTTCCTGCTGGATTAGTACGTATTTCATTTCCTATCCATGATCTAAGCATGATATTTGGAACCTTAATGGTTTGCATGCATGGTTATCTTGGTTCTTTCCATCCCGGATCCGGAGAGTCGTTCTGGGGAATGTGGAAAGGTACGGTTAGAGCAGACTGGGCTCAGCATCATCATGCAACTTGGTATGAAGAAAACTTTGGAAAACAAGCAAAAGCTGACTAAAACAATCTCAGTAGTCTGAGAGAGGGAATGTGTTTCCCTCTCTCAGACTGTTTAAAAGTAAAAATAGTATAGCATTACCAGATTATAAAGCTTTTACAATTCTCAATATAATTAAATTCCAAACCTTTGATAAAACCAAAGCTAACAGATAGGAGATATCACATGGATCAAAATCAAGGGATAATTCTTCCCGAGGGCTTTGTTGATTTTTTTAAGAAACTTGAAAGCTGGCAAAACCAGGAAATAGCCAAAATAAGAAAATCTATACAGCATGAAAAAGTTGATATAAAAAAAATTATTCGCAATAATCCGCGCCCATTAATTGACCAAAAAAAACCGGTAATAGATGTTGGTTTATTTAAGGAATCTTTTACATCTTTAATAGACTATTTAATCACATTACGCCCGGAAATTAAGAGTCCTCTGGAAGTGATTGCTGCCAATTCCAGCAAATTAGACTATACATTGATTCTTGAGGCCGGACTAACATCAGACTCTAATGTTGCCCTGGAACACGTAGAAGAACAGGATTTGCCTGCGGAGTTATTTTTCTTTGTGCTTGATCATGCAATTCGTCCTTATCTTCGCTGTTTTGCAGAACCCTATAATAACGATATCCTAGCTGAGGATTTTTATTGGCAGTTTCATAAGACCTGCCCTCTTTGTGGTTGCAGAGCTAACATATGCAGACTACGCGCTGAAGATGGTATTAGGCTGATGTTTTGCGATCACTGTTTTTCCGAATGGCAGGTTCGCTACCTGTTCTGCATTTATTGCGAAAACGATGTCCCCGGTGAAATCTCAGTTATTCAAATTGAGGATAATAGTAGCTATGCACTCTATGTCTGCGATAAGTGTAAAGGCTATATTAAAACTTATGATGAAAGACCTAGCGGCAGAACTACCGATCTATTCGTTGCCAATATGGAGACCATTTTTTTAGACCTCTTAGCTGAACGCCGCGGTTATACTACCCACGATTAGATTAGTTAAAGCTGGGCGTTATTCTTCGCATTTTCTGAATTTCTCTGGAATAAGATCGGCAAGAGTAGCGCTTGCTAAACCTATGCTTGTATCTGCAGCACCATAGTATACTAATATCTCGTCATCATCTTCAAGAATCTCCTTCTCATTGGCAGCAACCGCTCCGCAAGTGAAAACTACATTCGGAACCCAAGCTCCACTCATGCCAATCTCAAAATCTTCTGCCGGCTCAAGGATCGGGTTAGGTGATCTAAATATCACGCGATCAGGGTTATTAAGGTCAACTAATATGACCCCCAAGCGGTAAACATAATTGTGATCAACGCCATGATAGATAAGCAACCATCCGTATTTCGTTTTCAGCGGCTGTGCTCCGGCTCCTATCTTTAATGAGTCCCACATTCTTCCTGGACGGGGACCAATAATAATTGCGTGGTTCTCGTTTATTGGAAATTTTAATTCCGGCATGTAGGTAATCCAAATGCTGGGTTCTATGCGATGATATATAACATATTTGCCATTGATCTTTTCAGGAAACAATATGGCATCCTTATCCCAAATATTTTTAAATGCCAAACCTTCACGCTTCCAAGCCAAATAATCTCCTTTTTCAAAATCGTCAATGCTGATTGAAGCAGCGGCAATTTGCGCAATATTCCCATCATAAGCGGTATAAAGCATAAATATCTTATCTTCAATTACAACAAGTCTAGGGTCCTCACAGCCAGCTTTTTCTTCTGGAGTCAAGGGCGAAAATATTGGCTCACTTAGCCTAGCTAACACTTTATAACCATCAGTTATTGCTAAACCTATATGAGAAATATCGTCATCCCCAACGGCACGATAAAACAAATACACCTTGTTACTTATGCGCAGTGCACCTGGGTTTAATACATACTTCGATTCCCAAATACTATCAGCTATCGGTTCCAAAATCGGATTATTCTCATAACGCTTAAGATATTTGCTCGGCTCATTAGTTGAATCTTGAATAATGACTGCAACTTCCTTAGGTCGAGTAGGCAAAAAAGTGTCCAACAAATTGTTACCGCTTTTCCCTTCTTGAATCAGCCTCAAAATTATGGGAAATAATTCATCTACATCATAACCAAGCTCTTCATATAGCAATTCAAGGAAGTCATGGTTAAACCAACGGTTTTCTACACTGGTGGTTGAAGGCGTTGGAATCTTTACTCCGCCTTTATAACTGAAACTGGCCCAGCTCCAGGCAGTACTAGTTAAGAAAACATTATTCTCCATAACCTGACTCAGACCGTATCCGTCCACCATTTTAATTAAGAGCTCACCAATTTCAGGTTTCGTATCAATTATTGCCATGGCAGTGTCAAAAATCCTTTTAATCATGGAACGATGATGACAGTTTTCGAAAATACTTATAGCGGAAAAATCATCACTGCGTTCGCTGCCTGATAGTGAATTTTTCAGCTTGAGGCCCATGTTTTTTCTTTCCATGGAAATTAGTCTAAACAAATAGGAGTAGTTTTCAGCTACAGTAATGCGTCTCAAAATGCTGGTCAGGTACCTTAAGCGCGGGTATTTCCCCCCCATGCCCGTTTCCAATGGACTAACAATTATGCGACCGGCAAGGTGGTTAAGATAAGATAGCTTGCTTGAACTAAGCACTCCCATTCTGAAATTAGTGGGAATCACCATCGCTTGCAAATCGATGGTCTCGAAACCATCAGGTTTAATAACATCGAGCAACCAACTAGTTGCATGATTCGAGTAGGCATTATTCTCGACTAAATAAGCTAAACTTAAGCCATGCCTTGGCCCGATATCTTTTAACAAATACTCAGGCTGATAATGACCCAAACGTATCATTAAATTTACCGGCGGAAAACGGACAATTAATTCCCGCAATAAATCAGAACTAACCGTATATATTGGTGAGGGAGGAAAGTTTTCAAACACTGCATCAACAAACTCTTGTAAGCCATCCTCAGTGCAAAGGTCTCCCGGAAGCCAACTATTTAGAGCCTGTTCAAGGTGCATCATGAATGCTTCCATTTTTTCGATCATTAATGATGAGTTTGCATCCTTTGGCAACTCCAACTCTTCATATAGAAAATCATTAAATCTATCATTATACCTTTTGCGCAGTTCTTTGAATATATTATCGGTTTGAATAACTTTTCCGTCTTTTCCCGAAATCTTTTTTGGTATTACTATTGGTTTGCCGGGCACGTATTCCATATAACCTAAAGGGATAAAAGGCGGCCTTACCTTCTCATAGTTTTGACTCCAGTTCAAGATGAAATCATCTTTTTTCTGCCAAAAGCTGTTGATAACTTTGCTTTTTAGCACATCACTCTTTTGCACTAAAAGCTCACTGTAATTATCAGTGTAAATGCTGGCGAGCTGTTTTCTAAAACTATTGATCTCTATTAGATGTGAAGCCAAACGGCCCTGATATATTGCTGCCAGCATGTTGGGGATCTCTTTATAATTACTATCCGAAAATATGAATAAATGAATGGCATCCAAAACGATTTTGGACCAGATATCATTAGAAAGCTTAAATTGATCATTATTTAAGTCAGAAAGAGTTAATAACGCCGCATATTTGCTAGCTCTAATAGCATCATGGTTTTCTCTGCTCCAGAGGCGAAAACTGCTTATAAGGGCATCAGCATTGAGTGCATTTTGAAGAGGTTCTTTTGGCATACTGCCCGCTAATTCGTCTGCTATTTTTATTACCATTCGGTCTTGCAATATATAGTAAATATCTCTTTTAATAGATTCAAATAAAGTCAAAGCAACTTCTACGAAATCAGCAGCACTAGTCCCATTTCTTGCTTTACAGCTGTCATTGTTGAAATTGGCCTTGGCAATATTTAGATTCCACATTAATGCTCGACTAATTATCCAGATATCTATACCTGATCCCGATATGCTATTACCCCAAAATCGCGCTTCATGTGCCAGCATTTCTACAAAATCATGAGACATGCTATATATTCCGCCAAGAGGATTATTAACCCGAAGCCCATAAAATATTTCTAATAGTGGGGTTACCAAGAGCTCAGATACACAATCTAATTCTTGATTGTGCTGCAGATTACCTAGAACCAAATCATAGTTACCCTGTATAGGGATTAAAACTTTATCCAGCCAGCTGCCTTCAATTCCAAATTCGAGTTTGTTTTGCATATCCAATCTAAAAAGTAATAAATCAGCATCGATGCGTTTGCTGATTTCAATAGTTGCCCGTACTGCGGTACCATGGCCTTCAATGTTTTCCGACAACAAAAAACTCATTAACGGATGCTGCAGTTTACAATTTTCTATTTTATTTAGAATGTCTTGTGCACTTGGACTGCCGACACAAAGTATTAGCTGCCTTTTGCCAAGCCATGACTGGAGGACATTATCGATGTATGTTAATACTGAAATAATTTCATTATCTGCATGAGTAAACGGTATGCCAACTACTAAATCAAAATCCTTATAAAGACTTAAATCCTCATCCAAATTGCTGATAATTCGAGCAAAGTATTCTTCAAAGCCAGTATTATTAGTCATAATAACTCCTCTTTATCGCTTATATCTCAATGATAATTATGCGCAACTTTAGTGAATTATATTAAAATCTGCACTAAATAACAGCTAGAATTCTCTTCAACTTTCAGTAGAACTCGTGTCTTCCAATCGAAATTCACACTTTCATTTCAACAAACTGGCAAATAGTGTTCAAAAAAAACAGACTGCCATATAGCATCGTGCTAATGACAGTCCGAATTATTGTAATGAATTTTGCTTATTCAAATTATATTTTCAGATAGTATTAAATGACTTTACGTTCTTTAAAACTTGCAATCTGCTCTTCCGTGTAACCTAATGCTTGTAATAGCTCCGCACTATCGGCACCAATTTTCGGTGGTGACGTTCTGAATCCAGGTTTGTAATCAGAAAACTTAGCTGGAAATGCTACCTGAGGAATTCTTTCTTCCACAGGATCATCAGCATAAAACCACAATTCTCTGCTCTTAACATGGGGATCCTGCAAGGCTTCCTCATAATTATTAACTGGAGTTATACAGACATCATAATCCTTCAGTATTTCCATCCACTCGGCAACAGTTTTAGTCTTTACTATTTCAGCTATCTCAACTTTTATTTCCTGTTGGCGTTTCTCATCAGCTAAGCGGTCAGCCATTAGGTCTTCCCGGTTAACTGCTTTCAAAAATTCTGCCCAGAATTTCTCTTCACCATTGCCAAAGGCAAGGTAACGTCCGTCCTTACCCTGGTAAACATCATAAAAAGCATAGTGACCTGATAATGCTTCATTGCCCATTTCAGGATTAATTCCATCTACCATAAATTTTGACATACCCATAATCTGAAAAACAATCAGACTGTCAGCTAAAGCGATATCTATATATTGTCCGACTCCATTTTTTTGCTTGCCCATTAAGGCCGCCAATATAGCCATAGTCGCATTATATGTACCTGCAACATCGCCAAATGGTGTAGCGGGAATAGATGGTCTTCCTTCTTTAGTACCTATGGTATTGAGAACTCCCATAACGCTAAGATAATTCACATCATGTCCAGGTAAATGCTTGTAGGGGCTGTCTTGCCCATATCCAGTAATTGAACAGTAAACTAAACCAGGATTAATGGCTTTAAGGTCATCATATCCTAATCCTAAGCGTTCCATTGCTCCCGGTCGATAAGCTTCTACGAGAACATCGGCAGTTTTTACTAAGTTTAAGAATATTTCCTTTCCTTCTTGGTTGCGCAAATCCAATCTGATACTTTTTTTATTGCGATTTACAGTATAATAGTAGACGCTAAATTTCTTAATTTTGTGTTCTAGCAAACGCATATAGTCTCCGCCCATATGGTCTTCTACCTTAATAACTTCTGCCCCCAGGTCTGCTAACATTTGAGTACAAAACGGTCCAGGCAACAGTCTTGATAAATCCAATACTCTAATTCCCTCTAATGGTAATTGCATTAATTTCTACCTCCTGAATTTGGTTATTTTCTTGAATTTTTTTTTGGCCTGAAGATAAATGTAGGTTTTCGTATATCATTGCTTTTTGCTCCAAGTGTTTTAATGGTTTTTGCGAAAAACAAAACTCATCAGCCTGCTTACTAATGTCATGAAAACGCCCTATTTACTGTTATCACCAACCTCCCCTGCAAATTAATCTTGATCGGTCAGTCATTAATCAGGTTTTGTCCAAATCTAAACTAGGAGTGCTAAAATCGGTAAACTTATTCAGAATGTTAATGCAAATGTTGACTTCAGAGTTAACAGCCCCGAAGCTTATGATTAAAACATGTCGCTTTGTTTTTTGTAGCACAAGGTGGTTGATTAATTATTGTTGTGCTTTTTTGATATTATCATCATGCTATATAATTGTCAACATTGTGCTGATATCGATTTCGCTTCAAAATTTCATTGGTAAATTCAGCAATTTCTAAGTTGAAATAATTGGCAAATGCCTCTATACCTTCGGTCAAACTTGCTATAAAGTAAAAAAAGTCGTAAAATAAACTCTTGTATAGTCAATTAAAAGGACAAAATGAAATGAACGACAAAGCGCAAAAAACCAGAGCAAAGATTTTATCGGAATTTAAAAAGCTATATGATCTGCAAGGTTATGAAAAAACTACCTTTGCCCAGCTAAGTTCGAATTGCGGGATAAGTATCGGTCTGGTAAGATTCTATTTTAATAAAAAGGAAAACCTATTATTTGCCATTAATGCACAATCACTGCAGAGCGTAAAATATGCTATCAATAAAATCACCAAAGTGCCTGATGATCCTCTCTTGCAAATACTATTATCAGTTTTGTTTATAACTTATTTGGGCAATAAAAATTTGGAAAACTATAAACAAATGTATGAGGTATCAGAAAATTCAGCGCTTATAGATAAGCTCTCTGAATTCTGTTATAGATTGTTTTTAGATGCTATTTGGAAATTACAAATGCCCCTGGATGAGGCTGATATATGGACTGGAAGCAATTGTGCGGTTGTTAGCTTCTACACTATGATTAAGCGTTACTATTCTGCTAAACTGCCACTAAACTATTACCGTCTGTTCAAATTGTTTTGCGATATTTCTTTTATTCAGATCAATTATTCAGAAGTCAAAAAATACCATTCCATGTGTATTGATATTTTTGAATCATTAGATAAGGATCAATTCTTAATAGAATACCAAGAAGATTTCAATCGGAATTTAACGTGCTAGAATATTCTCTTATCTAACGATTCTTTTGTTCAAGTATTGCTAACTACTCAGATCTTCAAGTTGATCGAGTAATTCCTTGAAGTAATCCAAAGCATTATTGATGGGTATCGAGGTTGTTAAATCAACTCCCGTTTTCTTTAAGATTTCTAGTGGATAATCCGAACTTCCTGCAGTCAAGAATTCCATGTAATCCTTCACCGCTTTCTCACCTTCGCTAATAATACTCTGCTTAATTGCAGTAGCGGCCGAAAACCCAGTGGCATACTTATAAACATAAAAACTCGAATAAAAATGTGGAATCCTGGCCCATTCCCAAGCTATTTGCTCATCTAAGACCACATCTTTTCCATAGTACATGCGGTTTAGGTCAAGATATATTTCGTTGCAGCGCTGAGGAGTTAGCGCTTCACCTTGTTCCGCGATTTCATGAATAATTTTTTCGAATTCTGCAAACATCGTCTGCCTAAAAACTGTCCCTCGAAACTGTTCCAGGTAATGGTTGATAAGATACATCTTTTCTCTTTTGTCGCTGCTGTTAGCGATTAGATAGTCGATTAACAACGATTCATTTACAGTCGATGCAACTTCGGCTAAGAAAATGCTATATTTACTATAAGTGTACGGTTGCTTTCGGTTCGAATAATACGTATGCATTGAATGCCCCAATTCATGCGCCAAAGTAAAGATATCATTAAGCTTATCGTCATAGTTCATCAAGATATATGGATGAGTATCATAAGCTCCCCAAGAATATGCACCGCTGGTTTTGCCCTCATTCTCATAAACATCTACCCAGCCACCATCTAAACCTTCTATCATAGTTGCCAAGTAATCCTTTCCTAATGGAGCCAGGCCCTTCAATAATATTTCATGGGCTTTCTCATAGCCAACTTTGACATTATGCTCAGCTACTAATGGATTATATAGGTCATACATGTGGATGGAATCGAGGCCAAGCATTTTTTTGCGCAGCTCCATATAGCGGTGAAGTGAAGGTAAATGCTGATGTACTGAATCGATCAAGCTTTCGTAGACTTTAATCTCGATATTGTCACTTGCAAGCGCTGCTTCCAGTGATGACGAATATTTGCGGACTTTTGCATAAAAGATGTCACTTTTAACGCTTCCATTTAAAGACGCTCCGATGGTATTGATTAATTTACCATAACTATCATAAAGAGAGTCAAAAGTTGACTTCCTTACTTCACGGTTTGGGCTCTCCATTAGTCCGCCATAACGTCCTTTAGTAACTTCCACTTTGTTGCCGTTTTCATCAGTAATCTCCGCAAATTTTATATCGGCATTATTAAGCATAGTGAAAATATTTCTTGAACTTATTGACAAATCTGCCGACATAGCAATAATTTTCTCTTCGGCAGGGCTTAGAATATGGTCTTTTAGCCGGAATAGTTCTGCAAAAAAATGACTGTACTGCTTGAGCTTAGGTTCTTCCTCCATATATGAATATATCAATTCTTCTTCGATCGAAGATATTTCCGGAATGATAAAAGAAATCATGCTGCCTGCTTCGATTGCCAATGCCTCAATGCGCGCAAATAATCTCTGATAAGTATCATTAGCATTATCTTCATCCCGCCGCATTCGCGCATAAATATAGAGTTTCTCTATCAAACGATCCAATTTTTCCGAGTCTTGCAGACATCCCCATAAATTCTTTGCACTTTCACCTATTTGGTTCTGATAAGGAATGACCAGTTCCAAATACTCTCTGACTAGTTTGAAATCTTGTTCCCAGGCATCATTTGCAGCATAAATGTCCTCCAGTTTCCATTTATACCGGTTGTCCATTTCGTTTCTCTTCTTATTTGCTCTCACAAGTACCTCCGTTAAATATACTTACTTGTATAGTTTTTTCACTGATTCTCTCCAGAATTTTCAACTCATTAGTATAATGTTAATGATAAGTTAGCCTTAATCAGTATAAATTATCACTATTATTGTTTATATGGCATATTTTTAATAAGCTTAATAATAATGATATAATACCTTAATTAAGGAGGCCAGTATTTATGGATAAATTTCACTTTAGTAGTTTATTTACCGATAAACTTCCTCGCGGAGGTTTCTTAACCGTTGCCCAGGAGGGCAAGCTCAATACTATGACTATTGCTTGGGGCTCGATCGGTTTCATTTGGCAGAAGGCTATAGTTATTGCCCTGGTCCGCCCCTCGCGCTACACTTTTGATATGCTCAGTGATGCAGATAACTTTTCACTTAGTTTCCCTTATGATAACAGCATGAGAAAAGAGCTTGCCGCAGTCGGAAGTAAAAGCGGACGCGACCTCAATAAATTTGAAGAGTTTAACTTGAAAACCAAGCCCAGCCACAGCATTTCAAGCCCGGTTATTGAAGGCTGCGAATTGTATTATGAATGCAGAGTACTTGTGAAGCAAGCTCTTGAGCAGGAAAATTTTCCCGAAGAAATTCAAGCTACATTTTACCCGCAAGGCGATTACCATGTTCTATTTTTCGGCGAAATAATTACTTCATATAAAGCGTAAATAAGCCTAGCAATCATTGACGTCATCATTATCGCCAACTATAATTTAATATATTTGATTTGATTGTGGGGTTTAGGCCATAAACACTCTCCCCGATGAAGCCAAAGGGATTGTTTTCGCAGTATTTTCCTATTTGCTTTGGGGCATTCTGCCATTATACTGGAAATTGCTTGAGCAAGTGCCTGCGTATGAAATACTTTCGCACCGAATTTTTTGGTGTTTGATTTTCGTGATAATTCTAATCTATTCCAAGGGTCAGTGGGATCTGACGATAAATGAAATAAAGAATATTATTAAGAATTACCGGCGAGTATTCGGGGTGATACTCGCTGCGTTATTCATTAATAGCAATTGGTTTTTATATATCTGGGCAGTAAATAATAATCATTTAGTAGATGCCAGCCTCGGTTTTTATATCAACCCTTTAATTAGCGTCCTTTTAGGTATGATCTTTCTTAAGGAGCGGTTTAATGCCACTCAGTATACTGCTTTTTTGATTGCCCTATCCGGCGTGCTTTTCCTAATATTTAAACTTGGACATATTCCCTACATTTCATTGATACTGGCAACTTCGTTCGCCTTTTATTCATTACTAAAGAAAACCTATCCGACAAGTCCACTGACCAGTATAGGTCTTGACACCCTAATTGCCTCATTTTTATCGATTGTAGTTATTATTTATTTTCAAAAAACTGGGATCGGTCATTTCGGCTGGCAATTTCCCATCAACTCATTGTTACTCATTGGTGCAGGGGTAGTTACTGCCATACCGCTTCTGCTTTTCGTTATGGCTGCCAAACATATGACACTTTCACTCCTAGGTTTCATACAATACATAAGCCCAACAATGACCCTATTAATTGGTATATTCATTTATCATGAAAGTTTTACCATTAATCATTTTATCGCTTTTCTACTAATTTGGCTGGGTTTACTACTTTTCTCTTGGGCCCAAGCGAAAGCTTATGCATCGCTTGAAACCCGACTTCACCCCAAAAAAATTGAAAATTAGTACCATGTCATAGTACATTAAGTAATTGGATTTTGTGCGACTCGGGTTAAGCAGCAGCTTTCTTGCCCACTTATTTTGGCATTTGCTTGTTCGTTATTCAATATTTTACTGCCTATTTTTATCATTTATTTGGTTAATCTTGGAGGCAATAGATGCAATTAAGCGAGGCAATCTGAAAGGTATATGAGCTGTCACTACCAAAGCACAACCGCGACAAGCGCTATTCCAGCTTTTATAACATATAATACATTTCTATTTCAGCGGGAGATTCGTCTGTACAGATTTCCCTTTAACTTTCCCCTTTAAAATGTCCAAATACTGGTCGGCAGCAAGGGCCTCTCTCGTGAAACTGTTATTCTTCCACCATGTCCATAATGAAGCTCCAATCGTTAAGCACAAGCTAATTATTTGTTTTAACTGCTCATCTCCAATTAGCAAGAACGACATGCCAAATATGGTTAGGCTCTGATTAACCAAGGCCAGGACCAAAACCAAAGTCCTTATTAAAGTAGCATTTTTTATCTGCACTTACAACACTCCCTTCAGCTCTGCAACGACGCGCAAATTACGGATGTTCGTCTCTTTAATATTGATAATTATGTGCCCTTCAAAATTTCTATTGAGGATGGCTAGAGCTCATTTATTTCTCATATAAACATATTCAAAACATGGTTTTCATATTATTAAAAAAATTATCGCTGAGGTATTATTTCATGAATATACTGGTTGCTGGTGGTGCAGGTTACATCGGCTCTCACACCTGTGCAGCATTGCTTAACGCTGGCCAAACAGTCATTGTTGTCGATAACCTTTTAAGGAGCAGGAAAGAAAACATCCATGGAATTGAACAGCTTTCAGGACAAGGAATTATTTTTTATCAGGTAGACGCAACCGATCAGGAAGCTCTTAATAGCATATTTGAACGTCATCGAATAGATGCGGTTATTCATTTAGCCGGCTTTAAAACCGTAGTTGAGTCTATTCGAAGACCGCTATATTACTATTATAACAATTTGCTGACTACCATCACCCTAAGCCAAGCCTGCCTAAAATACGGGGTCAACAAGTTTATTTTCTCTTCTTCAGCATCTGTTTATGGACAAAACCCAGTTCCTTTTACTGAGAACATGGCCATCTGCAGAGCAAATAATCCCTATGGAGAAAGCAAAATCATGAGTGAGAAAATCCTTATCGATATTGCTCGCAACAAGCCGAGTTTTTCATTAATCATATTTCGATACTTTAATCCTATCGGCGCTCATGAAAGCGGCTTAATTGGAGATAATACTTCTCTTCCTGAAAATAGTCTTATTGGCAATGTAATCAAGATCGCTTTGACGAAAAACTCCAAACTGATTATCTACGGAAATGATTATCCTAGTCACGACGGAACTGCAGTTCGAGACTTCGTTCATGTTTGCGATCTTGCGGAAGCGCATGCTATGGCTTTGCTTAAGATGCCAAAATTAACAGGCATTAATATATATAACCTAGGAACCGGGAAAGGAATCTCAATTCTGCAGTTAGTTGCTGCTTTTGAAGATGCAAATGATATTATTATACCCTATGAATTCCGTTCCCGCCGTCCAGGCGATTTAGATATTTGCTATGCTGATCCTAGCAAAGCCCGATTTGAACTAAATTGGCAGGCAAAGCGAGGTTTGCATGATATGGTTAGAGACTCCTGGGTAGTTGCAAAGAAACAAAATTGCTGAATAAAGCGAAACCAAAAAGGCTGAAATTTTCAGAACAATCAATTATGAATAAAACCGTTTTCAAAAAATATTACTCCATAATCAGATATAGAACAATCATATAATCTGAAATTATTATCAGCAGATACCTGGCTTTTTTGCAGTTGTGGCAATTCTCTCTCTGCAAGTCCTAGTGATAGTATTCGACTAAAGGCAATTTTGTTTTCGATTTCTCCATAGGGTATGAATCCTCTTGGAAAAAACTCGTAGCCAGGAGGGTAATCTTCGCTAGTGTAATTTTGTTCATCGTCAAATCTTAGTTTATCGTACAATTTGTTCAATAGCTGAATATCAGAGAGTATTAGTCTGTCAAGCACTGAATTTAACTCACAAAATATCGTCCAATCAATTTCTTCATTGACGAAGGAAATATAAAAGTTAGCAAGTATTTGCGCCTTCTCCAATTCCAAAAACCTATCCAGCATTATATAGATTAATTCCATTTCCTTATTTAGCTTTGTTTCATCAGATAATATTGTCTCCCTATGTTTCACAAACTTAGGCTCACTATGTAGGTTTCTATCATTAATACATTTTAAAAACATGATGATTTTTTTTGCTAAATATCTGTCACTTATGTTTATACCAAAATCGGCAATTGCAAGTAACGAGTTAATTATAGGAATTTCTCTTAGCATTTCACTTTCGATAATCGTTTCTAAACTTAAGTCAGTGATATTATCCAGAGGTGATTTTAAAGGTCCAAATATACTGATTCCTAAACTCCGATATAAATCACTAGGCTTATTTTCGCACATATAAATCTCCCACTTTCTTAGTAATCTTGAATAAGTTTTCATGCCCTATTACTGGTTCTTCTGAATACGGGATTTAAAAGACTTGATAACATCAATAATGTAGAGCTGTTCATCTTCTGAAAGAGTTTTAGTGACTTCGTAGAGTTCTGCTAAAACCTTTGTACTTTGGTATACATCAGAACTTTTTTGCATTTCCCCAGCGCCTTCAACTAGCCATTCTTTATTAATACAAAGGTGTTGGCAAATAGTGTTAATCACTATGGTTTGAGGTTCAGTTTTATTTTTTTCCAGGTTAAAAATAACCCCGCGAGATACACCAATTAGATCTGCGAGAGAATCTTGAGTATAACCTTTGCTTTTTCTTGCGAATCTAAGACGATCGCCCAAAGTATCCATAAAAAATCACCTCAAAAAAATTATAAGACATAAAAATTTCATCGTCAATGCGGAATTGCCTTGAGAAAGAAATGGACTAAAAAATTATGCATTTACAATGAAATGTTTGAGTGATACAATTCATCCATAAAGCAAACTGGTGGTGGTGCTATGTCATGTCAAAACAAATGAATAATATATCTATTGTAGATGAAATTATTGAAAATGCTAGTGAATTACCGCTTGAGTGCCAAGAGTGGTTACTGGCAATTGCCAAGGGAATGGTATTTGCAAAAAACTGTTTAGAAAAGCAAAGTATAGAGAAAAAAGAAGAACAAAAGGGGGCCAGCTAATTGAGATAAAAACCTTAAGGGTAGAAAGTAATTCTTAGGTTTATTTCAATTGCTGAACAATTCTTGCAGAAGTGGTGCTTTGTGTATGCCAAATAAACGCAGATAAATAAATCAGAAGTAATGTCTCAGCTACCAAAAAGTGAAGGCCCTTTTGGAGCTATAACTATTTTATACAAGCATCGAAATTTCGAGCGTGAACTAGAATAGAAGTCAGGCCATTACTTCAGCTATTTTTAGTTAGAGTTTGTCTCAAACTCTAAACTCCAATCTCCTTAATTAGCTTTGAGAGGGCTCTTTTTTCTATTCGGGAAACATAAGAACGCGAAATACCTAAGTTTTTTGCTATTTCTCTTTGGGTTTCTTTGATCCCATTATAAAGTCCATAGCGCATTTCGATGACTTGTCTTTCTCTCTTTGACAAGATATTCAAGTTGCCCTTTATTTTTTCTTCCTGCATCTTTGCATCTACCTGGTCAACGATCTCGTTATCAACAGTTAAAACGTCAATAAGAGTAATTTCATTGCCTTCCCGGTCAAATCCAATCGGATCATACATAAAAACCTCTTGCCGATTTTTCTTAATATTGCGAAGATGCATCAACACTTCATTTTCGATGCAGCGCGCAGCATAGGTAGCTAAACGGACTCCCTTTTCGTTCTTATATGTTTTTATGGCCTTGATAAGTCCAATGGTTCCGATCGAAATCAGATCATCTCCATCTTCTCCAGTACTCTCATATTTTTTGACTACATGCGCAACCAAGCGGAGATTATGTTCAACCAGCTTATTGCGCGCATCGATACAACCTTCTTCTAGTTTTCGCAGATACAACTGTTCGCTTTCTTCATCCAGAGGCTGTGGGAAAATTTGATTATTGAGATAACCAAATAAAAACCAAGTTCCTTTTATCAATGCGGCAACTGCTAATAGACATGCTAACCAAGTCATTCTGCCACCTCCTCAATTTAAATGCTTTATACTATATGCGAAGATATGACATTATGTGACTTGAGTATGGATTTTTTTGATTGCACAATTTCTTATGCGATTGCCATTAATCTGAATAAACAATTACCAGTTTGTGCACAAAATTAGACTAATTTACATAAAATTGTATATATAAAATGACAAGAAAGGAAAGTATAATGTACCCTATGTTTTGCATTATACAAGGTGATAATATGAAGTGCTGCTCATGCCGCAAACATTTCAATTCAAGAAACCCTTGCATAACCAGGTGCAATAATCATCCATACAATTATATGCTGCCTTGCAAGATTTTTTGCCCAGCTGGTGTCACTGGACCGGTAGGTCCGACCGGTCCGGCAGGAAAAACTGGAAATACTGGTGTAACGGGTCCACAAGGTTTAGCAGGAGCACCTGGTCCTATCGGGGTTATTGGAGCTACCGGAGCTACCGGTGCAACTGGGCCTATTGGAGCTACTGGAGCTGTCGGAGCTACTGGTGCTACTGGTCCGACAGGATTACAAGGCATTCCTGGCCCCCTAATGATCCCTGAACCTACCCAACTCGATAGGACGAAGATAATGACTGTCAATGATCAGGGCCAATATATCCTCGCCCAAAGAGATAATCTTCTAACCGCGAAATTTGCAAAGCTGTCAAACCAAAGCATCATTTTGGGACCAAAAAACCGCTCAGTTCCAATATTATGGGAAAATATCGGTTTTGACACCAATAGTTTAGCTGGTCTTGCTGATCCCGAGAGGCCGACTCTTATAGGCAGGAAAGCAATCGTAAAGTTTATCATGCAAATTGCAGTTACTGTTACAAGTGGAGCAATTCACGACTCGTTATATTTGGAACTGTTCGCCAATTCGAAGAGAATAGGCCGCGATGCTCATGCTATCATATTGAATCGAGTAAGAATATTTCATCTTTTCGCGACCGAAATTAATCTCGATGAGAATATTTCCCTTCATGCTGTACTAAGATATCCAACCGGCTTATCCGAGATAAAAGCCATTATTTTTCCCGTAGATTCATTTTTGGCAGTAGAATTTTTCCCTATACTATAATGTATAGTTCGTTACGAAACGTTGCTTTTGGGAAGACCTTGATATTTCCCAAATCTAATTCCAATAGTTTTTTCCAAACAGTTTACAATATCTCCTTAGTTGCCGATATAATAGACATATGAAATGCATTTGAGGACAATTTGTGAAAGGAGGCTATTTTTTTACAATTACCTGATAATTAGGAGGATTTCAAGACTATGAAAAAAGTAGTACTACCCCTATTGGCCTTAGTTTTAGCAGGGTCATTATTATTGGCCGGGTGTGGAAAGCAAGCCAATGCTCCAGCTCCAAATAATGATACTAATAGTAAAGTCGAGCAGAACAATCAATCAACCGAAAATCTTGGGCCGAAATTTTCTAAAACTGTAACTGACCTGATGAAAAACGGCAAATATTTCATGCGCTTTCAAGCTGAAATAAATGCTGGAGATCATAAGATGATCAATGATATCACCATGGCTCAGGAAAACGAGAGTACAATTGTAATTACTGAAGGCGCCATGCTTGGTCATGAAATAAAAACCAAGATCCTGATGAAGAATGGCACCACTTACTTAATTTCTGATGAGAATAAAACTTACTCAGAATTCAAAGCCCCTCCAACTGATACCAATGTGTCGGGAAAGTATCCGGATAACTATAAGAACTTGGTATTTTTAGGTTCAGGCACGGGCTCAATAAATGGAAAAAGCCTTCCTTACGAGGAGTATGAGCTTGACAAAGACACCAAGGCAACTGCCAAGTACTATTTCGATGGAGAAAAATTCTATGCCTTAACAGTTACTTCTCAAGATGGCTCAGTAATGACTATGATTATTCAAGAGTTCTCAGATACAATCCCAGCTGATTTGTTAGAAGTTCCAAGTGGATATACAAAATTAGGTTAAGCTACCGTTTAGTTTTGCAACCCAGAAAATTTGGGCGGCAGTAGGTTTACCCAAGCCAAAATGAAAATTTGGGATACCGCACTGCCGCCTTTATTCTTCTGGCTTCAGCTGCCAATTATTTGTCTAGACTTCTAATAATTAATTCATCATCATTCGCTGTTATGAGAACCTTTTTATCCGATTTGATTTCTCCGGCAATTATCAAACGAGCTAATTTTGTTTCAACTTCCTGCTGAATTAGTCTCTTAAGTGGTCGAGCTCCGAAAGAAGGATCATAACCTTTTCTAGCCAGGTATTCTAAGGCCGCTTCATCCCATATAAGTGTAGTCAAAGTAGTTTTATTAAATCTATCGGCCAAATTACTAAGCAGCAATTCCGCGATTTTCTCGGTTTCCTCTTGCTGCAAGGCGTGGAACACTATAATTTCATCAACCCGGTTTAAAAACTCTGGTCGAAAAACGTTCCTCATAATATGCATTAGGTCTTCTTTTATCTGATCGTAGTTTTTTCCCAGACGATTCGAATCCAAGATTTCTTGACTGCCAATATTTGAAGTCATGATGATAATTGTGTTGCGAAAATCTACTGTTCTGCCTTGACCGTCAGTCAAGCGCCCTTCATCCAGAATTTGCAAGAAAGCATTAAAAACATCGTGATGCGCTTTCTCGATCTCGTCAAATAAAATAACCGAGTATGGTTTTCTGCGCACCGCTTCCGTTAATTGACCGCCTTCTTCATAACCAATATACCCAGGCGGTGCCCCAATCAATCGCGATACACTATGCTTTTCCATGTACTCCGACATATCAATCCTAATTAAACTGCGTTCATCGTCAAATAAGCTCTCCGCTAAAGCTCTGCTCAATTCAGTCTTCCCAACTCCCGTCGGGCCTAAGAATATGAAACTTCCAATTGGTCTGCCCGGGTCTTTTAAACCGCTTCGTGCCCTTAATACTGCAGCTACTACCGACTCCACTGCTTCATTTTGCCCAATAACTCTAGCATGAATAATTTGCTCCATATTGCTTAACTTTTCTTTTTCACCTGCAAGCAATCGAGCAACCGGTATTTGGGTCCAACGGCTCAAGACCTGGGCAATTTCTTCTTCATCAACTTCTTCTTTCAAAAGCAGGTATTTTTTTTCTTGCTTACTTAGTTTCTCTTCTTCTGCTTTCAGATTTCTCTCTAGTTCATTTAAACGACCATATTTTAATTCTGCAATTCTATTCAGATCGTATTCTCTTTCCGCTTTTTCAATCTCGATTTTGCAATCTTCGATCGCCATTTTTATTTCGTGCAATTTAGCGATGCCTGCCTTTTCTTGCTCCCATTGCGAAAAAAGAATATCTCTTTCGGTTTGCAGATCCTGTAAATCTCTTAGGATAGCTTGATGCCTTACCTTAGAAATCTCGTCGTTTTCCTTTTCTAATGCCGCTGCCTCAATCTCTAATTGCATTACTCGCCTGCTTATTTCATCAAGTGCTGTTGGCATACTATCAATTTCAGTTCTCATTTTCGCCGCGGCTTCGTCAATCAAATCAATTGCCTTATCGGGCAAATAGCGGTCAGATATATAGCGATCTGAAAGAACTGCCGCCGAAACTAAGGCCGAATCTTTGATTCTAACTCCATGATGAATTTCATAACGCTCCTTTAAGCCGCGCAGAATCGAAATCGTATCCTCAACCGAGGGCTGCGCAACCATAATAGGCTGAAAGCGTCTTTCTAAAGCTTGGTCCTTTTCGATGTACTGTCGGTATTCTTTGATAGTTGTGGCTCCGATGGCTCTAAGTACACCTCGGGCCAATAACGGTTTAAGCAAATTACTGGCATCCATTGCACCTTCAGCAGCTCCAGCGCCAACAACCGTATGTAATTCATCAATAAAGAGAATTATTTGTCCCATGGAATCTTCCACTTCTTTAAGAACCGCTTTCAATCGTTCCTCGAATTCACCTCTGTATTTTGCCCCTGCTATCAGTGAACCCATATCAAGTGCAATTATTTTTTTGCCTTTTAGGCCTTCGGGGACATCCTTAGCTACAATCCTGCGGGCTAAACCTTCAACTATTGCTGTTTTGCCAACTCCAGGATCCCCTATAAGTACCGGATTGTTCTTGGTTCTTCTCGATAAAATTTCCATCAATCGCCGAATTTCTTCATCTCTGCCGATAACCGGATCTAAGGCTGATTCCTGAGCCATTTTACAAAGATCGCGACCAAAGCGTTCTAATGCTTCATACGTATCTTCAGGGTGGTCAGTAGTTACCCTTTGGCTACCTCTTAACACCCGTATACCGCTAAGTATTGCTTCGCGATTAATGTTTTGCTTGCTTAACAGATTTTTTAGATCAGCTTCCCCCTCAGTCAATAACGCCAGTACTAAATGCTCAACACTGACAAAACCATCTTTTAAGTCCTGCGCTTCTTGTTCAGCACGTTTTAAAACGCGTGCGAAGGAGGGACCTGCATATATGGATCCTTGACTGCCCCGGACTACGGGAATTCTTTTCAATAATGCCTCAAGCTCACTTTCAAGAACTCCTAAATCAACCCCAGCAAGTTGGAAAATTCTCTGGGTAACACCGTTTTCTTGTTCTAATAAGGCCGAAAGCAAATGCTTGCCGGTTACTTCCTGATGGTATCTAGATGCAGCTAAATTTTGCGCGTCAGATAAAGCTTGGCGTGATTTTTGAGTATATTTTTCCATATTCATAATATCACCTTGCCCTTCCATGACTATTGATTAGTTAAATATTTTTATAGTTGGTGTCATTTCCAACTCAGCTAATAACACGATTCCATGTTCTAACAATTATTATTATAATATTTCCCTAATTAATAGTCAATAATAGTCAAATATTTTGTCGTTAATCTATCAAACCTAGTTCTTTTACCATCTTCGAGGTTATCTCCTTAAAAATCGGAGCGGCATCACTTGCACCCGATTCTCCGCCTTCATTAATTATTACTAATGCCCAGCGTGGATTGTCAGCCGGATAAAAGCCACCAAACCAAGTATCGAGGATATCTTGCCCCTCTGCATCAATTCGGCCGGTCTGACTCGTCCCCGTTTTCCCTGCCGCCTGGACCTCTGCAATTTTTGCCGTTTTTCCTGTGCCTTCATTAACAGTTTTCAGCATCAATTGTTTAATTGCCTGGGCAGTTTCGGACTTAATCACCTGCTCTTTTTTGATTGCTTCTTCGGTGCCTTTTTGCCCGTTTTCGTCAATTCGGTATTTTATTATCGATGGGGTCGTCCATTGTCCGTCATCAGCAATCGTCGAAATAAATGAACACAGCTGCATGGGAGTAAGACTTACCCCAACTTGCCCCAAACTTGCATTGGCGAGTGCTCTATCACCATTGTTAATTGCAATTTTTCCGTTCTGCCCATTACTCGGATAACCATTTATGTCCGAATCGGTTATATGCATTTTTTTGACATAGGTTTCAATCTCCTTTAGTCCGCATCTTTTGCCCACTTCAATAAATACCGGGTTACATGAAAGTGCGAATCCATCAGCAAAGGAGAGCTTGCCATGCCCTGCGTGATTCCAGCAAGTTATAGTTAAGTCTTCATCGATTTTGTAAAAACCATTACACTCGAACATCTCGTCATCACTAACCAAACCCTTCTCAATTGCAATCGCAGTAATGAATATCTTAAACAATGATCCCGGGTAATAAGTGGTCAAGGCTCGATTGCACAATGGTGCCTCTTTATTATCAGCTTCGATTTGACCAATCTTATATACACTAAAGTTCGGCCGACTAGCCATAGCTAGAATTTCCTTTGAATCCACGTCCATAACTACTACCGCACCTTTATGCATCGTTTGGTCAATTGCGGACTCAACAATTGACTGCACGCGCTTATCAATCGTTAACACTACCGAGTTATTCATATTATCTGCTGCCGGTAAAATTTTGTTCATCAATCCAGCTATGGGAGCTCCTTTAGCATCAAAAATCGAAATTAGCTGATCAGAGGTCTTTTTATTATTCAATATGCTGTCATATTCCTTTTCAAGTCCACTTACCCCAAGAGGCGGATTGCTCTTATCGACGTAACCCAATAGGTGGCTGCAGAAGCCGTTTTCCCCATAGCGGTTATTGACTGGCCCTACGAATAGACCGCTAATTGCGGCCTTGTTCAACATATCAACTTGTTCATTTGATAAAGGGAATGTAAAGCGAAATGCTTCCGCACCGATTTGATAGCTATTATTCAATTCTTCTCTAATTCGAGAAGCATCAATTCCTAATATGTTTGCCATTTCGTTGCTCTTTTTATCAAGCGCTGCCTCCAAGTTCTGCTTCTCTTCTTCCGTAAAATAAACCTTGGGCCAGCAATATAAGCCGTAGTCCAGATTGCCTCCAGTAAGTGGCTGCAGATTCCGGTCATAGAATTCGCCCCGTTTAACTCCCTCTATATCAATTCGTTTACTGTGAATAGCTATGGTTTCCCGTGCTAAGTCATAGCCTTTTCTAATCTGGATATTTCCAATAATGATAAGCAGAAAGGTAAATAAGCCCAAAAAGAACCACATCAAGATATAAATTCGGCTTTTATTCACAAGCATCCCTCCAGCGTTTCTCATTATTAGCATGGGAAAATTTCGCTTTATCTATACTTGTTTTTTATTTTGACGGTGTATAGTTATTAATGCGGGTTATTTCGAAAGGCAGGTTACTAATAATGGTTTCTACTTGTTCCTTGGTAGAAGGGGTAGTACGGATCAGAATTATTCCACTTTTTGCGTCTATCGTAGAAACAATTCCCAAATGCCCATATGCTTCGATTATTTTGCTCAGAAAATCAATTTTTTGGGGCTCGGTTAATTGAGCGTAAATTATGCTATCAGTCTGCATTTCTTCTCCTTAAAATTGTGAACTCGGGCAATGAATGCTCAAAGGGAATAGCGACAATTTGAAGCGGATGTCGGGCCCGGTCTAACTGATTGCCATTGAGGTCGCTGAGTTCTTTTAACTCGAGCACTATTTGCTCTCCATTAGGCGCAAAAAACTCTATTTGCTCGCCCAGGCCAAAATTACCCCTTTGTTTGACCAGTAAACTCCGCGTCTTATCATCATAACCCACAACCATACCGCAAAAATCAGTTCTCTCACCCAAGGTTTTATTGTCAGGATCCTGCATATCCAAACTTTTGCCAGTAATAAAGCCGGTAGTAAATGGCCTGCTAGCTGATGAATTCAGCTCCTGCTGAAACAATGGCAAGAGATTATCAAATGCTTGCTTTCCTTCGATACTAAGTGTGTCCAAGGCTTGCCTATAGACTGAAGCCACACTGGCAACGTATAAGGGGCTTTTCATTCTGCCTTCAACTTTAAAAGCATCTACCCCGATTTCTAAAAGCTGCGGCAGAAATTCCAGTAAACACAAATCACGAGAATTCAGAATATAACTGCCCCGATCATCTTCCTCTAGTTGGAAAAATTGGTCTAGTCGTTTTTCTTCTACTAAATAGTAGCTATACCTGCAGGGATGAGCACACGCTCCTTGATTAGCATCACGACCGGTCATAAAAGCAGAGAGTAAGCATCTTCCGGAATAGGATACACACATAGCTCCATGAACAAAAACTTCTAGTTCAATTTTTACTTTTTGGCGAATGGCGTTAATCTCATCCAAATTAAGCTCGCGAGCAAGAACTATTCTTTTAACTCCTAAGTCTTCAAAAAACAATGCCGCTTCATAGTTGCATGTATTAGCTTGAGTACTTACGGTTATACCAATACTCGGCGCATACTTTTTTGCCATTTGCAGAATACCCAGATCCGAAATAATCAGCGAATCCACCTTTAATTCCTCGAGTTTTTCCAAATACGCGGGCAGCTTAACTATATCTTCATTATGAGCAATAATATTTACAGTTATATTGGCTTTTTTGTTATTCGTATGGAGAAATTCCACAGCGGTTTGCATTTCTTCCCATGAAAAATTACCGGCTTGAGCCCTTAAACTATAGTCTTTGCCGCCAAAATAAACTCCATCAGCGCCAAAAGCTACTGCGGTCTTTAACTTCTCCAGATTACCTGCAGGCAATATCAAATCTGTCACAAAAAAGCCTCCTATCACAGACTCTAATAATTAATCACAACTGTCTGAGTGTTTCTGTAGCCCAATACTTGAATTTAGACCAATACTATCCCAAGCCAAATGAATTAAAGAATTTTATTGATAAATATTCGCGGCATGTAAATGATCCTGATATGTTGAAGAGAAATAGTGTGATCCGTCACCTTTAGATACATAGTAAAGATAGGCATGTTCCTTCGGATTTAATGCTGCTTTGATTGATTCAGCACCGGGGCAGGATACTGGTCCCGGAGGCAGCCCGATATGCTTGTAAGTATTATAAGGGGAATTCACCTCTAAATCTTCATAACTTAACTCGGTCTTTTCTTCATTAATGCAATACAATACGGTTGGGCAGATTTGCAGCATCATTCCAATTCTTAATCTGTTCTTTATAACCCCAGATATTATTTCTCGTTCTGCAGCAATTTTGGCTTCTCTTTCTACCATGGAAGCAATAATTACAGTATCTTTAACTGTAACTTGTTGCTTGCTGGCTTGAGCCGCAAAATTTTGCTGCCACTTATTCCCAAAATTCGCAAGCATCATTTTTATTATTCCCTCAGCATTTTCATTGTCTGGAACTGTATATGTATCCGGAAACAGGTAGCCTTCTAATGGTAACAACTGTCTGCTATCCTTCGCAGGCAAGAACTCAAAATCATATTTTTGGTATAGGGCCCTTTCCCATTCATCGTAATTGGCAATTATGCCTTTATCAACAAGCAGTTTGCCAATTTTTTCTACTGTATATCCTTCAGGGATAGTAAAACTTTGGGCTACAACTTCCCCTTTGGCAATCACTGCCACAATCTCTTGCAAACTCATACTCTTACTAAATCTATATTTGCCCGGTTTGAGTTTAGTCGCAAGACCGGAGCTATTAATATAGAATCTATAAGCAAGCTTAGAATTAATCAAATCGGCAGATTTTAGAATTGCACCGATTTCGCTGGCGCTAGCCTTATTTGGAATTATGATATCCTGTTTAGCTTGAGAATCTTTCGCTACTGGAGAATACTGCATTTTCAAAACGAAAAGAAAGGCAACTGCCATGAATAAAAGCATGCCGAATACTAATAGTATTATTTTCCCCCAAGCCATTTTGTTTTCGTTCAATTTAATCTCGCTCATACAACCATTTATCTTACAAATTTTAAAATTTATAATACAGCTTATTTCTTACATTTTACAAATCTATTGTTGGCAAATCAACCGGCATACCGTTTGTGCTCGGCTTGCCCTCCGCATCATTCGATGGTTTACTGTCGGCTTTGTTTGAATCTTGATTACTCATGTTATCCTGCTTTTTTTCGTCCCCATTTTGAATTGGCACCGGGGTTTCCGTTACTGCTGGTTCCGGCCCTACAAAAATCAGTTTGTTTAGGGGCCGATAATGATCTGATGACAGTTGCTTAGATAAGATCAATCCACCGGCTTCATCGTAAAAACTTTGGAACGCTCTAGAATTATAGCCTGGAGAGCCACTGTGGTCAACAATTCTCTGCCCTGGCTGCAAACTCGGTTTGGTCTCGATAATCTCGGCAAAAGCATGAACTTTATCGATAACGCTAGAGAGCTTAATGTTCTTTTTATCTTTGAGATTACCATAAATATTTACAGTCAGCTGATTGCCGTCAACTGCTGCCCGTAAATAAATTGCCGAACTGGAATTGTTCTTGAAACGAAAATCCTGCAATCCATAAACGACTGTGGCGTCTAAACTTACCGGAACATACGATACCGCTAAACCGTGATTATGCCGCTCTACGATTTCCAGCCCTGCAAGTAAGCAAGCATTATATAGGGTTGAGGAAACTTGGCAGACCCCACCGCCTAATCCGGGCTCGAACTTATCTCCAACAATAACCAGAGCATCACTATATCCGCTTTCAAGCGTTCTTTTCCCCACCGTTCTATTAAACTGAAACTCTTCATCCTTTTTAATCATCTGACCATTAATACTACTAGCTGCTAATTTCAGATTTTTCGTTCGATTAATATCACCAGGATTAAACTTGGTTGTATAAATCGCTATTTCTCCCATATTGGCGAGGTCTTTTTCCGTAATCGAAGGCTGCTCTTCTTTTAGTACTATTGGCACTTTCACCTCGGAACTAGCTTTATGATTCATAAACTCCGGCAACTCAGCTTTAGTTCCTTCGCGGTCAACAGTTAATCCAGGTTCACCAGGAACAATTTTTAATCCTGCATTGGCGCTTACCTCTAAATAGGCATTTTTAACCCCAACTTTTAATTCTTCGTTCCAAATCTTGCTCATTTCTTCTAGTTTTTCCATATCATAATGAAGCTCGGGTTCGTAATTAATAGGATCGCTTTTTATTATTGAAATCGCTTTTTTGGAGATCGGGCGTGCCTTTTCTTTGTTCCATATCTCCTCTACAGCTTTTCGCGGGGTAACCGGATCGCAAATATCGGAAAATGAAGCTCTATACTCAAAATTTCCCTTAACGAATTTAATAGGATTTTGGTAATATGACTCTACTTTTTCCTGGGTAAGGGTTACTGCCTGGGCGATAGATTTCCCTCCTACCGGAACGCCTGCAATATAAACCCCTGGTAAGAATTTTTCACTAAAAATGAACAATTGCAAGCAATAAAAAAGAACGCAAAGGATCATTGCAGATATAAAAATTATCGAAAATTTTGTTTTCTTTTCCCTGCTTGCCAAATCCAATCCTCCTAATATATCCTTTTTAATAAAGGCAAATAGTTTTTATTATTCTCATTTAATTCTTCTTTAAGTCTATGGGGCGCGCTAAGTTGCTATTAAATGCGAATTAGTATTATTAATGTTTACATAGCGCTTTACAAAGCAAAAGAAATTAATAGAACTTTATGAATTATTATATACATATGAATACCATAATTAAAGTGCTTTAATTACATATTGTAAACAATAGCACAAATAATGACATAATTAATGAACCTTATAATTAGGTATCGTTGAAACTAGACGCTTCGGTTAAGCTTACTATTGGAATACTTCTTACAAACCTCACACTCATTTTCAGTAAAGCGGAGTTTTGCTTCAATATTTTTCCTGCAAGCCATTACATAATTATCTGTATTACTTTTAAGAATAAATCATTTTGGAGGTATGTTGTGATTAAACGATTCGTTGCAATTTTCTTAATCTTTTGTATGACCTCATTAGCTTGGCTAATATTGGGGAATACGGTTGATTATCGGACCAATACCCAAGATTCAACCCTACGCAGCAACGTCGGCGAGTTATGGGGTGAAAGCCAGAATCAATTCGCGCTGCAAGCATATTATTTAACTTATGAAAATGTCATTGAGCAAGAAAAATCTGCGGATTCAACTAAGACCGTTACCAAAACCATAACCCATACTAACAATCTAATCCTTGATAGCAGTAATATTAATGTAGACATTAATCTGGAGCCAAGAAAAAAGGGCTTATTATGGTATGAGACTTACACTGCCAAATTTAATGCTGATTATAGAGTGGTGAACACCACGCAAGCTGCCCAAGAGGTCTTTGTTGACTATCAATTTCCCACTCAATCAGGAGTCTACGATAGCTTCATTCTAAAGGTGGGTCAAAATGAAATTCAAAACATCGCCATGCAAAATGGAATAACCACAACTTCTTTCCATTTGCAGCCAGGGCAGAGCGAAAATGTGTACATTCAGTACCAAACCAATGGGCTAGACAATTGGAAGTATTCTTTCGCCCAGGATGTCGCCCAAGTAAAAAACTTCAATCTTAACATGGTTACCAATTTCAAAAAAATTGATTTCCCGAGCAATTGCATGTCTCCTTCAGAAAAGGTCGAAACTGATCAAGGATGGAACTTATCCTGGTCCTATGTCAATGTCTTGACTGGAGAAAACATCGGTCTCAGTATGCCGGAGGAGCTAAATCCCGGTCCTTGGGTTGCAGATATATCTAGTTTCGCCCCGGTTTCACTATTTCTCTTCTTTTTCATGATAACTATGTTTGCAATTATGAGAAAAATAAATATCCATCCCATGAATTATTTTTTCATTGCTGCCGCATTTTTCTCCTTCCACTTATTGCTGGCATACCTGGTAGATCATATACTTATTCATGCCGCGTTTATTATAGCTTCGCTAGTATCGGTATTTCTGGTGATATCATATATGCGCCTCGTGGTAGGCAATAAATTCGCCTTCGTACATGTGGGAATATCCCAATTCGTGTATTTAATTCTGTTTTCCTATTCCTTCTTTTTTAAGGGATTTACCGGACTGGTGATAACTTGCCTGGCTATAGTGTCACTTTTCGTGGCGATGCAGCTAACCGCTAAAGTTAATTGGCAGGAAGTATTTCAAGCCGACAAGAAGGAAACCAATTTCTAAGAAACAAAAGGGGGGACAATTCTTTTTTCTCGCAGGATTGTCTCCCTCTTTGGCGTTCTTCATATTATTTCGCTCAGCGTTCTTATTGTAAATGTTGTTCTCATTATGCTTTCATAGCGAAAAATTTTTTCGTGTCAAAAGGGACGGCAGAAGCGACACACCTTTTTCAAGCCTATACGGTTTACTCGAGTGTCATTCCCCTGTCTCCTGACGCCATCCTTTTAGGGTAACAACGACAATTTCCGGGCGGTTAAATATCCTTGGTATCACTGCGGTTGATTCTCTCGCTAGCCCACGACTAACTATCAATTCAGTCGTATCAAAGAAGTATTCACCATTAGTGTATTTAGGAAACAAACCTTGATTCGGCGATAGTAATCCGTTTTCAAGCAGTAAAGGCAACCGCCATTGCCCACCGTGGGCGTGACCTGATAAAACAAGGTCGGGTTTAAGTGGTAGTAGTTCATTCATGCGTTCCGGGCGGTGCGACATCAGTATCGTGAACAATTCACTATCAGTTGACTCTTCACTCAGACGGCTTATTTGCTCGGCATATGGCACAGAGCGGCTGGCGAATCTATCAGTTTCAGGGTCATCTATGCCGCTAATGCGGATTCTTCCTCCGCCAACCTGTAGTATTTCGCTAGTTCCTTCTAAAACTTTCGCACCGTATGATGCAAGGACATTTTTGATACCGTCGGCTTTTCTGCTCCGAAATTCGTGATTGCCGGAAACGTAGTAGCACGGATATTTGACAGATATTTCTCGGATAAATTCAACTGCTTTTTGCGGTGCTAGTTTATCGTCAAAAATATCCCCGCAGAGCAGAACCGCATCCGGGCGTTCTGCTTCTAAGGCACTGATCAGTTCTATTTGCTGAACGCCGTAGTCACATGAGTGCAAGTCGGCAATAAGGGCTATTCTGATTTGCCCTTCGATTTTATAGGTTTCAACATCATAATTGCTGACCGACAGGCTTGAATCGAATGCAAATACTATGATTACAATCTGAAGCAATATAAGAAGCGGTATAATAACCATAAACTTTAGGCGGCGCGTTTTATGGCGAATGATGAGCATGGTAAGCAACATTGCCGCCGAACCGCCTAGTACAGAAACGGTGAGAAGTGTCCGCTCTTTTATGCGCTTCATGTTTTTTCGCGCGGCCTTCTTATCGTATATGGTCAGTATAATCGCCAGGAGGCTGATAGCTGCTAAATATATCGATGTATACATGTTCATAGATTCCTTTAATAGTCACTAAAATCTTTTTGCGTGAGCTTAATTTTTGAGCTCTCGCTTGATCTCCCCGGGCAAGATTGGCGTCATCAGGGCAATCGCCGCGAATAATTCCCTCTTCAAATCATACTGTGGCTTATTCGCCTAAAAGATAGTTGATTAATCCGGTATTTATCTGCCTCTCAGGCGGGGCTTCGCCGCCGTTATGTCCAAGCATAACGGAAGAGTACACCCGGAATCCGTCCGGTATACCGAGCTCGTGTCCCAGTGTGCCGCCCTCATCGGTCATAAAGGCCTGTGTGGCGAAATAGCCCCAGCAAGAAGAGATTCCGAGGCTTTCGGCGGCAAGCAGGATATTTTCCGTAGCGGCGGAGGCATCATATTCGGCGCAGTAACTGTTTTCGTCGCAGGAAACCAGAATCAGAGCGGGCGCGTTGTATTGGCAATGAAAATCATCGTCCCGTCCAAGCTGTTCCAGATGCGGTATGCCGCAGTTTGCGGCGTAACTTTTCGCAAGTCGGTTGATCTGCTCCAATAATTTTTTATCCTGTATTACAATGATCCGCCATGCCTCATTTCCGCCTCCGTTCGGTGCATGAAGCCCTGCTTCTGCAATTTGCCGCAGGTCGTCTATGTGGAGGGCGTCGGGTTTGAACGCCCGAATACTCCGCCTTCTCTTTATCACATTTAATGTTTCATTTGACATGATTGGCATCCTTTCTTTTTTCGAGATTTACACTGAAGTTTTGCATTACATAGTATTCGAATAAATTACAACATCACCCTCCGAAAGTTTTCATAAATAACAATAAGATTTTGTCCAACTCTATTATCTCTTCCTCGCCGACGATGTGCCAACCGTTTTTTAGGTAAAACTGAGCGGCGTCCGCATTTTCCTTGAACGTTTGCAAGTGGATGGTCTCATATTGGCTGAACAGCTCGGTTTCTATATATTTCAGCAGTTTGCCGCCATAACCCTTGCTCTGGAACGGCACATCAACCATAATCAGGTGCAGTAACTCGTCTATTGTAATCGCAAACCCAAGCATTATGCCATCAGAGATTATTACGGTACAGTGATCAAGTCCGTCGTCGATCTCCTGATCAGACATCCCACTGTCGATAAAGGCACTGCTCGCTTCAATGCCTAAGAAAGGGACATAGTTGTGTAGAATGACACGTTTGGCTATTTCTTTAATTGGGGCGGCGTCCTGCGACGTCGCTTTGCGGAACAGTACATTTTCGTTCATCTGCTGCCCTCATTCCTTTTCAAAAACGCAGTTCATAAGCATGCTCAACTCCGGTGAAAATGCGCCGCAATGATAGTCTCCATATATCGTGTTCAGCTTGAAGCCTGCTTCCTGCGCTATTCGGATGATTTCGTCTTTTGTAATGAGTGAGAAGTTTATCCATGAATCTTTTTTCGATGAGCTTATTATCATGACCATACACTTCATAATACTGTGTGTCGCTAAACAGGTTTTTGCTCTGTGTGAAAGTATCGAAATAGCTAACAATCAGGTTTTTTTCTTCACCCAGCGCAAACTTGCCGAGGTTTTTGAGGTTGCCGTCCGCGGATTTCAAGCTATAGGATGGGTTATACAACGTACAAAAAAACGTGCCGCCCTGCTTCGTATGCTCGGCGATACGGTTCATGGCTTTCCGGCGGCTTTCACCGTCGGTAATCTTTGCAATCGTATTAAAGGGTATCATCACCAGGTCACACTGCCGATCTAAATCCAGTTCGCAGACGTTCTGACAATGGATGTCAGCTTTCATATCAGGTTTTAGCTTTGAATGGAAAACATCAAGCATACCCTGCGAATAGTCCACGCAGGTCAAAGTAAATCCACTCTCAATGAGCGGCAATGATACACGGCCGGTGCCGTACATAAGCTCAAGTATCGAGCCATAATACTTACAAAAATCTTTATAAAAGCCGAGGTCAAAATCAACATCCACATAGCTGTCGTAAATATCGGCTACCAAGTCAAACTCAATCGTTTTTTCTAAGAAAAATTCACACAAATCTTGTACCAAAAGTTTTCTACCTCCGTCAAACTCTAGTCGCAGCAAGATAGAGATTATATGGATAATGCGTGCTTGATAACCGGTTACTATCGACTAAACATTACATCTTTTATGTTTAGATCACTTTCGGAAAAAATCTTTGCTAAATTATTTTGAAAACAGTTTGCATTATAATTGGGTAGCTTAACAATGATCAGTTTGCTCTTGGCCCGTGTAACAGCAACGTAATGATTATAAATACTCGGCATGTCCGATAATCTATAATCCTCGGCAAATACAATAACATGATCAAATTCTAGCCCTTTTGACGAATGAAAGGTAATTGCAACATGCTGATATTTTTCAGGCTCAAATGCAACATGGAAACCTATATCAGAAACCGTTCGGAACAGTTTTCTTAAATGATCTGGGCGAGTATCATATCTTAAGTAATCAGCTAATTCTCTCACGATAGAATAGAAAGCCTGTTCATCACCTTTAGATGACGCCATATCATTGAGGATTTTCTTTATTGTTGATACAGTTTTTCTACTCTCATTACCCTCAACAGGTATTTCAGAAATAAGGTCATATGCCGAATATTTCTCAATTATTATAGATTTCGCAATTGCAGAATATAGCCATGCAGTATCGGTAGTAATATCAGCTATTGGTGTTTGAGGGATATAGATATACTCTATTCCAGTAGCAGTTAACTCATCTGCACCTATCCTCGCGTTATCGTTGCTAAATCTTAATAGAGCGGTTTTTTTACTGCTATCAATTTGCGATACAACTTCTGTCGCCCAATTTGTTGTGGTTGGGGTAAGCCAGACTATATTATCAAGATTTTCGGTTGCTTCATATAACCCACGAGTTTCTTCACATAGCAAATTTGAGTAATTTTGAATTTGAGGACAGGAACGAAAATTATCGCCCATAAATCTCCGTTCAAAATTCGGCTTATCCCAAATACCCTTAAATGCCTCCGGATAAGCTCCCCTCCAAATATAAATCGACTGCTTTTCATCTCCGACAACAAAAGTTTCTATGTTTAATTCTTCGCATAAATACATAAAGAACTTGTGCATGGATTTATCACAGTCTTGGTATTCGTCAATGTAAATCTTAAAATACTTCGCCTGTAAATAAAGCCTGCAAACCAACGAGTTTTCGACTATATGCTGCGCTAAATCAAAAATAAAGTCTCTTTTATTATCATGATAAGAGCAAAGAATGCCTTCTGTCCTAATCTTTTCTGTACCTTCTTGGTAGGTTTCGACTTTTGCCGAATAATCAGTGCTCATATCTATGTCGAAGTCGGTACCATACACATCTTTCATAAATGGCTTTATTACTTCTTCTATAGCAAAGCTATTATTTGTTCCTATAAAATGCTGAATTATATCGACAGACAATCTATCCTTTATTTCCTGGGCCGCTTTTATCGTAAAGGTAATTGCGGCAACTACCTTATGCGAATGGTTGTCATCAATTTCTTTTGCAATTTTGTTGACCATTGTATGCGTTTTGCCTGTGCCAGCACTTGCCCGAACAACAAAATTACCGGGGATAGTAATAATTTCTTTTTGCATTGGAGATAGGCTCATTCAGCCACCGCCTTTAAACAAGCAAAATTATAGTGCGCATAAATTTTACGACAATTAGCATCTGAAAGTTTCCCAACCAGCTCTACCATGTGATAATGCTTTGCATCCTGTAAATATTCAATCGGGTCATCTCCTAAATGCCCTACCAATACATCATGTAAGACTTCATCTAAATCATGCTCCAAATCTGTTTTTGACAAATAAACATTGTATTCATCCCTTATTTTATCAAGCGTTTCTATATTTTCCTCATACAAAGCTCGCTTTGATTCAATAGTATTTTCAGAAATTCTTTTTATAGGAAGAAGTCTCTCTCCTATGTATTTATTGCAACGAGAAAATCCTAAAACACTAAAATCTCCTGTTTTCTTTGAAAAACGCAAGTCATTATCAGTTTTAATTATATTGTGTATTTTAAGAGCATCTAATATTGTAAAGTATGCTTCAAACCCAATACCACCCGTAGATAAGATGTAAATACCATCTGCCTCATAGAAAGGTTTTACTGTTGCCAGAACTTTCTCAAACAATAATTGTTCAGAAGGTCCTTCTACTAAAAGTACCTTGTCTGCAAAAATAGCTTCTGACAATGAGCGGTTCAGCATTTTTCGATTTTTCTTAAAAGTATCTGGTACTTTATAAAATGTGCTGGTACTGGTAATTTTTCTTTCACTATAAATACGGATAAGATTAACATTATCCATTTCATAAAGGACGAAAGGTGAATGTGTGGATACGAACAAATAGGTGTACATGCTATCAGTAAACAAAATTTGCGACAAGGCTATCTGCATAGATTTATGCAAATGGTTTTCTGGCTCTTCAACTAGAAATAGGTTGATTTTCTTTTCCGCACTTTCACCAGATAGTAAGTCGTAGATTGAGTACGCCAGTATTTTCTTTCGACCCTCCCCAGCTGTGGGATATAGGTTGTCATCCCCGTCTTGTTTTATATAGGGAATGATATTTGAATACAGTCCCTTTACCGCAATTTCGGATTTAATGGAGACGGTCACTCCCTCGTTTCGAAACTTCTTATATTCCGGCGCAATTTTTTCTTCGAAGTCCTTAATTCCTGATAATGAAGCTATATAAGTATTCAGACTATCGACTGTGCTCTGAATATGGGCTAATATATCCTTATCATCTTCACTCTCATTTTTCACAAGAGCGTTTACATTTTTCTTGAATAACGAGTGCAAATCCACATATGAGTCGATATGAATGACATTGAAGACATAGTCGAGTTCATACAGATAGCCTCTTTGTTTCATCTCTTGAAGATGCTTCAAATCACCTCCCCAATATAGTATCGGGAGGGCAAGCATCTCTTGGCGGTCATATTCGGCTTTCAGTCGAATATATACTTTTTCATGTACGCTTAGCAACGCACCTTTTAACTGCGCACGTAATTTTTGACAGTCCGTGCAGGCTATATCGCTTATATCAAGCGTTACAGTGATTTCGATGGGCTTATCAAAATTCTTGTTATGAAAATCTGAATCCAATAGATTTAATTTGCGTATGTCCTTATCAAACACATAGCGTAAAGCAAATAGAAAATTTGTTTTACCCACATCATTAAGTCCGAAGAAAATATTTTTATTTGATAAATCGAGGTCTATCTTTTCGAAATTCCGAAAATTCTCTATTTTAATGCTTTCAAATTTCATGCAATACCACACTCCAATAATCCTTGACTTCTAGCTGTTAGTTCTCAATCTTATATTATAGCCATCATCACACGCTCAGAATTATATAACAACTACGGCATGGGTAAGATTACTACCTAGGTGATGCAAATGCAGTCAAATACAACTTGTCCAATTTTAGAGCAATATTTATCCTACCTTAGCATAATCAAAGGCCGAAGTTCCTGCACGATCCGAGAGTATCGCACAGATATATTGGCTTTTCTGTGGTGGATTGCAGGTGTTCGCAAAATAGAACTAGCCTACCCAGACTTCGCTTTTGCTGATGTGCACTTTCTGGAAACCGTTACCCTTGGTGAGATGTACAGTTTCATAGCTTATTGCCAAAACGAACGCCATTCTTCTCCAGGCACAAGAGCAAGAAAAATCGTTTCCATTCGGCAGTTTTGGAAATATCTAAAGAGATCGCACATCCTTCAAGTGAACATTGCCGAAGAACTGGAGACGCCCAAGCAACCCAAACGCATTCCCAGACATCTTTCTCTTGAAGAATCTGTCCGATTGCTAATTGTAGGAAAGACATCTCCGCGAGATCATTGTATACTCACAATCCTTCTAAACTGTGCGCTAAGAATATCTGAGCTTGAAGCACTCAATTGTTCGCAGGTATCCTCCGATGTTCTGTCAGTAATTGGAAAAGGAAACAAGGAACGAAAAATTTACTTGACCCCGGCTGCAAAATCTTCAATTACTGCATGGCTTGAAATCCGAAATTTCCTGCCAACTGTGTCCGATGCACTCTTTATATCAAAGAGTGGAAACAGATTGACTGTGCGATCACTGCAGGTAATTGTTAAAAAATATGTCCGACTTGCCGGTTTCAATGATGCCGAAATCTCAGCGCACACGTTGCGCCATACAAGTGCAACGCTTATGTATAAGTACGGGCGGGTAGATATTCGCTCGTTACAACAAATACTTGGACACGAGAGTGTCGCAACAACTGAGATATATACCCACATTGATGACAGTCAGCTTCAGGCAGCCGTTAACTCCAACCCCCTAGCTATTATGTTCAGCTAGGGGGCTATCCCTTCGCCATTCTATGGATATTGTGAAGTTGTTTCAAGATTAGATGATTGTTCATAACTGATGCCAACTTCCAGTTCTTAGATCAACACATCCAGAAGCCTGCCTATCTTTTATCGAAACAGCATTTTTTATACTTTTTTCCACTTCCGCATGGACACGGATCATTCCGCCCAATTTTTGAAAATGACAATTGTGTTTTATATGTTATATTTTTCAGAATTGGAGCATCTTCAAAACTTGGAGGTATAATAGGGTTATCTGTCGGCATCACCCCAGTTAGCAAATAGCTATCATCTTCAATCTCCCATGCATTACGAATAGTGACACTCTGAACATTTTTTATAATCGCCAGTTCATCAAGTGGTTCCAATTGTCCATGATCTATTTTATAAAGCAGAAACTGAAACTGACTATTTGTTTTAATGACACTTTCAAGAATCTTCAAATTAGCTAAAGATTTTGCCTCCATGGTATGGAGCTTGCATATCCATTGAATACGTTTAATTTGAGCTGGGTTACCATGACGCCTTAGATTAGATGCTACAATCACCCTATAATGAAAAGGATTCTTTTTGTCTATACCTTTTATAATCCCAATCTGTATTTCATCAGCAGAATCATATTTACCAAATCGCTTACCCCAATCTAAAAATATTTGCTGGGCTATGTCAGTGTTTTCAAACAGAAGGCCAAACATTGGCAGAAATTCATGTGTAGGAGAGTCCATAACTGCTACACCACGCCATTTGGCCTTATTCCACAACGGTATATTGATAATCGATTGTATTTCCAACTGTTGGTGATTAAAATGTTCAAAGTCTAAACCATCAGGAGGAGAACCATGAATAAATTTCAGCTTGCGATCGCAGCTTTGATCATGAATTGGCCGCTCTATTACATCAGTATTGAAACTTACAGGAGAAGATCGCAACAGAGAATATGCAGCAGCCGCTTGAGAAACAGATTCCTTATTGAAAATAGAAGTGCCGTAATCATCTCCTAAGACCTGCGCAGCGAAGAAGACACTATTTGTAAAAGAAAATGCTCTGTCAAAGGCTCGTTCTTCAGCAATTAATTCGTCCAATGCATCTTGCGAGGCATCAAACAGCACCATTTTAGCGAGTATTCTTGGAAAAAGATCCTGTAAAAACTTAGCTACTTGATCTTGTCCTACAATGTTGTTATGTAAATCATAATCGGAACACTTAATTAAAATATCTGTATCAATGTCACTGTTTTCATCAATCTCAATAACAAAAGAATCTAATTGTATATGCTGTAGCAAAATATTTATGTCTGCACACTGTACTAAAATGCGTTTTGATGCACCGGTGGCAAAGAAGCCCTCTAACATAGCAAATATTGTTGCCCCTAATTCCAAGCAGACAAATTTGTTAACTGTATGAATGCTGATATTACAACCTAATATCTTTGTTTGCAGTAAGGCGATTTCTTCCACTCCATAAAAAGGTTGATATAGAATTTGCTTGTTAGCGGGCTGCGTATATAACTGATTCATGCTATCATCGAATTTGGAAATATCATTTTCATGATAATTTAGCCACTCCTCATCGTAGTGCCCAAGCATATATTTTGCAGTAACTTCTGCGATATATAAATCCAACTTCTTTAGCGGCTCAATTAAAGAAGAGATTTTATCTAATTTATCAAAAGGTGTTTTCATAATAGCAATTGCTAAAATAGGCTCAAACAAGTCTTCAGGCATATTGTCAAGATGGTTTTCTCTGACCTCGACACGATATAGGTTTTTAGAAATTATTGACCATTCATGACTTGAAAGTGCATATCCAATTCGGCCTATCTGCAACTCAATCATTTTTAGCGAGTTTGATGATAATATCAAAGCCGGATGGATTTCTCCGTATTTAGTATATTGTGTGAAGCATAAAGCAAATAGATGCAAAAAGTGATTTCTTGCTGCCCATAGACACCCGATGTCCTCTAAAGATGAAGCCAATAAGGATAATGCAATAATAAGTTTGTGTTTGCTTTCGGATTTATATAAATCTATTAAAGCTCTACCGATATAAGATATGGTAGCAATCGGCTTCTCTCCTTTTTGTCTTATCGCTCTATCAATTAGAAGGCCAGCTCTTGTTATTTGCTGCTTCCTATCAGCTAATTTTGACGATAACAATTCAAATAAATCATCATAGCTTTTGTAATCTTCAAAAAACGGAAAGGTTGTAAGTATTTTAGCTAGTCTTGAAAGATCAAAATCCAAATGGTTATCGCTGTCGTTGACTAAATCTATATATTGCATAATTAATTCTTCAATATCCAAATTTTCGATATCATCCTCAAGTAACCAACTTATATTGAGTTTTATTGCCTTTGCTTCAAATGCCGCATGGGGTTTGGTTTGATCCTGTATATATTGGTTTAATACATCCAAAAGTTTTTCTGAATGCAGCTCAATATTAAATTTTTGATTTTCATACAAGTTAAAGGATCGCAAATTTATCCATAGATTTGATAAGCGTTCTATTTCAAAAATATTTCCAGAAGATAGCGCCAAATCTTCAAATTCACAATATTTAACATAGAAGGAAGAATAGTCTTCATACCACCAATATAATGTCCAAGCCCATTCATATATGCATTCTGTTTTATGAATAGTCAGGCCAAACTCATCAATTATTTTTAAAGCACGCTCAAATCTTGATACAGTTATTTCTTTTGTCAATTCCAATGATCGACTTATATATGCCGATTCCAAAGCTAGTGGAATCATTGACGCCTTTGGTAGCAACGGATCAAAACTCTCAAGTTTGTCTTCAAGTTCTTCTAATTTCAGTTCTTTTGTATAATCTCCTGGACCTTTCTTAACGCTATCAATAAACGCATCTGTCATTTCAAAGCATTCTACAACGATACCACTGTGACCCTTTGTAAATACTTTTTCCAACAGCCAATTGCGATCCAAAACTCTTATATCTTTGTTATACTTTTGCCTTAACTCGTCCTCTGCATGGGATCGATTTCTATCTGAAATGAATTGATTACTAATAAAATAGATTTTTGTATATCCACGTTCATATTCATTATTGACTGCAAATATTTTCTCCACATCGGAATACAATTTTGCTTTCCATTTCTGTTTCGCACTAAATGCAAAGGCCCATCTTTCTTGCGCTGCCGCATTACCAATTCCCGCATACCAAATTGTAGGTAATTGATCTGAAATCGGATATGTCTCAGAGTCAACTTTACTATCCCCACCACCAGTTGGTCCTGTTTGTGGAAGCAAATTAGGACAAATTTCTTTTTCTGCAATACGGCGACAAAACGTTTCAAATTTTTTCTCTTCTCCACGGCTGGTTAGTGTATTTAAATAATAATCAAAAAACTTCTTGTCTAATTTTGAGGCACGAATAATCTCTGAATCAGAAAATTGATCAGGGTGGCTTTTCTTAAAAAACTCATATGATTTCCCCATATTTTTCTCCCACTCAGTTTTCACTGATTATTCTATGAATACCATAACATAAGTCATCCAGCCAGAGATTGCTAAGCCCTTGCACCTCGTAGCTATATACTAAAAGCAGCGTACTACCATTATGACTCACATTTCCTCCATGTCAAACACCGCTATCAATTCTCGTTTTTGCATCAGGTAATTATTTTCATTTATGAGACAATGCACTTTTGGGCTTGAAACTTCGTATTATTGCCAATTTGAACATCTGACAAATCAACGTGAATTGCACATTATAGCCATAATGCATACTTGAGCTCATCCCATATATCACGTGGACTTGTTGAGTCGTAATATTATAAGGTCAAAATAATTTAATCGATATTCAACTGTAGACTTAGGTTAGCAGGGCAAGAAATTAACGCCCGCAACCCTTGCACTGCAAGCCTAAAGCTACTATTCGGGGTCATTGATAATCTATCAAATTGGAAAGTTTAATTTCGCTTTATCACCATACAATTCCAGTGCCTTTTTATCATAAGCTCTTGCCGCCCTTTCTTCGGCTTGTTCCTGCTTTATACTGATTGAACAAATGTAAATGGATTTTCCTCGATACTGAATTCGGGCTGTCCAGCGAGACTTTTCTTTAAGAACCACCCCAACATATTGTGAGGTTTTCTTTTTGCTCTTAATCAGGCCCTGTTTTGAAGCCGACCGGATTTCCGCTTGTGTTTTCTCTCGTTTCACCATTACATCGTCAAACTCTCTTTCCAGAGCATGATCGTCAAGCTCTGGAAAGTTCAGAGTTTGATTATAGAGCTTTCTGTAATAATACTCCGCGTAGATACCGGCATCTAGCTCCTCTTGAAAACAGGGATAATGATTGTGCCGTTCCAATTGTACAATCCAATTATTCGATACAGAGCTGTAATAAACTCCTCTATATTGCGATGTTGACTTTCTTTGCATGTGGCATTGTCTCCTCGTTAGATTTTGTAGACTTCCATCTCAATCATGTCGCTCTTTTATACCAAGGCCAAGACAGAGGCACAAAACTCAACCCACGTTCAACAATCCGAAACCCTATATATGGGGTTTATTATATCATATTCAATGTGGAATTTTTCTAAGTTGATGTTCTATTTGTTATAGAAATAGGGACAATACTTGGCAGATCCTCAACAGAACAACCCTTGACACTCTTCGGAAAAATAGCAAAGAGCCTTGACAAATATAGCTAACGGTATTATACTAATCACTGTTGTGAGGCATTATGGTTTGGGGGTAAATAATAATGGATTATACTGAATTAGCAAGACAATATTTACAAACGTTTTTACAATTCTACAGAACCCGGATAAATCAAATGATGAACGAATCAATGCACGGAGAAGCATACGTTCTTCAACATATCGCTAACAATGATTGTGATGTAGTACCGGGAGATATTTCAAATGCAATGGGCGTTAGCTCTGCAAGAATGGCTACAGTACTTAACGGATTAGAAAATAAAGGATTAATTACAAGACATATTGATTCGAGCGATAGAAGGCGAACTATACTTAGGCTGACACAGGCAGGCACAGAAGAAGCCGATAACTGTACGAGTCGAATGGTGGAATCAACCGCTAAAATGCTTGAATATCTTGGTGAAAATGACGCAAAAGAATATATCCGAATTTTGTGTAAAATAAGCGAAAGCAATTTAAGGTGCCTTGACTAAGGAGCGGCCTTGTATCGTTTTATGTTTTTTTTGCCCATATACCTAATAATGTTAAATAATATAATATTGTAAGCACAATTGGCATTAAGCTGATATAACGAGGAGGGTAAAAATGGAGATTTTTCGCACGCTCGTAATGGATAACCTTTCGGAAAAAAGCCGTGTGCTTATCGCAGCCGATAAAACTCCGCCACAAATGAAATACGCCGCAGGAAGATGGCTCTCTTTCGTTAATGAGTACAAAGAAAATCCAAAAGAGAAGGACAGATTCTTTTTTGGTGCGCCTGTTGTAATCCTAATTGCCGGGGATAGTTCTTTTGACGCGGCCTTGCGGCATCAAATATGGAGCTTGTCGCTTGCTCAAACAATCTCGGCTTGCTTTATAGCGGAGCAATCGTAACAGGCGCAAGTGACGAAATAATTAAAGAAGCCATAGGCGTTCCAATCGATAAACAGGTATTGATGGCGCTTGTAATCGGCTATCCCGATGTTCAGTATAGACGCAGCGCCCCTCGAATAAAGGCTGATGTAATATGGTCTTGACAGGTGATAAAAGGCTTAATAAAAATTGGATTAAGGGCAGCCTACCCTATTTGAATACAGCGAAGTAGGTGGTACAGACATGAAAATATTATATTTTACAGGAACAGGAAACAGTCTTGCCGTTGCCAAGAGAATTGGAGGGGAGCTTCTCTCCATCCCGCAAGAGATGCACAAAAAAGAGATAACCTACGCCGATGATGTCATCGGTCTGGTGTTCCCGGTATATTATGGCTCATTGCCCAAGATGATACTGAATTTTTTGGGTATGGTAAAATTTGAGACGGACTATCTTTTTGCTGTAGCCACTTGCGGCAGTGGCGCTGGAATGGTGTTGCCTGATTTGCAGAAAGCTGCCGAGGCAAATGACATCCATTTTGACTACTTGAATGCCTTGGTGATGGTGGATAACTTCCTGCCGGTCTTTGAAATAGAATCCGAAATAAAAAGGCTCCCCGAAAAAAAGACTGAGGAGAATCTTTCTAAGATTGTAAGTGATATTGAAAAGCGAAAAGAATATGTCCCCCCAATTTCTCTAAAGGCCAAGGCTATGGCACCTTTGGCGAAAAAAATGTTACAAGACAAGGTCAAGGAATATTCCTCACAGGGGTTTGTTATCAATGATGATTGCACATTATGCGGCATCTGTGCAACTGTATGTCCTACAGCTAATATATCCACTTCGGAGAAAATAGCTTTTTTAGATAAATGTGAAAGCTGCTATGCCTGTGTTCATGCCTGCCCACAAACAGCAATTCATCTAAAGAAAGAAAAAAGTGACAAACGGTTCAGAAATCCGGATGTATCGCTACAGGAGATAATCACAGCTAACAATCAGCTTAAAATAATAGACACAAGGCGATTTAACATCCTCAGTCGCCGGAAGGAGAAATAAGATGGAAAGATTATTCCAAACACATGTAATTGGTAACAAAGAATTGAAAAATAGAGTGGTTTGTCCCCCGATGGTATGTTCAATATACCGTGAAGACGGCTATGTATCCGCAGAGAACGTTGAACATTACAGACTGATTGCCAAAGGCGGCGTCGGCTTGATTATTCAAGAAGCGGCCTGCGTCAGCGATACCGGGCGGTTATCAACAGGGCAGCTTGGCATTTGGGAAGATGAGCAAATAAATGGCCTAAAACAGATTACGAATGCTGTTCACGATCAAGACGGAACGATTGTTTTACAAATTCATCATGCCGGTTTGATGGGTGTTGATGGTGTTCACGATTGCCCGAGTAACTACTCATTTAGCAATCCATATACCGGTACAGTTATCGAGGGGCAAGAAATGTCGGCGGAGCGCATTAAAGAGGTAATTCAACAATTCATAAACGCAGGTAAGCGCGCTTATGAGGCCGGATATGACGGTATTGAACTGCACGGCGCTCACGCATACTTAATCAGCCAGTTTTTGAATACCAACGTCAATAAACGCACTGACATATACGGAGAACAGCCGGAGCTTTTTGTAATCGAAATATTAAACGGAATACGAAAAGCCGTCGGTAATGATTTTATACTCGGTATACGCATGGGGGCTTTTGAGCCCACTCTGGAGAGCAGTTTGGCATACGCAAAGGCTCTGAAATCCCATTTAGATTACCTCAATATTTCGTTTGGCTTTATGTCTTTGTGCCAACCCCAAAAACCCAATGATTATCCTTTTGAAGCACACATCTATGCGACGGAAGAAATTAAGGCGGCTGTCAATGTGCCAGTGTTCGCAGCGAACAACATCACAAGCCCGAAGATGGCAGATGATATTTTAGTTAAAACCAATGCTGACATGGTTAATATTGGCCGGGGTATCCTCATAAACCCCAACTGGACGAATGACGCGGCAGCAGAGCGGGATACCGGACATTGCTTGCATTGTAAAATGTGTTCGTTCCCAAGAGATAGTAGTAAATGTCCCGGACGACAAGCGTACCTAAAGGCAGTGAAATAATTTCGAAGACAATAATACCGAATGGGTTAACTGCCCTGTTTGTAAAAATAAGACGAGAGTAAAAGTCCGGGAAGATACGGAATTACTAAATTTCCCTCTATTCTGTCCGAAATGCAAACAGGAAACAATAATTAGCGTTAAAAATCTTAACATGTCAGTCATAAAAAAGCCAGACGCTTAAAAAAATTGTCACTTCCCCCGTCCCCTGACACTTTTTCAATGCAGGCCTTAATTTTTTGCTACCCGTAATCAAAAGTGTGTAAAATAAATGAGAAATAATTCAAAAAGTCCATTGATTATTTGCGTGCATTAGATGTATAATGCATTTGAGGTGATGCTCGTGGAACGATTCGCGCTAAATGAATTAATGCGCTGGAAAGCGAATGCACAGAAAAAGCCGCTGATTATTCGAGGCGCACGGCAGGTCGGCAAGACTTGGTTGATGCGTGAGTTCGGCAAACGGTTTTACGAAAACACAATCTATATCAACTTTGATGACAATGATATCATGGCGGGGCTTTTTTCGCGCGACCTGAACATTGAGCGGATTATCAGCGGCATTGAGCTGGCGTTTCGGACAAAAATTGACCCCGCCAATACCTTGCTGATATTCGACGAGGTGCAAGAAGTGCCAAAGGCGCTGTCGTCGCTGAAATACTTCAACGAAAACGCGCCGCAGTATCAAATTGTGTGCGCCGGTTCGCTGCTGGGTGTGGCGCTGCATCAGGGAACATCTTTCCCAGTGGGTAAGGTTGACTTTTTGGATTTGTACCCGTTGTCGTTCACGGAGTTTTTGTGCGCCGTGGGGAATGAGAACCTCAAGGAGCTGCTGGATAAGCGAGATTTTGAGCTCGCCGGCGTCTTTAAGAACGAATACGCCGACCGATTGAAAGAGTATTACTATGTCGGCGGCATGCCTGAAGCTGTGGCAAATTTTGCACAGAACACCGACTATGTGCAGGTTCGGGAAATACAGAAAAAAATCCTCTCCGCGTATGAGCTGGATTTTTCCAAACATGCGCCTGCGAATGAAGTGCCAAGAATCCGTATGCTGTGGAACAGCATCCCGTCGCAGCTTGCCAAAGAAAACAAGAAGTTTATTTATGGGCTGGTACGCGAGGGCGGCAGGGCGAAGGAATACGAGCTGGCGCTCATGTGGCTTTCCGACTGTGGCATGATCCATAAAATCAACCGCGTCAACAAGCCCCATTTGCCGCTGAAAGCCTATGCAGATATGAAGGCGTTCAAGATATATATGCTCGATGTTGGGCTGCTGTCCTGCGTCACCGAGCTTGACGCGATGACTTTGCTGAAGGGCAACACCATCTTCACCGAATTCAAGGGCGCTCTGACCGAGCAATATGTCAGCCAGCAGCTTAAAACGGTGAAAAACCTCCCTGTGTACTACTGGACAAACGATGCGGGCAATTCGGAAATTGACTTTATCGTGCAAAGGGCAGGGCGGGTTATCCCAATCGAGGTCAAGGCGGAAACCAATTTGCAGGCCAAAAGCCTCAAGGTTTATCGAGAAAAGTTCGAGCCGGAGCTGTGCATCCGCGCCAGTATGGCGGAGTATCGGGATGAGGGTTGGCTTGTGAATCTGCCGCTGTGGGCGGTGGAGACGGTGGGAATGCCTAGTTCCGAGTACAAATAGCACAAATAACTATGCTGTGATTATGACTATTGTAACATTATGTAGAATATCAAAGAAAATGCTGGTACAATGTGTTGTATAGATAAGTACTAATTATAGCAATAATGGGAAGTTTGGCAAGTGGCAAGGCAGAACTATATTGGGAAGTATAGAATTTAATTTGGCAGGGTGACTTGTATGGCTTATGCA
>JAVBKS010000006.1:0-18755 GCA_031553935.1 Syntrophomonadaceae bacterium
CAACGGGAAAACCAGCCTTTAGTAAAGCCTGGCGGCCCGGCACTCCAGTAACCCAGCCGATTTCTGGTGCTCCGGCTGTTCCATGGAATATATGATCTACTTGTTCATGTTTTAGGCCTGATCTTTTGACCAGTTCTTTTAGTACTTCGGCACACAGGTCTACACTGTGCCAATTGGATAGGGGTCCCCCCATTTTGTCGATAGCGGTTCGGGCATAGGTTGTGATTACAACATCATTTGCACTCTTGGCCATGGTCTTCTTCCTCCAATTAATCGGTATTATTCAATCTCAATAAAGCAGGCATCGCCTTGAGCTAATCCGCCGCAAATTGCAGCAGCACCGTACTTAAGCCCTCTGGCTTTAAGTTCCGGAATCATAGTCATTACTAAGCGAATTCCGGTTGCTCCCAAAGGATGTCCAATAGCTATGGAGCCGCCATTGACATTGGTTTTATCTCTGATTTCTTTCCATAGTCCATCATCTCCGTCTGACAGAACTTTGGTTGCGGTTAGGCAAACGGCTGCAAAAGCTTCATTAATCTCGATTAATCCCAGGTCATCTAATTTCAAATTATTCATTTCTAAGCCTAGCTTAATTGCTTGGCCGGGAACGGTAGCAATGTTATTGTAATTATCCGCAATGCTTGCCGTCTTAAGAACCTTCGCTAACGGAGTTAAACCAAGTTTTTCGGCTTTTGCTCTGGTGGTTATTATCATTCCGGTAGCTCCTGAGTTTATTCCCGGGCAATTACCGGCGGTTACGGTAGGACTTCCATATATAGTCGGAAGTTTAGCAAGCTGTTCGGCAGTGGTTCCGGGGCGGGGCATTTGGTCTTTATCAAATATTAATGGATCTTTGCCCTTGCCTTGAGGTATTTCCATGGGGAATATTTCGTTATTAAAGAATCCTCTGTCAAAGGCTTTGCCCCATTTCTCGTGACTTAGAGCGGCCCATTCATCCTGCATTTCCCGTCCAATACCATGTGCCATTGCTACTTCTCCAGCGTCTTTGGAGACAATGCCATAGCCTTTGTATCCTGCGCCTATGAGCAAGTCGGTTATTTTTATATCACCGAGTCTTGAGCCGTTCCAACGGTATTTTGCATCTACAAACAGAGGTATATTTGACATATTGTCAGCACCGGTAGCCATTGCGACATCAATATAGCCAGCTTCTAGAAATCTACGACAGTATTCTATTACTGTTGTTCCCGAACAGCAGGCTCTGTCAATATTATTGGAGAGGGTGGTCACAGGAAAACCGGCAATCAATAGAGCTTGACGAACCGGTATATTAGTTCTGGTTCCTACTTCTAGAGGGGATGCTGTTCCATGAATGATTTCATCAACTTGTTCATGTTTTAGGCCTGATCTTTTGAGTAGTTCGGTTAATACATACGCAGTAATTTCTGCACTGTACATCTCTCTGGTTACTCCACCCATCTTATCGATAGCCGTACGGGCATAAGTTGTTATAACTGCATCGTTTGCATTTTTTGACATTATATTGCTCTCCTTATTTCTTTAATCTTGCTCTATCATTATCTGGGCGGCATTCTAATCGCACCATCTAAACGAATGATTTCTCCATTGAGATAATTGGTCTCTACAATCAGTTTGACCAGATTGGCAAATTCGTACATATGACCTAATCTTTGGGGAAATGGAATACCTTTTTCTAATACTTGTCTTACGTTATCAGGTAATTGTGACATCCCGGGAGTCAAAAACAGTCCTGGACAAATTGTAACGCAGCGAATTCCTTCACTTGATAGTTCGCGAGCGATAGTTAGAGTCATGGCGTTAATAGCACCCTTGGTTGCGGAGTAAGATACTTGGCCGATTTGGCCGTCAAAGGCGGCGACGGACGAGGTGTTTATGATGACGCCTTTTGCTCCGTCGGCATCACCTTCATTTTGCATCATGCAAACTGCTGCTTGGCGAGTCATGTTAAATGCACCCACTAAATTAGCTGCAACAACTTTTTTGAAATTTTCTAAATTATGAGCGCCTTTTTTCTTGTCGGCAGTTTTTTCAGCGATTACATAAGCGGCATTGTTTAGTAAAATATCTATTCTGCCAAATGAATCCATAGCTAGCTTAATTCCTGCATCAGCATCAGCTTCGCTTCCCAGATCAAACTTTGCATAAACCGCATTGTCACCAAATTTTGCAGCTTGTGCTTTAGCTGCTTCTTCATTGATATCTAGAATAACCACTTTTGCTCCAGCAGCAGCTAATGCTTCTACGCTAGCTCCGCCGAGACCCATTGCTCCGCCGGTTACAACTGCTACGCGTCCTTTAATATCCATTATTATTCCTCCTATAATGATTGTTTATTGTCTTTTTTTGTTAATATGTCGCTAGTAGCTTTTCATACCACCTCCTGTTAAATTATTTGTTTCTTAGACGTAGGAATCTATTTAATAATTGTTATGGGCTTTGTGAGCGATCACGTTTTTTGTTAATGACTGTTCTTTTTCCCAAGTACTGATACTCTAATCAAGAAAAAAGCTTCATCTAATCGGCGGCGAGAATATTTAAGTAAATCTAAATACATTCATAAAAGATTGGTTTGGAAACTAAATAACCGGAACAAATTCGCCAGTTGACTTTGACGTAACCAATTATTATTTCTTAGTGTGATCGTTTCAATATATTAGCTCCGATCTGCTTTGATAATAGCATTTACTCTATTTCTATGTCAATCAGTTTGTTTATGAACACCAACCATAATAAGTAGAATTTTTTCGTGCGCTTCTTTATTGTTTACGACTGCAAATGCGATAAAAATCCCGTCGATTCGCGCTTAATCTGTATAATGGTCAAGATTTCGCCAAGAAAAACTTGGTTATTTCGACTATGTTTAAGCACATTGCTTTGTTGGTTGTAACCAACATTAAAAATCGGTTGCTCCATGGGGCAGGCGTAAAAGTAAAGGAATATTAGATGCGGGTTGATAATGCTTGAATAATAAAATATAATCAAGTTTGTCGACTTGTTAATAGTAATGATAGCAATATCTATTTATTCGGTTATTTTCAGGTTCGCTAGTATTTATGTCTAAGGATTGATTTTATGCAGAATAAAAGAGAATTGATTTTAAGGGAATTTGCAAAACTATATGATAGGCTTGGTTACGAGAAAACTACTTTAGCACAATTAAGCAAAGCCTGTGGATTAAGCAGCGGACATATCAGCTTTTATTATAAAAAGAAAGAAGACCTGGCTTTACAGCTAAATATTAATCTCATTAATCGGGTTGAAGCAATAATAAACGAAATCGTAGTCCTGCCAGAAGATAGGCTTATTCGAATATTCTTCAGAGTACTAATTTTTTCATATATAGTTAATCAAGATGAGACGAGGTATATGCACATGGCTGCATTTTTTGATAACCCGACTCTCTTAGATAAATTGATCGAAATTAGCCACGCTACTATTCTGAGGGCTTTCCGCCAAATGAAGTTCCCGGTTGATGAAGTGGATATCTGGACTGCAAGCAGTTGCTCTACCTGTTGTTATTTCATGATGGTTAGACACTCGTATAAGTCTAAGCTTCCTTTGAATTATTTCCGCATGTTTAACCTTTTTTGCGAGACCCTATTTTTACAGATTGATTTTCCTGAGCTTAAGGAGTATCAAAAACTGACTATGGACTTCTTTGATTCAATTGACAAAGAAGTATTCATGCAGAAATATCGCGAAGCCTCTATGACATTATACGAGCAAATTGCACTTTAAGGCCAAGCGAGCAGTGTTAATCAGATGATTATTATAAAAGAAGCCGCAGCGTACACTGCGGCTTCTTTTCTTAACAAATGTCCTTTATTGTTGGATTGTTACTTTAACTATCTTTTCCCCGGCGACACTGCCATCCCAGGCATTGACCTTTATTTCATAGACTCCTGGGGCTACCGTACTGGTATCCCAGAAGTAGGAAAAGCCATTGCCACTTGTGCGCAGGAGTCTTTTGTCATAGAGATATAAGGCCATGGCTTCTATCGGTTTCGAACCTGGAGTTGAACTGGCTCTGATCTCAACTACATTGCCGCGTTTTATTATTTCGAAATTTGATGGGTTCTCGATATTCACCGTTGGAGCACTGCCGCCTGGTATTACAGGGGTTGTGGTTCCATTACCAGAAACTACGCTGATAGTGATAACTCTTTCTCCCGCCTTAACTCCGTCCCAACCGGTTACACGGATAACATTAGTTCCAGCCGGCAATGCCGATGTATCTACCGAGTAATTAATGCTCGCTGCATCCACCCGAGCTTTCTGAGTACCGTTCACGTATAGACCCATGGCAATAATGGGACTAGAGCCACTGGCAGTGGCATTGACCGCTACGGGAGCGCCTTTGCTAACACTGGTTCCGCTAGCAGGTGCTATGATATTAACTACCGGTGAGCCAGAAACAATAGGAGTACCGCCTGCACTCGGATTAATGGTTACCTGATTGCCTAAGTAAGTATTGTTGCCGCTGCGGGCATAAGCTCTGGCTACATATGTTTTCCCGGTCTCAAGTCCGGTTAAATAGTAAGAAAACGTGGTTCCTACCGAAATAGATGATCCCAGTTTTACTTCGGTCTCGGCTCCATTTAGAATTCCCCAGTAAAACCCATAAGCAGTAAGATCACTATTACCGCCGGAATCAATGGTGCCTAACAAAGTGGCTCCGCCGCCACCCAAATTATTAACCTGTGTGGTTAAAACCATTGTCACATTACTTCCGGCGCGGATGTTTAGGATCTTGCCTTCCTCTTCGCCGGCACTATTACGGGCATAGGCTTTGTAATAGTAAGTAGTCCCCAGTTCCAGGTTTTTAATGGTATATTCGAAACTCTCATCATCCATGATGTATTCGCCTACTTCATACCTGGTTATCGGATCACTGTCCTTGCCGAAATAGAAGCCATAACTGGTAATCGAAGTATCGCCGCGATCATTGAGATAACCGTACAAAGTGACACTGTTGCCGCTTACTTTAGCTGTTTGCGTATTTACTGTTGGGCGGTCACCAGAATCGTATTCGTCGATGGTAAATTCCTTGATAGCACCATAGCCAATACCATTATCGTTTTCCGCATAGGCTTGAAAATAGTAAGTAGCGTCTGAAGCTAGTTTTGTCAAATCAGCACTAAAAGTTCTGCCTTCTGCTATATCACCCCTAATTGTCTTCGTACGAGTTAAACTTCCACTTGAGGTTCCCCATTTAAACCCGTATTCAATTATTTCGCTTCCCCCGCGACTGCTAACTTGTCCATAAACTGTTGCTTCATTGCTATCTTCTTCATAATCATAATCTCTTGTTATTACATATGGGACATTAGTCGACTTATCCCCAGCTTTAAAACTCTTAATCTCACCCTCATTGTCACTTCCGCTACGGTTTGAATAAGCACGATAATAATATGTTGTGCCCTTTGTCAATCCCTTCAAAGTCGTACTAAAAGGTTCTTCATCAGTTTTCCTTGACCCAAGTTCTATTTTTTCACTAAGATTGTTTCTGCTGGTTCCCCATTTAAATCCATAATAGGTTGTGGCTGAGCTATTGTAAGCAAAAGAACCATAGATTGTGGTTTGACTGTCACTTGTTACATTAGCAGCACCAGTTATCGTCCCAAGGGAACTGGCATTTTTCTTAGTAGTAAAGGTCTTCCTACTACCGTATTCATACTTGTTATCACCATTATCATTTCTATATACTAAATAAGCCACAAAAGTGTATTTAGTGTTTGGATCTAATCCCGACCTAATTGTATGTATGAATTCATCACCTTCTCTTAGGCTGGTGGTAAATCTCTTTTGCCCATCATAACGCGATTCATCTACTCTTACATTGTCACCTATTATCCAGAAAAAGCCATGCTCTGTTATGGCATTTCTACTATAATCGCCAAATGAATACAGCTCACCAATTAAATCAACCCCATCTTCAGTAACATCATAGGAAATCGTTTCAACCTCTGGTGGATCTAACGAAGCCGCCTGCGCCAGCGGCGGAAACAGGGTCCCTATAAAACAAGTCATTAATAATACCACTAATATTTTTAGTGATTTACTCTTTCTTTTCATTTTTTCCTCCTCTCGTTTTGTCCATTTCGTTTTTAAGCTTAGCCTCCTTTAGATGAATAATAAATATCGGGTTTTCGAAAGTTATTGCACCATGAAAAGGTCATTATAATATATGTCGATATTTCACCTGAATATAATTATATACGTTTAAAGCTCAGCCGTCTTTCGCTTTAGTATTTTTTCTAAGCTCTCCTTGACTTCCCACTAGCTTTCGCCCTTCTTGTCTCAGCTCGCAGCATGTGTTAAGCTAATCATCATAAAATATTAGGTGGTTTGTTTGATGGCAGATTTCAGAATTGGCCGTAATGATCCTTGTCCTTGCGGAAGCGGTAAAAAGTTTAAAAAGTGCTGTGTAGATAATCCTGAAATAATTGGACTTGATCCTTTCAGCCGCATCAGTCAAAACATTTCCTCTTTGAAGCTGAAGCTTGATAGTGCATTAAACTCAGAAATTAAGCGCGACCGCCTGAAGAATAAAGAGCGTTTTATGCGCACAGCTCCTGATTCGCATCTAAATGATAATGAAGAATCGCTTTACAGTGATTGGATGTGGTTTGATGCTCGTGATAATAACCAGTCTACTTATTGCTCTAGGTATCTCGAGGAAAACGGCCAATTTCTTGCGCCCCCTCTTTTGCAATCACTGCAAGCCTTAGATCGATCTTATCTTTCAGTTTACGAACCCATTAATAGTTGGGATCTGCATTTGGAAATCCGTGACATTATTCTCGATCAAACTCATATCATCTTGCTAAAAGAACCTTGGGTTGAGACCTCAGATTATAAGCCATTATTTTTGGCTAGATTAATTGAATTAAGTGAAGCCGCCCTTTTTTCCGGTATGGTCCTAATGCTAAACAATCATGCTGGCGAAGAAGAGTTAATTCGAGACCACATTGTCTTTTTAGCAAAACTAAATGGCAGTGAGTTGAGTACCTTCCTCAAAGCTCACGGCGAACTTACATTCAGCCTATTTAAAAATGCACAGAAGTTGAGCCAGCCTAATCTCCATCATGCTGATTACGCTAGAATTACCAGCCATGATAAGACTGCTCTTGAAAACCATCTGAATGCAAACTCAGCTTGGGAGTATGTTTATAACTGTGCCGGTTTGACCTGGTATCAACCAAGTGATAATTATGATGATTATGCGCGCCTGGCTATCGGTTCTGATACTGTGCTTTGCTGCGCCGGCTACTTGAATCATATTGGAAGCATGCACGAATTAATCAAGCATGTCATTCCTAATTGTGAATTCCTGCTCTTAAACAATAGCTTTTTGAGTTTTAAGCAAGCAGAATTTGATTATGATCTTTGGTTCATTTCAATGCTTGATAGCGAAGCTGACAAATGGCTAAAACAAACTAATGCAGAGTTTAATAACCATTCAGCCCTTGAAGTGCTGAATCAAGCTGACGGTTTGGCAAAAGTACAAGCTGTAATTGAGGATACTAAGAGAGGTTTAAGCCAAAATGAAGGCTTGGAACTAATTGACTATATTCGCGAAAGAATTACGAATCAGTTTAATCATTAAGTACTTCCTGCCAGGCAGCTTTGATCTCTTCAATCCCTTCGCCGGTAACTGCAGAGAAGCAAAAAAGCATATCGGCTGAGCTTAATCCCAGTTCCTTGCTAATAGTATGTAAATGTTTCCCTCTAGCACTGCGCGAAATTTTGTCGGCTTTGGTAGCTACCAGCATTAAAGGAATATTATTGTGTTCAAGCCAGGCTTTCATTGCTTTATCACTTGCTTGAGGCGGATGGCGGATGTCTAGAAGCAATACCACCCCTCTCAGTTTATCTCTTTTTAGCAAATAGTTTTCAATCATTTTACCCCAGCTTTGGCGCTCCTTCTTAGAAACTTTGGCATAGCCGTAGCCAGGCAGGTCCACCAGATACCAGCTTTTATTTATTAGATAATAATTGATAGTTCTGGTTTTTCCTGGAGTTGAACTTGATTTAGCTAAATTCTTGCGGCGCACCGCTTTGTTAATAAGTGAAGACTTGCCTACATTCGATCGTCCTAATAAAGCAATCTCTGGCTCGACCCCTTCGGGGAGCTGAGCCAGATCGACGTAGGAGCCAATATAAATCGCATCTTTAATAATCATTTGTTTACCTTTACTTAATGGATCAAGGTTTCTGCCAAAACTTGATCCATGTGGCTAACAGATACAAAATTCAGCTGCTTTTTCACTATGTCCGGTATCTCTACTAAATCCTTGTTATTATCTTCCGGAAGAATAATAGTTTTAATTCCGGCACGATGTGCTGCCAGCACTTTCTCTTTTAATCCCCCAATTGGTAGTACGCGCCCGCGAAGGGTTATTTCGCCGGTCATGGCAACATTATTCTTAACTTCACGTCCGGATAATGCCGACGCCAGGGCTGTTGCCAAGGTTATTCCCGCTGAGGGCCCATCCTTAGGAATAGCTCCTTCAGGTACATGGACGTGAATATCATACCCCTCTAAAGCCGAGCCATCAATTTTTAATTCATCTGCTTTTGAGCGTACATATGTCAAGGCAGCTTGGGCTGATTCTTTCATGACATCACCTAATTTGCCTGTAAGTGTCAGAGCACCTTTGCCTTTGGTCAATGCAACCTCGATCGATAGAATATCTCCACCACTCTCAGTCCAGGCAAGTCCAGTCGCAACTCCTACCTGCTGCGATTTTTCAGCAACTCCCAAGCGGTATCTAGGAACTCCTAAATATTTGTTTATGTTATTATTATTCAGTTTAATATTTACTTTCTTGTTCTCAACAACTTGCCGGGCAACTTTACGGCATATGGATGCAATCTGACGTTCTAAGCCTCTGACTCCAGCCTCTCTGGTGTATTCTCTAATAATTTTGCGTACTGCGCCCTCAGTAAAGCTTAGGTGCTCAAGGTTTAGTCCATGTTCTTCAATTTGCTTAGGGATGAGATAGCCTTGAGCAATATGAACTTTTTCTTCTTCTGTATAACCGCCAAGTTCAATTATTTCCATACGATCTAATAGAGGTCTAGGTATTCCCGCAGTTGAATTGGCAGTTGTAATAAACATTACTTTAGAAAGATCGAAAGGTATCTCCAAATAATGATCGCTAAAGGTGTGGTTTTGTTCAGGATCAAGCACTTCTAATAGCGCCGATGCTGGATCACCGCGAAAATCCATAGTCATTTTGTCTATTTCATCGAGTAAGAATACTGGGTTTTTTGAACCTGCTTGTTTTATACTCTGTAAAACCCGGCCGGGCATTGAGCCCACATAGGTTCTCCTATGACCTCTTATTTCAGCTTCATCTCGAACTCCACCTAAGGACATTCTGACGAATTTTCTCCCCAATGATTTGGCAACCGATTTGCCTAATGAGGTCTTTCCTACTCCTGGAGGACCTACCAAACAAAGTATTGGACCTTTCATCTTCTTAGCTAACTTGCGGATGGCTAAATACTCTAGAATCCTTTCTTTTGGTTTTTCCAAACCATAATGATCATCATCCAAGATTTGCTGCGCTTTCTTAAAATCCAAGCGGTCTTTAGTCTCATTCGACCAAGGCAAAGACAATAACCAATCTAAATAATTCCTGACTACTACAGCCTCAGCAACCATCGGAGGCATCTTCTCTAAACGTTCTAACTCCTTATAGGCCTTTTCCATTGCCTCTTTCGGCAGCTTTGCTTTCGCGATTTTTTCGCGGATTTCTTCTATCTCGTCGGCTCTATCATCTTTTTCGCCCAATTCTTTTTGGATAGCTTTAATTTGTTCTCGCAAATAGTATTCTTTTTGGGTCTTTTCCATTTGTTTCCGAACTCGCAATCCGATCTTGCGTTCTAGTTCCAAAACTTCCATTTCTTTAATGAGCAATTCACATAAGTAACTAAGCCGATCATTAATATCGACAAGCTCTAATATTCTTTGTTTTTCATGTAGTTTTAACGGCAGGTGTGAAGCAGTAACATCAGCAAGCCGAGCCGGTTCTTCTATGCTTACGACGAAACCGACTGTTTCTTGAGGCACTTTTTTACTACTTTTTACATACTGTTCGAACTTTGATATTAACGCCCGCATATAGGCTTCGGTTTCATTGTCTTTTTTTACATCATCATTAATAACCCGTACTCGAACTTGTATATAGGGATCATTAAAAACGAAACTCTCTACTTCAGCGCGGCTAAGCCCTTCAACTAAGACCCGCATTGTCCCGCCAGGCATTTTCAATACTTGTCTGATTTCGGCAATAGTGCCAACGGCATAGATTTCCTCTTCTTCGGGATCGTCGGTTTGCGCTTCCTTTTGCGTCGATAAAAATATTTCTTTCGATTGAAGCATCGCTTCCTCAATCGCTTGTATTGACTTCTTTCTTCCTACATCTAAATGTATTACTGTATACGGAAATACCAATATCCCTCGTAACGGCAACATTGGTATTTCGCGAAAAATTGCTTCGTTTGTCAAAACAACACCTCCCAAGCACACTCATTCTACTATAAGACAATTATCGGCGCAATAGAGTGTTTCTTTACGTATTTAGACTGCTTGCACCCTATTATTATCGATAATATTTCTTTCGCCGATAGCTATCTTTATCACTTGCTCTATATGATTTACCGGTATTATCTCCATATCGCTAATCTGATCAAAAATACTTAGCCAATTATCTTCCGGAATTATCACTTTGCTTATTCCAGCTTTTCTCGCCGCCTCAACTTTGGCAATGACGCCTCCTACTGGTTTTACTATCCCATGAACCGATATTTCCCCAGTCATGGCTACCGTATTATCAACCTCTCTCCCCATTATACTTGAGTAGAGAGCAGTTACCATACTGATGCCGGCCGAAGGTCCATCAACCGGGATCCCCCCCGGAAAATTAATATGCACATCTAAATTGTCAAAGTTTAATTTATAGAAACTTCGAAGAACAATTATTGCATTTTCCAAAGCAGCCCTCGCCATGCTTTTTCTGGTAAATTTTTTGCTTCCTGATTCCATTACTTCTTCATCGATAACCCCAGTTATATTGCATTTTCCTCTGCCACCGTCAACCTGAATGCAAGAGGCTTCGACTTCAATAATACTACCCATGCCAGCACCTTGTACTGCCAGACCATTAACAAAGCCTATCGCAGGCCGTGCTCTGAGTTTAGGCTCAAAGCGGGGAGTAAACCTGCCATTATTTAATACTCTTTCTACAATATCGCCGGTAATTATTTCCGCTCCTACCATTTGAGTCATTCCCGCCGATAGTTGTACAATGTTAACCGCTTCTCTGCCATTGCTCGCGTGTTTACATATTTCGTTCATTGCCTTATCATCTATTTGCATACTTATTTTATTAACTGCATTTGCCGTTATTATACTAATATCGTTTTTCTCTAAGGGCTTGAAAAATATCTCCATACAACGCGAGCGCAATGCCGGAGGCAATTCTTCCGGACTCCTAGTGGTCGCTCCTACCAAGCGAAAGTCTGCCGGCAAACCATTGGTAAAAATATCATGAATGTGCCTGGGAATATTATTATCACTCTCACTATAATATGCGCTCTCGAGAATTACTTTCCTATCTTCTAAAACTTTCAAGAGCTTATTCATTTGCAAATTATGCAATTCACCAATTTCGTCTATGAACAAAACTCCGCCGTGCGCTTTCGTACAAGCGCCTAATTTCGGCTGCGGAATTCCCGCCTGCCCCATAGCACCGGCTCCTTGATAAATCGGATCGTGAACAGATCCGATCAAAGGATCAGCTATGCTTCTTTCATCGAAGCGGGTTATTGTAGCGTCAATTTCTACAAATCTGGCTGATGATATAAAAGGCGAGCTCGGATTACGCTTAGCTTCCTGCAATACCAGTCTAGCAGCAGCAGTCTTGCCAATTCCTGGCGGTCCATAAATTATTACATGCTGCGGATTTGCACAGCACAATGCTGATTTTAGCATGGCAATTCCTTCTTCTTGACCTATTACATCGGTTAAAGAACTTGGCTTAGTCACGCTAGCAAGCGGCTCGCTTAATCTAATGTTTCTTAAGCTGCGCAGCTTAAATGATTCTCTTTCCGATTCTTTAATAATCACATTTTTCTTACTTTGTTGTCCTTTCAATTGATTCCAAAAATAGAGACCTATTATTACCGCAAAAGCAAATTGTATCAAATAAATGATTCCGCCATATTTCAGGAAAAATTCATTTAGCATAGATGAGATTCCTTTCCGCTGATTTCACTTATTATTCCCAGGCACTCTGATAACAATGAGAAATTCTTTGCAGTAAAAAAAGGTAGCTTATGCTACCTTTACCTTTGAAAATAGTCTTAATTAATATTTCGTTATTATATTATATTTCTGATATTTTGCTTTTGGTCAATTCATCCCTTATCCATTGATAAAGTCACTAATTTACCCGGCGTCTGGCTTCAACTGTTACTAATAAAGGTTTTTCTTTCTTGAGAACAACTTCTTTGGTAATCAAAACTTTGGTTACATCTAGACGTGAAGGAATGTCATACATTACTTCCAGCATAATGTCTTCCAAAATTGATCTCAACCCACGTGCGCCAGTGTTTCTCCTTAATGCTTCATCAGCTATAGCTAATATTGCATCCTCAGCAAATTCAAGATCAACACCATCTAGCTCAAATAGCTTCTTGTATTGCTTTACCAAGGCATTTTTGGGTTCGGTAAGAATTTTAACCAGAGCTTCAGAATCTAAGGCCTCTAATGTGACTACGATGGGTACCCGACCAACAAATTCAGGTATTAAGCCAAATCGCAATAAATCTTGCGGCAAAATCATATTGAGTATTTCGCCGATCTTTTTCTCCTCGCGGCTCTTGATGTCAGCACCAAAGCCCATAATCTTCTGCCCGACTCTATTTTGAATTATTTTATCTATTCCTTCGAATGCGCCACCGCAAATAAACAAAATATTACTGGTATCTATCTGGATAAACTCTTGGTGCGGGTGCTTGCGGCCACCTTGGGGCGGTACACTTGCTACCGTGCCTTCGAGAATTTTCAGCAAAGCTTGCTGTACCCCTTCGCCAGAAACATCCCTAGTTATACTCGGATTATCTGTCTTGCGCGCAATTTTATCGATCTCATCAATATAAACGATGCCTTTTTCAGCTTTTTCGATATCAAAGTCAGCTGCTTGGATTAATTTAAGCAAGATATTCTCAACATCTTCGCCAACATATCCAGCTTCAGTCAAAGATGTCGCATCGGCAATCGCAAAAGGAACATTTAATATCCGAGCCAAAGTTTGGGCTAAAAGCGTTTTACCACTGCCAGTGGGGCCAAGCATCATAATATTAGATTTCTGTAATTCCACATCGTCGGATTTCATTCCAAGATTAATCCGCTTGTAATGATTATAAACTGCAACTGCAAGGCTCTGCTTCGCCCGTTGCTGGCCTATGACATAATCGTCTAAAATATCATTGATCTCACGAGGTTTCGGAATCTCACCTAGTTCGAATCCGAAGTCGTCGGATAATTCTTCTTCAATAATTTCATTACATAATTCTATACATTCATCGCAAATGTAAACTCCCGGACCAGCAACTAGTTTCTTTACTTGCTCTTGAGTCTTGCCGCAAAATGAACACTTCAATTGCCCTTTTTCATCTCCATATTTTTGCATAATCTCACCTCTTTAGATCAATGCTATTTCTTTCTATTTTTGGCCTGACCCATTATTTCATCAATTATTCCATATTCTTTTGCTTCTTCTGCCGACATGAAATAATCTCTTTCCGTATCTGCTTGTATCTTAGCAAGTTTTTGTCCGGTTCTTTCTGCCAAAATCTTATTAATTGATTCTTTGATCTTTATGAATCTTTTTGCGTGTATTTCAATATCGGTTACTTGCCCCTGAGTTCCGCCTAATGGTTGATGAATCATTATTTCAGCGTTTGGCAGTGCAAAGCGCTTCCCCTTTTGACCAGCGGTTAGCAAAAAAGCCCCCATACTAGCAGCCAAACCAACACAAATCGTGGATACATCCGGCTTTACATGCTGCATGGTATCATAGATTGCCATACCTGCGCTGACCGATCCTCCCGGGCTATTTATATACAAAGAAATATCTTTATCGGGATCCTCAGCCTCCAAAAATAATAATTGCGCTATGACAACATTAGCAACTACATCATCAATAGGACTGCCTATAAACACTATGCGGTCTTTCAATAAACGAGAATAGATATCGTATGCTCTTTCACCTCGATTAGTCTGCTCAACAACCATTGGCACTAGATATGACATTCATTTCACTCCTTTGCGCTATAATTAACTAGCTATTCTTCTGCATTATTCTTCTGCATTATTCTTCAATTAATTCTGCTTCATCTGCTGCTTCTTCTTGGTCAAATTCCTTCTCTATAACAATTGCATTTTCGGCCAAGTAATCAACAGCTTTATCAAGCTTAAGACTATGTTTAACTTTGTCCATATTAGGCTCTAATAACTCCCGGGTCCGTTCTGGAGTCATTTTTACATCTACAGCCATATTTTCTATATATTTATCTATTTCTTCATCACTTACTTCATAACCTTTTATATTGGCAATTTTATCTAACATAAAATCTGCTTTTAGATTCATCAGAGCTTCTTCGGCTGCTCTTTTTCTAAATTCATCTTCAGTGGTATTGGTATATTTGAAATAGTCTTCTATGGTTAAAAGTTGCATTGACATCGATTGTTCCAACTGTTGCAATGTCTTATTAACATGGTCGTTAACAGCACCTTCAGGGATAATCATAGAACACCTTTCAGTCGCTAATTTCACCGCTTCATTCCTGATCATCAGTTTCTTTTGTTCTTCAATTTTTTGAATGGCTTTTTCCTTAAGATCAGCCCTAAATTCCTCAATTGTATCAAACTCGCTTACTTCTTGTGCGAATTCATCAGTAAGTTCCCTTACAATTTTGGTCTCGATCTTTTTTACCAGGACCTTGAAAATTGCATCTTTTCCTGCCAATTCTTCATTATGATATTTTTCTGGAAACCAGACCTTAATTTCTTTTTCTTCACCTTTTTTCAAACCAATTAATTGATCTTCAAAACCAGGAATAAAAGTATTCGAACCTAAAACTAGTTGATAATCTTCACCTTTTCCGCCTTCGAAAGGAACATCATCTGTAAAACCTTCGAAGTCAATAGTCACTTTATCGTCCCATTCTGCCGGATCACTATCCTTTTCAGCGACCTCAGTATATTTGTTCTGGATTTCCTTAATGGCACTGGTTACATCAATATCTTCCAAATCGATTTTAGGAATGATTACCTCAATTCCATCAAGATCACCAAGCGTAACTTCCGGTTTTACTGGAACTACCGCCTTAAAACGAAAGTCAGCCTTTAATTCTTCATCAGGAAAATCAAATTCAGGAGACGCTATCGGATCGATTTCCAACTTTTTCAATGCTTCTTCATAAGCCTGGGGCACAATTATTTCGAAAGCATCACTGTAAAGAATCTCTTTACCATAATAAGAAGTCAGAATTGCCCTAGGAGCCTTACCTTTGCGAAACCCAGGCACATTTACCTTTTTTACAATCTTTTTATAGGCTTGCTGCAAACCATTCTCAACGATTTCCTCGTCAACTATGATTTCTATGTAGGCCTCACTATTCTCAATCTTTTCAAGTATAGCTTCCATCCAAGCTCCTCCTATATCATTATTATCAAGTAGCTATTATTAACACTTTCTGCCGGAAAAATCCTCTTTAAAATTTAACCCAACTCGATTAAAAACACAAGCCCCGGCATATTGCCGAGGCATTTATTCGCTGGAGCGGAAGACGAGATTCGAACTCGCGACCCTCGCCTTGGCAAGGCGATGCTCTACCACTGAGCCACTTCCGCATAAGATACCGCTCATATAAGAATAAATAATAACCTCAGTTAAAGTCAAGTAAAAAATAAATTTTTCTCAAAAATTTGTTGTTTTAGCTATCCGAAAATATTCGCATGTTTTTCTTCTAATTATTAGCATTACCATCTTCTAACTATTCAATCCTTGTACCCTTAATTATTCCTCAGTACATCTACAGCATCTTCGGCGGTTAGATAGGTGCTGCTGGAATCAAAGTTCTTCAAGCTTAAAAATATATTACGGGCACTTTCCCGATTGCCAATCAGATTATTTATCCGTCCCAAAAAGTATAAACTGTCATCATAATAGATAGAATCAGGGAATTTGTCTAAATAGATCTCAAAATGCTTGATCGCCGCTTCCCACTCAGCGTTAAGATAATAAACTCTTGCCAAGTAATAAAGGGCTTCTCTATTAATATAGTTACCAGTGTTCATTTTTGTTACAATTGATAATTGCTCAATCGCAGTATTCCAGTCTTTTGATCGATAAGCAGACATCCCACTTGAGTATATACTATGCTCATCAAAATTAATTGCCTCTTGATTGCTTAATTCATTGCTATGATTCTCGTCTATTAATGCCAACTCACTAGACTCTATGGCCTGATCATTATGCAAAGCGGAACCAGCTGTTACTTCCTGCTGCTTGCCATCAAGTGCAAAAACTTCTATAGCTGGCGCCACAGCAATCCATGACTCATTGTTAAAGCTCGGATCCACTACACTGAAAGAAATATCTGGCTTTTTGTATAGTGGATAGCAAAACGCAATGCCAACAATTGAAGCTGCCACTAAGGCCTTTTTAAGGCTAAGCTTACATTTGGCCCCATTTAGGCTCTTGCTAAAGTCAAATGCGATTTCTCTTTTGATCTCTTCAGTCACCGGAAGATGTTGCGCTTTGTCTTCAAATATTCCCAAGTACTTTTGCAGCAAAGGGTTCGAGCGATCAATTGCCATACCTTTGCTCCAAATCTTCCTAGCATTATTGTGATCCCCGCACGCCAAATAGCTTATGCCTAAAAGTTGATATACCGCGATAATTCCCTCTTTTTCTTCCAACAAAGCTCGTAAAATAATTACTGCTTTTTCATAATTCTTATTCTCCATACAATCAATCGCATCGCGAAATCTTTTTAGCCAAGCCTGAAATGATGGACTATTGATCTCCGATAAACTCATTGTCGCTTTTACATTCTTCGGATCAAGTTTTAGCACCCGGCTCCATAATTCAGTGGCTTGTTGAAAGTCTCCTAGTACGAAACTGCAATGTGCTTGATGATTCAGCAACCTTACATCATTATCCAGTTCGCTATTTTCTACAATCTTACTTATAGCATTACTAATATCATTGACTTTGATCATCTCACGAATAGTTCGTCCGAATTCAAATTGATTCCCAACTACCCCCTCCATGTATTCACATCCTTTACATTATTTTACTTTTAAATTCTCCGAACCTGTCTTTTTTCCTTCCAAAATTTACTGTTTTTTTGTAGTCAAGTTTTAAAAACTTTTCCATATTATCTAATAAAGTATGAGAGGGGCTGACAGAAATGCTATATTGTAGCCGGCTTTTGCGTTTAGAAAAGCCTTTACTAGAAGGCCCGGATGTTTTTCAACTTCAAACAATGTTGAAACATGCCGGCTGTTTCTCGGGAAGCATTGATGGAATTTTCGGTTCTCGTACTTCCGAGGGTTTGATAGATTTTCAAAAAAGATATAACTTATATGCAGATGGAATTGCTGACCCCAACACTTGGTTAGTACTAAACAGCGATGCTGCTCCAGAAGAAATCGTGATAAAACCTTTGATTCCAGAAAATAAAGACTCGGAAATTACCCAATTTGCTACGCCCAAAATAACTATAGATGTTGATCAGCGTAAGCTTTATTACTCATCTGAAAATTCCAGCTTAGTATACCCGGTCGGTGTTGGCAAATCCCAAACCCCGACGCCTCTTGGCCATTGGAAGATAGTCCAAAAGGCTGTAAATCCAGGCGGCCCTTTTGGAGCCCGCTGGATGCGCCTCAATATTCCCTGGGGCGGTTATGGAATTCATGGAACGAATAATCCCAAATCTGTTTCTAAAGCACTGTCACATGGCTGTTTGCGTCTGCTAAACCCTGACGTAATACACCTATACGATTTAACTCCTATCGGCACTCCTATAACAATAATCGGTAAAGCATATACAGGAAAAATACTATCAAAGGGGAGCAGCGGTTCAGAAGTGCAAGCTGTGCAGCGAATCTTAAAATCATTGGGCTATTATAAATCATCTATTGACGGCACCTTTTCAAGTAAAACTGAAAGGGCCATTAAAGAGTTTCAACAGGCCAACGGGCAAAAAGATGATGGAATTGTAGGAAATGCTACTTACATCGCAATGCAAAAAGCAGTAAACCAAAAAAACAATGATATTGATCCATAGTCAAATTGACAGAACCCCAATCACAGTGTTATTATAAAAAAGTTCGGGGCGTGGCGCAGCTTGATAGCGCGTCTGATTTGGGATCAGAAGGCCGCAGGTTCGAATCCTGTCGCCCCGACCAGTTGAAATTACTGAACCGCGCAGCTTGCGCGGTTTTTGGTTTTTCTGGCTTTATCTCCCTCTGGGGATGCTCAAGCCGTATACAACCTTAATTCCGCACCAATTTATGATATACAAAAGAAAGAAGAACTACGAAATAGATAAAAAATTTTGAAAGGGAAATATTGATTTGCAAATAAAATTCTCGGCTTCTAAGAAAAAACGCATCGATTAGTATTTCATAAAATTATTAGAAGCACCATATTGTTGGAGAG
>JAVBKS010000026.1:0-34155 GCA_031553935.1 Syntrophomonadaceae bacterium
TGCCGGTCGCTGCTGCCCTGCGAGAGCATATACACAAAATCGCTGTTTTGGAAGATGTTTTCGATTTCGGGTGAAAGCATAAGGTCGTTGATGTTTTGCGTGATGCCGGTGGGGATGCCGCCCCATTTTCTAAACCGCTTCCATAATTCTACCGAGTAGGCGGCGGTCTGCGGCTCCCGCAAAAGAAGATGGAACTCGTCAATGTAGTAGCGCGTGGAGCGTTTTTGTGCGCGGTTCTGCGTGACGCGCCCCCACACTTGGTCTTGGACGATCAGCATACCTAGCTTTTTAAGGTTGTTGCCCAACTCCTTAATGTCGTAGCACACAAGCCGGTTGCGGATGTCCACATTGGTACGGTGGTTGAACACGTTGAGGGAGCCGGTGACATAGATTTCAAGCGCCGTGGCAAGACGCTTCGCCTCCGGCTCGCTCTGTGACCTGTTCTCATGTATATCCTCCATTCACACAGATGATTTCACCTACTATTGACGATCCGATTATAAAAGATCAAATCATCTTTTTCAGTAGGTGTTGCATTTTTTATTCTTTTATTTTTCTGCTGGCATCAAACCAAGATATTGGATCAAATACAATTTTGGAATCCGATAAAGTCGTCCAATCCTAAGACAGCGAATTTCTTGCTTTTCCAGCATAGAATACGCTGTCTTTTCTCATATACCAAGTATCTCACTTAGTTGCTTGACGTCCAACACGTCGGGATATGCTGCAAAGAATTGACTGTATGCCTGCTCTATTTCCAGTTGACGGTTCATTTTCCTTTCCTCCTCCCTCTAAGATACTGGTCCTCGACAATGCCTGAGAAACCAATAAGCATTATAAGAGAGTGAAAAAGAAACTGAAACATTGTCAATACCTCGACGGGATTATTTCAATTTTTATTGACAATTTGAAATAGCGAGATTATTATTAATAATAATATTTCAAGTAGAGGTGAACCGCATGGGCAAACGTGCTGGTGAATACAAAACAAATCTTTCAGGTGAATCCGCCTATAAATCCTTTACTCCCTCACCGCTGCCGCCAAACCCAGTTATTGAGCTTGATAGTGAGATGGTCGATCTGCTGGTGAATGCTAATAAGCAGATTGCGCTGTTGGAGGGGCTGGCAACAAGGAGTCCGAATGTGAACTTGTTTGTTTCTATGTATGTACGCAAAGAGGCGCTGATGTCCTCACAGATCGAAGGCACACAGGCGACGCTTGAGGATGTACTCGACCCGATGCTGGACGAAAACACAAATCGTGATGTCTCGGATGTCATCAACTATATTAAAGCGACCGATTTTGCAATCGATCGCTTAAAAGAGTTGCCGTTATGTAATCGCCTCATCAAAGAAACGCACGCTGTGCTGATGCAAGGCGTGAGAGGCCAAGATAAAAATCCCGGCGAGTTTCGGGCGTCGCAAAACTGGATCGGCGGCGCAGGTTGCACATTGAAAACTGCTCGTTATATCCCCCCTGCACTTGTTGATATGATTGAAGGTATGTCTGACCTTGAGAAATACATGAACGCTGACGACGACCTCGATATACTAATTCGGGCAGCACTAATTCACTATCAGTTTGAGTCCATTCATCCGTTCCTTGACGGTAATGGGAGAATCGGGCGTTTGCTTATCACGCTCTTTTTGATACAAAAGGGTTTGCTGACTACCCCGGCACTCTATATCTCATATTTCTTGAAGCAAAACCGCATTGAATACTACGACCGCATGACGGAAGTGCGCAACAAAAATAATTATGAGCAATGGGTAAAGTTTTTTCTGCGGGCCATTTATGAGTCGGCCAAAGATGCAACCGAAACGATTGATAAACTCACCTTGCTGCACGATAAAAATATAGCTGTTGTTGATGGTATGGGCCGCGCAGCTAAATCAGCAGGTCAGGTATTAGCTTATCTCGAAGCAAACCCAATCATTGAAATCAAAAAAACGGCCGAAGCGCTTGGAATGGCATTCAACACAGTTTCAAGCGCCGTCAATAGATTGGTTGGGGCTGGTATTCTTGTGCAGTCTAATGAGACGAGCCGAAATAGAACATTTGCCTATGCGGAGTATCTTGGGATTCTTCGGGGTGGTACTGAATAGCGTGCGCATAAAAGCGGCTTGAGGGTTCATATCGCCGCCTGTCGATGGACCGAGCATTTCGGAAAATGGCAGGGTCATCGTCCCAACCACAGGGTTTATCTTGTTTTTGCCTGTCTCGTCTGACGGAGCGGGAATGCCCATTTCGATAAGGGGTAGGGTTTATGTTTTCATAGTAGACCTCCTTTGATTTATCTAAAATGCATAACCGGCCAATAGCGGGAGCTATCAGCCGACTATGGTAGCATTTTCGACATATTTTAGAACGGGTGATGTTGTAGTTGATGGAAAAGTCCCATCTGTCACCAAACATAATAGATTCATCTCATGGGATGATGGGAAGCTGACAATCAATTTCAAATCTTAATACGAGGTACAGGTTATGAGGTCAGCGGAATTAATAATATCGAGAATTGTTTTTGAGGTAGATTAACATAATCGATTCTGGTACTTTTTTCAAAAAAAGTACCCAAAAAACTTTTTTCGCGTGAATAAATTGGACATTTAGCAGCTCGCGCTTCGCACCTTGCACGGCATCCAAACTCGGCTGCGCCTCAAACAGGATGCCTTTTTCGTGCTCATCCCTTCGCCAGCTTACTGTCACCAATTATATTCACAACGCTCAGTATTGGGGGAACGAATAATCCCTTCCGGTCCCCTGTCGCCGAAGCATCTGAAAAGCCCTATTACCATTTACCAAACGAAAGCCGAGCACGAATAGGGCGCCTGTTTGAGACGTAGTCGAGTTTTGCGCCCCAAAAGGTGCGCAGGCCGAGTTTCGGGAAATGTTTAGGTTTTTCATTGCGCAGGCAGTTTTCTTTGGTACCTTTCTTTTGCGCCAAAAGAAAGGTACAGGTTATGAGGTCAGCGGAATTAATAATATCGAGAGTTTTTTTTGAGTTAGATTAACATAATCGATTTTGCTTACTTTTTTTCAAAAAAGCAAGAATTGAAATGCATCGAGCAAGTTATTTATAGAAGTAACCGCTGAAAACATTAAATGAACTATGATATTATTTATAATTAAAGGCTATTTATTACCCAGAAGTGCTTTGACAAAATAAATTTAATTAAATGGCTTAGGTTAGCAAAGAATAAACTTACTTAAATTTTTTAAAAAACGGTGGGGGATAGATCATGATACCTTTAAGGGACAGTACACCGAGTTCAACATTTCCAAGTGTTACCCTCAGTATTATTGCCTTGAATCTAGTAGTGTTCTTTTTTCAATTAACTTTTGGTTATGAAGCCATGGATTTAATTGTGGAGCAATGGGGTCTGATTCCCTCAAGTTTTAATAATTTGGCTAAAAATCAAAATGGAATGCTCCCTTTGATAACATATATGTTTTTGCATGGTGGTTGGATGCATGTTATTGGTAACATGTGGAGCTTGTGGCTATTTGGTGATAACCTTGAGGACAAAATGGGCAAAGTGCGCTTTGTTCTGTTCTATCTGGTTTGTGGCCTGTGCGCTGCCCTTATACACTGCTTGATGTTTCCCAGCTCCAGTATTCCTGTTGTAGGGGCATCCGGCGCAATTGCCGGAGTGATGGGGGCCTATTTTATGATGTTCAGAAAAGCAAGAGTATTGACCTTTATTCCTCCATTTTTTATTCTCCCCTTACCGGCCTGGATATTTCTCGGGTTTTGGGCATTGTCACAGTTATGGGGCGGGGCCTTTTCCTTGTTAGGAGGAGAAGGCTATAGCAGTATAGCCTTCTGGGCACATATCGGTGGTTTTATTACCGGGATGCTTGCTTATCGATTATTTCTAAAACCGGAAGCCCGAATAGAATTTATACCTTAAGGAGTTCTTTATAATTCTTTTCTTCGAGCAAATGATTCATATGTTGTTGAGCTACATAAACATGTTCGTTTTCATTTTGCATGAAATATATAGTGTTTTCAATTCGCTCTTGCCCTGCTCTTAACTCATGCCAAAGTTTCTCTTCTTCATATATGTTCATGCATGCTTGAATATCGCTGGCTCTTCCAGTTTCTAAGTATTCTTTGAAATTACTGAGAATTTTTTGATCCTGATATTTGGCATGAATAGCAGAAGTACTTAGGACTGAGTTGCATGTTTTTAGTTGATGCTGAACAAATAACATCTTTTCTTTAATTTTATCAGCTTCCCGCTGGCACTTGCCAATAAAAATAGTGCGATGATTCGGCCAATCAAGCAGAGCATTCTTGAAACGATCGCAGGATTTCTCATACTCGCGGTAGCGAATATAGTAAACCTTGATTTCATGATTGAAATCTTTGAATTTTTGTTCATTGTCTTTTTTCTTACCGGCGATACTTAAAAGAGTAGACTTTATTGAAGCTTTTGGCGCTGTCCATTCTTCCTTCTGCGGTTTGACCGGAACATTATCCGGCTCCATGGGTTTTATCTCTTTGTCTCTTAATACTGCTGTCCGATTATCTAAATGCTTTCTAAGAAAGTTTAACTGTTTGTTTAGGCGCTCGCTTTCATTAAAGGCAGCTAAGCATTGATTTATTTCAAATAGTAAGTCATCGAATGCCTTATTATTCTTTTTGTTTACTTTCTTACTTTTGTTAGATGCTTGAATAATCGGGTTTAATGGCTGTAAAACCTGAAGGTTTTCAAGGATATCTAAATCTTCTTTAGTTATTTTATTCTCTGCAGGGATGACAGCTTTAGTGAAATAGATACGGGAATTTGCCATTGGATAATAGAATGGTCCGAGATTATATAGATATTCATTTTCACTAAAACTGACCAAATCATCAAATGCTTCTAGATCAGCACCAACAAAATTTATCCATTCTCTGATAGAATCCGACTGTTCTACTTCATCTTCATTAAGATTTAGAAGAGTTTGGAAAAAATCTGAACCTAAGTATAAAGAGCCATTATAATAGTAAGATAATACCTGAGCTGGGGTATACGACTTTAAAAGCGAAGGATCAGCATGGGTTGCGGCTGACTTGTTTAAAAATGTCAAAAACATTGTGTCTCCACCTTTCTATTTTGAAAAGATAAATAATACTTCTATAATTTTACAATAATTCCTTCTTATTCTATAAATTTTTGCAAAGAAATTAGTTAATATTTTATTTGCTGCAAATATTAACTATAATGTTGATTAAATAATAAAAAATCTGACTATTTTTTAGCGTAAGCTTGTTATTGACAATAAAGAAGGTGAATAAGTGTTTGATGCAATTCTTTTCGACCTCGACGGGACATTGTTAAATGTTAATATAGATGTATTCCTGGAGTTTTATTTTCAGGAAATGTTTAGTGCCGCACATAAGCAGGGGTTGCCGGCAGAGCGCTTTGTGAAAAAAGTTATCGAATCTACGGAAGCGATGATAAATAATAATGGCTCACACACCAATGAAGAGGCTTTCATGGAAGACTTTCACTCAGATTGGGAATACACTTTTGAATCTAGCCAATTCTTTTTTAATCACTTTTACGAAAATCGCTTTCCGAGTCTTAAAGAGCACTGCCGAAGATTCAGCTTGGCTGCACAAATAGTTGAAAAAGCTTTCAAAAAAGGTTCAAAGATTGCAATTGCTACCAATGCGATATTTCCATTATTAGCCATAGCCCATCGCCTGAATTGGGCGGGAGTTGATCATTTTCATTTTGATCTCATAACTTCGAATGAAATTATGCATTTTTGCAAGCCAAATCCCAAATACTATGAAGAAATAGCTGAGTTACTAAAAGTAAATCCCCGTAAATGTCTGATGATTGGTAATGATACCGGTGAAGATCTAATTGCAGGTCAAGCAGGAATGAAGACGTTTTTGGTTGAGGATTTAATCATTGAGAGGGATTTAGGCTTTAAACCGGATTGGCGAGGTAGTATTGCTGACCTCGATGAGTTTTTTAATAAAATTTGACACTGTAAGGAGAACTTATGGCTAATAAGAAAAATAAACCACTGACCAAGAGAGATTTATTAAAGATAGAGGTTGCAAAAGAACTGGGAATATGGGAGCAGATTGAGCTTTCCGGATGGGGATCATTATCGAATAGAACCTGTGGCCAAGTTGGTGGAATAGTGGCCAAGCGGTTAAGAGAAGGGGAAAAATGATTAAATTGTGAAAAGTGAAATAGTAAATAGCAGTGACTTTGTTCATTTACATAACCATACTGAATATAGTCTACTAGACGGCGCTTGCAGAATTAAATCTCTGATTGCAAAAGCTAAAGAGCAGAATATGTCGGCAGTTGCAATAACTGACCATGGAGTTCTTTATGGAGTTATTGATTTTTATGAAGAAGCATTAAAAGCAAAGATCAAACCGATCATTGGCTGTGAAATGTATGTAGCCCCAAGAAGCCGCTTTTCAAAAACAGCAAGAATTGATGACAACACCTTTCACTTAATCCTGTTATGTAAAGACAATCAAGGGTACAGCAACCTGGTAAAACTTGTTAGCAAATCGTTTATTGAAGGCTTTTATTACAAACCCCGCATCGATAGAGAACTTTTGGAAGAATATCATGAAGGGCTAATTGCTTTGTCCGCTTGTGTTGGAGGCGAGATTCCGCAAAAGCTATTGATGGAAGACTATGAAGGAGCGCTTGAGGTAGCGCGTTATTATGCTAAACTTTTCGGACCTCAGAACTTTTATCTTGAGCTTCAAGACCACGGTCTGCCAGAGGAGCGCATCGTATGCGACGGCTTGTTGAAAATTAGCAAAGAATTAGGTATTCCGCTGGTAGCCACTAATGATTTACATTATATGGAGCAAAAAGATGCTGAGATTCACGATGTTTTGCTCTGTATTCAAACCGGCACTTATGTGGACGAGGAGAACCGCATGAGGTTTCCCGGCAAAGAATTCTATTTCAAGTCGCGCTCGGAGATGGAAGCAATATTTTCTTATGCAGCCGAAGCAATAGATAATACATATAAAATCGCAGATCGTTGTAATATTGAGTTCAAGTTTGAGGACTTCCACCTTCCAAGTTTTGAAATCCCTGCAGGAAATAGTATTGAAGATTATTTCCGGGATATGGTGGAAAACGCATTTAAGGCAAAATACTCAGAGGAAAATCAGCAAGCTATACAAAGAATGAAATACGAAATAGACATGATAATTCGCATGGGATTTGCCGGCTATTTTCTCATAGTGGCAGATCTAGTTGATTGGGCAAAGAAGAATCGCATTGCTGTAGGACCGGGAAGAGGGTCAGCAGCCGGCAGTATTGTATCTTATATATTAGGAATCACCAGCATTGAACCTTTAAAATACGGACTCATATTCGAACGATTTTTGAACCCGGAAAGGATATCTTTGCCTGATATCGATATAGATTTTTGTTTCGAGAAAAGAGATCAAATTATTGATTATATAGTAGAAAAATATGGCTCAGCCAAAGTTGCTCAGATCATAACTTTTGGGACAATGGCTGCACGCGCTGCGATAAAAGATGTGGGCAGGGCAATGAATGTCTCTTATGCTGCCGTTGATAAAATTGCGAAAATGATTCCGGCAACGCTTGGCATTACGATTGATAAAGCACTGAAAATCATTCCTGATTTGAGCTTAGCTTATGAAAATGATTACGATACTCGAAGAATAATCGATGCAGCACTTGCAATAGAAGGCATGCCCCGCCACGCATCGATTCATGCGGCCGGAGTAGTAATCGGCAAAGAAGAGTTGGATTGTCTGCTTCCCTTGCAAAAAACTACTGATGGTCATATAGTAACTCAGTTTCCCAAGGAAACAGTCGAAAAGATTGGTCTGCTTAAGATGGATATTCTTGGGCTGCGGACCCTAACCGTATTGGATAGAGCAGTCAAGATAATCGCTGATAATCGAGGAGTGGAGATTAATTTAGATAGTATAGCTCTTGATGACCAAAAGGTATATGAGCTCTTTTCTAATGCTGAGACCATTGGAGTATTTCAATTGGAAAGCGATGGTCTGCGGCGGATTTTGTCGGAAATGAAGCCCAACCGATTTGAAGACATTATTGCAATTATTGCTTTATATCGGCCGGGTCCTTTGGGCAGCGGAATGGTTGAAGATTTCATTAATCGAAAACATGGACGCAATGAAATTACTTATCTCCATCCCAGTTTAGAGATTATTCTTAAGGAAACTTATGGCGTAATTCTATATCAAGAGCAAGTTATGCAAGTTGCCAGTCAGATTGCAGGATTTACGATGGGAGAAGCTGATGTTCTAAGAAGAGCCATGGGTAAAAAGAAGCCGGAAGAAATCAGTGCTTTGCGGCAGAGTTTTATAGTGGGTTCTTCAATACAAGGAATTGAAAGCAGTATCTCCAGCAGGCTTTTTGATCTAATGGAGAACTTCGCCGGTTATGGCTTTAATAAATCGCATTCAGCAGCTTATGCTATGATTTCATACCAAACTGCTTATCTTAAAACCCATTATCCAATCGAATATATGTGTGCTTTTTTAAGCAGTGTGATCGATAATCAAGAAAAAATTGTTTTTTATTTAAAAGAGTGCCAAAAACTTGGAATAGATATACTTCCCCCCTCGATTAATGACAGTTTCGAAAACTTTACAGTAAATGGCAAGAGCATCCGCTATGGGCTTTGCGCTATAAAAGGCGTGGGACATAATACGGTAAAGGAGATAGTGGAACAAAGAAAGAAGGGGCCTTTTAAATCATTACTAGACTTTTGCTGCCGGGTTGATTCAAACCATATTAATAAAAGAATGCTTGAAAACATGATACTCGCAGGCTGCTTTGATAATCTAGGAATGAGCCGATTGGAGACTATTGCAATAATGGAAGATTGTATGATTTCTGCAGCGGGGCTAAAACTAATCGAAGCGAGTAATCAGATTTCGCTGTTTCCGGATAATGCAATTATGCCTGAAGAGCCTACTCCCGGTGTAAGGGGAGAATACCCTCTGCTGGAGAAATTATCAAAAGAAAGAGCAGTTATCGGCCATTATATTTCTGGCAATCCATTGGATCCAATCAAGAATACCTGGTCCTTAATTATAACTCACGGAATTAGTGAACTTAATGACATGGATGAGGGTTATGTCAGGGTAGCCGGGATAATAACAACCATCGAGAAAAAATTCAGCCGCAAAGGGGATCCATATGCCCGGATAGAACTTGAGGATTTCACAGGCAAGGTTGAAGTTATGGTTTTTGCCAATACATTAAAGCAATATGCCAATAAATTAAATACCGATAATTCTTTAATTATCGAGGGAGTGTATAATGCCAATGACGATGTTCCCAAGATTATTATGCGCAGAGCCATAGAGATACCCAAGCGATTAAGCCAGCTAAACATCCGTATCTCATCGCAGCGTAATGAAGATAACATTCGGAGCAGAATACTTAACATTTTGGAAAAATTTTCAGGTGACCTTGATGTGATCGTGTATTTAGCAACAGGGAAAACTATTGCTTTAAATGAGAGTTATTCATCACAGGCAAGTCAGAGCTTAAAGAGGGAGCTCGGCCAACTATGTGGGAAAAATAACATTTGGTTTAGTTGATAATAATTGCGGGGTGAAAAAGTATGAATTCAGAGCGATTTGGAGAAGACTATATTGTAGTAAAAGCATTGGAAAAAGGGGTTACAATAATCGGGTTAAGCCGAGGGAAAGATACAAAATTTAATCATACGGAAAAACTAGATCGCGGCGAAGTAATGATATTTCAATTCACTGAATTTACTTCGGCAGTAAAAATAAGAGGGCGGGCCGAGATAACCCACCGCTATGGTTCCCTACAGAGTGAATATAGCTCCTAATAAGAGCTATTTAACCGGGACTAAGTTATAAGCTGGGCAATATCACCTGACCTTTGCAAGGAGGAACTTTAATTTTGAAAAAAATTGCAGTGCTAACTAGTGGCGGAGATGCCCCGGGAATGAACGCTGCAATTAGAGCTGTTGTTAGAGCGGGGATTTATTGCGGCTTTAGCGTGTACGGAGTACAAAACGGTCTTAAGGGCCTTATTCAAGGTGACTGGCGTGCAATGTCCTTAGGTTCTGTTGCAGATATTATCCACAGAGGCGGGACTATTCTGCATACTTCTCGTTCTCGTGAATTTATGCAGCTTGAGGGGCGTAGACAAGCACTTGAACGTTTGCAAGCAAGTGGAATTGAAAATGTGATTATCATCGGTGGTAATGGTAGTTTGCGAGCCGGTCATGAATTATCTAAGTTAGGCATTAATATAATAGGTATACCGGCAACCATTGATAATGACATCAATGGGACGCAGTCGATTGGGTTTGACACCGCGGTCAATACCGTTTTAGAAGCAATAAATCGAATCCGAGATACGGCATCTAGTCATGGCCGAGTATTTATTATTGAAGTAATGGGCAGAAACTGTGGGGAAATAGCACTTAGCGCCGGGGTGGCAGGTGGAGCAGAGTCCATTCTAATTCCTGAAATCAAGACGGATATTAATTTAGTTGTTGAGAAGATACTCAAGGGAGCACAGCGCGGTAAACTCTACAATATTATCGTGGTGGCGGAGGGTGCTGGTCCGGCAGAACGAATCAGGAGCCTGCTGTCTGAACGTCTGGCAACAGATATTAAAGTCATAATTCTAGGTCATGTTCAGAGAGGTGGTACGCCTTCCGCGGTAGATCGCCTAATGGCATCAGAAATGGGTAAAGCAGCAATTGATGGCATAGTTGCCGGTAAACGAAACATAGTGATTGCTAAATTAAGCACTAATAATAATATCGCTATTCCGATTGAACATTTATGGCAAGAAAAATTGCCCCTAAAAAGGGACATGGTTAAGTTAGCAGAGATTCTGGCCACCTAAATATCATTAAAATGAGGTAAAGTTAATGAGACATACCAAAATAATCGCTACGATCGGACCGGCAAGTGAAAAAATTGAAATAATTGAAGCAATGATCAGCGCAGGCATGAATGTAGCTCGCTTAAATTTTTCCCATGGGAGCCATGAAGAGCACTTGCAGAGGATAAAAAACATAAGAGCAGCTGCTATGAACACGGCAAAGCCGATTGGAATAATGCTGGATACTAAAGGGCCAGAAATCAGAACCGGCAAATTAGAGACCGGCAAAGCCATGCTAAAGCCTGGACAAAACTTTGTACTCACCAACAGGAATATAATTGGCAATGAGAGTGAAGTAAGCATTAGTTACGCCGCATTAGTAGATGATGTCAGCATTGATGATAATATTCTACTTGCAGATGGTTTGATTAGCCTGCAGGTGACTGACAAAACCGCGACAGATATTATTTGCAAAGTCGTCAATGGAGGGGAATTAGGTGACAAAAAAGGAGTCAATCTTCCCGGAATTGCAATTGACTTACCATTCCTGAGTGCTCAAGATGAGCAAGACATACTTTTCGGAATTAATAATGAAGTTGATTTTATTGCAGCATCATTTGTTAACCGAGCTGAGGATGTGCTTGAAATCAGGAGGATGCTCGAGAAAGCTGATTCTAATATAAATATAATTGCTAAGATTGAAAGCCAGCAAGGGGTCAATAATCTTGAATCAATAATAAAAGTTGCTGACGGGATTATGGTAGCTCGCGGCGATTTGGGAGTAGAAATTCCGCCGGAAGAAGTTCCATTGGTTCAAAAACAAATTGTATCTTCTTGCTGTTTGGAAGGAAAATTAGTAATAATAGCTACTCAGATGCTGGAGTCGATGATTCAAAACCCTAGGCCTACAAGAGCAGAGGTTTCTGATGTTGCGACAGCAGTTTTCGAAAGTGCTGATGCTATTATGCTGTCTGGTGAAACCGCAGCCGGGCAGTATCCGGTCGAAGTGGTCGAAACTATGGCCCGCATAGCGCAACGCACAGAAGATGCTCTTCCATATGAAGAAATGCTGAAAAAAAGACAACAAGGGAGTTATGGTTCTATTACAGATGCTATTAGTTATGCTTGTTGTGCAACAGCCATGGGACTTAATATTTCTGCAATAATTGGGATAACCTATAGTGGCCATACCGCCAAGCTTCTGGCAAAACATCGTCCCCAAGCTGCAATTATTGCAGCAACCGCGCAACCAAGCGTAATAAATAAAATGGCACTTGTCTGGGGAGTATATCCAGTGATAATACCGGAAACAAATAACACTGATGAATTATTTGAATATGCAATTAGCAGCAGTATAGAAAGCGGATACTTAGAAATGGGGGACAGAGTAGTACTATGTGCAGGTATGCCGGCAAGTATCTCGGGAGCTACGAATATGATGAAGGTTCATGTAATAGGTGAAATAATAGTACAAGGAATGGGTATTGGAAGCCAGCCGATCAGCGGCAGAGTAAGAATTATTTTGAAACCGGGTGATCTAAATAAAGTCGAGGCAAATGATATTGCGGTGACAGTAGCTGCAACACCGGAATTTGCAGATTATTTGCACTTATTTGGAGCAGTAATCGCGGAGCAAGGTGGACTTACTTCAGATGCTGCAATATTTGGTCTTAATGCAGGAATACCAGTAGTTGTAGGAGCTAAAAACGCAACCGAATTACTACAGGACAATATGATAGTAACTATTGACACCCAAAGAGGAATAGTCTATTTAGGCAATGCGAAAATACTATAAATACTAGGTGAAAAGAACTGCGGGAGCAATACTTCAAATATCAATTCTTAAATATCCAGGAAAAGTGTGGAAACAAATTTTCTAAAAACCTTTTTTGCAGGCTTTTTGTCGTCATCGAATCTGATTTCGTCAAAAAGCCTGCATTTAAAAGCACTCATCAAATTATTGTGTTTTGCCTGAAAAAAGTTTTTCGTTAATACATTGAGTAAAAAGAAAACAAATTCTTATCTATTTGCCATTTATTATTTCGTACTTATGGCGAACATTTGCTTGGGTTTGCTAATTTCTGGTGCTAAATTAACAGTTTTGTCAGCCTTATCAGTTTGCAATGCAGCCTCTAGCGCGTAAGATAGTTGGTCGGGACAGGATGTTTCTCGTTTGCCGCAGGAAATTCCCCGCAGCTTATGAATAATCGCGGTTGCGTCTTGCCCTTTACAGAGTTCTGACAAGGCAATCAGGCTTCCCGGGCATCCTCCGATAACCTGAATGTTTTCGATTTTGTTCTTATCATCAATGTTCACATGGATCTCATTAGAACACACGCCATGCGGTGTATAAATAAACATTTTAGCTTATAGCTCCTTTCATCACCCCAATTAATTCGGCAATAGAATTAATTGATTCACTTTAAAATGTGTCACTAAATGTGAATTAATTTTACTATATCAATCGGAAGGGAGAAAGTCAATCAAGGGAGCATTCTGGGCATATACAAGGCAAAACAATAAAATTTCCGCAATGAAACTCTGTCAACTTCGCCGTCAGTGCGGTGGCGCTTCGAAATGGCAATACCTGCTTAAGCAGATATAGTCATATGCTTTATTATAAAGAAGCTGTTCGCTTAATAGTCATATCTTTGATAATGGCATCCAGAGTTTCCAAAGTTAGAATACCATTTGCGTCTAAAGCTTTTGTTTCCTGATATTGTTTCAAGGCTTCGCTTAAGCTGCTATCAGATTCAATTCCAAGGCTGGCGATCATGCTTTTGATTTCTTCGATCTCTTGTTTTGTCAACACTTGGGATTCAGAGTCCGAAGCAGACATTTTTTTAGCTGAAATATTCTGTTGATCAGCATTATTTATTGTTTCTTTTTCTTTGGTGGTTTCCTCTTTAATATTTGAGGCTGAATCCGACTGTAATATTTCTTGAACAAAAGTAGGGAAGTCTTTCAGAAAAGCAAAAGTCATTCCTAAAAGCACAGATGCCATCGTAATAAAAACCAGGTAAACAATATATTCTTTTTTAACCATGTGAACCCTCCAGGTGTTTCCAATATTATACCTTAATTGCACGAATAGATCAAACAATAAAGGACATATAGCTTAAATAATTATTAAAAACATGCAACTTGTTATAGTAATCGTTTGTTGCAGAAAAAAATTTAGATATATCTATTTCACTTGTGTTTCTTGCAATAAGTGAACGGGAAATCTACAATGGTATTAGTATTAGAAATAGTTAATATATGGCTATAATTATGTGAAAGGATAAGGCGCGAAGTTGATGCAAAAATTCAAACATTTAGTCAAAATCCTCCATCCTCGGGAGCCGGTAAGCGCGTTCAGCCATTTATTGGGAGTTATTCTTGCCATTATTGGAACATATGCATTGTTCAAAAGTATTCCTGAGGGCGCAAATTCCAAGTATTATATTAGTTACTTTGTTTTCGGTTTTAGTCTTTTGGTTTTATATCTGGCGAGCAGTGTTTATCACTTGCTGAGCGTACCGGAAAAAGTGATTAATATTCTGCGCCGTGTAGACCACATGATGATATATGTTTTGATTGCTGGAACTTATACCCCCATGTGTTTGATGATTTTAGAAGGATGGTGGAGATGGACAATACTGACGGTGGCATGGGTTATGGCGGTATTAGGAATAATCTTCAAAATTATTTGGTTTAATGCCCCGCGTTGGTTGTCGACATTAACTTATATTATCATGGGCTGGATGGTTGTGGTCGCAATTTGGCCAATCTCGAAAACTATTGCTATGCCCGGCTTAATTCTCTTAATCTTAGGTGGTTTTTTTTACAGCTTTGGAGCAATAATCTATGCAGTAAAATGGCCGCGACTTAGAATTCCTCATTTTGGGTTTCATGAAATCTTTCACATTTTTGTCCTTGCAGGCAGTGTGAGCCATTATTTTTTGGTTTATAAATACCTATAAATTAGAATTGGTATGGCGATTCACTGATAACTGTTTTGTAATTCTTCATATTAATGGTAGATAGTTAATATAACTAACTATATGATAGTACTGAAGCAAAGCTCAAATTACCAAGCTTTTGCTGACTTGGTAATTATCACATAAATGATGTAGTATAAAATCAAATACTTAATTGAGAGTGATAAGGGGGAGAAATGAATAATCAAATAGAAAACAAAGATTGGCATTGTAAATCAATTGAAGAAATTTGGGCAGACTGTGAGTCGAATAAAGATGGTTTAGAACAGCAGCAAGTTGAAGAACGGCGAATTATCTTCGGAGAGAATAAACTACTTGAGGCAAAATCGAAAACGATTTTAGCGATACTATTGGATCAGTTTAAGGATTTTATGATTTGGGTTTTAATAATTGCAGCATTGATCTCCTGGTGGACGGGGGAACATATAGATGCTGCAATTATTCTTTTCGTGGTTATTTTAAACGGCATCCTGGGGACGATACAAGAAGCAAAAGCGGAATCTGCCTTAGAGGCACTTAAAAACATGGCGGCTCCCTTTGCTCGGGTAATCCGAGCAGGTACGATGCAGAGAATTCCAGCCGCAGAGATAGTTCCGGGAGATATTATTGCGCTAGAAGCCGGAGATAGCGTCCCGGCAGACTTGAGATTAATCGAGTGTGCATCATTAAAAATTGAAGAGTCGGCTTTAACCGGTGAATCAGTACCAGTGGAAAAGAATCTCGCAGTCAAATTGGAGCGTTCTGCAGTTCTGGGCGATCGGCTGAATATGGCCTTTACAGGATCAAATGTTACTTATGGCAGGGGAATGGGGATCGCCGTTGACACTGGTATGAATACTCAAATGGGGAAAATTGCACAGCAGTTAACACAGACTCCCCAAGAAACAACCCCCCTGCAAAAAAAGTTGAACCAAATATCTAATGTTTTATCAGTTGGAGTATTAATAATTGCCGCCTTAATATTTGCCGTTGGTATTCTAGGGGGACGCGAAGCCTACGACATGTTCTTTATTGCGGTGTCCTTGTCAGTAGCGGCAATTCCTGAAGGTATGGTGGCTGTAGTCACTATTGTCCTGGCTATGGGAATGTCGCGCATGGCTGATCGTGGTGCGATTATTCGCCGTTTGCCAGCCGTTGAGACTCTTGGTTCTACTCAGATTATTTGCTCGGATAAAACCGGAACCCTTACCCAAAACAAAATGACAGTCACCTCTATTCATTCTGAAAATACAGAGCTTTTATATCAAGCAATGGGTTTCTGTAATGATGCTCAGCTAGGAGCTGAAAGTCAATTAATCGGAGATCCAACTGAAACAGCCCTTATCGATTATCTGCTAAAAGAGAAGCTATGGGATGAAGGTTCAATAAAATCAAGACAGCGGGACGGCGAAATTCCTTTTGATTCCGAAAGGAAGAGATCGACGGTAGCGATTAAACAAGCGGATGGCATGTTTAGAGTATTTGTCAAAGGTGCACCAGATCAGATGCTGTCTTTATGCGAATTGCAGGATAATGCATTGACCGAAATACTTCAACAAAACGACAAGATGACGGAACAAGCTTTGCGAGTATTAGCTTTTGCTTACAAAGATAGCTTGGATTTTAATGCAGCAAGTGTAACTGAAACTGAATCAGGACTAAACTTTTTAGGTTTAGTAGGTATGATAGATCCGCCCAGAGATGAAGCGAAAGCAGCCATGGAAACATGTCAGATTGCCGGTTTGACAGCTATTATGATAACCGGTGATCACAAAGGAACAGCTTTAGCAATTGCTAAAGACTTGGGAATGCTAAGAGATGACAGGATAGCTGTAAGCGGGGCGGAACTTGAAGAGATGAAGGAGGAGGAGTTCGAGCAAAAGTTGACCCAGATTGGGGTTTATGCTCGGGTTGCCCCTGAACACAAATCTCGGATCGTTAGAGCTTGGCAGAAACGTGGAAAAATTGTAGCCATGACCGGAGATGGAGTCAATGATGCACCGGCCTTAAAAGCGGCTGATATCGGCGTAGGAATGGGGATAACAGGAACCGACGTGTCTAAAGGTGCCTCAGACATGGTATTAACTGATGATAATTTTGCTACCATTGTGGCTGCGGTTGAGGAAGGGCGAAGGATCTTTGATAATATTCATAAAACCGTTCGCTTTTTGCTTTCATCAAATGCTGGTGAGGTAATTGCTATACTGGTCGCTACCATTGCAGGATGGAATTTGTTAGCACCGATCCACATTTTATGGATTAATTTAGTTACCGATACTTTCCCGGCTTTAGCTCTTGGGGTTGAACCGGCAGAGGCGGATGTTATGCGTCGCCCGCCTAGAGACAGCAAAATCCCGTTTTTCACGAAAAAGGAATGGGGCCGCATTTTAGTAGTTGGCTTGGTAGAAGCAATACTGACCCTAGCAGCCTTTGTTATTGGCAATTTTTACTATGAATCAGCTTCGCTAGGAACTACTATGGCGTTTGTTACCCTTGCGATGACTCAACTTTTTGCTGCAATAGGATTTCAAAGCGAAAGATCAAGCGTTTTTACTATTAAATTTAAAGAACATAATAAACTCTGGCTGGCGTTTTTACTATCAACAGCTTTACAGCTTTCGGTTGTATTAGTTCCTACGCTCCGGGATATTTTTAAATTGAGCCCTTTAAATATTGCACATTTTGGAATAATTGCTTTATTGGCAGTATTAATGTTAATCTTCATTGAAACTCAAAAATTCGTAGCCCGCAGGACTGCCGACTAACGGTTTTGCATTAAAGTGATGCATGTGATGAAAAAGAAAGTACGAATTCCAGTGCATAAATTCGCCCTGAATAAATAACAATAAGTATTATTGAATTGGGCAACTATTCGAGAAAGAAAAATAAGGAGGTATAGCTTGAACACTCAAGTTAATAAAAGTCTTTGTATTGGCTGTGAATTATGCACGGAAATTGCACCTTCCATTTATATGATGGATGATGATGAATTGGCGGTCGCTTCGCAGGATGATTTGAGTCCGGAAATGAGTGAATTGGCAATAGAAGCAGCGGAAAGCTGCCCGGTTGATGCCATAATTGTCAATTAGTATTAAGAAATACTAAATACACGGGCCGTGCGTTTCTTAATACTCTCGAACTGAATTGCTACATTAGGGTTATCTAATTCGGCTTCTTCTATTAGATTAGTTAAAGTATTAAAGAGGGTATAGAAATCTTGCTCGCGTTGCTTTGTGAGTAAGATTTCTTGGGTTCTGTCGATGATAATCTCAATATAGTATTCAGTTTTGAATTTTGGATCCGGGAAAGGCATAGCAAACATATCAAAACATAATAAACCATTGTTAGTCATCTGTTCAATTCTTTCGACTTCCATGGATCGAGAATCCATAGATCTTGCCATTGCACAGCGAGGACATTCATTCCCATTATTACTTATTTCGTAACAACGTTTACCTATTACATTGTTTCTTGTTAACCCCATATAATTCAAAAAATAGTCGTTAACGAATAGCACTTGCTTGGACCTATCCATAACAACATACCCTACTGGAGTATTGTCGAATATCTCAGCTAGCATCGATTCCTCCGATATTTTTTCCAGGGGAACTCTTTCGGGTAGTTTTAGTTTTTCGGTTCGAGCATTGTTTTTATTAATGTTACGTTCAATAGTACTGTCGTCTTTCTGCTTTAAAAATGAGTAATCCAACTGTTCTTGCCAAGAAATCTCTAATAATGCTTGCACAACCAAGGGATCAAATTGAGTTCCTGAATTCTTAGTGATTTCTTCTAAGGCATATTCATGACTCATTGCATTTCGGTAGCTTCTTGTAGAGGTTATGGCATCGTAGGTGTCGGCAACCGCCACTATGCGAGCACCCAGAGGAATTTTCTCGCCGCTGATTCGGTCAGGGTAGCCAAACCCGTCAAAACGTTCGTGATGATGGCGGACAATTTGTTTTACATTATCAAAACCTGATAGATTCGCAATAATCTCATGAGAAATCTCGGGGTGTTTTTTTATCAAGGCAAATTCTTCATCACTAAGTTTTCCAGGCTTATTGATTATTCCTAATGGAATTCTAACCTTCCCGATATCATGTAGGGCAGCGGCTATACTGATAGCAAACAGTTCTTCTCTGTTCAGATTCATCACTTCAGCGATTCGCAGGCTTATTTCGCCGACACTTTTTGAATGTGTCGCCGTATACATGTCTTTAGTCTCCAACAAATTCGCCATTATCTGCAAGATCTCTTTGAAATCATTTTGACGCTGCTCGCGCACCAAAAACTCGTCAGAGCGGTTAACCATGATTTCAAGAATATACTTTAGTTGGGTATTATCATCATGAAATAATGGAATGGCGTAATCATCAATAAATCTAACCTGGCCGTCTGCCAATGTATCTTTGCGATTAATGAGTTGTTTTTCTGAAGTGTTCAAAGCCAAACGAACTGCGCAGTCATTGCAAGGCTTGCCGCCGTTCGAGAGGTTATAGCACTTTTCACCAAGAACATCATCCATTTTCAGGTTCCGCAAATTGAGGAAATGTTCATTAATATAATGGATTTGAAAATTATCGTCTAGAATAATATAGGCGACAGGGGTATTTTCAACTAGAAGCTTCGTTAGTTCTCGTTTGGAAATATTCGAAAACAATTCAGGCAGTGCCACTAAATATTTCTCCTTTGTAATAGGATATAAGTATTATCGAAGATTGCCTATAGAAAATGAATAGTTTGTTAATAACTGTAATGCCGGTTGCCTGAAATCAGCTTTTTCTAACTCTTAAGCTCATGAGTTGGCTAACTGTGACTAATGCCAGATTACCAATGAATTATTCTTAGCTCATAAAAGTATGGACGCGCCATAGTGGTGATTTAACGTAAATTAGGGATTAATACTCGCCAACAACTGCAGCAATTCAAAGATTATTTCCAAATTGAGGATCAATAAGCAAATATATCTCCTATACTCAAATAATGTTTTATCAAATTAATCCGATAAATATTTATACTTCTATTTGTTGAAAATATAGACAAATATATTTGTCTATAGCGGCCGTAAAAAGCGGTCGTGTCTATGAATCAGTACTTACTAATCAGCGTTAAAGTAATATTTATCAGGCGAATTAGAATTACAAACAATTTTGTTAGAGGCAAATTAGTTTTTTATTGGAAATGAACAATAGTAGGACCAATGACCATATGGTCCTAGTCTATTTGGTGGAAATTGCACCCCAAAAGTGTACAATAGAGCTTTATTTTTCTTACATTTCGTAATAAAATATAGTTATAAATGGGAATGGTTAGAATTTTTTCGCAGCAGAATTATTAACATAAGATGTTTTTTGGGTTCCTATTTAGTAAAGCTGTTGGGATATCAATAAGAGACTAACAATGTTGCCTCTGCGGTCTTGAGGCGAACAAATGAAATTATTAGAAAATATAGACAAAAATTTCATTGAGATCTCAATTAACTGTAGATTGATCTCGATATCCATATCAACTTTAGTTTATTTGTTGATCCCATTTGGAAGAATATCTTGGTCTAAAATTGCAATTGCTTGCGGAATGATTGCAGCTTGTTTCATAGGTAATTATCTTTACCGCAAAAATATCTCAGAATCCTTTAAGATACCATTTATTCTTACCCTGTTTTTAGAAATCCTTGCATATGGGGCATTTATTATTCTAAGCGGAGGACTAGCTAGCCCATATTTTTGGTATTTCATAAGTTCTTTAACAATCTTAATGGTTACCGAACGCTTTCGACTAATTACAGCTATTTCAATCTTTTGGTGTTTGATCTGTGCATTTATTGGCAAGCTCTATCGATACCCGCATGAAAGTATTTCAAGCATCGACGTGAATATTGGAATTGGGTTTTTGGTAGTCGCAATGAGTTTTTATACCCTATTCACCTACAACCAAGAGTTAAATTCTAATCAGAAAGCTCTACAAGATCTTAACACTGATTTAATAAAAGAGACCGATAAGAGCCAGCAAGCGTTAAACCACTTACTCGATCTTTATGAAACCATAAATCTATTCACGATAAATAATCAAGCCGAAATATTGCGGGATTTATGCGAAATACTAAAACGTACTATTTCTCATGAGGGCTGTATGGTACTGAAGTTTAACCTTGACCAGCAAATAGCTAATTATGGGTCATCCGGATTGCCAGACGCAGATCAGGAGCAAATAATAATTAAGGTTTCGAACTTAACCAAAGCTAAGTCATATGATTCTATGAGTGAGATCATCACTATAAACGATACTGATTATTCATTTCAATACATACATAAGTTCTCCAACTTAGCTGGAATGCTAATTACACCCAAGCAAAATCAGGTGGAAATGGAGAGTGAATCACAAAGGCAGTTTTATTTTAATATTATACGGATCGTTTTTAAGGAAATCGATTTGCAAGAGATGATAGAAGATTACATTGTCAGCGAAGAGCAAAACCGAATTGCCAGCGAAATCCATGACACGGTAATTCAGAAGCTGTTTGCAATGGCTTGCAATTTGCACCTCTTAAAAGATAGAAATTCAGATATTGCCGAAGCTGAATTAAGGGAGCATTTAAGCCAGATTGGAAAATCGATAGAGTCAACCATTGGGGAACTGCGTGATACAATATATGGTCTGCGCTGGGATAGTGCTGACAAAGATATTTTTATTAGCAAGTTAATGCTTTATATGGATGAACTTAGACAAATACGTGGCACTACTATTGATATGACTATAGATGAGAAGACCCAGTTTATGAACCGCAATCAAAAGAGCATATTCTATCAAGTAACATGTGAGGCGGTAAACAATGCAGTAAGACATGGCAATGCCAGTAAAGTACAGGTTGAAATTAGATTGGATGACGAATTCATTCAAGCCGAGATAAAGGATAATGGGATGGGGTTCATTTCCAATCCCTTGCCCAAGACCGGACAAGGACTCAAGAATATGTATAGGATAGTTAATTTACTAAAAGGCCAGTTTTATATTGATTCAGCTCCGGGAAACGGCACGACTGTCATTATGAGCTTGCCACGCTAAAACTTTTAATAAGGAGGTAAAAAGTATGTTTCTTATACTAGATGATCATCCCTTATCAAGACAAGGTTTGTTTTCATTAATTAAAAGCTACAGGAATGATGAAGAGTTGCTGCAAACGGGAACTGTTCTTGAAGCAATTGATTACACTAAGGAAAATGAAGTAGACATTGCTTTTATTGATCTTAACCTCGGTAAGGAGAGTGGTTTTGATTATATTAAATGGGTTAAAAGCAATAAGGATAATGTGAAAACTATTATCATAACGTCCTCCTCAAGACATAGCGATTTTTCATATGCTCAAGAATTAGGAGTAGATGCATATGTATTAAAGGATTCTTTCATAGATGAAATTGTATATGGGCTTAGTGTTGTGGAAAGAGGCGGAAGGTTTTATTCGGCAAGTCTTATGGAAAAGCTAAACAAGATTTCAGAAGATGAAAAAGCCCTTAAAAAGCTTAGTGATCGCGAACTAGATGTTTTTATGCTAATCGGAATGGGGTACAGCAATTCGGAAATTAGTAAAAAGCTCTATATTACGGAAGGGACAACAAAAAAGCATATTAGCAGTATATTTAGCAAGCTCAATTTAAGTAGCAGGGTTGATGCTGTGTTAATGGCTAATTCCAATACATATAGCGTGAAAACCTCGATTGATAAATCAATCAAAGAAGATTCCAGAAGGGAGATGAAAATGTCATGAGAAAAAGCAAACGGAACAGAAACCCGTTATGGTTGACATTGTTTTTGATAGTTTGTCTGTGCGCGATGGGGACTGCGTACGCCGCATGGACACAGCCACTAAAGGTAATGCAATCTCTTAAATCCGGTAACTTTAGTATTGAGTTCGATTCTAAAGAAGACATTCAGTTTAGTATTGTTAGGATTGATTATGATGATAACGAAATCGAGATAGAAAAGTCCGAGAGAATTAAAAGAAATAATATAGAATTCGAGAATGATAATAAATCTGTAAAAATAAAGCTTGATAATGAACTTATGGCCAAGGACCTAACCGCAAGTAATGACCGCGTTATCATGCTGAACTATCCAATCATGGTTGATGCCAATAGTAGCGTAGACTCAATATTTCCTTTGAAAGCCGACTTCAAAAGCGATAGTAAAGAAACTCTTGAAGTAATCCCTTTATCTTTAAAAATCTCAGTAGACAACAATGATGTGTTAATAGTCAAAAAAGAGGATCCCCAGCAAGTGGTCGATAATTATGATGATTTGAATATTAGCAACAAAAATATTGTTCTTGACGAAGATGCACAAAACGAGATTTTGGCGATGCTTAACGTGCCCTTGGAATTTGAAACCTACAGACAAATAGAAGCCGTTGAGGATAAAAAAATCGGAACTATTTTTTTGAAGCCGAAGAGCTCGAGTATAAATCGTTTGGAAAAGGAGATCTCGATTACACTGTCTTATGATGATCTGATAAATAACACCCAGGTTGATCGGGATTCAATTATTACTAATGGCGATTCTACTGGGAACTGTAGTGCTCGAATTAGTATTGAATACCTGTTTTCTATTCCTCTAATAGTTGAGCAGAGTCGTTAATAACACCGCTTAAAAGCAAGGGCGGAATAAAAAGCAGAGAAATATATGAAAGGAATGAAATATATGCGAAATACGAGAGTTATCCGCGTAGGCACAGGGATAATCTTAAGCTTAACATTGGCGATTGCCACTGTAAATGTGGCCTATGCTTATTGGACGGTAAAACTTGATTCTGATTGGGAGATTAATATTTCAAATTCTGCGACTTTGATAGTTACCGGGTTGCCCGAACCGGAATTAATACCATATGATCTAATGGAATTAAATGCGCAAAGCAGCGGATCCAATGCGGAAGCGGAATCCGGGGGCAGTAATGAAAGCAGCACTGAGGATGCATCTCAGGCAAGTTCAGGGGATACCGATTCAGGATCTGGATCCGCTGAGTCAGCGGGATCGGGAGCAGACTGAGACACTAAAAGAGTCTGGAGTTTTTAATCGAGATGTCAAAATACACTCGCTACGCCATAGGCTTACTAGGTTTGTATATTTTGGGCACATTGCCTGCGAAATTTACTAATCTACATCAGATATTCGATATTCAGAAGTATTCAGATATGGCAACCATATTTTGGATACTTCTAATTATAGTCATCATACGTTTTACTCCCCGAATTCATATGCCAGGCCGCGTTCGCTATTTCGAAGTATTTGTCGGCTTTGCTCTAAGCGGTGCGATAATATTTATTGCGATACGATTTGGTGCTGGATTTCTCTTAAAAAGTGTGGCCGCTTCACCATACAATCTTGAGCCGATGGGAATATTCGTCAATTTATTTGAAATCCTGCCGGCATTGATAGCCAGGGAATTAGTGCGCGCCTATGCGCTAGGAGCTATTTATCGTAATTCTAAAAAACCGATTTGGTGGACAGTTTTACTTACTATTTTCTTTGCCCTATTGGAAATAAACTATAACAAAATAGTTCTTCTAAGCGGGATGGAATCAACAATTATTTATATCTGTAGAGATGTACTGCCTATTTTTTCATCGAATGCTTTGCTTTCAATGCTCGTGTTATATGGCGGGGCCAAGGCCGGGATTTTGTTCAGCGGTATCCAAACCGTTTTCTATCGCGTTTTTCCTTTCATACCATCATTGCCTTGGATAGGAGAGAGTGCTTTGGGATTAACATTCCCGGCACTATTTGCCTTGTTTGTCAGAGATCAAATGCAAACCCTAAATAGAGAAAGAGCAATCGAGTATCAGAACAATATAACTGGATTTGCAGCCTCACTAGTTATCATTGTCTCCTTTGCCTGGTTTGTCGTTGGAGTTTTTCCGATATATCCATTAGTAGTGCTGACCGGGAGTATGGAGCCATTAGTTTACCCGGGTGATGTTGTTCTGGTTGAGAGGATATCTAAAGAATCTGAGGTTAAAAAGCTTGCCGTCGGAGATATAATCAATTTTGACCGCGAGGATATAAATATTACCCATCGCATCATTAGAATTGAAAATGACGATGCCGGCAATATTTCATTTGAAACTAGAGGCGATAATAATGATTCTGCTGACACAGAATTAGTAAAGCCAAATGATGTTAACGGGACCATAATTGAGGTAGTGCCGAAAGTAGGCTTGCCGGTATTGCTCATGAATTTCAAAAACCCTATACCGGAAGGAGTTGTTGATGATAATTTCTAAATTAAGAGAACAAATTGAATTGGTGAGCAAAGGGAATACAGACCCGGCAAAATTTGCGCTCAAAAATAACACCCGCCTTTTGTTTTCAGTCATTGCCGCACTTGTGTTGATAGCAAGCCTTATCGGCACATTTTTTGTACTCAAAGAAGAGAAGGTAATAGATAAGCAAGTATTATACAGTTATAGTGTTACAGCAGATTCTAATTACAATATTAATCTTGTTCCCAACGAATTGTTTCTAGAGGGATGGCTGCCGGCAGACAGTTTAATATCGCTGCATTTACTCGACAACTTGCATGTTAATTTTAGCGCCAATTTTATTGGAGATAAGGAAGCTCAGATAAGCGGAACCTACGAAGTTAAGTCGATAGTGCGCGGTATTCATGGAAGCGGGGATAAGCGCAAAATCATATACGAGCGGAGCTTTCCAATAGTAGGCCCAAAACCAATAACCGCTGGGACCCGAAATGCTTCCGTCAAGGAAACAGCATTTATTTCATTGAGTCCATATAATCAATTCGCTGAAAACGCGAAAATTATTCTTGACGCCAAACCAACCTCCGAAATAATTATTCAATTCAGCGGCACTTTTGTCGCTGAGACTGTAAATGGGCAAGTCAAGGAGCCTTTCAAGTATGAATTAATTATTCCCGCATCTACTGACCTATTCACAATTAGCAAACCGGCTGCTTATAGTAAAACCGGGGAGCAATCAACAACAGCAGAGCGCGTATTGCCTAAGAATATTAAGGCTTTGGTTTCGCTGATATTTTTGATTATATTAGCTATATTGATTATCTTGGGATTAATTTTCTTGGTGCGGCCTTTGACCTCGGAAGAACTCTATGAATACAGCCTCAAAGAAGCGCTGAGAAAATATGGCAGCAGGATTGCAGTCTTAAGTTCAATGCCCTCTGCCTTATCCGATTGCAAAGAATTCATTATTGAGAACCTAGAAAGTCTCGTGCGAGTTGCCGATGAACACAAGTGCCCCATATATTATGTGAAAAACGAGGACGGCTTGCCCCATGACGGGCTTCTATTTGTTCTATTCGAAAATCATTTCTACCGTTATAGGTTTAATAAAAATGTGAATAAAATTGAAGGATAAAAAATGGGCTTTAAGTCTCATAATCGAGCGCCAAATAGCATCTATAGAATTAGGCCCAATGTAGCACAAGGCGAAGATATCATATACTACTTTAGTAGTATATGATATAGGCCAAAGGTAGCAATTAAAATACTACGAGAGTTTATTTAAAAGTAGACTGTAGCGTGATTTCAGAAATACTCCTAGCCATTATACTTTAGTTACAAAACAAAATTAATTAATAAGGAGTGTGTTACTATGAGTAAGAAATCTGTTATTAGTGCAATTGTTGCCCTGGCCCTGATCCTAATGGGTACTGGTTATGCCTATTGGACCGATCAGCTGCAAGTAGCTACTAAAGCAACCACCGGAGACCTTGATGTAACTTTCGTTGACCTAGGATTATATGCGCAGTATGGAAACGAATTAGACAAAACTCATTCCCCGAGCGATTTCGGCAATAACTGGTCAATTATCGACGGGATTGGACAAGCAGGTTTTGTTAGTGCTGATTTCTTTAAGAGAGATTCCAATTATAACGAAATTTCTAATCCCTCAGACCCCAATGCCAAATATGCACCTTATGCTGCTGGATACAACAATGTTAATTTTGATGCTGAATTAGTTAATGCGGCTCCGATTACAGCAACTATTGGCCAAACCTATAATGGTGGCAATGCTAATGGCAGCGACGTAATTAATATCGAAGTCAACAATATTTATCCTGGATATGCGCAGGCATTCCGCACCGACATAATAAATGTCGGCACCTTAGCAGCAAAACTAAGCAATATCGTAGTAGATATTACTTCAGCCAGCAATGCTAATGTAAAAGACATGATTGGTGTAGCTTTTATGGTTGATGCAGAACAGTATATTCCGACCTCTTATGAAGATAAAGAAGTATTCTTCTTTGCAAAAGAATTAAAGGGCACTCTTCCAGCTGACGCATTCTTTACTCTAGGAAATGTTGACTTTGTTCGCTTATCGGCATTATCTGATCCATCGACCTTCAAAAATGTTATTAACAATATTATCTTAGTATCAGACGCAACTAGAGATCAACGCATGGATCTATTCATAGCAGTAGCAATGGACCCAGATGCTGATGGAAAATACACTACAGGCAGCACTGAAGTAATGGCAGCTAATGATGATACCCTAACTCAAGAAAAAGCAGTTGAGTTTAGCATATTCCTCAATTGGGACCAATTCAATGCTGGCAAAGATGCTAATGCACATAATATCTTAGAAATGGCAAACTAATATCTTTAGAAGCGAAATCATAATAATAACTTTAAACCAAAATAAGGCGGCCAAATGGCCGCTCTTATTTTGGTTATTAAGCTTTAGTCTCGTAATTTCAAGAAATAGTTATATGGGGTATTAATCAAAGCGAGAGGACGGGAAGAAAAGATAATGCTTGATTGCTCGAGCAATTCTGATAGTATTCATTTTTTGTATTATATAGTTTTTTTGGAGATATTACGATAACTCTAATACTGAAAGCTAGCGCCAAAGAAAACACATATACCTCAAGGAGTGAATTTTATGCAAAAAATGCTAGAGAACAAGGCAATGTTGAATTGTTGGACATTTTTAATAGTAATACTTGATTTATCTTATCTATTGGAATTTTTTAAGGGAACTAAATCTATCAGTTATCTGATGGTATTTTATGCTATCTCGATTATTCCTTTGATTATAGCCTATTACTATTATATGAAGCACGATAAGGAAAGTAGTGTAATAAAGTATTTACTAGGATATGGATTTTTCGTTTTATATGCTTTTATTTCCTGCACTAGCACAACCATTCTTGTATTCACGTACATTTTGCTGGTCTTAATTATTTTAACTGTTACTGCAGACAATAAGCTGGTCATGAACATTGGGATTTTGGCAATAATTTTGAATTTAGCCTTAGTAGTCCAAAGTATAGTCTTTAATGGTGATACTAGAGTTGCAAATATTGGTGATCGCGAGATTCAAATTGCGGTACTAGTAATGTTTGTAATAATATCCACTATTATTTCCAAAACCAGTGACAGTCTTAATCAATTGCGGTACGAAGCTATTAAGCAGGAAGAGGAAAAGAAGGATGTAGTTTTAAATGAGGTCCTAAGCATTGCTTCACTAATCCAAGAGAGCAGTAATGCTATAAGTAACCAAATTGAAGAACTATCCCAAACCGCAGAAGCGACTGCCGGGGCTATGAAAGAAATCAGTATGGGATCTTCTCAGTCCGCTGAAGCTGCCCAAGGTCAGCTGGAAATGACCAACAATATTCAAGAATCTATTGGGATTGCATCTGCTTCAGCCCAGACGGTAAACTCTATGGTTCACACTATGAAAGCAAGGATAATCGATGGTATTGACAACATGGAACAACTAAACCATAGCGCCGAGCTCGTAAATAAAAACAATGAAGCAGTTCTAAAAGAGATGGAATTATTACAGAGCAAAATATCCGATGTCATCGGAATCGTAGCTATGATTAGGGGTATAGCTGAGCTTACTAATCTACTTGCGCTAAATGCTTCAATTGAAGCTGCGCGTGCGGGAGAAGCTGGGAAAGGTTTTGCCGTGGTTGCAAATGAGATCAATTCACTTGCCAACCAAACCAAAGAGGCGACATCGAATATTGAAGACATCGTAACTGATCTAAAAGATAAAGCTAATAATGCTTTTAGCGTGATTTCTCATATGACTGAGATGAATGAGGAGCAGAACAAGACCATTTACACCACGGAAACCCTATTCCAAGAGATTAGCCAAAATGCTGATCAAGTCGCACTTAGTGTAGAAGAACAGAGCGAACAAATGGAAGAACTGCGAAGAGCTAACATAGGTATTGTGGAAAATATTCATACATTGTCAGCTGTGAGTGAAGAAGTAACCGCAAACGCCCAACAAACAGAATATATGGTAGACATTAATGTAGCGGCAGCTGAAAAAATTGCGCTCTTAATCAAAGATCTTAAAATTAGAATCGATCAGATTGAATCACTAAAGGCGTAGTGATTTTAAAAGATGCAAAAGAAATGATAATCAATTGAATAAGTGACATCTGATGCAGGCGACTTTGAAATAAGTGTTATTTCAAAGTCGCCTCTAAGTTTATTCAATAGAATACAAACAGATAATCAGCATTGTTATTGAATACGGGTCATTGCTAAGACAGCATTATAGCCTTGTGTATAAGTTGCATTGGTGGTCGCGGTGGCAAGAGCAGTTACATTGACAACTTCGCCAGCATTAATCGATGCGATTCTAGACCCGGCGTATAGTGTTTCAACTCCTGTTACAACCGCTTTCGTATCAGAAAGTAAGACCACATTATTAACGCGAATTTGGATAGATATTGTTGTTGCCACGGAAGAAGAAAAGTGCACCATGTATTCGATTAGATAGACACCGCTTGTCTGTGGAATAAGAGTACAGGGTGAAGCTGTTCTGGTGACAAGTTGTAGCGGCATGGTGCCATCATAGCATAGAGCGAAGGGCGTAGCGGCGACATAAGTATTCGTACCCCCTGTTGTTGCAAACATACCACCGAAAGCAAGAATTGGACTCGTACCTGTTGCTCCGGTGATTCCAGTAGGCCCAGAAGGCCCAGAAGGCCCAGAAGGCCCAGCAGGTCCGGTAGGTCCGGTAGGACCGGCAGCGCCCGTAGCCCCAGGGGGGCAGTTCAAGCAAGCGCGGCATAATTGATTGGCGGAATTATTACAAGCGCAGCTTGCATGACATGAATTGCCAAAAATCATAAATAACACATCCTTTGGATTATTTAGGAAAACATATTGACAATATATGATCATTAAGTGTTAAGTGTTCGACTCATAGTTTTGCTATATTGTGAACAGGAAAGAAGTTTACTGATATAGATTCATGCCCAAGAAACTAATTCTTTTGAATACTATTGCTTGTTCTCATAAATCTATCTTGCTTAACTGCAATTTGGAACTAATATTTAACTTGTTGTAGATGCTTTTTAGCGAGCTTTTAACTGTTTCCGGAGAGATAAACAGTTTCGATGCAATTTGTTTCACGGAAAGCCCCTCCTGTGCTAAGTGGGCAATCTCTTTTTCTCTGGGACTAAGCAGATCACTAGGTCTGGAGCCCAGAGTTTTCGATATAATGGCTACCCCACTGCGCTGGCGCCTAATAAGTATAAGGAGCTCCCGCATTTTATCTTTTTCATGTTCGCTGCCTAGGACTCTTTCCAGTAAAGGCTCGATTCCGGCATAATGCTCGGCAAAAGGGAGGTAAACCTGATCCGGCAAAGCTAGATTCAGAGCACGCTGTAGGTATGAATTGGCTGATTTTGATTGTCCCCGGCTCTCTTTGGCCAAAGCTAAATGAATATAATGATAGACTTGAGGAAGCAGGGAATTCGTTTTTTCAGCTAATTCCAGCACCAGCTTGGAAATACCGAAAAGTTCATTATGCCGCTTCGAGAGCAGCAGCACTTTCCCATAGAGTATGTGGCAATAAGGAGCGACCACCGCGAATAGATTCTGTCCAGGAGCTTCAAGCTCCAGCAGCCAAGGAGCAATATTACCCATTCTGCCTAGACTGAGATCCAGAGTTGCCTGGCAAAGGCTGGTCATGACAGAAGTCTGCCAATCGCTGTTATTCTCGGCATAGTTAATGATGCGTTCAATCGCTTTCTGATAGAGTTCTGCCGAGCCGTTTAAAATAGCTATTTTAGCCAGGGTGAGTTCAGCTGCCAAACAGATACTGGTTTGATTTTTGTTTCGAGCTAAATAAATAGTTTTGTGGCAAAGTGCTTCGGCATCATCGTCTAGACCTGCCATAAGTAGTGCTTCAGCCCGCATTAGACTATCGGCCCCGCTGCCATGCCCCCGGGACAAAAGCAAGTAATAGGGCAAACAGGACTCCAATTCTTTGATGCTTTGCTTTAAAGTACCACTAGCACGCCAGAACATATAGACTACCGATACGCCACCGAAAGTCCACGGGCTGTCCAAAAAATGAAAGCTTGAAGGCCCATTCAGTAGCTCATAGGCTTTGCGGTGGTGAGAGCTCATCTGCTCAATATCATTATAGGCAATAAAGCTCTTTATATACTCCATTTCGCCTGCGATTTTCCTGGTTTCGGTTTCGGAGCAAGATGGAGGATCAGCCAGGAAGTTGCCTATAAGCCCGCATAAGTAACCAAACTTCTCGTATTGCCCAAAGAAGAAAAGCTGGAATGCTAATATAACCATCGAGCGCGGATGTTTGCAGAGAACCTCAGGGGGGCATTTATCCAAGAAACTGGATAAGGGCGCAATAAGATAGCGCTCATTTTGATAGTTAATATAATCATCACGTAAAAGCAATGCTAGAATAGCTTCAAAATCGTTAATTTTTAGATATAATTGCAGAGCTGGATAATAGTCCGAAACGTCTTCGCAAGCCTGCCCTGCCAGAAGGAACACCTCTTGCTGCCAATCCCGGGGCTTTTCACAAAACCTCTCCCGTAAATAGTCTCGTAAAATACTGTGAATCTCATAAGATTTTTTTTCCGGCAAGTAACGAATAAAGGCGTTGCTGGACAATAAAGTAGAGATCACTTTGGGCAGCTGCTTGAGGTTCATAATTATTTGGGCTTGCTGAATGCTAAATCCATCTAATAATGAAACCGACAGCAGAAAATTTTGCTCTATGGGGGACAAAAACATCCAGATCGCACTTTCAACTAATTGATTAATGCCTGCTTCTGCTGAAAGTGATCCCGTGGTTTTGAAGTTCTGAGCTTGTAAACGGATGGCAGCTGCCCAGCCTCCACACATTAGCTCTACCTCTACCGCCTCATTAGCAGAAAGCCGGAGACCTAATAGACGGAAATAACGCACCACACTCTCGGAATCGAATATAAAAAACGGATTATCAATCATGAGAATTCGGTCATTATGTACGAACATCTTTTCATCAGTACCCAGTTGCTGGGTAATAATAATAATGTGGAGCTGTGGCCGTCCATGGAAGGAAAGAGCATCTATGACGCGCGGATGATTGGCCTCCAATCCTTGGAAATTATCAATGACCAGATAAGTCTCTAGCTGGCAGGCGCTTGTTTGCAAAACGGATACCAGTTCGGCAAGGTTTTCTCGGTTGGGAAACCCCAATTTTAGCAGATTTTTCTCCAAGCTGGGATCGACTTTACCAAACAGTTTGCATATGCTGCACCAAGCTTTCTGCGGGGGTTCACCTAAGCAGGTATACCAATGAGACTGTGCGCCTGAAGGCATATTATTGCGCAAATACTCGCGCACGGCAGTAGTTTTGCCGAATCCGGAGGGAGCCTTAATAACTGACAAAGGGTACTTTGGTATTTGCTGCAATTTCTTCTGTAAGCGAATATTGAAATAAAAAAGTTCGTCGTTTAGTGCGTTGTTTGCCATAATTACCCACCTTAAACTAGCAATAGGTACAATAATAAGTACTACATATAAGATCGAATTAAACTCGAATATAATACAATCTGCATTGTAATACCCTCTGTGCATTCTATCCAAAGGTTAACTGCTTTAAAAAAGCGGTAAATGATACTGTTTTATATAGCAATTCTCAGGATGAAAGCGAAAAATTTTCTCAAATTTTAGCCATAATAAGGACCACTACCCCCCTGAGCGGGGGGTGCAATATAAAAATCCAACCTTTACAATAATAATGATATCATATCAAGACAAAACTAAAGGAGTGATCTAATGAAACTAACTCATAGAAAAAAAAAAGGTTTAAGCTTAGTATTAATGGTAGTTTTCCTCTTAAGCTTCATTTTCACGCCCAATGCCCTGCCATTAAACGCGCGCGCTGAACCTGCCGACTCTGACCTTGTCTTTAAGGAATTTGAAAAAATTTGGAGCTATCTTAGTGAGCAAGAAAAAAGTGACCTCGAAAATGCCCGAAACCTATTGAACGATGATTCCGATTTATATAAATCACACAAGCTATATCTTCTTAGCACGCTTTTCGAAGGTCCGCTTAGCACGATAATGACAAATAATAATCTAACTCAAGACGACTTGTATCATGCTCTTCAGGCTTTGGCTAATATCGGCTACCAAGACCCTAACCAACGCCCTGAGCAACTACTTAGTTTTCAGATCCAACATGGGAGAGCGGCTCGGGCTATCTTTGGTCCTGATGTTTCCCTGGAGGAAATGCTGGAATTAGTGCTTACTGTTTTTAGCGGTTTGCCCGCTCAAATGAATAATGATCCCGAAGTTAATGAAACCTTGCTTGAGATTATGCAAATGAGTGACCAAGAACTTTGGAAAACCGGAAGCCTCATTGACCCAATTTTGCTGGATCTGGGTATGAGTAAACTTAGAACTAAGCATAGCGCCTTAGATGAACGTCTTAATTACCTGGGATGGGACAACGCCAAACTGATACGTACATACCAATTTTTAGAAATGTTTTGTGACCGGGAGCATAAATCTACTAAGGCCATCATGATGACCCACCTGCGCAGTCAGATTAGCCTCGGCGGCAGCGACGGACTTAAGCTGCAACCTAAAGGCGGCAGCGATCCTAAAGATATGGGCACCATAAGCGTGGAATATAGCAATACTCCTTTGGACATTAAAGTTTTGTTAGGAGAGCAAGATATTAGCTCCTATATCACTTGGCAAATAAATAACCCTTCCCGTGCGGTGGTACAAGCGGAGCACAACCAACTGGTGATAAGATCCCCGGGAACAGCGGAGGTTACTATATACAACCGCAACAACTCCGGCTCCTTAGTCCGCCACTTCACTATAACCGTGACAAGAACAACCCAGAATGACTTTGACGGCAGTGGTACGAAAGATGATCCTTTTCAAATATACACAGTAGCGGCGCTGAAAAATATGAAAAATTATGTGAATAGTGCCGATCCTAATTTCGGTAAACCCGGGCAGTATTATGAACTAATGAATGACCTGGATCTAGGTAACCATGAATGGAC
>JAVBKS010000043.1:0-57470 GCA_031553935.1 Syntrophomonadaceae bacterium
ATACTATAAAAGGAACAAACAAAGAACAAGCGTTCTACAACTATGATCCTAATGGCAACCAGATCAGTAAAACTACAAGAAACCTTAGCAACACCATAGGAGCCAAAGAACTCTTAATAATCCCCTTAGGAGAAGTAAGCCCAATTGGAGCCAACAAAGAACAAAAAGAATATGACGGCTTTAATAGACTGACCAAAGCCATAGGAAATGGCTATCAGGCAGAATATGAGTACAGACCAGATGATATGAGATTATCCAAAACTGTAAATGGACAAAAGACCACTCATATCTGGGATGGAGCAAACATCATTTTAGACCTAGATAATGCCGGGGCAGTTAAGAACAAATATATTAGAGGCAATGGGCTGATAGCATTTGATGATTATAACAATAGCAGAAGCTATTATCTTAAAAATGCCCATTGAGATATTACCCAGTTGGCAAATTCTAGTGGAACGGTAACTAAGAATTATTCCTATGATGCCTTTGGAGTGGAAACGAATCCAGATTTAGCGGATAAAAACCCATTCAGATATGCCGGTGAGTATTATGACCAGGAAACCAAATCGATTTACTTAAGAGCTAGGTACTATTCACCGGGCCTAGGGAGGTTCGGGAGCGAGGACCCGATTAGGGATGGGGAGAATTGGTATTTATATTGCGGAAATGATCCGGTTAATTTCACCGACCCTTCTGGCAATAAGCGAAAAGGAGAGGTTATTAAAAAAGGTAAGGGTTCTGAACATGATATAAAGCTACTTCAATCTAGGCTAAACGACTTAGGATATACTGACAAAAATGGTGATACGCTTAACGTAGATGGCAATTTTGGAGACAAAACTGAATATGCTGTTATCCAATATCAAAAAGATATGGGTTTAAATGCTGAAGGATTAGTTATCGATCTTACGTGGGATTCATTAGGATTTACATTCTCAAAAACTGATCATTCGCAAAGAGATTCTGGTTTGGCCGGAGAATCAGATGCTGAAGTAAGTGCGAAAGCTAGGGACAAGTCATTGCCAGCAAAGGAACGGCGGAAATATCAAACAGAAGAAAAGTACAGAGATTTAAGAAACAAACAAAAAAGGCAAAATCAGTATAGAAAAGCCGAAGTTTATCGGGAAGATGGCGTCCAAGTAGATCCCGATACATTTCTTCCAATTGAAGCACCATTAGAGGGGACAATAGTACTGCCTGAAGGGAACCCAGAGCACGATAATTATACTTCAATTAATGAGGATCCCAGTTCTCTGCCGATGTTTGCGCCAATCCCAGGAGGTGAGCCAACACCGGTACGAATACCTATACGCATGCCTATACCTATAAGAATTCCAATACCAATACCATTCTGATACAACTTGAAGGAGAAAAGAATGATAGAAAAACATGAAGAGCAATATGAATGCTTGGAAAAATTGGAGGGGAAAAAAACCTATACCGATGAGGATTTATCAAACTTGCTGGATTTAGCGAATAGCGATGATAGTGAAATCAGAATGCGCGTTGCAGATGAACTAGGTTTCGTTTCTCCTGAACTTGCAAAAGACGCGCTTTTTAAACTTCTCAATGATAAAGATGAACTGGTTAGGGCTTCTGCATGTGATTCATTATGTAATGGGAAAAGTATTGATGTATATCTTCGTTTAAAAGAGGTATTTCGAAATGATGAAAGTATGTATGTAAGAAGTTACTCCATATTATCAATTGTTGATGTATACAAGAACAAGCACTTAGCAATACCAGGGAATGAGATAGTCTCTTTTTTAAAAGAAGCATTAGATAAAGAGACAGAAAGCCAGATAAAAATCCCATTATATAGAGGCTTGTATATTTTGGGCGAGACTAGGTATTTAGATAGTCTTATAGATGAGCTTAACGGAGAAATTTATCAGAATAGATGTGCAACCATTAATATGTTAGAAGAAATTCTAAATGAATCGAATCAGGAAGCAATAGAATCAGCCTTGATAAGTCGCAAACTAAAAGAGTCATCTGTGGCAGTTATATCATCAATTGATAGGGTATTGGCTAGCTCAAAAGAGCCATGAGTGTGCTTAGGAACCCAAAGGGCCGGGCACCTCGAGTTCTAGTAATACTAAAGATCTATTGGGCAAAGCTGGAATTCTTGATGATGCGAAGAACTGCTATTAGCTTTGACTGCAGAATACCCTAAGGAGAACTAGGCCCAAGCGGAGCCAATAAGGAACAAAAAGAATATGACGGCTTTAATAGACTGACCAAAGCCATAGGCAGTGGCTACCAAGCAGAATATGAGTACAGACCAGATGATATGAGATTGTCAAAAACCGTAAATGGACAAAAGACCACTCATATCTGGGATGGAGCAAACATTGTCTTAGACCTAGATAATGCCGGGGCAGTTAAGAATAAGTATATCAGAGGCAACGGGCTGATAGCATTTGATGATAATAACAATGCCAGAAGCTATTATCTTAAAAATGCCCACGGGGACATTACCCAGTTAGCAAATCAGAGTGGAACGGTAACTAAGAATTATAGCTATGATGCCTTTGGAGTGGAAACTAATCCAGATTTAGCGGATAAAAACCCATTCAGATATGCCGGTGAATACTATGACCAGGAAACCAAATCGATTTACCTAAGAGCCAGGTACTATTCACCGAGCTTGGGGAGGTTTGGGAGCGTGGATACCCACTGGAATCAAGGGAATATGGTTTATGGGGATAGAGATTACAAAGAAGGCGAGTTAAAGCAGCCGGAAATAAGCTCGATTCAGCAAAGTGCCAATTTATATGTTTATGGGATAAACAATCCGGTAATTTATATAGATAAAAGTGGTCAGGCAGTTTGGCTTATACATGGAACATGGTCTAATTCAAGCACTTGGAAGCAAGATGTGCGAGACAATATTGGCAATTTTTTTCAAGAAGAGTGTTTTACTGGGGATTGGGAAGGAGAAAACAATAAAGAATCGCGATCAGAGGGAGCACAGAAAATTGCAAATGAAATAATAGAATATCATAATAATCACCCTGATGAACCCATAAGATTGGTTGGTCATAGCCATGGTGGAAATGTTGCAATAATGGTAGTCAATATTCTAGCAGAAAATGCCATAGAAGTTGATACATTAATTACAATTGCTACTCCTGTTAGAAAAGACTATCAGCTAAAAGCACCTGTAGGACAGCATTTAAACGTTTATACTTATGGGGATTCTATTCAAATTAAAGGCGGTAGTATTTGGAGACTGGGAGACGCAAATCGTATTTATCCAGGAGCAGAAAACGTAAGAGTAAGTATCTTTCATTGGGGAATTACAGGTGCTGTAGAAGGCATTGATAATCATTCGAGAATGCATAGTGATTTAGGAGTTTGGGAGAAGTATATAAACCCCAAAATAAAAAAAGAAAAGAAGGCGAATTAATTGAGTATAAGCTATAGAATTTTGTGGTTATTATTAACTATCATTAATATTGCATCTGTCATATGGTACATTTTAGCATCAACTGCAGCATTTCAAAGATCATTAGATTTAGTAGCAACTGTAAGAATAGTTTATTTTGGCGTGCCTTCTTTGATATTATCAATTAGTTCACTAGTACTTATTTTAAAAAGATGGGCACCTGCGAGCAACTTCAATAAAATGGGATTAAATATTGTCTTATTTTTGCTACTAGTTTTATCAGCTTATTTATTCATGAATGTAAGCACTAAGGGATGGTTGACAGATATTATTAGAAGCGATTCTGTTAAAACCACTTCTGATAACAAATACGAATACCGACTTGATTTAGTAAATCTATTTCAAAGAAACAGCCATGCAAAGCTGTATACAAAAAACAAGAGTTCCGGTGTTGAAAAATACATTGAACTTAATATAAATACTCAAGAAATAATCGTAATCACCTCTGACAATGTCAATAATTGGGTCGAATTGGAGCCAACAGGCAAAGAAGATATTTATTACCTAAACACTGCTAAAAGCCTGATGATTCCAATCGAAAGTTTCGAGATTGATATAAATAATGGTTCCGTAAAGAAATTGGAATGAAAAGCCCTGAAAAAGGATTCATTGATTTTACTGTCCATGAGACATGAGCATGACTGCCTTGTTTTGTAAAAAATCTAATTTGGGAGATTAATGGTTGGCATTTATCGCATAGTAAACCCAAAAGGAACCCGTTAAGGGGACGGGGAATTCGCAACTGTATAAGAGGAGGAAATAAATTGAAAAAACCACTAACAAACATAAGACAAGTAATAGCCTGCCTTTTGATAATGGCATTTTGTATAACAACAATAATAATTCCTCCCTCTGCATTTGCAGAAAAAGAACAGAGTATCGATACCAAGCAGCTAGAAAAAACCCAGTCAGAACAAAAAGCAGATAAAAAAGATGATAAGCCTAGTAAGAAGCCAGACCGACTAATCATAAAATACAAAGTAACCGGTAACGCCAAAGAAACCAAAGAAAAAATAAAGCAAAAAACCATAGCCAAAAAAATAAAATCCGAAAAATCCTTAAGCCGCGGCAAAATCGAAATCCTAACCATGGATACAAGTGAAGATATCGAAATCCTAATTGCCGATATCAAGAGCGATGAAAACATAGAATACGTCCAGCCTGACTATGCCTTAGAAAGCTTTGAAGTTGAGACTAATGCAGAAAACACTGCCCCAAATAATTCAGCAGATGATGAGCCAGAAATTCCAGCAACAACTATCGAAGAAAGCCCTATTCCGCTAACACCGGAGCCAGATAATAAGGTGTCTAGGGGACGGGGGTATGACAAACACTTCTAATCCCCTTAGGAGAAGTAAGCCCAATTGGAGCCAACAAAGAACAAAAAGAATATGACGGCTTTAACAGACTGACCAAAGCCATAGGAAATGGCTATCAAGCAGAATATGAATACAGACCCGATGACATGAGATTATCAAAAACCGTAAATGGACAAAAAACCACTCATATCTCGGATGGAGCAAGGTAAGTGTAAAACTAAAAAACAAGCATTAAAATGCGTACAACGCTGCCTGGTGAACATCATCTGGACAATGCTGACCCACAGCGAAGAATACATCAACCCTCCTATGTTAGAAAAACCGAATAAAGCAGTCTGAAGCTAACCGCTTAAAAATCAATGATATTCATTGATTAATTCATTCTCGCAGCATATACTATGAATGTAAGGAAATCAATGCGAGAAGGAATGGAGGGCAAATAGATGGAACTTGCGAAAATAACCGCTAAAGGACAGATTACAATTCCGGTCCAAGTGAGGAAAATGCTTGGTGTAAAAGAAGGAGATAAAGTTGTTTTTTTGAATGAGGGGAATAGAATAATCATTGAAAACTCAACCCGTTTAGCGCTAAAAGAAGTACAGGATGCTTTTGAAGGAGTTGCTGAAGAATTGGGGCTGAAAGATGAGCAAGATGTGGTTGACCTGATTAAAGAAATTAGGCGGGAAGAGCGTGGCGAAAATAAATGAGAATTATGATCGATACAAACATACTTTTCTCTGCTGCTGTGTTCCGTAGTCAAACAATTAATACAGTAATTGAAAAAATAACAACAGAACATACCCTTGTTATCTGTTCTTATGTTGTCGACGAGCTTTATCGTGTTGTGAAGCGAAAAAAGCCTAACCGGGTAGGTGCGATAGATAGATTTTTTTCCAAACTATCTTTTGAACACGTATTTTCCCCTAAAATAGTAGAGGGAGAAAAGCTGTTTAGCATACGAGACGAAGATGACTATATTATCTTGCACACAGCAATTTTAGAAATATTGATGTTTTCGTAACGGGCGACAAAGATTTTTATGATGTTGAGATAGAACGCCCGGAAATACTTAGCCCTGCCGATTTTCTAGCAAAATATTAAACTATTTAAACTTCAACATTTCGCCCTTTTCCACAATAATTATGATAAATACCGTATCATCTATACCATGGCCAGTATGCACAAACATTATTCAGGATGCCTTTGGAGTGGAAACTAATCCAGATTTAGCGGATAAAAACCCATTCAGATATGCCGGGGAGTATTATGACCAGGAAACCAAATCGATTTACTTAAGAGCCAGGGACTATTCACCGAGCCTAGGGAGGTTTGGGAGCGTGGACCCGATTAGGGATGGGGAGAATTGGTATACTTACGCTTGTGAAATACTATGATGAACCTATAAACTGATAGAAAGTAATGACATTGTAAAGCAAATAATATAAAATGAATTGACGTTTTCTGAAACAGTGGATATATTATTTCAAAAGGGGTTGAACTTAATGGCAACAACAAATTTGAATATCAGAATTGATGAAGACTTAAAAAAATCCGCAGAGCAAATATTTAGTGAATTAGGGCTAACTATGTCAGCGGCATTGACAGTTTTTTTACGGCAGACGGTTCGTTATAATGGGATTCCTTTTGAAATGCGACTTGAAACACCAAACGATGAAACTATACAAGCGATTGATGATGTCAACAATAATCGCAATATGAGTAAAGCGTTCAGCAGTGTTCATGAGCTTATGGAAGATTTAGATGCTGACGATTAAGTATTCTGCGAAATTCAAGAAGAACTACAAAATTATTAGAAAGCGTGGCTATGACAAAAAGCTGCTTGAAGAAGTGCTCGAAATACTTTGCCAGGAGTTGCCTTTACCACAAAAATATTGTGATCATTCATTATCGGGCAAATATGCAGAACATAGGGAATGTCATATAACACCCGATTGGCTACTAATATATAAAATTGAGCAAAACATATTAACACTTCTATTAACACGAACAGGTTCGCATAGCGATTTATTTTGATAAGTCGTTGGTTGGCGTATAAAGATATATTGGCTAAATCAATTTTCGTGAGCGGTCAAGTTAAATGCAACCTCGCTCCAATTACTTGGTTGTATTTAATTTTTAAAATGAGGTAATTCTTTTTTTAAAAAATCATATTTCACAGCACAGCCACTCAAATTTAGTGTGACTGTGCTGCATACAGGCAAATTATATTTCTTTCCTGCATTAAACGATAATTTTTGTGCCGGAAAGAGAAGTTGTATTGCATAAAGGAGGAGTCTATTTTGGAAAAAGTATTATGGATTGTTAGCACAGAAAAATCGATAGGTGTAAAAGGTGATGATGGATTGGAAACTGTAAATGATTATCTGGAAAAAGGCTGGACAGTAAAGCTGATCTCAGCTTGTGCTATGGGGGATAGCATGGTTCGAGGTCAAGCTTATGTTGTTATAGAGAAAAAAGAATAGCGTTCATATTTGTAAATAGGCGAAATGATATTGACGCGAAAATAGATTACAGGATACCAACCGACAAAGCCCTCGGAGCAGTGATCGACACTATTCAGAGGGATTTGCAGTGCAATAGTTTTGCTTGACTCCTAAAATGGGTGATATGATATAAGCAACAGTGACTTCAAAGAAGAAGTGGTATAGCTTGCTGAAGAAACAAATGTGAATAGGGCTGCACGTAGCTTAGGAATTCATGAAAACACTCTTAGTAAATGGGTCAGAATACTAGATAAAAGCTGGATAATCCTTCTTCAACAGTGGTAGAAAATATAAACTATGTGTCCCAAGGTTTAGCTTCAATGAGAATCTTAATGAAATCATCATCTTTTTGGGGTTCCTGAGTAGTGCAATATATCAGAATTAATGGAGGTAAGCAAAATGTATAACAAATTAACAGAACTGCTTCATCTGGACTTTGAACCGGTTGGGATTTTCTTTGGAAATACAGTCGCGGAGTGTGATTTAGATGCTTCTCCAGATAAAAGGAATTGCGTCGCGTCGCTTCTTATGGCGGCTGCAAAAGGAAAAGTAATCTCCATGGACGAGAAAAGCTGTAATTGTCCTGGCGGAGCTACTGGCTGCTGTTTCGGAGATGGTTTTTCAAGATTAAATCCTAACATTCAAATTATGCTTTCGCAAGGATTGGGAGAAAATTCTCCAGAAGGAGCTCCCATTATGCTTAAGGAAGGGGAAAGATTCTTTTGTGATGCGGATCTCGCGATGGTATGGCGAAATAGTATGCCTTTTTCCGACAAAGCGTATCCAAGAATTGTGTTTGCACCGTTGGGCAGATGGAACGAAATCGGCAAGCCGGATCTGGTATTCATATTTGCTAATCCGGATCAGATCTCAGCCTTGGTTATTATGCTCGGTTTTCATAATGGAAAGGCCTTGAACACGATCGCGCCTTTTGGAGCTGCCTGTCATTCAATCGTATATGCTGCAGAACAGATGGATAAAGAAGAGCCTTATGCCATCATGGGACTGTTTGACATTTCTCAACGCAATGCCGCATTAAAAAACTATTTATCAATGACAATGCCATATAAATTATGGGAGCCTTTGTCTGTGGACTTGGATAAAAGCTGTCTCACTTCACATAGCTGGAGTAAAATTGAAAAAAGGCTGAAATAAGAACTGACTTTAAATGCTAGTCATCAATTATTTTAGAAGTTTGGAGTCCTCATTTTAAAAAGCAGTCTGATGGTTTTTTTCAAATAGCCATTTAATGATAAATCCCTGATCGTGACATATACTATAGCTAGGTATTGATGGCTATTACAATACAAGCGAGAGGTGATTTTTGATGAATTGCAAATTTACAGTCGGGTTTGAGTACAAATCTCAAAAAGGAAGTCACATCAAATACGTGAAAAAGGGAAAAACCTCAAAGACTGCGATAATCCCAAATCATGATACAGTGGCCCGCGGAACACACCCTGCCGATTTTCTAGCAAACTATTAAAGTATTTCAACTTCAACATTTCGCCCTTTTCCACAATAATATGATAAAATACCGTATCATCTGTACCGTGGCCAGTACGCTCAAACATTATTCAGGACGCCTTTGGTTAGCAAATGTATTGTTTGCCACCAAGCGACACAGGCGAATCGCCTTGTTCTGCTAGTATAAACTCAATAATAAATTATAAGGGGGTACCTTCTCATGCAAAAAATAGTCCTAAATCTATGGTACGACACTCAGGCCGAAGAAGCCGCCCATTTCTACGTTTCTCTGTTCCGCGATTCCTTTATCAAGCGGATCACCCGCTATGGGGAGTCCAGTGCGGCTGCCTCCGGCATGCCCGAGGGCTCAGTATTGTCGGTGGAATTTGTCATGGAAGGGCAGGAATATGTCGCCATCAACGGAGGCACTTTTTTCGAATTAACCCCTGCCACCTCGCTGATGGTGATTTGCGATACCCAGGAAGAAATCAACCGTCTGTGGGATTCCTTCCTGGTAGAGGGCGAGCCTCTCGAATGTGGCTGGCTTACCGACAAATACGGACTAACCTGGCAAATAGTGCCCACGGAGCTTAACAACATGCTGTCCGACCCGGACTCGGCCAAGGTGGAGCGGGTCAACGAGGCCATGTTCCGGATGCAGAAGCTGGATCTTGCCGCACTGGAAGCCGCCTACCACGGTAGATAAACAAACCGGGGCCTGCCCAACGGCAAGCCGAAAACACGTGGTAATCATTAACGACCGATCCATTAAAATACGGAAGAATAACAGGCAAAGCTATTACCTGTTATTCTTATAATAAATATTATTAGAAATACAAATGTCCGATAAGAGCCTATCTTAGTAAGTCGAAGCGGTCGGCGTTCATGACCTTGTTCCATGCAGTTACGAAATCATGAAGGAATTTGGCTTGGGCATCGTCGCTCGCGTATACTTCTGCGATAGCTCGTAATTGCGAATTGGAACCAAAAATTAGATCAACTCTGGTGGCCTTCCATTTTTGCTGGTTGGTTTTCCTGTCAACACCGATGAACAAGTTTTTATCTGCGGTGGGTTCCCACACGGTTTCTATATCCAAGAGATTTACAAAAAAATCAGTAGTTAGAGCTTCAGGGGAGTCGGTGAGTACTCCACATGAGCTCTGGTTCCAATTATTGCCTAGAATCCTTAAGCCTCCGATCAGCACTGTCATTTCTGGCGCAGTCAGGTTTAAGAGCTGCGCCTTGTCGAGCAGCAGTTCCTCCGGTAGTGCAGTAAACTCTCTTTGCAAATAGTTTCTGAAACCGTCATAGAGTGGCTCTAACACTTGCATTGCTTGGACGTCCGTTTGTTCTTGTGAGGCATCCATTCTACCCGATGAAAAAGGTACATTGACAACAGCTCCAGCTTTTTTGGCGGCCATCTCAATGCCCACATTCCCACCCAATATGATTAGATCGGCCAAAGAAACAAATTTCCCTTCTACATTATAATCGCTCTGAATCTGTTTATACTTATCAAGAATTGGCTTTAAACTCATGGGCTGATTTACATCCCAAGAGAACTGAGGTTCAAGTCGGATGCGTGCGCCATTTGCACCCCCTCTACGGTCCGAACCTCTAAAGGAAGCAGCGCTTGCCCACGCGGTACTTACTAATTGTGATACGGTCAAACCAGATTTCAAAATAATAGCTTTCAATTCCTCAATTTCGCGGTCAGTTAAGACGTATTTACCTCTATCGGGAATAGGATCTTGCCACAAAAATTCCTTTTTAGGAACATCCGATCCAAAGTATAAGCTTGCGGGACCCATATCTCTGTGAGTCAGTTTGAACCACGCTTTTGCGAAGGCAATTCGGAATTCTTCAGGGTTTGCGCTGAAGTTCTTAGCAATTTTTTCGTACGCTGGGTCGAACTTTAGAGCCAAGTCAGCTGTTGTCATCATGGGGCGGTGCTTCTTATTTGGATCATGTGCATCCTCTACCATATCTTCCTCTTCGACATCTTTAGCCAACCAGATAAAAGCTCCAGCAGGACTTTTCGTCAGCTCCCACTCGTACTTAAAAAGTACTTTCAGATAGCCCATATCCCACTTTGTAGGGTTTGGTTTCCATGCTCCTTCGATACCGCTGCCGATTGTATCACCTGCGTTTCCTCTGCCGAAATCACTTGCCCAGCCCAGCCCCTGTTGCTCAATTGGTGCGCCTTCTGGTTCGGGACCCACATGGGTCGATGGTGCAGCACCGTGAGCTTTACCAAAAGTATGGCCTCCGGCGATCAGTGCAACGGTCTCTTCGTCATTCATTGCCATACGAGCAAAAGTTTCCCTGACATCCTTGGCCGATTCTGTCGGCAGCGGCTGCCCGTCCGGGCCCTCTGGGTTGACGTAAATTAGACCCATCTGCACAGCAGCCAATGGTTTGTCAAGATGCCTGTCATCAGAGTAGCGGCTGTCAGATTTGTCGCTGGTAGCTAACCATTCTTTTTCGGAACCCCAGTAGACATCTGCTTGAGGTTCCCAGACGTCCTCGCGGCCACCGGCAAAACCAATCAACTTACATCCCATGGACTCGAGCGCACAATTACCGGCTAGAATCATAAGATCCGCCCATGAAAGTTTATTACCAAATTTTTTCTTAATCGGCCATAACAGCCTTCTGGCTTTATCAAGATTGACATTATCCGGCCAGCTATTTAGTGGGGCGAATCTTTGGGTCCCATCTCTTGCTCCGCCACGCCCGTCTAAAGTTCGGTATGTACCGGCACTGTGCCACGCCATTCTGATAAAGAGGGGGCCGTAATGTCCATAGTCTGCCGGCCACCATGATTGCGAATCTCTCATTAAGACATTGATTTCGTTTTTTACCTCTTGAAGATCAAGCGTCATAAACTCCTCGATGTAATTAAACCCAGCTCCCATTGGATTACTCAATTCGGAGTTTTGGTGCAACACACTTAAATCCAACTGATTAGGCCACCAATCTTTGTTGCCGGTGCCTTTTGTGAAATCTGGTCTGGTTGTGCTCATTTTCGGTGTTACTGGAGAATTTGATTGTTCACTCATATTTGCACCCCCTCATAAATTTTAGAATTTGCAAAAGTCATCTATAAAATTGTTTTCTTATGAAAATGTGTTCAAATAGATTATTAACGGTCGAGAACAGAAGTTTTTTAGAAACATCTTGGTTTGATGTAAAAAAGATAGGAAACAGTGAACCTGCATTCGGAAAAATAAGGTACGACAATCAACTAAAAATAATTACAGCAATTGAAAAGCTATAAGATCTAACTTGAGACGCTGATTGTGAATAACTAGGTTATATTGTTTTTTTATCACGAAATTCGCAATTAGTCAAATACTCATACTCGAAGCTAGGGGAGTAAGCAAATCTCATAAGCTCCTTTTTCTGCAATTACTTCATGCAAAAAACATCTTTTAAAAATTTTGATTGTAATTATACACATTTCATTATAAAATTACTCTAAAATATGGAAGGCGTGAGAATTTTGAAGAAAATCAAAAAAATAGTTGGCATGGTGCTCTTAGTATTCCTATTACAAACGAATGTTACTTATGGAGCTGCTGCAGTTGTTACTCAAGGAACAGCATACCAAAAGGAAGCTGATTTTCTTAATTCATTGGGATTGTTTCAAGGTACTGAAGCAGGATACGAATTAGAACGAGTCCCGAACCGAACTGAGGCGGCAGTAATGTTGCTTCGCCTTTTAGGAAAAGAAAACAGTGCTAAGAATCATTCCAGCACAGGTGCTTTTGATGATGTGCCAATTTGGGCCGAACCATATATTTCTTACATGTACGATAACGGGCTAACTCAAGGAGTCGCCGAACGCACATTTGGAGCAACCATGCCTTGTGACAGCAAAATGTATTTGACTTTTGTCTTACGGGCTTTAGGTTATGATGATACTAAGGGAGATTTTACTTACGATAATTCTATTGCTTTTGCACGTATGCAGAATTTAATAAATAGTGATTATGTATTGAGGTTGAGTAGTAGTACTTTTGTTCGCGGCGATTTAGCGGCAATTTCATTTTGGGCATTGTTCACAGAGCAGAAAAATAATGAACAAATACTATTGGATAAGCTAATTTTTGAAAATGCTTTATCAAGTGAGAACGCAAAAAAGTACTCGAATATCTATCATACGGAGCAATCTCTGAATTTGGGTTATTTAAACAATGTAAAGAACGGCACCCTTAACCAAGCGTATGTCGAAAAGATATCAATTGCAGCCGAGGGCTATCCCGCACAACATTTTTCATTAGAAAGACAAGTAAAAGGCGTAAATATAATGAGAGACCCTAAGGTAGAGATACAGGAAACATATATATCACCTGACGGTAAAGCAGTTTTAAAGCGCTATGTCGTGGAAGGATACCGTTATACACTATTACCAGATGGAAAGAAAATAAAGGAAAAAATATCTGATGAAGACGATTCTGATGAAGAAAACGCAAGTCTTGAAGATCAATTTCTTGCGATTTTCAGTAAATACAAAAGTACTTCCATAAGTAAAAATGGAGATAAAACTAATATTAAATACAGTATGCCTGAGGAAAAAGCACAGGAGGATGCAGTTGATTTCCTTGAAAGTTTTTATAGTGATTTTTCGGATTTAAAGGCGAGTGATTATGTGATTATAGTTAAGAAGAACGAGTATAGTTATACATTAAACAAAGGTTTTTTAGAAAATAGGGAAGAGCTGCTTGAGTTCGATTATATGGTTTTGGAAGAAAACGTTAAGTATTCTGTTTCCTTGACAACAAGCACCAAGTACAATAATACTGATGAAGTTAACATAACTATTCCTGACCTTAGCTCTTACAAAGAACAATAAGCAAATAAGTCTTATATAAGGCTCGAGTAAAAATAATTGCTCGAGCCTTAACTATTTTAATTATTATGATACTCTCTTATCTTAAAAGCTTGACCGGCCTTTTCCTCCAAATTTATGGATTTTACTCTCTTTTGGAAATTTTGCGCTAATTCCTGTGTCCCAAAAGCCTGCATAGAGTAGTTTTTGTCGTGCTGAAACGTTATGATGTATGCTGTTCCCGTTTTTTCAAAAATCTTTCCTGTATCTTGCCCAAAGTATTTTAGACATAGACGCTGATTCAATTGTTGTCGATAGTAATCTGTCAAGGTAGTCAACGAACAACCGGTCATATTAGAGTATTCAATTAGTATAAGGCTTGCCCACTCATTAAATGCTGCTGAGTAGAAAATCTCAGGTTTATCAGCAATCTGCATACTTTCAACCTCTTGAATCATAGCCGAAGGGTAATATAACAGCTGACCTAAAGCAATGAGAGTATCAGCAAATTGTTTGTAAGAATCAGCATTCATTGCCAAGCTATGCATATTCTTCTGGTAGTATCCTTGGATTAATTGTAACAACTGAACTTGAACAGCTTGCAAATGGTTTTGGTAATCATTACTTTGATTGAGCTTCGATAGGGCATCATAAAAACTATCTTCATCAAATGAAACCCCGGAAACTTTTCTTAAGTTTGCAAACAATTCTTTATGATCTCCAGACAGATGGGCTTCGTTTACAGTTCTTTCACCAAGCAGGTGAATTATTATTCTGGATATATTTATATAGTAATATGAATAACCTGGTCCACCGCCATCCACTTCTTGATTCCAGCATTCAGTAAAACCTTCGTCTAAAAATGTTATTCCTAATCTATTCGTCATTGCATGCCGAAATTCGTGGGAAATGGCGCTTGCACTGGTATTGGCATTGAGATCGTGACGGACAACAATCTGATTGGGGTACTTGAAATAGGCCATAATATTGTCATTGTTTTTCAGCACTATATCGTCATTAGGCGATTTTACTTCTATATATAGTTTGTTTAGGTTGTGCATAATTTGGTACATATAGAAGTGCGTTCCGGATTCCTTTAACCATCTATAGATACAATCACTAAAAATAGGTTTGAAATCCGGAGGAATATTCAGATTATTACTAATGGCCTTCTGGGCATCAAGGGCCCACTTTTCTTGATAACCGTTTATTAAAGCTCTTGTTATTTCGTTGGACTTTTCTCCTCGAGCTAGCATACTTCCATATGCATGCTCAGTGGTTATAACACCATCTGCTATTAGCTTGTACATCAAGAGGGTATTACTACTTCTCTCATTGGAACTAAGGGCGCGTAACATAAAATACACGAGATCGCCTCGGGTAAGAGTCTTGTCGATATGATCATAGTTTGAAACATCAATCAATCCAATTTTACATGCAAAGGATACAGCTTCCTCATATTTGAAATCTCCATTTTGCTCATGATATCCCAATACTCGAAGGATCATAGCGGTATATTGGCCAGCGGTGATGCTATTATCAGCGCCTAAACTATTATGCGTTATACCTTGAATTAGACCTTGTTGTTGCCCAAACCCTGCAAAAGAGGTTGCCCAATTAGGTACATCTTCGAAGCTGGAGACCAAGCCGGAAGACTGCGCTTGCTTTTCTTGGCCAATGAGTCGGATAATCGTAACAAGCGCTTCCATTCTTGTGGCGTTTCGTTCAAGTTCGTAACCTTGTGTTGTACCTTTAAACAAGCCCAAGTAATCAAGCGAATCGGCCATCAGGTTTAGATTACTCGTGTGAAATCGATAAGTATTTGGTAAAAGCGTCGCAGAATCAATATCCATATTTTCTGCTATGGCTTGATAATTGCATGGGCAAAGCAATAGAAATAATATGCACGAAATTGGTACCAAGCTTAAAAACAACCGATTTTTCAAAAAAAAGTCACTCCTTCAATTTCTCTGTGTAATTGCATAAGTCATCAAATCTTGCCTTATTAATAGTAATCTTCTGGCTATTGCTAGCAATTTCCTGCAGGTAAGTAATAAATTATAGCACAGCTCTTAATGCCAGGCATAACTAGTGTAATTTCAGAATACTATCAGCAAAGAAAAACTTGGATTCAACTCTATTAATCTATTCGTAATTTACTTATTTTTAAGTGAGGCCGCGTGATGAATAATTTTTCACTCAAATTGATTACTTCATTAATGTTCGCAGCCCAAACTTGTTTACTAATAGCTCTTTAATTATGATTTTCTATTAACTTCGCACACTTAATCTGCATACTATAGATTAAGGAGGGATTGACATAGTGGGAAGTAAGAATATGTCGAATAGTAAGATTTCAAATTTTTCAGCTCCGATTCGACGCCCATGCAATTGCCAATTTACATGTGCAGTCGGACCGCAGGGTCCTGTAGGTCCGGAAGGGCCTGTGGGTCCACAGGGAATACCCGGAGCTCGTGGCCCTGTCGGTGTACAAGGGGAGGCAGGTCCTCAGGGTCCGGCTGGTCCTCAGGGTCCAGTTGGGCTGCAAGGAGTCCCCGGACCGCTGGGACCTCAGGGTGACCCAGGTCCACAAGGCCCGATGGGTGTCCAAGGAATCCCCGGCCTGCAAGGGCCAGCAGGTGTTCAGGGGCCAATAGGAGAGCAGGGAATTCCTGGGCCGCAGGGAGCAACGGGACCTGAAGGGCCACCAGCTGATGTTTCCTTTATCCTCGGCTTAGCAAACGAATATACCGATGAGCAAATACTTTTGAATACTCCGGCTGTGGTTGATTATGGAACAATCCCTTCAGGCGGAAGTGTGATGTTAGTCAATGACAGTATCGGCCGCATGGTTGTTGCCGGCAGTTTTTCGATTCAAGTACCTGACTTCGTAGAAGGCAAAGAAAATAGCGCTTATAGCTCAATCGAAGTTCTTTCAGCGGGAGCGCAAAGTTGGATCGGCAACTTTTTTTCTGTACCTACATCACTGTCCGTAGGAGTCAATGAGATTTGGATTAAAGGGATTCGTTTAAACAGCGGTATCATTAAATGGACTTTTGACTCAAAGTTTAGAGGTATATGATATGCTACAGCATCGCAATCAGATCGTCGCTTGGAATGACAATTATATTTCTTTTGGATTAGTTGCACGTTATCAGGGTTCAAACAATACCGGCATCGGACACAGTGCCACTGCTACGGTCTGGAAGGATTTAATCGGAAATGCAGATCTTACTCTCATTGGCGGACTGGTTCCCGGAACGCGGCAGTGGGGAGCGAACTATTTTGAGAGCCTACGAGTAAACATTTCAACCTTTGCTTGGAGATCTTCACCCCTGCCAACTTCCTTTTCTCCGGAAAACTGTACTCTGGAAGTAGTCTTTATGCCTTATACCGGAGCAGACAGTTCAAACGGGGGAGATATCATCGGTATTGACGATATTGCGTCACCTCCGTATACAACGATTGCACTGGAGATGCAGGCCCTCAATGCCAGTTTCCTAGTTGAGGAAACTGCAAACTTCGTGGTAGTAAATCGGCGGGGATTAGTTGCCAATACTATTTACACTTCTTCCATGCCCGTGTCGCCTTTTAGACCTATCCCCGCGCAAAATGGCAGCAAAGCGATTTTTTACAATGGCACCCAGCAATACCGTGCTAATAGAACTGCTAACTTGTTCGTGCAGCTTCCTGAGCATTTTCTAAGCCTAGCAAGTAATCCCGCTTTAGTAGATGTCAGGCAGATTTTCTTTGGCCGTATCTACGAAGTTCGTATTTACAACCGCGCACTCACTTCTTTAGAAATTGCATTTAATGCTTCTCTTGACCTGCAGCGATATACATAAAATGTTATATATCTTTCAAATTCTAGTTTCTCTAAGAAAGTCACACTCCAATTTTTTCATATAACTCAAAAACTAAGTATTTTAAGAGAATAATATTCTGTAGGCCTGAAGAACTATGTACAAGCAGGAAATAAGACATGCAAAGTATTGGGATATATATTATAATATGTAATCAAATGCTTTCGATAAGTTGTCATGCTCCAATATTGTCGGAATCAGTTTTTCCATTCTTTGCTGTCATTAAAAGGAGGTTTTTTTATGCATGTTAAAGCTAAGAGAAGGAGAATCCCTGCAGTTATTCTTATAATCGCATTTCTATTTGGTTTTATCTTTAATGAGCCTTTTATGCAAACATCTGCTCAAGCAGCCCCTTCCGATCATGTTGTCGACCCCGAAATATGGTCACGAATCGATGCTATCGCATCTCTTTATGATAATTACATGGATCAAGACAACCAGGCAGCATATAATCTGTCTTTTGCGAAAGCTGCCGCTTGGAGTCCTGTCGAGTGGCAGGCTGTTTTCGATCCGCTAAACACTCCCCAATTATTGGACAAGGTCAGCCAAGATAATATTGACCTCATAAAAGTTGTTAACGCCCTGCAAGAATTGCTAACTTTTGATTATCGTGCTCCTATTTCAGTACGAGACAGTAATTTTGAAGAATACCGTTTAAAGTATTGGGATAATTTCAACAAACTTTTTGGTGAGCCTTTATTGATCAATCAAGTAAACTTTTTTGTAAGCGATGTGCAAAGAGAATGGTTCAACCTAATTATTGCATACACCAATACCGATCAAGAAGCCATAGTGAATAAAAACAACGGCGCCTGGGTAACTCGCCTATCGTCCTATTTGCTCGAAGCTATAGATTTAACCATGCTAAAGCCTGAGCATATCGATACAGTTGAGGCTTTTAATGATTTGGGCTGGGATAATGTTACTCTACATAAATTTGCGCTGACTTTATTAGCCGCTCTTGATCCGGTTCCATCATCTGATCAATACTATGCCGGCACTCAGAATGCCTTTGGATTAGCTCTTTATCGTTCTAAGATCAGCTTGCATGGTGGAGATACAGTTAGCTGGATTGCTGCTCCCCAGCCTCTAGTAAATTTTATGTCCGGGGAAATAAGTGTATTAGCCAGCAGCAATTCTCTAGATATAGAACCGATTGTGCTAAACCCATATACTAATGAAACCATTGATCTTTCCTCAATACAAAACCTAGACCGGCAGAACTTTGTCAGTTGGGCTAGCAGTGACCCCAGTGTGGTTGATGTTAGAACGGACCCCAATACTAATAAACAGGCTCTATATGCTATAAAATCAGGAGTGAGCTATATAACTGTATATCGCAATAGCTCTGGTTTAAACGAAGGAAATGCTAATAAAACCTGGCTCTACAAATTTAGAATAAATGTTTTAGACCCCATTAGTCTAACTATTAATAAGCAAATGAAATCTCCTTATACAAAACCCTTTACCGGTTCAGTGACTACAGATGGAGAAGTATTTGGCAGTGAATCAAACTGGTTTCAATATCATAAATTCAGTGCCACTGATTTAAGTTCAGGTGCATATTGTGAGCTTATCTCCGGAAGAGATGAAACCAAGGTCGGTTACTTGCATGTAATCCGCGACGGCAACATGGTTACCGTTTCTTACCGATTAGATAACAATCTAATCGCCGGTGAAGATGCAAAATTGTTGATTACTAATGTCATTCCTAATAAAGATTCTCCTGGACAGCAACCATATTCAATTACTACCGTAAACGGTAATTCAGGATCTATTACTCTTGATCTTACTAGTATTTCGCTGACTAAAAAGGGAATACCGCAGAACATCAGCTCTGCTCAATCCTTAAATGTATATCTACACACTACGGCAAGTGGGACCATTAATGATCCGCACTTTTATGTGAAGGTAACTGGCCCCAGCTATCCAAATGGTGCAGTGTTTGCTTTCTCCGTTAATTACCCAGTGCAATTAAACAATCTGCTTCCCGGTGACTACCATATCGAAGAAGTGGAAGCAAATGGCACTGCTCTTTCAGCAAACTCTAAGTTTAAACCATTGTATATTGATGGTCAGGATAAGACACTAGTCTCAGGTGCTTACAAAATGACTATAAAGAATGAAGCCCGCACTAAATAGTCACTAGATGTATGAAATTGGAGGCTTAATGCCTCCAATTTTTTATTGCTCACCTAAAGGTCAAGAAGACAGTTGTCAAAACATATAAAAACACCAAACCAAAAGTCGCATTTCTTAAACTCTGCCAAAATTCTTTCTTACTCATACCTTGAAACATAATATTCCTCCCACAAGAACATTTGTTCTTTAAAGCTTATATCAGAACATACGTTCTGTCAAGGAAATTGATCAAAATCTGTATGCCAACTATAAATCCGAAAACTAATGCGGTATATTAATTAATGATTGATAATAGTATTAGTTAAATTGGTATAATTTTCACAAATAAGGGAGGTTGCGTGATTGAAAAAAAAAGTACTGGTACTGATGGGTGGCAATTCATTGGAAAGAGATGTTTCTTTAAGAAGCGGTCAAGCCGTATATCAAGCTTTGGTTGAGCTCGGTTATGAAGCAACAAAGCTTGACTTTATCACGGAGAATATAAATGAAATTAAGCGTATTAATCCTGACTTAGTTTTTATTGCTTTGCACGGCAAAGATGGGGAAGATGGAACTGTGCAGGGCTATTTGGATTTACTGGCGATTCCATACACCGGGCCTGGACTTAGTGCGAGTGTGGTTTGTATGGACAAATACCTGACCAAAAAGGTTCTTGCGTTTGAAGGCTTACCGGTTCCTAACTACATCGCAATTAAGAAGGCCGATTATGATCCGGCGTCACTTAAGGTTGAATCGTTAACTCAGAATCTAGGCTTGCCTCTGGTCATTAAAGCTGCCAGCCAAGGGTCAAGTATTGGCATCTATATAGTAAAGAAACAAGATGAAATACTGAGTACTATCGAAAAGGTATTCGAGCTCGATGATACGGCTTTGCTGGAACAATACATTGATGGACCATTACTGGAGGTTACCATCATCGGCAATCACAATCCGCAAGTATTACCGATGATAGAAGTGACAACCAATAATGAGTTCTACGATTATGATGCTAAATATAGAGTTGGGGGTTCGGAACATATTATCCCTCCGCGCATAAGTGACGAGCTGAAGCAGATTGTGGAGTCAATTTCAGTAGCTGCATATAAAGCAGTTGGCTGCCGTGGGTTTTCGCGTTTGGATATAATGGTTGATAGTGCTAATAATCCCTATATTTTAGAAATTAACACGGTTCCAGGAATGACAGAGACCAGTTTAGTACCAGATTCGGCGCGCTATGCGGGAATATCCTTTAATGAGCTCATCGAGCTGATACTAAACTTAGCTCAAGAAAAATAGAGGATTTGCAGTTTTCGTAGCGAAAACTTAGACAAATCAAAAATGAGGTTCAAATTATGACAAATTTCTTACCAGCAGGAATAATTACCGACAGCGTTTCAGATTTAGTTGTCCAAATCTCTGAGGCTCGCTCATTTCTGGAACAGCATGATATTAAGCGCCTAAGAGAGATTATTAGCAATTTGGAAGGAACCATTTTTGACTTGGCGGTTTTTCTGGAAAAACTGAACTGTCAGCCTATACTGTATTTGGGGAAAGGGAATACCGAAGAGGTCATTGCTAGACTCAATTGGGCATTAACTTTCAGTGAAGATATAGAATTTCAAGAAGTCTTAAAATCACAATTAAAAAAGTGAAGTAAGATAAATATTCGGATATACTAGTTATGTTAAGAATTTTTGGGGGCACAATTTTTCTATGTTTGATACTATTAAAGAAAAAGTGGCTAATAATATTAGACTCAGCCGCGAAGAGGGAATATATTTATATACGAAATGTGATTTCTTGGATTTGGCCGCCCTGGCGCGGCAACGCAAAATATCGCTTACCGAAGATAAAGTATATTTCAATGTAAACTGTCATATCAACTTAAGTAATGTGTGTATATCCAGATGTAAATTTTGCGCTTTCGGGGTTGATCCAGATCATCCCAGCGCATATTTGATGTCTAGAGAAGAAGCCTTTGCTTATGGATCAAAGTATGTGGATTCAGGAATAACAGAATTCCATATCGTAAGTGCTATGCATCCTGACATGCCTTTTGAATACTATTTAGAAATAGTAAGTGATTTTTATAAGCACTATCCCAAAATTCACATTCAGGCATTTACAGCGGTGGAAATTGTTCATTTTGCCAAAATCGCCAACAAATCAGTCCGCGAAATTCTTACCGAATTGAAGACAGCTGGACTTGGTTCGATCCCCGGAGGGGGTGCTGAAATCTTAAACGACAATATCAGAAATCAGTTGTGTCCTAAGAAAGCAACATCTGCAGAATGGCTTGAGGTGCATAAGATAGCTCATGAATTGAACATCAAGACTAACTGCACGATGCTTTATGGACATGTTGAGTCTATTGAGGACCGAATCGATCATATGATTACCATACGAGAGCTTCAAGATATTGCTCCCGGTTTTCAATCGTTTATTCCATTGCCATTTTTGCCTAGCAATACCGGTTTAACAGAGATAAAGCGCAGCAGTGCAGTCGAAGATCTAAGAACTATTGCTGTAGCGCGATTGATGTTAGATAATATTGAACATATTAAAGCATTTTGGATAATGTTGACTTTACCCATAGCACAAATAGCATTAGATTTTGGTGCCGATGATGTGGATGGGACAGTAATTGAAGAAAAGATAATGCATGCTGCCGATGTGGAAACTGAAAAGGGTATCAGTAAGAGCCGAATGATCGATCTCATTAAAGAAGCCGGTTATAAACCTTGTGAGCGTGATACCCTCTATAATATAGTAAGAACTTTTTAAAAGTGTGGGGCTTAATGAAACCTAGAGTAGGACATATTCAATTCATTAATTGCTATCCGCTTTATTATGGATTGATTGAGAAAAAATTTCCCTTAGATATCGAATTAATAAAGGGTTACCCCAGTGATCTCAATAGAATGCTTTTAGCAAACGCATTAGATATGGCTTGGATCCCTTCGATTGCTTATGCCAGAAATTACAGCGAATATGTTTTGCTTCCTGACATTTCAGTTAGCTCATTTGGTGAAGTCAAAAGCATCTTCTTATTCTCCAAATACCAGATCAATGAATTGAGCACGAAGAAAATTGCCATGACTAATACCTCAGCTACCTCGCAAGTTCTCTTACAGGTATTAATGGCCAATCACATTCATAGTTCCCCCCATTATTTTTCCTCAACCCCTGAACTGGGGGCAATGCTTATGGAAGCAGATGCGGCCTTGCTAATCGGTGATGATGCCTTGCGTGCTTTTTACAAGAATCAAGGTAAACTGTTTATTTATGATTTAGGTAAGCTTTGGCAAGAATTCAGCAGTTTGCCGATGGTTTTTGCTGTGTGGGCAATAAGGGAAGAGTGGGCATATGAGAATAGAGATATCTTAAGACAGATCAAAGCCGTATTTAAAGATTCCATTTGCTATAGTCTCGACAATATTGAAATGATGGCAACCAAAGCTGCGCAGTGGGAAGATTTCGACACTCCATACTTAATTGATTATTTTCGATGCTTAGAATATGATTTCGATGAATTTAAACAAACCGGACTATTAGAGTATTATCGGCAAGCTATGAGCCTTGGCTTTATAGATGAGGTTCCTCCTTTGAAATTTCTGGATCTTAACTAGTAGGAGGTCAATTTGAATATTAATGAAATAATAAATGAAATCATCCAAGGAAGAAGGATGAGTAATGCTGAGTTCAGATACCTGCATGATAATGCCGACTTAATCAGCCTAGCCAAGGCTGCAACTATTGTGCGCAATAACCGTTTTCCCAGCCAGATCAGCACTTATGTGATCGATCGCAACATTAATTATACTAATATATGTGAATGCCAGTGTTCTTTTTGCGCATTTTATAGAGACAAGGAAGCAGAGGACGCTTATATTATTGATGAATCAACCTTGTATAAGAAAATCGAAGAAGCTTTGGCAATGGGCGCTTCCCAAGTTATGATTCAAGGTGGACTTAATTCGGATCTAGATATTTCTTATTTCGAAAACATGTTCAGGCAAATAAAAAAACGTTTTAAAATAACTATTCACTCCCTAACTGCTCCTGAAATAGTATTTTTGAGTAATAAAGCAGGAATTTCTGTAAAAGAAACTCTTTTGCGCTTGCAGGGTGCCGGTTTAGATTCTCTTCCCGGTGGGGGAGCAGAAATACTGCATGATGAAGTCAGAACTCAAATCAGTCCAAACAAAATCAACTCTACTAAATGGCTCGAAGTTATGCGGACAGCCCATGAAATTGGCATGAAAACCACAGCTACCATGATGCTTGGAACCGTAGAATCTTTAGATCATAGAATTCATCATTTAGAAAGCATTAGAAACCTTCAACAGGAAAGTTCAGGCTTCAGGGCTTTTATTGCCTGGACTTATCAGCCCGGTAATAGCAAACTAATAGTTGAGAAGATGTCTGCATCTCTGTACTTGCGCTTTTTAGCACTATCAAGGCTTTACCTAGATAATTTCGACCATATTCAAGGATCATTTGTAACCCAAGGTCCAGATATTGGCCAATTATCGCTTTTTTTTGGCGCCGATGATTTAGGAAGCATCATGATTGAGGAAAATGTAGTTCGATCCACTGGAACCAGCTTCATTCTGAACATTGCTGATATGAGACAGTATATTAGGAATGCTGGACGAATCCCGGCTCTAAGAGATACTGAATATAATATACTAGAAACTTACTAAAATATTATAAACCATTTATTTCATTATGTTTGGATGACCCTTTAGCAAATAATCGTTTTTAATTAATAGTTTTACCATGTTTACGCTGTTCTAAAGTATGGTTTTTTGACAAATGCTATTATTTTTAGTAGTATATCGCCAATAGCAATTCTTAAATTAAATGATCGGAGAAAACCAGTGCAGATTCCTCCTCATTGTGATATTGCATTTATTGGCGGTTCTAGTACTTTGAGCATTGAAATGCCTGAAGACTTGATGTTATCTGAAATAACAATAGAAATTACCGGCCAATTCTTTGATACGCCTTTTGGTCTAGCTGGCCCATTTAAGATATTTCAACTCCAAGGGGATACATGTAAAAAGCGAATTATTTCATGCCAAATGCATAATTGGAAAACCGGATTAACCAGAAGGCAGAGTTCACTGCAGGCCTTTTGGGTTTTTAAACAAGCCCAAGTAAAATATGTTTTGTCTGAAGGCGGAGTTGGCGCGGTAAACCACTTGCTGAAACCGCGTGACCTCATCATTCCACATGATTATATGGATTTTTCCATGCGTAAGGATGTTGCAATCTCCGATGAGTATTTGCTCATAATGCGGCAACCTGTTTGTCCTGATTTTAGCAAGGTAATCATTGAAAGTGCCAAATCAAATTGGTCAAGCAGAGTTTTCGATTTAGGAATATATGCCAATACTGATGGCAGACATTTCGAAAGCGTTGCCGAGGTAAACTATATGAAGATGGCCGGGGCGGATATTGTAGGCCAGAGTTTTTGCCCAGAAGTATATCTAGCACGCGAGATTGGGGCATGCTATGCCGGTTTATACATGGTTGTAAACCATGCTGAGGGAATAGTAACCCCATGGGAACATGAAGAACTTAGTGATATCTTCTACAGTGAAAGCAAAAACTTCGGAAAAATCATCATCGATGCCTTAAAAACAGAGATCACATGCAAAAACTGTCAATGTCAGGAACTTCGCAAAGAAACACTGTTAAATAAGACTTATCAGAAGGAGGAGAATAATTAATGGAGAGCAGCCATAAGCCCAGTGGTTTTATGAAGGTAGTAATATTTGCTTTGGTACTGGGTTTACTATCGTTTGTTAGTAATCTATACGCAGATTGGCTTTGGTTCAAATCAGTCAATTATCAACAAGTATTTACAATAATTCTATCAAGTAAAGTCTTATTGTATATTATTGTGTTTGCGTTTACTTTCACACTATTTTTCGTAAACTTGCTGATTGCAGGACGCAATATAAGATTGCAGAAGCAAAATGAAACCACTCAACAATCAGATATATTATATTTATTCCCCGATGATTCAACATGGAAGAAATTCTTGACGGGAAGCGGTTCGAAATGGTTGCTAGTTTTGATAAGCGCCTTGATTGCTTTTCTGCTCAGTTCGATTTCATCTGATAATTGGATTATTGTCCAACAGTATTTATCTCGTGTTGCCGTTGGCACCTTAGATCCGGTTTTTTTTAAAGACATAAGCTTTTACTTTTTCAATCTCGAATTTTACAATATGGTCTACAGCTTGCTAATGAGCAATCTAATATTTTTATTAATTGTGATTAGCATTATCTACTTCATAAATTTATCGGCATCTTTTATCTCAATGAATTGGAAGCATTTTTCAGCAGGCAAAGCACATATCGCGATTGTTATTTCCCTGATATTTTTGCTAAAAGCTTGGGGTTACTACCTCTCGAAATTCGGACTTTTATTTTCTTCATCTGGTTTCGTGTATGGAGCAACCTACACTGATCTTCACGCTCGGTTGTTAGCTTACAAGGTATTGCTAATAATTTCAGTAGTAATCGCCCTTCTGCTTATCATCAATATCTTTATCCGGAGAATGCAATGGATAATGATCAGCATTGCTACCTGGATCGTATTAGTAATAATTCTGCAAGGAGTATATCCCAGCTTAATGCAGAAGTTTATTGTTCAGCCGAATCAGTTCAATAAAGAAAAAACCAATATCGAGCGAGCAATTCAATACACCAGACAAGCGTACAATCTCGATAATGTGGATAATAAAGAACTAAATATCAGTTATGATCTCAATATAAATGACCCTGTTCATAAGACCACAATTGATAATATTAGACTGTGGGATTGGCTTCCGCTAAAGACCACATACCAGAATTTGCAGCAGTTAAGGCCTTATTATGTTTTTGAAGATGTAGATATTGATCGTTACTATATTAATGGTGATTACCGCCAATTGATGCTGTCAGCTCGAGAAATAGACCAGGAAGGATTGCCGACGCAAGCAAAAGACTGGATTAATCAACGTTTAATGTATACTCATGGTTATGGAGTGGTTGCCAGTCCGGTAAATGAAATTGCCCAAGAAGGGTTTCCGAATTTTTTCATCAAGGATGTCCCACCACAGTTCTATACTGATTTGCATTTAGATCGACCTGAAGTTTATTTCGGAGAGCGTACCAATTCATATGTCATTGTAAATACGAATCAAAAAGAGTTCAATTATCCCCAAGGTGAGCAAAATGTTTCTACGGTTTATCAATCAAGAAGCGGTATTGCTTTGAATTCATTTAGCAAACGTCTTTTATTTGCATGGGTTTTAAAGGATTACAAAATGCTTCTCTCCAGTGACATTAATACCGAAAGTCAGATACTAATGAATCGCAATGTCAAGGAAAGAACAGCGATGTTGGCCCCTTATTTGCGATTTGATTCCGACCCTTACATTGTTATTACCCCAGAGGGTGATCTTTTTTGGGTTCTAGACGCCTATTCTATTACTAACAAATATCCGTATTCGCAGCCATTCGATGCTGATACTGGTGCTAACTATATTAGGAATTCGGTAAAGGTTACTTGTAATGCCTACTCAGGTGAAATGCAATTCTATATTGCTGATCAAAATGATCCCATAATCAGAACCTATGCTAAAATATTCCCAGGATTCTATAAACCATTGGCCGAAATGCCAGCAGGACTAAAAAGCCATATACGCTATCCTGAAGATATGTTTTCCATACAAGCAGATATTTTCAGTACCTTCCATATGACTGATCCCACTGTATTCTATAGCAAAGAAGATGCTTGGGTGGTGCCATATGAAATCGTTGAAGATAAAAGAACTCAAGTACAACCTTATTACCTTATGATGAGACTGCCGGAAGAAACTGAGCCTGAGTACATTTTAATGCTGCCTTATTCACCAAACAATCGGCTTAATATGGTAGCATGGATGTGTGTACGAATGGATAACGGAAACTATGGTAAAATGCTGGTCTATAACTTCCCGAAACAGGAAACCATCTATGGACCGGAACAAATTGAATCCAGAATAAACCAAGACACTGTGATTTCACAGCAACTTGCTCTTTGGAATCAGCGCGGATCAAAAGTATACCGAGGTAATCTGCTGATTATACCCATGAAAACCTCCTTGTTATATGTAGAGCCATTATATCTGCAAGCGGAAAACAGTCAATTACCGGAGCTGAAGCGAGTAATTGTTGGTTACGGCAATAAAATCGTGATGGAGCCATCTTTAGACGCTGCCTTAACTGCGCTTTTCGGTAGTTCAGAAAATACGAAGAGTACATCTACTACAGAAACAACTGCTGAAACTGGTGAGCAGACCGTCACTGGACTCATAGTTTCCGCCCGTGATCTCTATGATAAGGCGCAAGAAAGCATAAAAGAGGGTAACTGGCAAGCTTACGGCGATAATCTAAAGCAATTAGATGAAGTTATCTTAAAACTTGAAGCCCTTAGTGGAATCGCAAGCCAGGCAAGCCAACCTAGTCAGACTACGGGTGAATAAAGGAGACAATTATGCCAAAAGAGCTGAAAATCGTCTGCCTAGGTGACAGTATTACCTGGGGGTATCCATTAGGTCACAAGAACTCATGGGTATATATGCTGCAGCAGAGTATCAATGCTGAAATCGTAAACGCAGGGATTAGCGGAGACACTACTTCGCAAATGCTGCGACGGTTCAATCGGGATGTTCTCTCGGAAAAACCAGACTATGTTGTTATCATGGGCGGAGCTAACGATATAGTTTGCGCGGAGTCTCATGACCGGATTAAATGGAACTTTAAGCAGATGCTGGATCTTGCTTTTGAAAATAATATCAAAGTTATTATTGGTTTGCCAACACCTCTGGTTGAGACATATTACGAAATCGGATTGTCAAAAATTCGTGATTGGCTAATAGAGACTTGTGCCGAGTTTAAGCTGCCTTATATTAATTTTGCAGCAGCTTTTTATGACAGCAGCGGAATTTTACGCCAGGACTTGATCCTGCCCGATGGAGGACACCCAGAATCTGAAGGTTATCGGCAAATGTTCTATCAAATTGATTTAAGTATTTTTAAGTAACCAAATATACGGGGATTGTCCTTAATCTAGCTCGATAACGGAAATAGGAACAATCCCCTCAGCTAATACTCCAACTCTTAAAGTACCATCTGCTTTTTTAAAGAAGATGGCTTTTTTATGCCTAAAGGTCGAATAGCGGCAAATATTGTCGTCAGTAAATAATTGACATTTGTATAAAAACGCAAATATAATTAGATTGACAAACTAATTATATTGCTTGATAATCATGAAATAATGCAGTTTCATTTTTTTGCTGGGCAAAAACTTGATTGACAGGCAAAGGATGTAGAAGAAAACATGGACGAATTATCAAATCGCTTAAATGAACTCTTAGTTTCAACTTTCAGATCAATCCTAAAAGTTGAAGAGCATAGTCTTCTGAAAATGGGTGTCACAGACATCACTATAAATGAACTGCATCTAATTGAAGCCATTGCTAGTTTTAAAGGTGGGTGCACGATCAGTGAGATTGCCCAAGCTATGTCGATAACACTTTCGTCAGTCACTATCGCAATCAATAAACTTAATAAGAAAAATTATGTGCAAAAGACAAAAGGGGAAAGCGACGGCCGGGTGGTTATGGTTACCTTAACCCAGTCAGGGCGCAAAATGAATACTGCCCATAAGTATTTTCATAAGAAAATGATTTCAGCAATTAGCGCAGGTATAAGCGAAGAAGAGAAGCGCGTATTGATTCAGGGAATTGACAAATTAGATCAATTTTTCAATAAACAACTGTCGGATATGGAGGTTTAAATGAGCTTTCGCATCATTGGAACTGGGAGTTCTCTACCGGAATTAGTCGTAAAAAACGAAGATTTATGCACCTTGTTTGCTACTACAACCAAGTGGATCGAAACCAGAACCGGCATAAAGGAACGCCGCATATTAAAAAATGAGACTATTCTAAGTCATGCAGCTAAAGCTGCTGCTCGAGCTATTCAAAATGCCGGTATTGACCCCAACACAATAGACTTAATTATTTGCCCGAATCTGCAAAATGATTTCATATCGCCCTCGCTTTGTTGCCTGCTTAGCGAAGAAATAGGCTCGAATTGTAATCAAATGTTTGATTTGAATATGGGTTGCTCGGGGTTCCTATTTGCCCTAGACGTTGCTGATGCTTATATCTTATCAAAAAAAGCGGATCGAGTTCTAATTGTCTGCGCTGAGGCTATGTCCAAAATCACGGATTGGGAAGATAGATCAACTGCCATTCTATTTGGAGATGGGGCCGGAGCCGTTGTGCTTGAACGAGGCGAAGGTTTGATTTCATTAACATATGAAGTAAAAGCAAGCCACGAGTATTTGTATTTACCTGGCTTTGTAGGAAATTGTCCTTATTCTGATACTAATGCAAAGGCTGAACCCAATTTTATACAAATGAATGGCCAAGAGGTTTATAAATTCGCGGTTAATACAATAAGTACAGCAATAAATACAGAGTTATTAAAAGCAGAGATTTCAACCGACGATGTGAACTTTTTTTTACTACACCAAGCAAATATAAGGATACTGGAATCGGTTAGAGAAAGGCTTAAAATTACTAAAGAAAAACTTCCACATAATCTAGACTTTTATGGCAACACCTCATCAGCTTCAATCCCTATTTTACTAGATGAACTGAATAACAAGAACATGATAAAAAAAGATGATGTCTTAGTATTTGGCGCTTTTGGAGCGGGATTTGCAGCTAGTGTTGGAATAATCAAATTTAATTAGGAGGGTACTATTATGGTATTAGAGAAAGTTATTGAATTATTGGTTGATTACAAAGAGATAGATCCAGGAACTATAACTTCCGACAGCACATTTGAAGAAATTGATTTTGACTCCCTCGATAAAGTTGAGCTGGTAATGCAATTAGAAGAAGCATTTGACATTACAATCGAGATTGATGATTCCTTTAAAACCGTCGGCTCAATTGTAAAGTACATTGAATCCAAAATAGCATAATATGTTTTTTGGATCTGTAACAATGGAGAGGTTGATATTTTAAGGTGATTAATTCGTTATTATGCCAACAACTAGATATCAAGTTTCCAATTTTTCAAGGCGGGATGGCTTGGATTGCTAATGCTGGCCTAGCATCTGCAGTATCTAACGCAGGTGGGCTAGGCATAATTGCTGCTATGAATTATCGAGCGATTCAGTTAGCTGAAGAAATCAAATCCTTGCGGCGCTTAACCGATAAACCTTTTGCTGTCAATATTATGTTGATGAGTCCCTACATTGAAGAAATTATCCAAGTAGTAATAGAAGAAAAGGTTCCTATAGTAACAACTGGAGGCGGAAACCCAACCCAATATATGAAGCAACTAGTTGAAAATGGGGTAAAGGTTATTCCGGTTGTACCATCAACTGCTCTTGCGAAGATGGTTGAAAGATCGGGGGCCGCTGCTGTCATTGCCGAAGGCGGAGAAGCTGGAGGACACGTGGGCGAATTAACAACCATGTGCTTAGTCCCGTTGATATGTGATACCGTAAGTATTCCCGTAATTGCTGCAGGCGGTATTGCTGATGGCAGAGGAATTGCGGCCGCATTTATGTTAGGGGCCGAGGGTGTTCAATTAGGCACTAGATTTTTAACTGCTCATGAATGCGAAATTCATAGCAACTATAAAAACAGAGTTTTAAAGGCCAAGGACATTGATACTATAGTAACCGGCAAACGCTTAGGGCATCCTATACGTTCCTTGAAGAGTCCGTTTACCAGGGATCTTTTTAAGAAAGAATATGATAGCACCATTTCGAATGAAGAGCTGGAGAAATTAGGGGAAGGCGCCTTGCGATTAGCCGTCATTGAAGGAAGTGCCGAAAAGGGTTGCTTTATGGCCGGGCAATCCGCAGCTTTGATAAAAAAGGAGCAGAGTGTGCAGGAAATAATTCAAGAGATTTTTGAAGAAGCAGAAAAGTGCTTGCGGAGGGCAAATGAATGGATAAAATAGCTTTCGTTTTTGCTGGTCAAGGTTCACAATATCCAGGCATGGGTAAAGAACTCTATGATAGCATTAATAAATCAAAGCAGGTTTTTGATTCTTTAGAAATCATTAGACCTTCAACGATGAACTTGTGTTTTTACGGCAGCGCTGATGATCTAAAGCTGACTGTCAATACTCAACCTGGTGTTTTCGCTGTCGACTTAGCATGTGCTGCGGCCTTAGAGGAAAATGGAATTCAGGCTCACGGAGTAGCCGGGTATTCACTTGGCGAATTAGCAGCTCTATCATATAGTAAAATATTGTCTCTGGAAACCGCTTTCGTAATTGTTAACAAAAGAGCTGAATATATGCAAGCTTGTGCTCAAGGTTCAATGGCAGCAGTCATGAAGTTAAACTGGGAAAAGGTTGAGTCTTTGTGCAAGCAGTTTAGGCAAGTATATCCTGCAAACTATAATTGTGATGATCAGCTCACCGTAGCTTCTTCGCCGGAAGAAATAAATGATTTCGTTAAACTGGTTAATGATAGTGGGGGCAGAGCAATGCTACTGCCTGTTAGCGGCGCTTTCCATAGCCCATTTATGGCAGATGCAGCCCAGTTACTTAGAATTGAATTGGAAAAGATGGATTTTGGTATCCCCTCGGTTCCAATCTACTCTAATGTTACTGCCAAGCCGTACTCAGAAAACTTTGCAGCTCTCATTTCCGATCAAGTATGCAATCCGGTTAGATGGCAAGAAACTATCAATAATATGATAGACGATGGCTTCCGAACATTTGTTGAGCTTGGACCTGGGAAAACCCTGAGTGGGTTCATTAAAAAGATATCTAAGGAAGTCAGGGTTCTAAATGTGTGCGATGGGAAGAGTCTAGAAACAACTCTAACAGAGCTAAATAGGGGGTAATTACTTGTCAAAACTGCTTACCGGAAAAGTTGCAGTTATCACAGGAGCAACAAGAGGTATAGGAAAAGCAATTGCATTAGCGATGGCAGCTGAAGGTGCCCACTTGGCAATACTGCATGTCAGTGAACCAGAGGAAGCGGAAAGCGCAGTTAGCCAAATCAAATCTTTAATGGTTAATGCCCAAAGTTATTTCTGTGATATTACTGATTACGACAGGGTGAAAAAAACTGTTGATCAGATAATTGCTGAATTTGGGACTATTGATATATTAGTTAATAATGCCGGCATTACCTGCGATAAATTAGTATTGCAGATGACTGAAGCTGATTTTGATCAGGTAATAGACATTAATCTAAAGGGTTCTTTTAATATGATTAGACATACATTCCACCATTTTATGAGGCGTAAAGCAGGCAGCATTATAAATATCTCTTCAATCGCTGGAATAATGGGGAATATTGGTCAAGCTAATTACTCAGCTTCTAAGGCTGGTTTAATAGGGCTAACAAAGTCAATAGCAAAGGAGCTTGCCAGCAGGAATATTACCTGTAATGCAATTGCACCTGGATTTATTGATACAGAAATGACAAAGATTTTATCTGAAGGGGTTCGCAAAGATACGATTAATGCGATTCCATTAAAGAGAATGGGAAACCCAGATGATATTGCGTCTTTGGCAGTATTTTTAGCTTCGGAAAAATCCAGATATATTACCGGAGAGATTATTAAAGTAGATGGCGGTTTGTATATATAAGATGATTTCTATTAAATTATTTGCTGGTATCAATGGAGGTGTTTGTTGATGCGTCGGGTTGTTATAACAGGACTTGGGGCTGTGTCTCCGGTTGGCAATGATGTCAACACGTTCTGGCAGAACTTAGTAAATGGTCAAAGTGGTATCAGGTCAATATCGAAATTTGATACAACTGATTTCAAAGTAAAAATTGCAGCTGAAGTAGTTGATTTTGCTCCCGGAAATATTTTCGAAAAAAGCGAATTAAGAAATACCGATCTATTTACGCAATATGCAGTTGCTGCGGCGGTTGAAGCTTGGAATGACAGCGAACTGAATTCTATTAATCCATCTAGACTGGGAGTTTATGTCGGCTCGGGTATCGGTGGGATCAGTACTTTGGTTAATGAAATGGATAAGCTTAATACTAAGGGGCCATCCAGAATCTCGCCATTTTTCATTCCCATGATGATTAGCAATATGGCCACCGGCAAAATTGCCATGCGTTATAAAGCACAAGGACCAACTCTTCCAGTGGTAACAGCATGCGCTACGTCAACCAGCTGCATTGGTGAGGCTTTTCGCGCTATAAAACATGGATATGCAGATGCCATTATAGCCGGTGGATCTGAAGCTGCGATTTTGCCAATAACGATTGCCGGCTTCACAAGTTGTATGGCATTATCATTGAACCAAAGCCCAATTGAAGCGTGCGTCCCTTTTGACAAAAGACGAAATGGCTTTGTTATGGGCGAGGGCGCAGGAATAGTGATGCTAGAAGAATATGAGCATGCCAAGGCCAGAAATGCTAAAATATATGCTGAAATAGCCGGATATGGCAATACCAGTGATGCCTATCACATAACCGCTCCCCATCCAGAAGGAGAATATGCGGCTGAAGCCATATCATTGTCAATAAAAGAGAGTGAACTTAATTGCGACCATCTGTATATTAATGCCCATGGCACCAGTACTCCTTTGAATGACAAAACTGAAACCATAGCTATAAAAAAAGCGCTGGGCAGCAAAGCTCATAGTGCGTGCATAAGCTCTACCAAGTCAATGACTGGACATATGTTGGGAGCTGCAGGGGCTATAGAAGCAATTGCAGCTGTACTTGCGCTGCATTCGAAGACCGTACCTCCAACCATTGGCTATCGCGAACCGGATCCGGATTGTGATTTAGACTATGTTCCCAATGTTGCTCGAAGGGCTGACATTACTTCAGCTTTATCAATTTCATTAGGTTTTGGAGGGCATAATGCCTGCATTGCTTTTAAGTGTATATAGGAGGTCTTTTCTTGGATATTGGATTAGTTGAAATGTTGGCGTCAATTGTTGTCAAACAGCAGCTAAACGTTTTGGAAGTCAGTGAAGGCGAAACTAGAATAAGAATTGAGAAGCGCGATAGTGATGTGGTCAATATTGATCACGAAAAGCAAAATGTGCCTTCTAGTAATCCTGGTCAAGATATGAAAGAAACGGTTGACTTTAACAAATTAGAATACATTACCTCACCGTTAGTAGGAGTTTATTATGATGCATCGGCCCCTGGAGCTGAACCTTTCGTGCAAATTGGCAGTAAAGTCAGCAAAGGAGATATTCTCTGTATTATTGAGGCAATGAAATTGATGAATGAGATCAAGGCGGAGAGCGATGGAGAGATAGTTGATATATGCGCTCAAAACGGCGAGATTGTTGAGTACGGGCAAACCTTATTTAAACTATATTAAAGGAATAAGCTATGGATAGAGAAAGAATAAAAGAAATTATACCTCATCGGGAACCAATGTTGTTGATTGATGAAGTAACTATTGATGAAAATGGGAATTCTCACGGATATTACCAAGTTACGGGTGAGGAGTGGTTTTTGCAGGGACATTATCCAGGTAATCCAATTGTCCCTGGGGTGATACAGTGCGAGATGGCGGCGCAAGCTTGCTGCTTACTCTTCTCTGATAGTATGGCTGGAAAAACACCGTTATTTACCGGAATTAAGAATGTGAAATTCCAAGAACGAGTGAAGCCCGGTGATGCGCTTCATTTCGTCTGTAGTCTAACAAAACAGAAACCTCCTTTTTATTTCGCTGAAGTTAAAGCATATGCCAACGAAAAACGCTCACTTAGTGGCGAGTTTTCATTTGCATTGATAGATAATGACTGATTATTCTTTAGATTCTCTAGGAGGACGGATTTGTTTTCAAAAATATTAATAGCTAACCGCGGAGAGATAGCTATTCGAATAATTAGAGCATGCAAGGAAATGGGAATCGCTACCGTAGCAATCTTTTCCGAAGCCGATAAAGATGCCCTGCATGTTAGTCTTTCTGACGAATGCTATTGCATTGGCCCGGCATTAGTTAAGGATAGTTATTTAAATATTAGCGCAATTTTATCTTTAGCCATCGCCACTAAAGCTCAAGCAATACATCCGGGATACGGATTATTATCGGAAAACCATAAATTTGCTAATCTATGCGAGCAGTGCGGTATAAAGTTTATCGGACCATCTAGTGAAATAATTGCCATTATGGGCGATAAGGATAAAGCCAGACAGGCAATGATCTCGGCTGGAATTCCAGTCGTGCCTGGAAGTGATGTCATCACTAGTTTTTCAATGTTAAATAAAGAAGCAAAGCGAATAACTTTTCCCTTATTGTTAAAAGCAAGATCAGGGGGCGGTGGCCGCGGGATTAGATTAGTTAATAAAGCTGCCGAACTTAAGAATGCTTACTATGCAGCTACTCAAGAGGCCCTGGCAGCTTTTGGAGATGAATCGGTTTATTTGGAAAAATTCCTGTCGCCGGTTAAGCATATAGAGATGCAAATAATTGCTGACAATTATGGCAATGTTGTTTGCCTGGGAGAGCGAGAATGTTCGATCCAGAGGAAAAACCAGAAACTAATAGAAGAAAGTCCCTCAATAGCACTTCCTGAAGCCATTAGGCAACAAATGATAACATTTTCTACCAAAGCAGCAAAGTCAATTGGGTATTCCGGAGTTGGCACCTTCGAATTCTTATTATGCGAAGATAATAGTTTTTATTTCATTGAAATGAACACTCGCCTGCAAGTTGAACATCCGGTTACAGAGATGGTGACCGGCATAGATCTGCTGCAGTGGCAGATAAGAGTTGCTGCCGGTATTCCGTTGTCATTTATGCAGAGCGATATTGAAAGTATTGGTCATGCCATCGAATGCCGTATTAATGCTGAAAATCCCCGGGAGAACAATCGCCCAAGCAGCGGAAGAATAACATTGCTGCACATTCCCGGTGGGCCTTGGGTAAGGTTTGATTCAGCAATTTACCAAGACTATTATGTCCCCCCCTACTATGATTCCATGATCGGAAAACTAATCGTCAGAGCAGCATCTCGCGAAGAAGCTATACGCAAAATGCAAGCGGCATTATGCGAATTAGTTATTGAAGGCATTGATCATAATGGCGAATTACAAATGGACATATTGTCTTCTGAGGAATTCGTGAGCGGCAAGTATACAACTGACTTCCTCTTAAGGAGTAGTTTCTATGATTAATAAGAAGCTTTTTAAAAAGCCGAGAAACAAGCTGGAAGAAAGCGGCAAGGCTTATAAGAAATCTCATGCCAGAATACCTGATGAACTGTGCGCAGCGTGCGCATCTTGCAGAAAAATGCTTTTTAAGAGTGAATTGGAAGAAAATCTAAATGTCTGCCCTGCATGTGGTTACCATTTTCGGATAAATGCCAGAACTAGATTACATTATTTGTTAAATGATTCTAACTTCATCGAGCATGACCGCGATCTGGTTTCGGCTAATCTCTTGCGCTTTCCTGGTTATGATAGCAAATTAATGGAAGCTAGGTCAGTAAGTAACGAGAATGAAAGTGTAGTCTGTGGTCATAGTGAGATTCAAGGTATAAAAACTGCTATTTTTGTTATGGATTCAGGTTTTATGATGGGTAGTATGGGTACGGTTGTTGGAGAAAAAATTACTCGGCTATTTGAATATGCAATAATGGAGAAGCTGCCGGTCGTAGGTTTTACAGTTTCCGGCGGAGCCCGTATGCAGGAAGGCATACTGTCGTTAATGCAAATGGCCAAAATAAGTGGTGCAGTAGGACGCCATTCTAGAGAAGGACTGCTCTATATTGCTTACTTAACCGACCCAACAACCGGTGGAGTTACAGCTAGTTTCGCCATGGAAGGGGATATTATCCTAGCTGAGCCTGGTGCCCTAATAGGTTTTGCCGGGGCTAGGGTAATAGAACAAACCATAAGGCAAAAACTCCCCTCTGGTTTTCAAAGGTCTGAGTTTCTGCTGGAAAAAGGTTTTATCGACAAAATTATCGATCGTCGCGAAATGTCTTTATATATTGCCAAGATATTAAAACTTCATGCATCGGAGAAATAATGTGTCTGCATTTAATAAAATCAATTTAGCCAGAGCATCAGGAAGAGCTACAGCAATAGACTATATTGATGTAATTTTCAATGATTTCATAGAATTCCATGGTGATCGGAGATTTGCAGATGATAAGGCAATTATTGCTGGAATCGCCAGACTAAATGAAATGCCGGTCACTATAGTAGCACTGGAAAAGGGCAAGGATACGAATCAAAAGCTGTTGCGAAATTTTGGTTCTGCCCACCCGGAAGGTTACCGCAAAGCTTTAAGACAGATGAAGCTAGCAGAAAAATTCAAACGTCCCGTCATCTGCTTTGTTGATACCTCGGGAGCATTCTGCGGAATTGGTGCCGAAGAAAGGGGCCAAGGCCAGGCAATTGCTGAAAACTTAGTGGAAATGATGAATCTAAAAGTTCCGATAATATCAATACTAATTGGTGAGGGCGGAAGTGGTGGTGCCTTGGGTTTAAGTGTAGCTGATGAAGTATGGATGCTGGAGAATGCTTTTTACGCTGTCATTTCTCCCGAAGGTTGTGCCAGCATACTTTGGAATGACCCTACTAAAGTGCGTGAAGCCTCAGAGTGTTTAAAACTTACCGCAGATGATCTGCTTAATTTGAATGTAATAGAAAGAATTATTCCCGAGCCTGAAGATTTTCAATTAGTGTATACGAATATTAAATCAAAATTACTCGATACAATTAGTTTTCTAAGCGAGCTTAGTATTCAGGAGCTTTTGGATCGCAGATATCAGAAGTTTAGAAAGATTGGGTGAAACAATGATTACCATAGTTACTGATAGTACCTGTTATTTGAGCCGGAGCGAGGCCCAAGAAATCGAAGTAAAAATAGTGCCGGTTACCTATACTGTCAATGGACAAAACTATAATGAAACTTATGTTGATGGGAATGGTGATTTTGAAAAGCTAATTAGCCATAATACACAATTTCAAACATCACAACCCAACATTTCAGCTTTTTTAAGCGCTTTTCGAGAAATAATTAATGACGGCAATGATATTTTATGTTTAATAATTTCTTCAAGATTAAGCGGCTCCTTTAGCAGTGCCTTAGCAGCAGCAAAAGAACTAAATACAGATAGGATTACAGTTTTTGATTCATATACAACCGCTGGAGGCCTTTATATTCTGGCCAAAGAAGCACGTTCCTTGGCCGCATCGGGTATGGGTATTGAAGAAATCTCAGCGAAACTGCGGACGCGAAGAGACCAAATAAAAATTGCCTTCTCAGTTGATGACATGACTCCCTTGAGAAAAAGCGGGCGGTTAGGGATAGTACGGCAGTCGATCGGAACAATTCTTAATATTAAACCCCTTTTAATGTGTGTTGATGGCGGCATTGTTTCAGCCGGAGTTGCAAGAGGAACCAACGAAATGATAAGAAAGCTCGTTTCGCAAGTTCCCCAAGATACCAAGTGGATAATCATCCATTATATTGAAAATATTGGTTTGGCTAAAGTTCTTTATAAAGAAATCCAACTGAAATTTCCTGCAGCGAAATTGGAAATGCGCAAAGTCGGACCAGTATTGTCGATCCATTTAGGCCTATCCGCAATCGGTCTTGCCTGGTCATAATATGACAGCTAGTTATACCGGCATTGGTACATCACTGGGTTCTAATACCTTAATCTGAAATTCTTTTGCAGTCGAATTATCTCCGGATGCAATTTTAACATTTGCCCAAGATTGATTCTTGGCATCACTATATCTAGCCACGATACCGGCAGCGAGATTAATTAGTTCTACATTATCTATTGAGCAGCCGCGTAAAATGCTGCTTGGCCCTGGGTAATCCAAAACTTTCAGTATAATATCTTGTTCACTGGCATGATTTTCGATTATCAGGTTCTCCTTGTGATTGCGGCCAACAATTAAAAAAACTCCCTCACTTAAGTGGAAATGACGTCCTACTTTCAATAATTCTAGTGCACATGGATCATAATCTTCGTTTATTGAAATTAGATATTTCAATCTCTTGGAATAATTACCGTCAGTCAGCAAGCACCCCCCCGCAGGGGTAGGATAGTTCTCAATCCCGAATTCCTGTGCAAGTTTCATCTGCCTGACCCGGCTGCGGCCACTAATATCAAGTAGTTGGTTTCTATCAATCCAACCTTTCTCTTCAGGAATGGTGGGCTCCAATAACTGGGCGGAAAGAGGCCTTAGTACATAGCCCGGGAAAGTGGATAGCTTTTCAACTGCTTTCAAGGCGCTCTTGTTTTGGCTCATTGGCCTTTGTCCTAGAACTTCACCAGTACTTAGAAATGATGCTTGAACTATGTGCATGTATTCGCCCGCCATTTTAAGCATGTAGCCGTGACAATCAATACATGGATTATGGTTCTTGCCAAAGCCATATTTTGGATGCAAAATAACCTCATCATAATACTGAGCATCAAGTTTAATAGTATGTAGGGGGACATCTAATTGCTGAGCAATAATAAATGCTTTCTCATCAGCCCCAAAAAAGGGAGAGCTAAAGTTTAATGCGATAACCTCTAGTCCTTGCTTTTTCAAGAGTGCCACCGCCAGAATCGAATCGAGACCACCGCTGAATAAAGATAAAACTTTCATTAATCAAAACCGCCCTTGGTTATAAATTGATCTGCAGAAATAACCTTGATACTAGATAAACGCAGCATTTCGGTACAGACTCCATTTCCTTTACGCAGCTTACCGCTAAAAGATCCATCATAGATAGCAGCAACACCACATGAAGGGCTTTTTTCCTTAAAAATCGCATGTCTTGCTTTTACTTTTTTAGCAATACTTAGAGTTTCATAAGCCCCAATTAAAAAGCTGACCGTCGTTTCATCACCATTTATTGACAATACCGGCACACTATTTACCAAAACCTGGGCGCCACTTCCATTTTGAATTTCGCAAGCAGGTCTAGGGGTATTGAGTCCCCCTAATTGTTCGGGACAAACTAAGCAAATTTTGTAACCGTGCAGCCGGTTCACTAATTCTTGATTGTAATTATTTAACCCGTCATATCTGCAATTTACACCAAATAAACAGGCACTAACTATTACTACCATTATGAATTATCTCCACAAAAATCTTTACGCACAATCATTAGCTGTATTATAACCCAATCTTAAGATTAGCAAATAAGTATTTTTGTTCATATTGTATATCATTTAGATAGAGGAGAAAGTGTATGCAAACATTTGGTGAAATTATAGTAAGAGAAGATTATATACTAAAACTAGCATTATCTGAAAGGGAATGCATTTCCGTAAGATATGGCCAAAATGTAATTAATGCCAAACTCAAGGTTACAAAAAACAGTACAAAAGTTTATTCGCTTTCCACAAAGCTTAGAAATCAGCTGGGAATAAGCAATCGCAAGCAATTATCAATACATTACAACGAGCGAAATGACTATTTGCATATAGGTCCTACAATTGGAATTCTGGTTAAATCAATACCGGCAAAAGAAGGATTGAGCTCAACCAGTACTAACTCCGAATTAATTTTCTTGGGACAAGTATCGCTTAGTCTTAATGCCCAGGTATTCCTATTTAGGCCAATTGATGTTGATTGGTCAAATAACGCAATCAAAGGTTACGCATACATTGGTGGGGTAAACAAGTGGACAGCGAGCGTTTATCCAATACCTGATGTTGTGTATGATCGGGTAACATCACGACGCAGTGAAAGTCAATATCAAATCAAGGAACTCAAGAACAGACTATGTGAATTCGAAAACCTTCGCTACTTTAATCCCGGTTTTCTTGACAAACTAGACGTGCACAACTTATTAAGCAATAATGAAGCATTAAGAACATACCTACCGGAAACCTATGAGCTAAATGAGTATAATCTTGAATATATGTTAAACAAATATCCAATATTATACTTGAAGCCAAGTGCTGGAAGTTTAGGCATGGGAATAATAATAGTTAAACGAAATGAAGCCGGCGGATTAAAGTATTCGATCCGCAGTAATGGCAAAATCAATAAGAGTGCAGAAAGTATCGCCGTTTTTCTAAAAAAGACCCAAGTATATAGGGGTTCAAAGATTTATTTGGTGCAGCAGGGTCTTAATTTTGCCAAATACAAGGGTAGCGCTTTTGATATTCGCATAATATTTCAAAAAGATGGTAAGGGAGAATGGCTGATTGGTAAAAAATTCGTTCGAGTGGCTCCTACGGGCAGCTCAATAACGAATCTAAGCAGGGGAGGACATGTTGAACTAAGCCAAAAAGTCTTAAAGACAATCTTTCCTGCACGCAAAGAAATGAAAGCTACTCAAGATAAACTCTATAAGCTCTGTCTTGAAATTGCTAATTCTATAGAGGATTCTACGCGCGGGAATTTCGGCGAACTAGGCTTTGACATTGGGGTTGATAAAAACGGCGATTTATGGTTGATAGAGGTGAACTCCAAACCCAGAAAGACAACTGATAGTGAGTATTCGAGAACTATAATGAAAGAAACCTTTCGTCGTCCTCTTGAATATGCCATCTTTTTGGCTGGTTTTGCATCTAAAAATAACATAAATATTATATAATTTTCGAAAATATTATTTAAAATATGGCTTTTATTGCAATAATTATAGTGCTAGTATAATAATTATTAATGGCAAAGGAGAATATTTGATGGGTAATTCGAATATCGCGAGTAAAATTATAAAATTATTGATTTTAATTCTTGTGGTTGTAATAATAGGCGGTGGCTTTGTACTAGCAAGTAATTATTCTTCGAAAACTGAAACTCCACCAAGTGTTAATGTAAACGATAATGTATATACGGCTCCAAGAACAATCATCATAGGTCCGGATGGCATAGCTGATATGGTAGAAAAAGTAAGCCCTGCAATTGTAAATATTGATTCTACTACTAAGTCTGAATCGCCTAACCAGAGCTTTTTTAATGATCCTTTCTTTCGCCAGTTTTTTGGAGACAATATCTTAAGACCGCAGGAATATGTTCAGAACTCAATTGGAACCGGATTTATTATTGACCCTACCGGTTTGGTTATTACCAATCAACATGTAATTAACAATGCCACGGCCATATCAGTAAATGTAAGTGGTAAAAAGTATGGAGCTCATGTAGTGGGACAAGACTACGAACTAGATTTAGCAATATTAAAACTTGAGGCCGAAGAGGTTTTTCCGGTTCTATCAACCGGCGATTCAGATCAAATAAGAGCTGGTGAATGGGTAGTTGCAATTGGTAATCCCTATGGTTTAGATCATACTGTGACCGCTGGTGTAATTAGTGCGAAAGGAAGGCCAATCAAGATTGAAGATAGGTCATATAAGAATCTTATTCAAACTGATGCCGCTATTAACCCCGGCAACAGCGGGGGACCGCTACTATCACCAAGTGGAGAAGTTATAGGTATTAATACAGCAGTCAATGCTGAAGCACAAGGGATTGGATTTGCTATTCCCATCAATACTGTTAAAGAAGTTCTAAACGATCTTATCGATAAAGGCAAAATAGTTAGACCATACTTGGGTGTTTACCTTCAAGATATCAATGAAAGCATGGCAAAGTCGCTAAACATTCAAAACCAGGGATTAATAATTGCTGATATCATAAGAGGCGGGCCTGCCGAAAAGGCCGGTTTAAAGAAATACGACGTAATTATTGGCATAAACGATACCACAACTGAAAACTATGATAAACTGCAGCAAGTTTTAAAGGGCTATGAAATTGGTGCAACTATAAAACTCAATATAATTAGGGAAGGTTCCCCCATGAGTGTCAACTTAATATTGGCGGAAAAACCTTAGTATTTAAAACAATTAAATGGTTTTATGATTATTTAATGCACTAAAAAGGTTATAATTAGATAACAGACAGTAAAAAAAGGGTGGCTTTAACCACCCTTTTTTATACAAACAAAATCAATATGATCAGAAATTTTTTCTTAGCTAACCAAGAAAGGTGGATAACTATGGGAAATGAGATTAAACATATCGGTATTTTAACTGGTGGCGGCGATTGCCCTGGGCTCAATTCAGTAATTAGAGCTATAACGAAAACAGCCATCCTGGACTACCATGTCGATGTAATAGGTTATATAGATGGTTTCCGTGGCCTGGTTGAAAACAACTATATGCAACTTGATTTAGCTAAGGTTTCAGGGATTAGTCATACAGGCGGTACTATTCTAGGGACAACTAATCGCGACAATCCTTTTAATTTTTATACGGATTCCACTAATAATGAACCAACCGATCAATCAGATCGCGCAGTAAACAACTTAAGACAGCTTGATTTAGATGGTCTGATTGTCATTGGTGGAGATGGCAGTTTAAATATAGCCCATGGTTTCTCCCAAAAAGGCATTCCAATTGTAGGTGTACCAAAAACCATAGATAATGATCTTATGTGCACCGATGTAACCTTCGGCTTTAATACTGCAGTCAACACTGCTTCCGATGCTTTAGATAAACTTCATTCAACAGCTGAATCCCACCACCGTGTAATGATATTGGAAGTTATGGGAAGATATGCCGGCTGGATTGCTCTGCATGCAGGAATCTCAGGGAGTGCAGATGTAATTCTTATTCCTGAAATACCTTATAGTATTGAACATATTGTCAGAAAAATCTCTCAAAGATACCGCCAAGGTAAGAAATTTAGTATCATAGTGGTTGCAGAAGGGGCAATTCCCTTAAATGGAGAAATGGTAGTGCAAAACTTTGTCCCTGGTAGTCATGACCCCATTCGTCTCGGTGGCATAGGTCAAAAGGTTGCTATTGACATTGGAAATATGCTGTCAAATGTTGAAATTCGGGTGACTATTCTTGGGCACCTTCAAAGAGGGGGAACCCCAATACCTTATGACCGGATACTGGGCACGAGATATGGAGTAGCTGCCGTTCATGCCTTAATGAAAAAGGATTTTGGTACTATGGTAAGCTTACAAAGTGAGAAAATTGTAACTGTACCAGTAACCGAAGCCATAAAAGATATTAGAAAAGTGCCATTAGATAATGATCTGGTCAGAGCTGCACGGTCAGTCGGAGTTGCATTTGGGGATTAATTTAGGGATAGGGGATACAAAATGATCAAAAACCAAATAGCAGTTTTAGGCGCTGGCAAAATGGGCGCCGGTATTGCATATATTGCTGCTAAAAGCGGTTTTGATGTAATAGTTCGAGACTTACAGGTTTCGGTTTTACACGATGTGCTTTCAATGAGTGATGTTCACTTACAACAAGAAGTTGAAAAGCAAATGATTACAGTAACCGAAAAAGGCGAAATTATGAGTCGCATTCATATTACTACAGATTTTTCTAAGATCAAAAATTCTGAACTGATCATTGAATCAGTAGTCGAAAACATGGCAGTAAAAAAACAATTATTCACGGAACTAGATAATATCTGCTCCGAAAATGCGATCTTCGCAACGAATACGGCCTCACTTTCCATAGCAGAAATAGCATCGGTAACTCGAAAAAGAAATCGCATAATTGGTATACATTTTCACAATCCAGTTCTAGAAATAAATCTGGTCGAGATAGTGCGAAGCCTTGAAACCTCAGAAGAAACATTAGAGCGGGTCAAAGCATTCGTCAATAAACTTGGCAAACAGTATGTTATTCTAAACAATGAAAGTCTGGGTTATATTGTAAACAGAATTCTATTAACATATATCAACGAAGCAATATCATGTTATTTCGAAAACACAGCTAGCAAAGAAGATATAGATAATTCCATGAAAATAGCAGCAAATATGCCTATCGGACCCTTGGAATTAGCTGATCAAATAGGACTTGATTTTGTTTACAATGAACTATTTGCCCTTTACAGTGAATTCCGGCATCCCAAACATTTTCCCCATCATAAACTTCATACTATGGTTAGAGCCGGGCATTGGGGTAAAAAAACTGGCCAAGGTTTCTATAAATATGATTAGGTTTTTGCAAGCTACAGCAAATAAGAGGAGAATAGGCATGAAGTATAAGCCCAAGAAAACACTATCCGTCTGGGGAGGAATCCTTTTAGGTCTGGCCATTTTCGCATTCTTTTTCTGGGGGATAGATTACTCAATCTCAGTGGAATTTACGGCTTTAAGAATGATGTTATTCATCCCTCTATCGATTGCGGTATTGATATTTGCACTCCTCGTTATTGGAGCATTGCGATTATCCTTTGTAAGCGACCAAAATGGGCTAACCATTAACTGGGGATTATTTAAAAAAAGGATAGCCTGGAGCGAAATTGATGAAATCATTGTATTAAAAGGTGATCCGATATTCATGTCAGTTTTAGGTGGAGGTTGGTGGAATTACACTGCAGGCCTCTACTTAATAAAAGGTATAGGGGCGGCTCGAATCTTTGGTTTCGGCGCTTCCAAAGGCCTAGTGTTAACGAAAACTAAATCGGCTCTTTATGGCCTTACTTGCTCATATGATGATATGTTTACTACATATGGTGGAAGTATCAAAACGAGAATCATTGATACTGATCTAGATGAAGAGGCAAATAACCTTGTCGGCGAAAACTACCGCCATGATAAGTCGTTTATGGTATTATATGTATTCAATTATTTCCTGCTTGCTTCCTTTACTGTATTTACAGCAATTGCTTATAGCACAGGTATAATACTCAAATCAACTATTCTATTGCTCGTACTAGCATTTGCCTTGTTATTTCTTAACCTCAGCAATGCCAAAAGAATATATTACTTCTCGACTACTGGAGGTTATGTGCTACTTGCTTTAAGTATTCTCATAACATTTATGCTGTTGATTATCTCTATACTACGAATAGTCTAACAAAGTAGACATAATAAATATTATTGTAAACTAATACAAAACGAAGGGACATTATCAAATGCAACTTGGAATCATTGGATTACCGCAATCAGGAAAGAGTACGGTTTTTGACCTGTTAACTTCGAGTGTTAATAATTCATCTAATTATCTCAAATCAAGATCAGCTATTGCTCGTGTACCTGATGAGCGGATTGAATTTTTAAGTAATATGTATAAACCAAAGAAAACAACTTATGCCCAAATGAATATTGTTGATATTCCTGGACTCGTACCAGGAACCTCAGCCAATGTTTTTTTAGAATCAATCCGTCAAGTAGATGCACTATTATATGTACTACGTGCATTTCACGATAAGGAAGGCAATGCTATTGTTGATCCCGTAGGGGATTTTGAAACCATAAATTACGAATTATTGCTATCTGATTTAGATTTAGTAGAAAGAAGAATAGAAAAAATAAAACAGAGCAAAAAGAAGATACAATCAGAAGATGAAAGTACATTACTAGAGAGCATAAAGATTTGTTTAGAAGATGGGAAGCCCATTTCTTCGCTTACTCTAAGTGAAGCGGAGCAGGATCAGCTGCAGATTTACAATCTTCTTACTACCAAACCAATCTTAATCTGCGTTAACATATCAGAAAATGATATTGGGGACAAAAATTACGATAAACGGGATGAGTTGCTAAGAATCGCCAGCGATATCGATGTCGATTTAATTGAACTGTCAGCAGCAATAGAACAGGAGATTGCCGGCTTAGAAGGCGATGATAAGCAAATGTTTATGGATGATGTCGGCATAACTGAGGCCGGTATTACTCAAGTTTCACGAATCGCATATAAAAGTTTGGGCTTAATTGCTTTCTTTACCGTGGGAGAAGATGAAGTCAAGGCTTGGAACATTAACAAAAACACCGTGGCAAAATCTGCAGCCGGAAAAATACATACCGATATAGAGCGTGGTTTTATTCGTGCTGAGGTTGTAGCTTATGAACACCTGCGTGAGCACGGAAGTATGAATAATGTCAAAGAGAAAGGCTTGATGCGACTCGAAGGTAAAGAGTATATAGTGAACGATGGCGATATAGTTCATTTTCGCTTTAATGTTTGATCAAATCCACCATATAAGCAAATGCTTATATGGTGGATTTGATCTTTTAAGTGCTCTGATTTCGGGGATCAAATGATTAATATTCAAGTTGACCTGCTTCTTCTTATTTCATGTTAGCTGTCACCGTACTAATCCTATATTCATATTATTTAGGTATACAAAAATATTAGGATTTAGGTGACAAAACATGATATCAATTCAAAATGAGTCTGCACATATAATCAATCTCTCAGATAACAGTAATAAACCGGCTATTGAATTTATTTTTCAAGCTGGCACTAATCATAATAAGATATGTAAAGGATTATACAATGAGGTATCCTGTAATGATGTTATTGCCATAAATCCTTCTGATGCAAAAGAGCTAAACATATTACCAGGAAAATATGCAGTATGTAAAACTGATCAAAACAAACTTAAAATTGGTCCGATTGTTGGCATCCTGTCAGCAAAATCAAAAAATAATCAGTCGAGAACTAAAGTTGCGCATCAGTATAAAGAACTGATTGAATGCTGTAATGAACGCGGATTAATTGCGTTTGTTTTTTTCATAGAAGAATTTGATATACGAAAAAATACTGTTGAAGGTCTGACCATAAGCAATAAGCAAAGCCACTGGATAAAAAGACAATTTCCTTTGCCGGATATCGTGTATAACCGTATACCTTATCGGAGTATTGAAAATATGTCTAATCATAAGAAAGCAATCGAGTTTTTGCAAAATAGTGACAAAACATACTATTTTAATTCTCGTTTTTTTGACAAATGGGAAGTGTTTATGTCTTTATCTGCGGATGAAAAGGCTAAGCCATTTATCCCTGAGACTAAGCTTCTAGATAGAAACAATTTGCAAAAGTTTATCGACAAATATCACAGTGTATATATCAAGCCCCGCAATAATTCCCGTGGCAAAGGCATCATAAAACTTGAGAAAATCACTGTTGGCTATAGATACACCTTAATGGAAAGCAAGCCTCGAAAATGGCGTAATATTTCTTCGGTAAAACAATTGCCTATTCTTCAACTTGCTCGCAAGTACATAATTCAAGCCGGTATCAACCTTCGCACTTATCAGAATCGTTTATTTGATTTAAGGGTTCAAGTTCAAAAAGATGGTGAAGGAGAATGGATGACGACTGGAGTTGGTGTTAGAGTAGCTGCTCCCAATCAAATTGTTACCCATATTCCCAATGGTGGACGTAAAGCTAATTATCGTATGGTATTAGAGGAAATATATAGCGGCGATGAAACCAAGATCGACTTCGTCAATAATCAATTAGCCGAAATATGTTCTATTGTACCGGCGGCGCTAGAAGAAAAAATTGGCATGAACATAGGTATTGTTTCTCTCGACATTGGATTAGATTCTAATGACAGATTGTGGCTTATAGAAGCTAATTCTAAACCGGGAAAATTTGATGAAAATGATATACGTAAAGTTCATACTGACACTTTGGTTAAGTATTTTACTTATTGTGCTCGCGTCAGTCCAGAATAGAGCTGAATTATTATGATAAAGGGTGAAATTAATGGATTTGATTCTAAACTATCAAGACAATTCTCCTCTACAAGAATTACTATTAACTATGGAGAAGGACTATTCCATCAATACAAAGTCAATAGTTATTAATACTGAAGAATACCAGCAAATATGTATTTCGAATGGACTATCCGAGCCTAAGCGAATAATTAATAATTCTGCAGCTATTAGCAATGTGATTGACAGCAATCGCTTCAAATGCATAATGGATCTAAACAATATACCTTTTACAAATGATGATGATCCTTTGAAAGTTTATGAAGTGTTAATTGCCGATCTGACAATTATAAGCATTAAAGTCAAGGCCTATGAACAAAGCAAAGTTAAAAACTATTATATTAACGAGAAAGAGAACAAGAAGGTAGCTGAATTAGCAAGAAAAAGCCTTTTTGTCTGCGGTCTTGATATTGGCCTCATAACAATTATTTATAGTAGAAAGCGTGTATATAAGATAAAAGAGATTAACCCATGTCCGGAAATGAAATCTGAAGAAACTGCTAAAGTCGAGATGATTATAAAAAAGTGGTGTCGATTAGGCGAAGAAGAAGCAAACTCAGGAATAAAACTGGGGGCCGACCCGGAATTTGTTATGATAAGCAATAAAAATGGCAGAATAATTTTTGCGTCTGACCATTTTCCGCGTGAAGGCATAGTTGGTTGCGATAATATTAGAATTCCCAATAGAATCCAGCGCCCGGTAGCTGAGATTAGACCTCTGCCGGCATCTTCGCCCTATGAATTACTGGAGAATATAAGAAAGGCATTATTAAGCGCACAAAGAATGGCTCCATACAAAAATGTGAGATGGGTTGCCGGCAGTCAACCCCCGGGAGGGTATTCTATTGGAGGGCACATTCATTTTAGTGAAATAGATCTTAATAACAGCTTGTTACGATCCTTTGACAATTATCTAACCATTCCTTTGTTTTTGGTTGAAAATCCGCTTTCTGCTGCTAAGCGGAGGAAAAAGTACGGGATGCTATGCGATTACCGCATAAAAGATCATGGGGGCTTTGAATATCGAACTTTGGGAAGCTGGCTGGTATCTCCTGAAATTGCCATAGCAACCATTTGCTTAGCAAGGCTGGTCGCACTCAATCATTACTATTTGCAAGAAAACTATTTTGCTAGTCCGCAAGCGCAGCAAGCTTTTTATAATGGAGATCAAAATTATTTTCGCGAAATATTTCTCGAGCTTTGGACGGCTTTAGAAGCTTTAGATATGTATCAGGAGAATAAGAGCGAATTAGATTATCTGAAAGCAATGATAACTAAAGAGGAGCAATGGGATGAAAAATCTGATTTTAGAATTGCCTGGCAAATGCCAACCGACTTGTTGAAAGGCAAGACTAGGATAAATAATGATCAAGTCACTACCATGCGAAGAAACAATGAGAATCGGAGCTCTAGCATCATCACTGTTGGCCCCAATACTAATAGAACTGCAAGCAATATTTCTGCACCTAGAGACAGCAATCGCTCTGCAAGAATAGGAACTGACAGCATAAATCTTAGAAATCATGCTGCCAGTAATTCACAACCAAGGCAAATATCAAGCGACCAGATTCAAATCCGGGGTGTGGGCTATAGAGTTACTTAATGGTTTTTATGACGTACATTATTACTTCATATGTAGTTCTTTTAGTACCAGGTTAACAGCGCGTTCATGGTAGTTTTTTCTCGTACTAAGTGGAGACTTGGTACAGGTTTCTACAATCATGGCATTGGCATCAAGACATTCAGCAGAACTTCGGGCCAAACTTCCTTTAACCGGATAACGCAGGAGCTTAAATTTTTCTTTATTTGTTTTTATTCCGGTGTTAAGGTTCTTGACGATTTTATTAGAAATGCTTTTGGCTTCTTTCGTTGGATAATAAATAACACTTTGTCCTACTGAATCATTTGACTTAACGCGCACATAATCATAGCCTTCATGTAAATCGATTAGCCAATTAATCTTATTAGATTTAGCAATACTATATATTTCTGTTGCCAGTTTATTATCAGCGCTCTCTGATTCTTTCTGAGGAAAAGATCTGTTCAGATCTTTTTCACCAGGTGCTGTACGCTTGTCAGCCTTTATAGCTTTAACATTGGCTTCAGGCAAAACTATTAGCTTGCCGCTGCTTATCTTCCAGTCCTTGATGTCATCAGCTGACAAATAACCTGAGGGTTCATTACCGTGAACACCGCCGACCACCATAACGGTTGGTCCCGGTTTATTGCTGTTTATCGTATATAGTTCAGTCTCATACTCGGTATCTGATAAGATTGATGTTACAGTGGTTTTCGTTTCGGCAAAAACAACACGATTAGAAATTAATGAAGTTAATAATATAATACCAAAAAGTATTATGAGTTTTACTCTCATACTTAACCCATTCACAAAAACTGTAGACAATAAAACGCATCCTTTCATTATTAATACTAAATATTTTGAAGGGGGGGGGAACACTCTATTCCATTTTCTCTAAATCAAACTCAAATCTTATCACTTCCATTTCATAACCATCAAGGCTTAATTGCAGCGATTGACTCATATTAAGCAAAAACGACTCACTGTCTCCTACCGCAGCAAAGCCAAGCAAAGCGTGTTGCCATTTATCTTGAAAATCAACCTCTCTAATAGAAATGTTGAAGCGCTTACGGCTCTTGTCAATAATACTCTTGATGATTTTTCTTTTCTCTTTTAAAGACGAAGAATATGGAATAAATAGTTCAGCTTTCCCAATTAAAAAGTGCATAAAAATAATTCCTCAATTTCATATAAATTCCAATTGTCTCTGCCGTAGGCCACATTAATAAGTTTGAGCGTTTTTTTGTCTAGTGATTGCCAATATAGATACTCTTTCCAGGCGTCATCATACTATTATTTATTCATCATCAACCTCGATTAAATCATGAAATTGCCCTTTGACAGCGTTCAAATGATTAATAATGAAGCTCCTTTCACTACAAAGTACATTCAATGTATAGAAGACCGCGCTATAAGTCAATGATCCCAACGGTAATCAAATCAGTAAGGTGAAAGGAACATTTAGTCTAACCGGCGGCAATAAATCATTTGGCTTTGTACCGGGAACTGCACCTGAAAGTCAAGGCAATGTTACTGAGTTTTAGGTTTTAACCGTTTAACTAAAGCGCAAGTAAACGGTCTAAGTGCAGTATATGAATATCGCCCTGATGATTTACGGTTATCTAAGACCATAAATGGACAAAAGACCACTCATCTCTGGGATGGCCAAGAGATAGTCATGGATCTAGGTAACAATAACGTAATGCAAAACCGATATATTCGGGGAACAAGTCTTATAGCTCAAGCAGATAGCAGCTCAATTAAGAATTATTATCTGCAAAATGCCCATGGAGATGTAGTACAATTAAGTAACTCAGCTGGAAGCAGTACCAAGAATTACTCTTATGATGCTTTTGGCATAGAGAAAAACATTGATTCTAATGATACTAACCCCTTCCGCTATTCAGGGGAGTATTATGACAAGGAAACCGGGAATATCTATCTAAGGGCTAGGTATTATGATCCACATATGGGGAGATTTATGAATGAAGATCCAATTAAAGATGGGAATAATTTTTATACCTACTGTTTCAATAGTCCAATTAGTTTAGTAGACCCTTCTGGTCTAAAGATGGTGTGGATTAGAGATTATGCAAATGAAATTAACGGAAGTGTTGAATGGATAGAGAAAGAAAGAAAAGCTATACTATATTATGGCGCTAATGGTTCTAAAAACTTGACATTCTATGCAGATTACCAACAAATAGATAAGAATGGCAGGATGTACATTGATGATCAAATCACAAATTCAATTATTGGAAGAAACTCAAGTTCTATTCTATTAGAGAAAGAATCCGAAAAATTCGATCAAACATATTCGCAGCCAAAAAAGAGTTCGGGAACAGGTGCCCCAACAGTCAAAAACACTGATAATTCTGGCAACAGCAAATCTAATCAAAAACCCGATAATGATACTTATTATTTAGATGTAGAACCTAAGGTAAGCTCCTCTGGAGTGGGGCTAAATGCTAAGGCTGGAATGGGTAAGTCAAAGGTTAGGTTTGACAATGGATTTTTTGTGGGAGCGAATGGGCCAAATGCTGAATTTGATGTTGCTGCTTTACCACTACCGGGAGCTCATGCTAAAGCTTCTTTAGCGGAGGTGTCAGCAGGACATGAGCTTACAATATTTGGAACAAAAATTGAATCAGAAGTTAGTGTTACATTTGTAAGTGTGGGCAGTGGAGTTGTAATATCTGACGGCATAACAATAGGAGCACATAGGGGAATGGGGATTGATTTTTCGGTAACACTTGGAGATTAATAGGAATAATCACAATTGAATAAGACATAACTTAAGTTCCGCAGTCGAAAAAAACCAATATGCGGAACTTAAGTTAATAATGAACAACATTAAAATAACTAAGGAATTTATTAACTATGAAAAAAAACAACTGGCTCATATGGACATCAATTGTTGGATTCGGCTATTATTTCCATTACCTGAGTGTTCGAATATTACAAAATAAGAAACTATCATCACTTTGGTTCGATTTATGGGCAAAAACTCTGGTATTGTCATTTTTTTGCATCCTAATTCCATTGGCGATTATTGACATACTGATTGATAGAGCGTTAACACTTATTTATAGCGAAGCAGTAAGATTCTTCTTAGAATGTGTACAGTTGATATGTATTTATTTTTCAGGAGTATATGCTACTTATAGGCTAATTGAATGGGAGAAAAAAGCCAATAATTCGATGGTTAACAGAAATCAAGATGAAAAGCTAAAAAGTTAATTGAATAATCAATCTGAATGATAACATTTCATGTTTTAAGGAGCAATTATGAAAACCCTTAGATTAGTACTCGACAACCCTAAAAATGCGAATTATCTTTATTTATTTTGTTTATTGCCGCTTGGAAGTAATATTGTGAACCTTTTCATAACAATAATCTATGCAAGTTTGGGAGAAAACAGAAAAGCATTATTAACTTTTTTCATCTACGGTGGGCTTTTTAATCTCATACTCCTAACAATTATTACGAATCTTTTGAATTCGCTCCTAATAGTTTTTTCGGAATATCATTTGTTGGCCTTCTTGTACGTTTATGGACTAGTTATAAGTGCATTTCTGATTAATATGGTTAAAAGGCACTTGTTATCTCGTGCTAATAACACAATCAATCCCGAAAATGAAAAAACCGCGAAGTATCTAATGAGATTTCTATTGTCCTTTGGTATTGCCTTAGTGATATTAATTGCTTTTGCATACTCCTCTACTCGCAACTTTGATTATTACAATATTGGTCAGGATAATGTTGCATCAATTACTAGAATAGTTGGGCAAAGAAATTTTGCTGGTTATTCTTTAAAATATGGTAGTGGAGTTCACTCAAAAACATACAAATATAAGAGTACTAATTGCATGGAGGACGTAATCGCCTATGGTCTACATTTGAAAAACAATGAGGGTTTTGCATTCAAAAAAAAACAAGGTTCAGATACAATTGAATACTACAAGAACTCATTAGAAACCGGTAAAGTATTTGTTATAACAATAAGATTTGATGAAAATAATTATTCTATTAATTTAAGGCAAGAAAAACAAAATGAGTTACATGTTGTTTATTAGCGGACACCATCGCGGAAAAGAACGGCAGAGCAATGTCACAAAGCTTAACATCCAGAAATTACAAAGAGCGTTTTTGTTATTCGGGTACTTGTTTTTTCTTGATGGATCTAGCGGGGGAAATGCTGGTCTGGCCTTATCGGAACAAGGTAAGCGTCAAAACCGAGGGCCCCTAGTAGCAATGAAGTAGTAGAGCTACAATAAACTCTGAAAATACTCGAAAAAGTACATGTGGAAAACCGAGGCGAATTGGAGTATATGTAGTGAACACTAGAGAAATTGCAGTAGAGTACCGCTTAATGTACTGGGCGCAAATACTGCGAGAGCGAAGTAAAAGTGGACTAAGCATAAAAGCCTTTTGTAAAAGCAAAGGATTTCACGAAAACGTCAACTATTACTGGCAAAACAAATATGAGTGTCGCGGGGACGGGGGATTGACACCGTCGAACCCAACCATAGATCTTAAGTTGTAACGCGGCAAAAGGCATGTAAGAAGAAAAAAGAGAAAATAGTAAACGAGAGGCTATTTTCAAAACGGCGTTTTACTAGTCGCAGCATAATAGCCGTTTTCTTGATGTGCCACCTAGGCAACAAAGGTAGCTGTTTGGAAAATTTAACCTATCGAAATTTTTTTGATCCAAGAGAACATTGGGCAGGTGATAAATGGTTACCTGGCAATATAAGAGGACAAATTGAAGAATATCAAAGGCAATGGCAGGTGGCAAACAGAAACAATGACGCTGGCTGGATGTATAACGCTCATTATTATGCTCAGAAATTAAGAGACCAGAATGTAAGTGCAGCCTTGGCAGACTATAAGGGGCAATATTTAGATGCAGCCAAGTCAGGAAACACAACATGGATGAATAATGCGGCCCAAGCGGTAATTGATTTAGGGGGAACGCTTCCCGCTATACCAAGTAGCGGCAAAAGTAATAGCGGAGGCGCTGTCACGCCATCCTGGGCTCAAACAGGAGTGGTAATACCAGGTTTTACTCCAGGGACACTGAATCAGAGTGGTAGTAGCTCGGGTCAAAATAAGACGAGCTCTACCTTCTCTGCCATTAATGTTGCAACCGAAGTGGCAATAAATGCACCTGATGCAATTACAGGAGCTGCTAGTGATAAACTTCTAAAAGGAGGAACCAAGTCAACGGTAAGTAAGGCTTTGGGTGGTGTTAAAACAGCTGGGTATGTTTCTACAATCACCACTGGAATTGACGTGTACAATGACTATAACAATTATTCAGGAAAACAATGTAGAAATGCTTTGATCATCGATGGTCTTGCTTTTGCGGCGGGAGTAGGTGTAGGAGTAGTTGCTGGTGTTGTTTCAGCTCTAGCAGTAGTTGTTGTAGGGGGAACAATCCTTGTTGGCGCTGGAATTGGAATAGGTGCTCAATATTTGAAAGAAAAATATGTAGATAATTGATTATTCGAATCGAGGAGAAAAATGAGAGATATTACACTAATTGTATTCTTTGCATGTTTTGCAATCTATTTAATCTACAAAACTCCGGAGCTAATAAAAAGGACAAAAGTTCCACATATAGTTAAGTATTTTTACTATTTTTTGACAACTGAATCAATACTATTACTGATAGATCGCATTATTACGGTATGGTTTACAGAATTATCAAAATGTCTAGGCGTTTTAAAAATTATTATTCTAATACTATTTATTCCAGGATTAATAGTATCTTGCGTGGCAGCTTGGAAAAACTCGGAAGGGGATCCTGAAAAAAGGCTACTTGCAAAGATTGCTGTTGGATTTATTGGATTCGCATTTTTGTTAGCAGCTGTTCTTGCGGTACTAATAATATTTGATTTATAAGAAAAAGATTGCCGCGGGGACGGCAGACTGTTACGAAACCCACCAGAAGATTGTCGCGGCGAATGGGATTGACACCGACGAACCCAAGCATAAATCTTAAAGTGAAAAAGGTTGTCGCGGGGACGGGGGGGCTGACACCGTTGAACCCAAGCATAGATCTTAAGATTTAGGGCGGCAGAAGGCATGTAAGAAAAAAAGAGAAAATAGTAAACGATAGGCTATTATCAAAACGGCGTTTTACTTGCCACAGTGATAATAGCCGTTTTCTTGATGTGCTAACTAGGCAACATAAGGACGCGCTTTGAAAAATTTTCTTCTCGAAATATTTTTCGATCCTAGTGGACAATGGACCGTTGGTTAGAGGTAACAGCAGCAAAGACAACTAGTTATACTTACGATGGCTTAGGCCGATTAACCAGCGAAGCAGATCCCGCTATCACTAAAGCCTATACCTATGATAAGGCCAATAACCGTTTAAAATTAACCGTGACCGGATCAGAGCAATATACAACCGATTACAGCTATGATAACAACAACCGCTTAAAAACTGAAAAAACCCGCAAAGGAACAACAACTGAAGAGACTAATTATTTCTATGATCCCAACGGTAATCAAATCAGTAAGGTGAAAGGAACATTTAGTCTAACCGGCGGCAATAAATCATTTGGCTTTGTACCGGGAACTGCACCTGAGAGTCAAGGCAATGTTACAGAGTTTTACAGCTATGATGGTTTTAACCGTTTAACTAAAGCGCAAGTAAACGGTCTAAGTGCAGTATATGAATATCGCCCTGATGGTTTAAGATTATCTAAGACCATAAATGGACAAAAGACCACTCATGTCTGGGATGGCCAAGAGATAGTCATGGATCTAGGTAACAATAACGTAATGCAAAACCGATATATTCGGGGAACAAGTCTTATAGCTCAAGCAGATAGCAGCTCAATTAAGAATTATTAT
>JAVBKS010000051.1:0-8150 GCA_031553935.1 Syntrophomonadaceae bacterium
TATATGGTTTTCGAAATCATAAAGCTCAAATTTATGCAAAGGTATGGAGCCGTTTTTGAAAAAGTCAAACTTTAAAATATTTAATGAATACACTGGTATTTATTATACCAAGGAAGCAAAAACGAGCCAATTTAAACAAGTTGGAAAGTGGACTTCATTTTCAATCGCTAGTTTAAAGAGCAGAATCTTGAAGCCAACCGCATAACATGCTATAATTTTGACATAATTATGGCTATGAGGTGTATGAAATGAGTCAATTTGAGAGTTTGTTTTTCGATATAAAGCCTTCTACTGCAATCCGGCATGATTATAATTCTTTTTCTAAAATGTGCCATGAAACTGAATCTCCGGTTGTGGTGACCAAAAATGGGGAAGCCGATTTGGTGGTTATGAGCTATGAGGCTTATCATAAAATGATTGCCCGGCAGCGGTTAGGACGTATGTTGACGGATGTCGACCAAGAAATCTCTTCTGGTAAGCCAATGCGGGATTTTGAGGAAGTTTTCTCGGAAATACAAACGAGAATAAAAAATGTCTAAGCAAATAGTACTATCGGAAGCTGCCTATTATGATTTAGACAGCTTATTTGCTTTTATTTCTAATGATAAGAGAAGTGCCGCCGAAAAATTGCGTTTGCGTTTATATGAAAATATTGGCAGATTGGCTGATTTGCCGGAATTAGTCCCTGCTATATCAGAAGATGATGCACCAGGGGTTAAGCGGGGATATAGGCGGTTGGTAGTTTATCCTTATGCGGTTTTTTACCGGGTCTTGCCGGAACGTATTATTATAGCTAGAGTTCTGCATGGTAAGCAGAATTGGCTGCAGATGTTGTTTGACTTTTCTGATGATAATTGAACGGTCTTAGTGCATATTGAAACGAGTCTAGATTTCCACACTATTGTGATAATTATCAATTAAATCCGGCGGAAGCAGCTAGCGGAGTTAACTCCAACTCCATAACTCGTATGAACTTCGAGCTGCTAGAATTATGAAGAAATGAAAGACTACAGCTAGTTAAAGTTATTTTTTTTGATTTCGATACCTATAACGTCAGACTGTCTGAAAGTCCATCTGCTTTGCACCCTTCGGGGGACATAGATGTTAGCTCCGCAGCCTTTTTATCGCCTCTCATCTGGAGCTTTTTATCCGAGTCTTACGGATTTTGTACAGTCTAATATATTAAAGCATTTCGCGATGGAACCATCGAATCGAAGAAGATGACGGGGTATTATGAGGATAGCAATAAGGGTTGATGGAAATAGCTCTATTGGATTAGGGCACATAATAAGGATGGAGACTTTGGCTCAAGCATTTATTAGTGCTGGGACTGAGGTTATTTTTTTGAGCAAAAATCCCGAAGCCGTATCAATAGCGACTCTAATTAGCCAAATACCAGCGGCAATGGATATTAATACTGAGCTCAATTGGGTCAAGGAACACGTAATTACATACAATTGTGACATGTTGATTATCGACAGTTATACTTATGGACAAGAGGAGCTTATAGAAGTAGGATCATGGCCTATATACTCGATCTATTATGACGATTTAAACCGCCATCCATTTCATGTGAGTTGTGTAGTAAACGGTAATATTTCGAGCGAGAAACTGGATTACCAAGGAACTTCACGCTTCATTGTTGGAGCCGAGTATGCTTTACTTCGTACTGAGTTTGCTAATCTGCCGGTTAGAAGAGTTAATAACAAAGTAACAGAGGTACTGATAACTCTAGGGGGCGCTGATACCTGCAATGCGACTCCGAAAATTCTAGAGTGGTTAAATAGTCATGAAAACTTTTCCGATTATAATTATCAGGTAGTAATCGGACCAGCCTTCACTAATCAAGCTCAGCTTGATGGCATAGCAGAAGCATGTAGTAATGTATTATGTTATCGGAATCCTGATATGGCGGCTTTGATTACTACATGTGATTTGGCGATTAGCGGAGCTGGGCAAACGGTTCATGAATTAATGGCGGCAGGACTGCCGGCCTTGCTGATAGAAGCAGCCGATAATCAGCACCTGAATGCGCTATGTGCTGCTGAGAAGGGTGTAGCAATTAATCTTGGTCCGTTTCAGGAAATCACTGCCGAGGATCTTCAGGTTCATTTCGACATCGTGTGTCGAGACTGGTTGCTGCGGATTAAGATGGCCGAAAATGGGCAAAGCCTAATAGACGGAGGGGGAGCCGTCCGCTTAGCACATCGGCTAATAAAAGAACTGGAGAGTAAATAATGGGGGATATTATTAAGGGGAAGAGGATTCTAATAACTGGAGGAACAGGGACGATTGGTTATGCTTTGGCGCGCCGGGTTCTTGATGCCGGGGCTGAAGTAGTGCGTATTTTTTCTCGGGACGAATATAAACAATTTCGTATGGAAGAAGAGTTTTGTAAGATATATTCGATTCAGACCGGGGATAAACTTCGCTTCTTATTAGGCGATGTCAGAGATAAAGAGAGAATATTTCGGGCGATGGAAGACATTGATTATGTCTTCCATCTAGCAGCCTTAAAACATGTTCCGGCATGCGAGTATAATCCATACGAGGCAGTTAAGACCAATGTTTTAGGCACGCAAAACGTTATTGATGCTGCTATCGCTCAAGGAGTTAAAGCCGTAATCTATACTAGTTCGGACAAAGCGGCCGGACCTACTAATACGATGGGAGCCAGCAAACTTTTGGCCGAGCGTTTAATCATTGCCGCAAATGAGGGCAAAGGTAAGAGCGATATCAAATTTCTGTCAGTTCGGTTTGGTAATGTACTTAACAGCAGAGGTTCTGTAGTTCCGCTCTTTCAGCGCCAGATCCGCCAGGGTGGTCCGATCACGGTAACTAATCCGCAAATGACTAGATTCTTCATGAGTGCAGAACACGCAGTGGAGTTGATTTTATCTGTCTTGGAAAACTCGCATGGTGGGGAAAGTTATGTCTTGAAAATGCCGGTATTGGCAATCGGAACCCTTGCTGAAGCTCTATTAAAAATGTCGGGGCTTGATGTTCCGGTTAAGAATGTTGGCTTGCGGCCGGGTGAGAAGATGTTTGAAGAGCTTATGAGTGAAGAAGAAAGCTCGCGCGCCTTGGAAGCAGAGGACATGTTTATTATATTGCCTTTTTATAGATCTCAGGCACAAGGCTTACAGCTTTATAAGGGAGTACAAGCAGCGAAACTGGGAGTGTATAGTTCGGATTACGAAATCAGACTCGGAGTTGATGATGTTATCGCATTACTTGATCCGATTGCGAAGTTTAGAAAATAGGGGGAAGATGAATGCGGGTTTTGGTGACTGGAGGCGCTGGATTTATCGGGCGCTGGGTAGTTAAGAAGCTGCTTTTGGCGGGGCATCAGGTTGTGGCTTTCGATGATCTTTCTAACGGCAGATTAGAAAACATAAAAGAATTCAGAGAATCAGCGGCTTTTACTTTTATTAGAGGGAATATCAAGGATGTTAAAGCTTTAGATGACTTATTTATAGAAAGATTCGATCTGGTTTATCATTTGGCTGCCAGTATTAATGTTCAGGATTCAATTGATGATCCCAGAACTACTTTTGCTAATGATGTTGAAGGAACTTTTAATATTTTGGAATACTGTCGCCGGGAAATGACTAAAATAGTCTTTATGTCTACTTGTATGGTCTATGATCGTAGTCAAGAAGAGACCGGTATTACGGAGGAAAGTCCAGTGAAGCCGGCATCTCCGTATGCTGCCAGCAAATTATCAGGGGAAGCCCTGACCTTATCTTATTACTATGCTTATGGATTGCCAACTATAGTTATTAGGCCTTTTAATACCTATGGACCTTTCCAGAAATCAAGTGGCGAAGGCGGAGTTGTAGCCGTTTTTATCAAGCAAGATATCGTGGGCAAAGATTTAAATATATATGGTGATGGAACTCAAACCAGAGATTTGCTTTATGTTGAAGATTGTGCCGATTTTGTAATTTGCGCCGGTATATGTAACGAAGCTAGGGGCATGATTCTTAATGCTGGATTAGGAGAAGATATTTCGATTAATGACTTAGCAAAATTAATTGCTAGTGATTCTAATAGGATTAAGCATGTCGATCATATTCATCCTCAGAGTGAGATTCAGAAGCTGAAATGTAATTGGACTAAGGCAGAAGAGCTTCTTAATTGGAGACCTCAGTATTCGTTAACCGTGGGACTTAATGAAACCAGGAACTGGCTGGTTGCCAATATGGATATGTAGTGCTTTTTTGGAGGATATAGCATGAACTTACCTTATAGCAGGCAGAATATTGATGATGAAGATATAGCTGCAGTTATTGCTGCCTTGAAATTACCCTTTTTAACGCAAGGACCGCTGGTTGAAAATTTCGAAGCCCAAGTAGCTGCTTATGCCGGGGCCAAATATGGAGTTGCTTTTAATAGCGGGACATCGGCCCTGCACGGAGCTCTTTATGCAGCTGGGATAAAAGCTGGTGATGAGGTAATTACTACTCCGATTACATTTGTTGCCTCAGCAAATTGTGCTCTGTATTTGGGGGCTAAACCGGTTTTCGTAGATATCGATCCCGATACATTGTGCATCGACATTAACAAAATAGAAGCGGCGGTTACCCCTAGGACGAAGGCGATTGTAGCCGTAGATTTTGCAGGTTATCCCTTAGATATTAAGGGAATAAAAGCTATTGGGGATAGACACCAATTGTGCATTATCGAAGACGCCGCTCATGCTTTGGGAGCTAAAAGAGGGGATTTGCCGGTTGGAGCCGAAGCAGATATGACCATGTTCAGCTTCCATCCGGTCAAGCATATTACGACTGGAGAAGGCGGCATAATAATCACCGATGATGAAAATATGTATAAAAGGATGAGGATGCTGCGCAGTCACGGAATTGTACGGGGGTCAGATTGCGGCGATCAGAACCAGGGTGCTTGGTATCATGAAATGATTGACCTTGGTTATAATTATCGCATTACCGATGTCCAATGTGCTTTAGGAATCTCGCAGCTTCGCAAATTAGAAAGCTTCATCGCTGCTCGCAATGAGCAAGCTGCTTACTACGAACAATTACTGGAAGGTGTAGACAAAGTTACAATTCCACCGCCAGTTGTCAACGGGAGGCATGCATATCACCTATTTCCGATTAGATTAGCAGAAGGAATAGATCGCCGAAGGGTTTTCGAATGCTTACATAGTAAGGGGATCGGAACTCAGGTTCATTACATTCCAGTCCATACGCAGCCCTATTACCAAAACACTTTTGGCAATAAATGGGGCGACTTTCCGATTTCTGAAGATTACTACAAGCGTACCCTCAGTTTACCGCTATATCCTGGATTAAATCCAGAGGACCAGGAATATATTGTAGACTCATTGAAAGAAGTGCTTTGATACCAGGTGTCTAGGGGATTTGTTTCGAAATAAACTTAATAAATGAAGCAAGAAAGAGCACTTTCGTGCTCTTTCTTGCTGGGGTTGGGGAGAATCTATATAAAGGGATGGAGGATCATAGTAATTGCGGTCTTAAACAGCATTCTAAATGCTCTTTCCAGCTTATGTACTGGGGAATGAGTTGAAACTGAACATACAGCCTTACTTTATGCCATTCTTCTGAATCTATATAATCAGTTACCTGCAACAAGCTATCTTGCAGCTCATCAAACATATTTTCCAAGAGATTTTTCTCAATAGGAAAGGGACTTTTTCCGATAGCTTTATTAATGGTTGCAATTGCTTCGGAGAAATCATATAGAATATTGAGACTGATTTTCTGACTGCCGCATTTCAAGCAAAGATCTATTAGATTCAGGCCATCGCGCGCGGTTTCAGCAAGTTCAAGCATTTTCACAGATATTTCTAGATGAGGATTACTCGCATAAGGGCTGTCTATTATTATATCAGCTTTCGTATCAGCATAAATTGCCATTGTTTTCCTCCTTTGCGGTCGCTTGCTTTGTGATCAACCTAAATTTAATATCGTAAATTGAATCAAAATACTTGAATATTCAACCGAAAACAGGACTATAGTAGCAATTTGTTAAAGGTTATGCTCAATTGTACGATAATAATATATAGTTTCGAAAATCACTTAAGGCAATGTAGTTTGGAGATTGCATTATGAGCCCAACACTATTAATGTGGAAGGAAGTGTATCATGAAGTTGGAAAGCATTAATTTCCGGGGCTATGTACCTAATCAGTATTACGGCCAAGAGCTATGGGATGATAAGAATCAAGAGCATAAAAGTAAGCCTGTCAGCGTCACCAATAAACAAGAGATCAATGGTGAATATCTAAAAGATGCGATTAACTATACTAACCGTGCAGTTAGAATTATTGATTATCATATTGAATTCAGGCTTTATAAAGAAAGCGGTGATTATCAAGTTAAGGTGGTCAATAATGATACCGGAGAGGTTTTAAGAACTATTCCTAATGATGCCATGATGGAGATCGCCGCAAAAATTAAGCAAAGGCTGCAGGAATCAATTGGAATCGTAGTCGATGAATTTGTTTAATTTTACTATTAAGAAGCTAGTCTTTAAATCGATATATTAACTTAGAGAATAAAAGGGAGGATAGGCAATTGGGTGCAAATGGGCAAGCTTATTTACAGTACCTTAAAACTAGCGTTGAGACAACAAGCCCGGGAAAACTGCTGTTAATGCTTTTTGATGGCGCGATCAAGAATTTGAATACCGCGAAGAATGCAATCGAAAGGAAAGATTTTAATTTAGCTCATAATAATATTATTGCAACACAAGACATCGTAGCTGAACTAATAACTACACTGCGGATGGATTACGAGATATCAACCAAATTATTAGCGCTTTATGAATACTTCATGCAGCAATTGATAAAAGCAAATATTAAAAAAGACACGGTGCTAATTGATGAAGTCCTAGACTATTTTGTTGAAATGCATTCTACTTGGGAGCAGGCAATAAAAACATTAGGACCTGTAGTAATAAATAATGAAACACAGCCGATCGGTAGACTTAATATTTCTGGATGATAGGTAGAAAAATGACGTTTGACTTAATAGAACAATATCGCCAAATTCATAATCTATTTCGAGACATTTTATTCTTGGCCAGTAAGCAAGCTGAAATGATTGAGACTGCCTTTTCTGATTTAGATTTATCAGAGACTAATGATAATGGTCCAGTTAATGATAATGCTATTAACCTTATCCTGGCACAACGGGATGATTTAGCTAAGTCAATCGAGGTTTTAGGTACGAGGATAAAAGACGGTCATTTAGCAAAAGATGATGAAGAAGAAGTTAATAAGTTGATAAAGGGAATCACAAGCATAATCAACGAGATTCAGAAAAATGATGCAATTAGCCGGAAATTTGCTCTGAGCATACACAATGAACTGGAAAAGAAAATTGGCTCTTTGCAGAAAAATCGACAAGCAGTAAATGCTTACAATAGTTTGGGAATTTATGCGCCGGTTTTTCTTGATAAGAAAAAGTAAAGGTTTTGAGTGTCAAATGTTATGATTATGAGTTCGAGTTTATTCTGGGAAAGGTCCTTTGGGTAAACTCTTTTTTTATTGAAAGCCCCGGGGTGCAATTGCTTAATATAGTTATTATTTACATTAATAGGCTAATATTTCGGTATATACTTTGTAAATCTGAAAGGATTTTGGGACTAAAGAATAGTATAATATAAGCAATCGGAAAGGATGTGGTTTTATGAATTTTGAAATCAGGGGTAAGCATATCGACATAACTGAGGCATTAAAAGAATATACCACGAGAAGGCTTTCCAAGTTGGAAAAGTATTTGGATGATGTAAAAGGAGCGCAAGTCTCCTTATCAGTGGAAGGTGAAAGGCACACTATTGAAGTTACTATTCCGCTTAATGGAATGATTCTTCGGGGGGAAGAAACAACCAATGATATGTACACATCTATTGACTTAGTGGAAGAAAAACTTGAAAAGCAGATTGAAAAATATAAGACGAAATTGTATAGGCATAATCGCGGTGCAGGACTTAAGAAAGCCTTAGCAGAAGAAATCCAAGAACAATTAAAAGACGATGACAAAGGCTCAGAGAACTTTAGAATTGTCAGGTCTAAGCGCTTTGCATTAAAGCCAATGGATGAAGAAGAGGCAATAATGCAAATGAATTTATTAGGCCATAATTTCTTTGTATTCTTTAACGCCA
>JAVBKS010000005.1:0-85355 GCA_031553935.1 Syntrophomonadaceae bacterium
TGAAATACTAATCGATGCGTTTTTTCTTAGAAGCCGAGAATTTTATTTGCAAATCAATATTTCCCTTTCAAAATTTTTTATCTATTTCGTAGTTCTTCTTTCTTTTGTATATCATAAATTGGTGCGGAATTAAGGGTCAAATTAGTAACCCCATCAAAAAACCCCTGCAAACCTACTTTCTTTCGGTACTTCCAGGGGTATTTGCTATATAAAATTTGGCGGAAGCGTGTGAGAATCGAACTCACCTGCCGCAGGATCACTACGGCACAAACTGGATTTGAAGTCCAGGCGACCCACCAGGACCGATCCGCCTCCTTAATAGTTTGCGCAGCAAACATCCGTGTACTCGAAGGGTGCCTCCTTAATAGTTTGCACAGCAAACATCCGTGTACTCGAAGAGTGCCTCCTTAATAGTTTGCGTAGCAAACATTTGTGTACTCGAAGGGTGCCTCTTTAATGGTTTGCCAAGCAAATGCTTGGGCTACGCGCTTTGAGTATAAGCTGTTGCTAATAAAATGTCAACGTACAGGTTTTCTATTATTCCCTAATTATCATTCATGAGCCGGTTTTTACTCGTATATCACCTACTCGTCGCGTAAAGCGAATCTTATCATAGTATTCCAGCAGTGGCAGCATGTATTTTCTGGAGGTAGCAAATAAATCCCGTGCTTCTCCAAGTGTTAGCTCTTTATTTTTAGCAAAGTAGCTGTTCAAAAGATCTTGGCCCTTGCTAATCGCATCATGAGTGAAAAACATGTCGGCATTTATTTTTATTAGTTCTCCGCTGCTAAGAAGAAAAGACATGATTTCATTGAAGAATATCTCATCAATTCCACATGCACCAAATAATTCCGCTTTGTCAGGAGGTTGAAAAGGTTCTTTATTAAGCTGCTCTCTAATTTTGATAATTATTTCGTTTTCTTTGTCTTGGGGACTTGGCTTAAACCCGGGCATAAGCAAAAGATTGTTTTTGTTAACTAGATTGCCGCTTTGTTCCCAGAACTTTAATATAAGATTAAATGCCTTGCCGTCAATGAAATTAAAATAGCGACTCCTCATATCTTCCTTTGGGTATCCGAAGCGCAGCGGATAGCTTTCGTGGAAATCATTCAAAACTCCGGTTATTTTGTCCTTTATCCCTGAAAGGACATCCATGCTATAGTATTCATTATCTTTTAAAACCAAAACCCTCTCATCATCGATTAACACCTGTAGTTCTCTTAGCACCTGCTCACGATTGCTGCCTGCCTTTTTAACAAGTTGTTCTGCTGTCAACCCCGTGGCACTACTTTCAAGCTCATGTAAGAGCACGTCGTATAGCGTTCCTTCCTCTTTGAGCGCCAGTTCATCTAAAACATCTTCCCTAAATCTTTTTTGCTTGGGAGCAAGCGGATCTATAATTGATCCACCGCCAATAGTTGTAACCGGCGAATAATATCGGATTACGAAAGGATCGTCTTTATGGCAAACGATTTGCTTTTCTAATACAATCTGCGCGTAAGCTTCCTCTCCCGGTAGAAGCTCATCCCGATCAAGTAAAGCTACTCGACCAAGCGCTTCATCAGTTCCTAAATGGAATCTTACTCGATTCCAGTTCCGTAGCGTTCTTGAACTCGAGCGCAGTAAATGCAGGCGAGTATCCACCCGAAAAGAAGGCGATAAAAACCCGGTTGTTGATAACCAATAACCTCGCTTGACTTCATCCATATTAATTCCCTGAAGGTTAACCGCCACTCGCTGACCTGCTAAGGCAGTCATGACTTTGTCATTATGTACTTCTAAAGTTCTTACCTTTACATTCTTGCCGCTGGGCATCAGTTCTAAATTATCTCCAACATTAATTTGCCCTGACCACAGGGTGCCAGTAACAACAGTCCCAAAACCAGCAATGGAAAACACTCTGTCAATCGGCAGCCGCGATTGTCCCAACACCGGCCTTTCTTCCACGGTTAAACAGCGCGATTGGATTTCGTTTAGAAGATTATCTAAACCGATCTTTTTGGGAGCAGAAACTGATATTATCGGGGCGCCTTTTAAAATGGTTTTATCGATGTACTCGCGCACCTCTTCTTCCATAAGAAATAGCCATTCTTCATCAACCATATCAATCTTTGTCAGAACTACTATTCCTTTGTTTACCCCTAATAACTCAATTATGTCCATGTGTTCACGAGTCTGCGGCATGACGCCTTCATCAGCTGCAATAATGAACAACACGATATCGATACCAAATGCTCCGGCCAACATATGACGGATAAAACGCTCATGTCCGGGCACATCAACAACTGAAGCCTGATCTCCGTTTGGTAAAGCCAAGGGAGCAAATCCTAATTCAATTGATATTCCACGTTTCTTTTCCTCTTTGAGTCTATCGGTGTCAATCCCGGTAATAGCCCTTACCAAGGTTGTCTTGCCATGGTCTATATGTCCAGCTGTTCCTATAACTACTCGTTGCATATATTCGCTCCTGCTTTAAATAACGATTTCGGATTATTTACATCCAGCAACCATTAATAATTAACTATTCATAGCTTTGACAAATGCTGCATGCTCTTTTCTATTTTTGATTTATATCTTCCAGTGCTTCTAACAATCCATTTACTATGGGTTGATGATTGTCTCTGTTTAAGGTACGCATACTGATTATCAATGCATTTTCTTGTTTTCGCGTAATTATCGCCGGTCTCTGCAAACGCATGTTTCTCGTTACTTGCTCTAGTACGTGATCTCTAAATCTTATTTCAACCGCTACTCCTTCCATATTATAGGTAGGATAAGCTCCACCCCCAACTACATCATAGGTCTTGCCTTTAGAAATGCTTTCAACCAGAGGATTATTGGCAATCTTGCTCTTTAATCTGTTCATTAGCAATTGCGCTTCTTTATTAAGTTCAGCCTCCGACTTAGTCAGCATATTTAGTACCGGCACTTTGTGCTCAGGATTCCCAGCCAAGTATTCGATTAATGTTCCTTCTAAAGCCGCAATAGTTATTTTGTCAACTCTTAACGCCCTTAAGAGCTGATTTTTTTTCATCGCCTCAATATACTTTTTCTTACCTACAATGATTCCCGCTTGCGGACCACCCAGAAGCTTGTCTCCACTAAAAGTAATAACATCGGCTCCTGCTTTCACGCAGCTCTGCACAGTAGGCTCTTCACTCATTCCATATTTGCTCAAATCTAATAGTACGCCGCTGCCAAGATCCTGCATGATTGGAATCTCGTATTCACCGCCAATATTGACCAAATCTATCAGGGCAACTTCTTCAGTGAAGCCGACTATTTTAAAATTGGAAGTATGGGCCATAAAAAGTAACCCGGTATTCTCATTAATCGCTGCCTTTATGTCTGCCGGGTGCGTTTTATTCGTCGTGCCTACTTCAATCAGCTCCGCTCCGCTGAGTTTCATAATATCTGGAATTCGGAATGAACCCCCAATTTCTATAAGTTGACCACGGGACACAATTACTTGTCGCCCTTTGGCTAGGGTGTTTAATCCCAGCAAAACCGCAGCTGCATTATTATTTACGATCAGCGCAGCCTCAGCTCCGGTCGTGCGGCAAAGCAGCGCTTCTACATGCTGATAACGTGAACCTCTTTCCCCTTCTTCTAAGTTCATTTCCAAATTATTATATACACCTGCGACATCGTTGATGTAAGCAATGGCCTTATCTCCCAAAGGAGCCCTGCCCAGGTTAGTGTGTAAAACCACTCCAGTCGCGTTAATAACTTGCCTTAAAGTTCCCCGGCTGTGTATAGTCGCTAGATTAACTGCCCTACTGATAATTCTAGCAGTCAATTGTTCCCTACTTTCATCTTCGGCACTTTTTGTCAATAGCTCCTTGCGCAGGTCTGCAACAACCTCCCGCACTGTATCGGTAACAAATGCTCGGTTGTATTGTTTAATTAAATCAATTATTGGGTTTTCTCTCAATAAATCATCGATAGACGGTATCTTCTTAATGCTGATAAACTCTACCTCCCGCGTCTAAAAATCGATTTAGTGATATTATAGTACAATCGCAATCCCATGTCTTGCCCTGCTTTGAAAAGCAGCGCCCCTAGAATTATGAGCCCTAGCAGCCCGAAAACCGGATAGACTCTCCCAACTAAAACCGAAAAGCTTTGGAAGGCTAACGGCAATGCCAGGGTTGTCACCAATAGCAAACAAGTCCCAAATTTTAGCTTGCTGTAGTTATAAAATCTTTGCGCTACTCCATAAGCATTCGCCATCGCAGTTGTCATTATACCGATCCATAATACTCCTGTATAAATATATTTGGTGCCAATTGAAACATTCCCAGCCATGAACAACATCGGTACTTGATAATGCATAACCATGGGCATGAATTTCAACATAGCCGAATAGCACAGCATAACTAATCCTCCCAATATCAACCCCCCCCATGCGGCCCCAATGACAGCATCTCTCTTGTTGCCAATACTCTGGTATTCAGTCAAAACCACCATCGCCAGCGCAAAATTGTATGCAACATAAAGCAGACCGGAGATAGCCCATTTATAATCCTTTATTTCCAGATATGCAGGGTATGAAACCTGCACTGAACCAGGTGTCAATATGTACATTAATGTCGCAATTATCAGTAAGAGAATAATTTTGAGCGGAACTAAATAGTAATATGCAGATATCAAGCCCTGCCTGCCTGAAAACAGAAATGCAATGATTAAGACATAGGCAATCAGTATCCCTAGATTTTTAGATAGATATAGGTGCTCAAAAAAAACTGCCCCGCTGGCAGCCATCATTGTACTAATACCAATAAATAAGAAAACTGCCAACAGTATATCCACTATTACCCCCGCTTTCTCTCCTAGCAGCATTGCTATAATGTTCTGATAAGAAGATATTTTGTGCTCATGGGCCCAAAATAGCAACAATCCCCCACATAGCGCAAAAAGAATTGTTGCCAAAATGACACCGGCGAAACCTCGCTCTCCGTATATCACAAAGAATTGAACTATCTCCTGCCCGGAAGCAAAACCGGCTCCAATGACTGCTCCTAAATAACCAGTAATCAGTAAAAAGCGGGTTCTCATGGTACACCTCCGAAAATATTATGCATCCTTAACATTAGTATTCAATGCAAACAAGATTACTGCATAAAAAAATTCCCAGTGGTAAACCTAGGCATAAGATAAAGTATTGTTTATTTAAAGCAAGGAGCGGTAGGTGCTTACAAGACTATTAACTCCAAAATCATATTCTTATCATTATAATGATGATGCTTGTGTAATGGATCTCAAAGAAGCTCTCCTTAAAACCGTATACTCTGTAGACCCTTCACTCAAACGGCATAGATTGTATCTTTGTATTGGTAGCGATCGCTCAACTGGCGATTCTTTAGGCCCATTAGTCGGTACTTTTCTAAAAAGGATTGATTCTTCTCTATTAACTATTGGCAGCTTAGATGAACCAGTGCATGCCATGAATTTGCCGAAAAGCATCGAACTAATCAAGCTAAAATACCAAGATACGTTAGTAATAGCGATTGATGCAAGTTTAGGTAGGTATAGTCGTATTGGTTACATTAATGTCTGTCCCGGTTCCCTGGCTCCCGGTATGGCATTTAACAAAGAACTCCCAGCGGTTGGGGATCTAAGTATTTCAGGAGTGGTGAGTTTTAGAGGCAAATCCGAGCTTGAGGCTCTTAACAGTACTCGTTTAAGTCTGGTTTACAATATGGCAAACATCATCGCTCATGCCCTATATTTAGCCCAGCACCCGCACATGCCCATGAACTTCTCTGATCTTCCATAAACATAAATACTGCGGATTAATTCAATATAATAATAATGCTCTTTAACCACCTCCGTGTATTTTCTTGAAATTCAAACCCATTCAATATTCAAATTACTATTGCATCAAGATGTGCAAAATTGATGGCTTCACTTATCCACCGCTTAAGCACGTCACTATTTCGAGTAAAAAAACGTGTTCTAGTTGATTGTTTTGCACTATTCTGCAATATATCCGAAAATTTAGGCTCCATTTAGCCATTGCGCATTCTAGTGCATGTTTTTAAATATCAACTATATATCTACACGTCAATACTTTCATTTATACTTCTTTATTATCATTATCAAATATTTTAGATCTTGACTTGCGCCGGAACATAATGTAATACTATTTGATTCCTTTTCCCGTGCGTCATCAGACTCCATCCAATCGGCAAAGTAAGCCGAGCTGCTTACCCAAAGAGTCTACAATTTGAGGTGTATTTTTGAATTTTTAGAAATGATTGTTGGAGAAAACAAACTCTACTGTTTGTAAAAAACAAATAAATTGCTCATTGATCGGCATATAAGTTATCAACTAATTCGCGAAAACGCGAAACTAAGAGTTCTTTGCTTAGGTCTTCGAAAATGGCTATTGACCACTGCCGGTAAGCATCCATGTCCGGAATATTGATTTGCGATTTTAGAAGTGAACAGTATAGATTGAACACCCTAATGTTATCGAGCCCATGGTTCGACTGCAGCTCACGCCTAATCATCAACATAAATCCTGATACTGAGCAATTGCATGCACACCATAGTTCACGGTCATCATAAGGAATAAATAGTCTTTTTAATGCTCGCTCGAAACTTAACTTCGACCAATCGATAACATTGTCTAATAGAGGGGAATTTTGAGAAATGTCTATTATTAAGATATTATCTGTTTTGTCATGATAGGCCAGGTATGCGTAAAAAACTATTGTGAAATAGATTTTCAACAATGGGTCATCCGGTAAAGCACAAACTTCCTCGATCGCTTCAAAAAGGCAACTCGAATAGTCCTTTAGGTACTGCAGAGCAATATCCTCTTTTTTATTAAAATGAAATGTTATGTGCCCTTGGCTCATGCCACAAGCTTTGCTTAAATTACTTATTGTTGTTTTCTCGAAACCGTTTAGGTTATATAGATTCTTGAATTCCTTTAGAATTCTCTCTTTTGCTAGGTCACCTTTTTTTGGCAGCATGTTCATTTTTACCTTCGCTTGAATGTTCGATCTAGGATCGTAAGCCCTTTATTATTTTAAAACATATTACATTGCTCAGCAACTACATTCAAAAGGTATTGACTGAACCCTCTCCACTTGCTATTATTAAAAAAATGCGTACTATTCCATGCAATGCTTGTCACTCCCTATAGTAATTGATTTCTTCTACAAAAGTGTAGAGAATGCATTACGAAGTATATTATTCAATAATCTCGTCTATATTTCAGTAATTATAGCATTGTCTTATAAGGCAACATCAGAAATTAAGGCAAGGGAGCCATATTTTCTATAAGTAAATTTTTATTATTCTATAATCAATCGATTTACATAAATATGTAACTTTGGAAGGCGTGGCGTGGTGCCTGTTGCCAAAAGTAATTAGTTTATGTTTTTTTGTCGGAGGTGGTGGCAATTTAGTAATTGGTAGAATAATAGCATTTGCCAGGTATACTGTAATGGATAATCATTGTTTTATTTCTTGCAGATGTATTGTAAACTTGACCTCATTAAAGCTAGGAGGATAATTTAATATGAAAAGTAGTCTGCCTTTCACTCAAGAACACGAAATGTACCGCAAAGCAATTGTTAGCTTCATTGATAAAGAAATGATACCAAACTATATGCAATGGGAAGAAATAGGGTTATTTCCGAGAGAAATGTTTGCCAAAATGGGAGATAACGGCTATCTCTGTACCTGGGTTGATGAAAAGTTCGGCGGAGTAAACGGTGATTTTCTTTATGACTATATTTTAGCAAAAGAATTGTACGGAAAGGGCATTAATGGCGGCAACATCAATCTTCACTCCAGTATTGTTGTTCCATATCTGGCCACTTACGGTAGCGAAGAGCAAAAGGAACGTTGGTTACCTGGTTGCGTCAGCGGAGACTTGATAACCTCTATAGCAATGACAGAGCCCGGCGCGGGCTCAGATCTGTTGGCTATACGTACAAAAGCAACAAAGAACGGCGACAAATATATCCTGAATGGTTCTAAAACATTTATCAGTAATGCTTATCTCTGCGATTTATCGATTGTGGCAGCAAAGACTGATGCCGGTGCCGGGCATAAGGGTATTAGTTTATTCGTAGTCGAGAAAGGCACTCCCGGTTTCACTTGCGGGAATCAGATTCCAAAAATTGGATTACATGCTGGTGATACCGCGGAACTCTTCTTCGAGGACTGCGAAATTCCTGGGACAAATTTATTGGGCAAAGAAGGCGAAGGCTTTCTTTATTTGATGCAAAAACTTCAGCAAGAACGATTAATAACCGCCATATATAACCTATATATGGCAGAGCATTCCTTAGAACTTGCACTTGACTATGTGCAGCAAAGAGAATTATTCGGGAAAAAATTGAGTCAATTCCAAAATACCCAATATGTTTTAGCAGAAGTTGCCACTGAAATTCAATTGGCGAAAAGTTTCGTTGATCAATTGACTATTGCTCACATGAGCAATGAACAAGTGGTCAAAGAAGTAAGCATGGCGAAATTGTGGGTCAATGAAATGAACTTCCGGGTTGCCTCCCGTTGTTTGCAACTATTCGGTGGCTATGGCTATTGTACAGAATATGATATATCAAGACAATTTGTTGATTCACGTGTAATGACTATAGTAGCCGGAACTTCCGAAGTAATGAAAGGCATTATAGCAAAACAGATTGGACTATAAGCATTTTGAGTTTTAAACATTAAGTGGTATAGAATATTTCGTCTGCAGTCTAATCATAGATTCAAGATTTTGTATTAATGGAATAATTGAGTGTGCAAGTTAAAAATCCAGGGCTTGCACACTTTTTTATTGGAAGCCTAATACTATCCTTTCCGAACGGGTACATCACAAAAAAACTTCAATCCATCTTCTTATATTTCCAATGGGTAATCCAACTGAATCAAAAATCGAAAATTATGTAGGTTCGTGTTTTAGGTGTTAACAATAATGCCTGAAATTAACAGTATGTAACCCTCATTCCTTAATTGGAATAACATGTATCGTTGTACAAATTTTTACAACAATCTTTATTGGAGGTGTATTTCATGTATTGCAGTAAATGCGATTGCTGTGATGATTGTCATCACGATTGTTGCTGCTGCGAAGGTCCCCGTGGGCCACGCGGTCCGAGAGGCCGGACTGGAGACACTGGTCCGACTGGCGCAACCGGAGATACTGGTGCCACTGGAGATACTGGTGCCACTGGAGATACTGGTACCACTGGAGATACTGGTGCCACTGGCGCTACCGGCGCTACCGGCGCTACCGGCGCAACTGGTGAGACTGGACCTACTGGGCCAACAGGGCCAACCGGAGCCGACGGGGTTGGCGCAACCGGGCCTACCGGTCCGACTGGAGATACTGGAGCCACTGGCGCTACCGGCGCAACTGGTGAAACAGGACCTACTGGGCCAACAGGGCCTACCGGTCCGACTGGAGATACTGGAGCCACTGGCGCTACCGGCGCAACTGGTGACACCGGTCCAACAGGACCTACTGGGCCAACCGGAGCCGACGGGGTTGGCGCAACCGGACCTACCGGTCCAACTGGAGATACTGGAGCCACTGGCGCTACCGGCGCAACTGGTGACACTGGACCTACTGGTCCAACAGGACCTACTGGACCAACAGGACCTACTGGACCCACAGGGCCGACCGGCACTGATGGCGTTGGCGCTACTGGGCCAACAGGACCCACAGGCCCAACAGGAATGACAGGTCTTCAGGGTGAACCGGGTTCTCTTGTCAGTGTACTGTATGTCTATAATTTCTCTGAGCAACATGTATACCCTGGAAATAATGTCGCATTCGACCAACCACCTATTCCAAATGTTCCAGTGTTGGGGATGACATTTACTGCCCCAGATACAATCAATCTCACCGAGGCAGGTGTCTATCGAGTAGATTTTTATTTCTTGGCAAAGAGAGCCAATACGACTTTAGCCTTGTTTTTAGATGACACAGAAATCCCTGGTTCCAGGTATACTGCGCCATCTTCTTCTGAAGCGGTTGCGGGTGTAAGTTTCTTTATTTTAACTGCTTCCGATGTTCCAACCGCGTTAACTCTACGAAATGTAGATGATCAGCAAGACGCGGTTTCTGAAACTGGCCAACAACCAAATACCGTAAATGCCAGTTTGATTATTCAGGCGATTGTTGTTCCCACTTAGTATTTTCTCGGCAGCGGGGCACGATTGATTTCGTGCCCCTCATTTTTCCAATGGTTAGAGTGATTTTGCTGATATCTCTTTTAACCTGCACTTATTTGCATGCCTTTTCTACTCTATGAATCTAATTTTATTTTTATCAATTTCGTGCGGCTTAGTTGGGTTTTTTGGATATCCAACGAGAACCGCAATCCCCAATGTTGTATCTTCAGGAAATGCTAGCCGCTGCTTAAAGTATTTCGATTTTTCTGTGGCAAAAGCAACCTGAACTGTACCATTAATGCAACTTCCTAAGCCTAATGATTCTGCCGCTAATGCTATATTTTCTGCTGCGATTCCACAATCAACCTGAGTAAAAGCTCCTTTCTTTATCGGTATCAAAAATATGCAGGGAGCCTCATATAATACTTTTCCACCCCTTTCTTTAAAACGTTCATACGCGCTTTGATCTTCTAATTTGCTAAAATACTCATAAATGGACTCATCTAACTCCGCTATCAATTCTTTGTTTTTCAAGATTACTATCTCCCATGGCTGGGCGTTAAAAGCACTGGGTGCGGCTAGGGCTGCTTCTGCGAGAGCATTGATCTGTTCTTCAGATGGCATTTCCGCACTGTATGACCTACAGGAATAGCGTTTCGAGATTACTTGCAATGTTTGATTCATGTTTTTTCTCCCTTTTTCTTAGTATTTATTTCTATTATATAACTAATCAGGACATTCTATAATGATCGAATCCTGATTCCCATTTAATATCAGCCCTTATAGCGAATCAGCAATCCTTATAATCTGCTCAGCAGACATCAGTAGACCTCAAGAGGGAAAACACTGTTATCTTTAGCCCGCAGCCTTGATCGTAACCGTGAACATCAGCCCCCTATCTAGTTTGAATGGTATGGTGCACGAAGGGCTCTCAAAGATTCTGGCGGAATTATATAGAGAATTGTAAAAATAGTTTGTTAAGTGTACCCTCAATCAATGCATCTTTTTCATCCGCAGCTACTTTTGAGAACAACATATGATACTATTATGTGAATAAGAATTACTTGCAATAAATTCTTGGGGGAAAAAATGAAGATATTGTATTTGGACTGTTTTTCTGGAGTTTCTGGGGACATGATGCTCGCCTCATTAATTGACTTAGGTGTTCCGATTAGCGACCTGCAAAGTATTATAGATAAATTGGATATTAAGGCGAAATTAGAAATTGATACCGTAATTAATCATGGCATAAGAGCAACCCAACTCAAAGTGATTGCTGAAAAGTCGCTGCCTCGCCATCTATTTGAAATAAATAAAATCATTTCTTCCAGTTCGCTGCCAAATTCTATCATTGAGAAGGCGATTGAATGCTTTGAAAAATTAGCTCAGACCGAAGCTCATATTCACGGAATAGAAATGGATGAAGTTCATTTTCACGAAATCGGAGCTGTTGACACCCTTATTGACATAGTAGGAGTACTGTTTTGTCTGTCATATTTGCAAATTGATGCGGTTTATTGTTCTGCGTTGCCTTGGTGTTCCGGCTTCGTTGATATCGAACATGGCAGATACCCCTTGCCGGCTCCGGCGACGGCGGCCTTACTCAGAGGGATGCCTTGCTATGGTTCTGATGCAGCTATAGAGCTAATAACTCCTACGGGCGCATTACTTCTCAACAAACTGGTGAAGAGTTTTGGAATACTACCTGCTGGCCGAATTGCGGATATCGGCTATGGAGCTGGAACCTTTAAGCGTCATGACAATGTTCCTAATCTTCTTAGAAGCATCGTAATTGACAGTACCTTAGAAAATCCAATAACTGAAAATATCGTCCTGCTTGAAACCCAAATTGATGATATGAATCCTGAGCTGCTAAGCTATATTTGCTCTCAGATACTCGAGCTTGAGGGTGTTCATGAAGTTTTTCTGACTCCCATACTTATGAAAAAGGGCCGTTCGGGATCTTTACTATCTGTAATATGTACTCCAGAATCCTCTGATCATTCATGCGCTTATATTCTTAATAATAGCACCAGTCTAGGCATTCGCAAAACTCTGCAAACCCGTCAGTTATTAAAGCGTGAAGTCAAACCCTTTGCTACTCCCTGGGGAACAGTCATGCTGAAAATCGCCTTTCTGCCGAACGGCTCTCAACGCATGAAGCCAGAATTTGAGGATTGTCAGGTTTTAGCTTCTAATACTGGCATTACTATTAGCGAAATTTATGATTATATTGCAAAGCATTGGAGCTCTAGCTGTTAAATTATCTGATGCGATTTTAAATTCTGCTTGCTCTATAAGAATACTATTAAGGCGCGGTCAACTTGTGTTGTTTGCCGCGCCTTAATATCTTCTTATTTAATCTTTGGTACTAATAATTCCAAATGTGATGCTTGGGGCGCCATTTCTTAAAATACTTGGAGTTATTGGCGCAGTTTTTACCATAATTGTTTTTGCAATTATCATTGTAATAGCATTTACTGTCTTGTTTGCAATCATTTTTGCAATAGCTGCAGTCTTTGCAATTGCCTTGCTCTTTGCATTGTTGGCAGTTCTTGTAACAATACTTATCAGGGCAATTGTTGCAGGTTAGATTACAGTTCTTCTGCTCACGGTTTTTCCAACACTCTTTGTTTGTACATTGATCTGAGCAAGCATTGCAATCTTTAAGGCAATAATAACAGTCTTTGCATTTGCTTGCCTCGGCAGCAGATGCTTGTCCTATTGATGGCCCTAACACATATCCTGCACAAACAAACATGAACAATACTAATACGCTAACTACTTTCTTCAATTCGATTCACCTCCTGAAAGGTATAATAGCGCAATCACAAGCCCAGTTATAGTGGTAATTGTATCTCAAACTGGCATTCTCATAGCACTTAGAAATAATATTCCTCATAAGCAAGTATATTGAAATAACTAACCATTATTTCCGCATCTCTGTTGTCTACTATTTCTACGTGACTAAGCTTAATGTACGTCTGCCTGAGCATATACTATTAGAGCAGGAGGTATTTACTAGCATCGTTGTTCTTTTCTTTCAATTCGACATGAAATTGCACATGATACCCTATTAACCCAGCATACTTAATTGGGTTATATATTGAGTATTGAGTTTAGTATTTTTTTTCCTTAGCTTCAAAGGTTTTGTTTTTGGCTGGATTCTGGAAGTGCAGCTTGATAAACTTTTGATATTTCTACTAAATTGCAATATTTAAAGCCCGGTCGGGAATGTTTTCTTCCCAGTTCCAGGCTTTAATTCGTTTATATGCTTTGGGATTATTAGTCTTTCTGGTTACCGGGTTCATTGCCCACAGGTTTCGCTTGCGTTTATTGTGCTCTTGCTGCTGTTTCTTGGATAGTTTCTCGTAAGGAATGAATTTTTCCACTTTCTAATCCTCCTCTTATTTTGTTTTCAGCATAACGCATAAATTTGATATCCTCAACTATCGATAGTGACCACTAGGCTTCGTAATTCAATGTTTTTTCTTCCTATACACATTAGCAAGCTGTTATCATATATTATTGATTCTTTACTATTATACGTAATTGTGTTGCAATTGCAACCGTCGTGCTGCTGTTTTAATATTAATATGATATTATCAACTCGAGGAGGTATGATCATGATAAGACAAATTATTAAAATAGACGAAGCCTTATGTAATGGCTGTGGTTTATGTGCTCTTGCCTGCCATGAAGGTGCCATTAGAATTATAGACGGGAAAGCAAAACTTTTGCGCGACGACTATTGCGATGGCCTTGGAGACTGTTTGCCAGTTTGCCCAACTGGAGCTATAACTTTCGAGCAGCGTGAAGCGCTAGCCTATAACGAAGCTGAAGTTAAACAGAACCAATTGCAAAAATTACAGCCTCTGCCTTGCGGCTGTCCAGGAAATAGTATGAAATCTTTCGAACGTTTGGACATGGATCATTCAGAAATGAAATCCATCCAGCTCTCAACCAGCAATTTAAGGCAATGGCCGATCCAAATCAAGTTAGTTCCGATTAGCGCTCCGTTCTTCGCGAATGCTAATCTATTGATAGCAGCTGATTGTTCCGCCTATGCCTATGGCAATTTTCACACTGACTATATGAAGAACAGGATTACTTTGATTGGCTGTCCTAAGCTTGACGAGGGCGATTATAGTGATAAGCTTACTGACATATTAAATAGTAACAATATTAGGTCTATAACCGTTACACGCATGGAGGTTCCTTGTTGCTCAGGAATAGAAAACGCCGTAATAACTGCTCTGAAAAACTCGGGGAAAATGATACCCTGGCAGGTTGTTACCTTTTCAACCGATGGTCGGGTGCTGGATTAACAAATACTCGAATGGAGCCAAACCGGCATTATCCATAAAGCGCCTCCGCAACCAATCTTTGCCAGGAGGCGCTCTTTTTGTCCAACCAACTTGAGCTGTCCTGGGCTGTTCATTAGATTAGAATGTTTCACGTGAAACATTCTAATCTAATAGTCTATTCAAAAGCCACCCCAAAAATATCTGCAATGCGAGTCAGATCTTCCTCGTCAAAAAAATCAATTTCAATTTTTCCGCCGAGTCGCCGCTGAGATATTTTGACTTTAGCGCTCAGATGTTCTTGGAGCTTCTCTTGAAGAACAATTATCTCAACTGAACTTATCTGTGCCTGTTTGTCACTGATTCTACTCTTGCTAATTTTCTCAGCATCTCTCACCGTAAGCTTTTCATTAATAATCCGCAAAGCCGTCTTGATTTGCTCCTCCTCGGTCAGAGCGATTAAAGCACGAGCATGTCCACCGGTTAATTGTTGGTCTGCCAACATCTTTTGCACATCTGCTGTCAGATTAAGAATTCTCAAGGTGTTTGCTATATGACTGCGGCTTTTTCCAACTCTAGCTGCCAGCTGTTCTTGAGTATATCCAAAACTGTCCATATATTGCTTATAAGCTCTTGCTTCTTCCCAAGCATTAAGATCATTGCGCTGCAAGTTTTCGATCATCGCAATTTCAGCTGCCTGCCGATCACCTATATCTAATACAATAGCAGGAATATCTTGCAGATCAGCTCGTGTAGCCGCTTTAAAACGGCGTTCGCCCGCCACTATCTCATACATATCCCCTTTGTACCGCAGTATTATAGGTTGCAATATGCCATGCTCTTTTACTGACTCAGTTAATTCTTCCAAGGCATTCTCGTCAAAATAAGTGCGGGGTTGATCAGCCCGAGGAATGATTTTTGTAATGCTGATGAGATTAATTTGCATATTCTCCTCGGTTTCGCTAGATAGTAAAGCTTCCAAACCACGTCCAAGTCCTCTAAGATTTGCGGTCACGTTTTAACACCTCCAATGCCAGTTCACTGTATACGGCTGCTCCACGCGAACGCGGGTCATAGCTTATAACTGATTTCCCGTGACTGGGAGCCTCACTAAGTCTTACATTGCGTGGAATAATGGTGCTATATACCTCTCGTGCAAAGTACTTCTTAACTTCATCGACCACTTGAATTGAAAGATTTGTTCTGCCATCAAACATAGTGAAAAGTATACCCTCAATCTTTAAGATGGGGTTGAATCGCTTTCGCACTATATTTATGGTATCTATCAGTAAGCTTAAACCTTCTAAGGCGTAGTATTCACATTGCATGGGAATAATAACTGAGTTAGCAGCCGCTAGTGAATTCAGCGTTAATAAACCTAATGAAGGGGGGCAATCAATGAAAATATAGTCGTATAAACTGCCTATACTCGAAAGACCTTTCTTTAAACGCTGCTCACGGTCCTTAAAACCCGCTAACTCAATCTCGGCGCCAGCCAACTCAATGTTTGATGGTATTATGCTTAAATTCGGTGAGGTCGTAGTCTTAATTAGCAATTTTGCATCCGTCTCGCTAATTAGCAAGTTATAAACTGATTTTCCGTTCTTCTTTCGGTTATAGCCCAAGCCACTGCTGGCATTGCCTTGGGGGTCCATGTCAACTAATAAAACATTCTTCGAATTGTTCGCAACTGCCGCCGCTAAGTTAATAGCCGTGGTAGTTTTGCCAACTCCGCCTTTTTGATTAGCAATTGCAATAATCTTTGCCACTTGTTATCCTCACTTATAGGCCTTCTAATACTAATTCGCCTCTATATATTACCTTAACACCGACAAGTAATACTATTATTTTGTGCACGCTGCAATAAATTGGAGCGTCAACAAATGAGGAATAGTATTAGATGATCAATACTATTATTATCGTTAATAGCGTTGCTACTATTACTATTTGCGAACAAGCTGCTATTCTCCTGCAATAAGTAATGTTAATATAACAAAATTTATTGCATTTTGCTCACTTCTCTTCTAGAACAATACCAGTAATTTGCGAAAAGAGTACATTAAAGTGGATGTTTCGAAGGGACTCCATTTTTTCTGGGATAAATGTCAGAGGTAACACCTCTCTTAACAATTTCTATCAAAACCCGATTGCGCTCCTCAGCTAGAGTATACGCAAAAATAGTATTTGTCTGCATATTGAGCAGTTTAAGTGCTTTGTCAGCTTTGGATAAGTCTTCCCGGTAAGACGTACCTTTCCAGAGGATCATACGCCCTCCTACTTTAAGAAGTGGAGCACCATACTCCAACAAAATACTGACACTCGCCACTGCCCGGCAAACAACTAGGTCAAAAGAAGTTCGATAGGATTTTTCTCGGCCAACGATCTCAGCCCGGTCGTTAATAATGTTAACATTTCCCAAACCAAGCTCGTCGACTACCATTTTAAGGAAGGCGCTTTTCTTTTTGTCTGATTCAATTAAAAAGAAATCACTTGCCGGTTCGTTAATAGCGAGTATCAAACCGGGAAAACCAGCACCGCTGCCAATATCAACTATTTTTAGTCCTGCCAAATCAATGAAATTCTGTACCGCTAAACTATCAGCAATGTGATTATCCAAATCATTGGCGATGGTTGCACGACTCATTAAATTATGGTTGCGGTTTTCCGCTAATAGAAGTTCTTTATACCTATCAATCAAATCTTGGCTCATGCCCTCCGCCTCCGTTTCTCTATATCTATTAAGAGAATGCTTACATCTGCTGGCGACACCCCAGAAATTCTGGAGGCTTGGCCAATAGTATTCGGACGAAATCGCAATAGTGCCTGACGAGCCTCATTTGATAACCCATAAACTTCATTGTAGTCAATTTCAGAACTTATTTCTTTCTTCTCTAGTTTCTCAAATTTTCTAACTTGCTCCTGTTGTTTAACAATATAACCTTCATATTTAGCTTGAATTTCAAGCTGTCCAATAATTTCGTCTTGCACTTTTGAAATCAGCTTTAGATTGATGAAATCATCAATCTTGATTTCCGGTCTTCGTAAAAGCTCCCATATTGAGATTCTATCCTTTAATAGTGATCCCTGACGCTCAGTTAGAAGCGCCTCAATTTGACTATCGGCTGGTGTTACCGTGACACTTAACATATCTGCCTTCAATTTTGTTATCCAGCGCTCCTTCTCAGTAAAAATTTCCCATCTATGGTCGTCTACTAAACCAATCTCTCTACCCCGCGGTGTCAATCTAAGATCCGCATTATCTTGGCGCAAAAGTAAACGATATTCAGCTCTTGATGTCAACAAGCGGTAAGGCTCATCATGCTCCTTGCTCACCAAATCATCGATTAATACGCCGATGAAAGCCTCGCTACGTTTTAAGACGAAAGGTTCCTGTCTCAAAACTTGGGCTGCTGCATTTATCCCTGCAATTAAACCCTGAGCAGCTGCTTCCTCATATCCAGAAGTTCCATTGATCTGACCAGCTGAAAATAACCCTTTTACATTTTTAGCCTCTAAAGTCAAATTCAATTGGGAAGGCAGAATATAATCATATTCTATGGCATAACCGGTCCGCATTATTCGAGCTTTCTCCAGTCCTGGAATACTGTGTAAAACCTTTATTTGGACATCTTCCGGTAAACTTGTGTTCATCCCCTGAACATACATTTCATCAGTATGCCATCCTTCCGGCTCAATGAATATCTGGTGCGCATCCTTATGAGCAAAACGCACTACTTTATCCTCAAATGAAGGACAATAGCGAGGTCCGCGCCCCTTTATCACTCCAGTAAACATTGGTGCCCTATCTAAATTAGAGCGCACAATGTCATGGGTTATTGAATTACTATGCGTCAGCCAGCATGAAAGCTGGTCTTCATTGTTTTCAGGCGATATAAAGGAAAAGTTTTGCTGCTTCTTATCACCCGGTTGTTCTACCATTTTGGTAATATCTATACTCTTAGCATCAATGCGCGGCGGCGTTCCCGTCTTGAAGCGACCAAGACTAAAGCCAAGTTTTCTCAAGTTTTCTGATAAGCCGGTTGCCATATGCTGGTTGCCCGGTCCACCGGCAAACATTACATCTCCAACAATTATTTGACTCATGAGATAAGTTCCCGAAGTTATTACTACTGCCTGGCAGGTATAATATGCTCCAGTTTTCGTAAGAATACCGCATACTTTATCACCCTCAGTCTTAATATCAACTACCTCAGCCATTTGCATAGTTAAATTTTCTTGACTCCTTAAGGTGGCAAGCATCACTTGGTGGTACTTAATTTTGTCTGCTTGAGCGCGCAAGGCCTGTACTGCCGGACCTTTACCCGTGTTGATCATCTTAATTTGTATTCGGGCTCTGTCAATATTTATAGCCATCTCTCCGCCAAGGGCATCTATCTCCCTTACCAGCTGGGCTTTAGCCGGACCACCGATTGATGGATTACAGGGCATTTGGGCTATAGTCTCCAAATTCATGGTAATTAGTAAAGTTTTACAGCCCATTCTTGCAGATGCTAAGGCTGCTTCGCATCCGGCATGACCTGCACCAATCACGATAACTCCAAAGTCTCCGGCATGATATGTAACCACATTCATACTCCAATTCCAATGTTTATTTGCCTATACAGAAGTCTTCAAAAATCTTATCGATCGCAGCACTGCGCAAATCTTTTCCCTTAATTATACTAAGGGAGTCACAAGCCAGATTAATATCTATGCTCAGACAATCCAAAGGAATGTCATTTAAACGCGCATCCAGAAAGCCAAGCAAATGATTCTTGGCAGCCATTAGTGCCTCTTTTTGCCTATGGTTTACCATTATGTCCATACTCATGCCATCATCGGTTTTTCCTAAGATTCTTGCAACTATTATATCCTCGAGCTGGTTAATGCCTTGATCTTCGCGCGCGGAAATTTCAATTATTCCTAATTCCTTGAGGTCAACATATATTGACTCACTGCTTAATGCCAAGTTTCTTTCCGTTAAATCACACTTATTAATAACTACAAGCGGCTGATAGTCTTTTATCATATGAAGAATTGCTCGATCGTCATCATCTATTCCGCTCGCGGCATCCAACATAAAAAGGAGCAAATCTGCAAGGTTTATCGCGTCTTTGCTTTTTTCTACCCCCATCTGCTCAACTAAATCAATGGTTTCCCTAATACCCGCAGTATCAATAATTTTTATTGGTATATCTTTAATGATAATCATTTCTTCAATGGTGTCTCTAGTTGTTCCTGGAATGTCAGTAACTATTGCCCTGTCTTTTTTCAGCAGCGTATTTAACAATGTAGATTTACCAACATTCGGTTTACCACAAATCACCATGCTAACGCCAGCACTATATATTTCTGCTCTTTTACCTGCAGCAAGCATTTTATCAATAATATTTATTTGATTGCGAACACTATTATCCAAATCACTATAGTCAGGCTCTCCAACTTCTTCTGGAAAATCAACCGAAGCTGCTATCTGAGCGTTGACCTCAAGAAGCATAGCAATTATTTCATCTATATACCGGCCATTTAAACCCTCAAGCTGCTTGACCGCCAAATCTAAGGCTTTGTAGCTTTTTGCATTGATTATTTCGACAATTGCCTCCGCTTGACTAGCATCAAGACGTCCGTTTAAAAATGCGCGCTTACTAAACTCTCCCGGTTCTGCTATGCGCACACCAGTTTCTAATACTCTCTGCAGACACCGGTTTGCTACTAATAAACCACCATGGCAGTTTATTTCAACTACATTTTCACCTGTAAAACTGCGTGGTGCTCTCATTATGCTCAGAAGTACTTGATCGATTGGACGACCGCATTTATCATTTATCCAGCCAAGAGTTAAAGTATATCCGGGCGTATGCTTTAAACTATTAGAGCCGCTAAAAGGCTTAAATATTTCATCGGCTATATTAATAACACTATTTCCGCTCATGCGAATTATTGCAATACCACCGGAACCTAAAGGCGTAGATATTGCCGCTATATCATCATTCTCAGCGTTGCATAAATTAACATCCATGATTCTGTAATAGCACCTCATAAATCTGCATTTAAAAAGAAGACCCATTTGGGCCTTCCCGGTTTCGTCTATTTTTTAAGTGATATCACTACTTTGCGATTTGGCTCATCCCCCATTGAATACGTATTAACATTAGGGTCAGCTTGCAAAGCTGTATGTATGACCCTTCTTTCCTGTGAACTCATTGGTCGCATAACCACATTTTTTCTGGTTTTCTTTACTTTATCCGCTAATCGAACGGCCAAATCTTCTAATGAATTTTCTCTTTTCTTGCGGTAGTTTTCTACATCTAAAAAGAATTTGATGCGGTGATCCGAGTTTTTGTTCACTATCAGGCTAACAATATATTGTACTGCATTTAAGGTCTCGCCTTTTCTGCCTATTAGTAAACCTTTATCTTTTCCCACAACATTAATACGGACATTATCAGCATCTTCTTCAACACTATCAATTGTATAATCTAGATCCATTTTTCCTAATATTACTTCTAAGGTACTTCTAACTTTATCTGCATCACTTGCTTCAATAATTCGAGTTACTCTTATTAATGCTAATTTCTTGCCGATACCTAATAAACCTTTACTCGGCTCCTCAATAACTTCTATGTTGACTTTTTCAAGTTCACATCCTAATTCTTCTAAAGCCGCTTGAACAGCTTCATCAACGCTTTTTCCTTTTTTTTCTACTACTTGGGCCTGCATTTTTTTGACCTCCTTTTTCAACATTACCTTCACCTGCTGGTTCCACACTTTTTTCTATTGTCGGAGTCGGCTGCAGATGATTACTCTCTTCTTGAGATTTTATTTCTTTTGACACAGAATTAACTTCTTCTTTTCTATTAATGAACAGTTGTTGAATTATTCCTAAAACATTAAAAACACTCCAGTACAGCGGCAAACCAGCCGGTACTGTTGTTGTTATCCAGCCCATCATTAAAGGCATAACGTATAACATGGTTTTTTGGGTAGGATCATCAATATTTGCCATCGAAATTCTTTGCTGCAAGAAAGTAGTTCCAGCTACTAAAACTGCTAATATATACCATGGATCGGGTTGTCCAATGTTCTGGATCCAAAAAAACTTAGCATGTGCCACCTCTGTAAACTGGAATTTATAAAGTGATTGATAAAATGCAAAAAAAATCGGCATTTGAATTAATAAAGGCAAACAACCACCGAGTGGATTAATACCCTGTTCCTTGTATAATTCACCCAGCTTTAGCTGCATGGTCTTGGGATCATCTTTGTATCTTTCTTGTAATAATTTGATCCGGGGCTGCATATTTTGCATAGCCCGCATTGAAGTCATTTGCTTTTGAGTTAATGGCAAAAGAACTATCTTAATTACTATCGTAATCAAAATAATAGCCAGACCGTAATTCGGAATTCCAAATTCTACGGTAAGCTCATAAAAAAACTGAATAAACTGTGAAAACCAATGAACAAAAGTCTGCCACAAACTAATCTCCTGCTCGCTTAAGCCAGCAGGATGCACCTCCTTACCTAGGGAACTAGTTGCTTATTAAGGTACTGGATCATATCCACCTGAATTAAAAGGATGACATTTGCTGATTCTTATTACTGCAAGCCAGGTTCCCTTTAAAGCTCCGTGCTTTTCAATCGCCGCAATAGCATAGTGCGAACATGTTGGATAAAAGCGACAGGATGGTCCCTTTATTTTGCTAAATTGCTGATAAATTCGAATTGTAATTACCAATAATTTCCTTACCACAGTCCGGCTTTCTTCATTATTGAAATTACATCCTGTTCAATTAAAAAAAATGGCACATTATTAATATTCTTTTTCGTGACAATAACTATATCTTGATGGCCGGAAATATTTTTCATATTTTTTCTAACTATCTCTCTAATTTGTCGTTTTACTCTATTTCTTCTAACTGCATTACCAATAGCTTTGTTTGTTACAATACCATACCTGTTATAGGTTTCTCTGTTCAACAAGAAATAAACAAAAACATATTTGCCATTAATCTTTTTGCCATATTTATAGTTATTATTATACTCTTTTCCATTTTTTATGCGATAACTTTTAGCCAACATTTTTATACACAGATAATAAAAGGCCGTTTTAACGACCTAGGCACAAATTTCTTTTCTACCTTTTTTTCTGCGACTAGCTAGCACTTTTCTGCCTCCTGCGGAAGACATCCGCTGCCTAAATCCATGTACTTTTTTTCTTTTTCGGTTTTTTCCTTGAAAAGTCCTTTTCATTTTCTTCCTCCCTCATTAATACGGCACTTAATAATTATATTGATTATCTCAAGGTGCTGTCAAGAAACATGAGCTGTTACTGCTTCTATTTTTAGAACTTATCTGCTATCATTAGTTTGAAATTGAATTGCTAATATTCTTATATCTTGTTATTTCTTTTCCACAATTATATTATTATTCACAGTTACTTTTCCACATTTACACAGGAGGTTGTTTATGGATCACGATATAGATTATTCCTCGCTTTGGAATAATGCTCTTTTGATATTGCGTGAAGAAATAGACCCTGATAGTTTTGACATATGGTTTACAATGTTAAGGTTTGATTCATTTCTTAACGATACGTTCTACATAAGCGCACCAAACACTTTAACTAGAGAATGGATCGAATCTCGCTATCTGGATACTATTCAAAATGTTTTGCAGCGAACTATAAACAAAAATGCTTCCTTGGTGTTTATTAATGAAGAAAGCAATATTAAGGATTCCCCTTATTTATCATCGTTGAATCCTAGGTATACTTTTGATTCTTTTGTGGTTGGAAATAGCAATCGTTTTGCCCATGCAGCCTGTTATGCAGTAGGCGAGGCCCCTGCGCGCGCATATAATCCCCTTTTTATTTATGGCGGAGTCGGGCTTGGCAAAACTCATCTTATGCAGGCAATTGGCAGCTCAATTCTAAAAAAGAATAAATCATATTCTGTTGTCTATGTGTCTTCAGAGCAATTCACTAATGAGCTGATTAGTTCAATAAAGGATGATAATACTCCCGGTTTTCGAAATAAATATCGCAATATAGATGTATTACTTATAGACGACATTCAATTTTTAGCGGGCAAAGAAAGAACCCAAGAGGAATTCTTTCATACCTTTAATACTCTTTATGAAGCTAATAAGCAAGTGGTTATTTCCAGTGACCGTCCGCCAAAAAGTATCCCAACATTAGAAGACAGGCTTAGATCTCGTTTCGAATGGGGACTAATTACTGATATTCAGCCTCCTGATCTCGAAACTCGAGTTGCTATTCTCAGAAAGAAAGCACAAGATGAAAACTTGAATATTCCTTATGATATTTTAGATTATATTGCAAATTACATAGATACTAATATACGAGAATTAGAAGGAGCACTTGTAAGGTTAATTGCCTATGTGAATATTACAAAAGAACCCTTGAACATTAACACTGCCAGCAATGCTCTAAAAGACATATTGCCACCGCCCCGACCAAAAAAGATAACAATTGAAACCATACAAAAAGCAGTTTCCAAATATTATCATATAGAATTAAATGATATGTTATCTAAAAAAAGGAATAAGGAACTGGTTCAACCTCGGCAAGTAGCTATGTTTTTATGCCGAAGGCTGACTGACGCATCTTTTCCGCAAATAGGGTCACAATTTGGTGGTCGCGATCATACGACAGTTATTCATGCAAATGATAAGATTGATAAACTACTTAGCAGCGATCAAGAATTAACTTCTCAAATAGAAAAATTAATGAAATCGATTGACCCAAATTTCATAAAATAATGTTCAGGAAATTCACAGAATTATGCACAGCTATAATTCCGTAGTAAGTAAAGGTCAACTTACTTTTCCACGATTTTAACACTACTACTACTCTTACTAGCTTAAATATTATGAAAAAAATAGCATGATCCATTAAGAAGCGGAGGTAAAATTCTTGAAATTTGCTATAGAACAAAAGGAGCTCTCAGCACTTACCAATATTGCCAGCAGGGCCGCATCAAACCGGAACACTATACCTGTTTTATCAGGTTTACTTATAAATGCCAGCTTTGAAAATGGTCTTACCTTCACCGCAACTGATATGGAAATAGGAATTACCGCTTCAAATCAAAAAATACAAGTATTTGAAGAAGGAACAGTGCTAGTAAACGCCCACTATTTTTCTAATATAATCAAAGTACTACCGGATACAGTGTTAAATATTGAGTTAAATACCAATCAATCTAAGCTAAATCTTAACTATCTGCGTTCTTCGATTTCGGTAAACACGTATTTTGATTACGAATATCCTAGTCTGCCCTTGGATAAGTTGGAAGAAAAGTTCGAAATTGAGCAAATTGTTCTTCGGGATGCTCTGCGCAAAACCGTATTTTCTGCTTCACTTAATCACTTTCGCCAAGTGTTTACGGGCGTATTAGTTGACTTAATAGAAAACAATGAGCTAAGATTCGTAGCCTCGGATACACATCGTCTTGCTTTTTTTAAGCTTACGCTGCCGGGTGAAAAAATAGAACCATTTAGATTCATTCTGCCAACGAGAACCATAAACGAGCTGCTTCGTTTACTGGATAACAGTGATGAAAAAATCAAGATTGGCTTATCACAAAACAATGTGGTTTTTTATAAGAGTAATTTTTTGCTCATTTCCAGGTTAATCAGTGGTCAGTACCCTACTTACGAACAAGTAATTCCAGCTTCCCACTCTACTGAGCTCTCGATCAAGACCGTAACCTTAAATGAGACTCTCGATAGAGCAAGAGTTATGCCAACTGATGACAAATTAAAGATTCCTAGTTTCAAATTAAGTATTAACGAAAACGAACTCATGATTAGTACTCATTCAGTTGCAATGGGAGAAATTAACGATCTTATTGAGGAAGTAAGCATTGATGGCAACAAAGATTTCACTATTGCTTTTAATACGAATTACTTTTCGGATATAGTCAAGTTGCTTGCTATGGAGTGTGAAAATATTACAATAAAAATGTCAGGGCCTCTTGGGCCATCGGTTATAAGTAACCCAAATAAGGAAAACTATATATATGTGTTAGTACCTCTGCGGACAAATAGTTAGGAGCTCTATTATTATTGTTTTTAGATAAGATAAGTGTAATCGGCTTTCGAAATTTAGAAAATACCGTTTTTCAAGCACATAGAGGGCTTAATATAATAATTGGCGAAAATGGACAAGGAAAAACAAATTTTTTGGAGGCAATATATGTTTTGGCACTCGGTTCTTCTTTTAGAGGTCCTGATAATGCTTTAATTAACTATAACGACAGTACTTTCCAAATAGAAGGGGTTTATCATAAGGACAACAGTTTCAATAAAAGTAAGCTAGTTTTTGATATCCAAAAAGGGAAGCGATTTTTTCAAAATGAAAAAAGAACTCAAGCCAAAAACTTGAGTGACTTAAAATTGGTTTTATTTACGCCTGATGATTTATTTTTAATAAAAGGTTCTCCAAAAGGCAGAAGAGAGTTTTTAGATTTTAGTCTCAAGCAAGCTACAAGTGAATACAAACAGTATATTGATAATTACAATAAAGTTTTAAAAAAGCGAAACTTTTTATTAAAAAACAATCAGAATACAAACAAAATGATTGCCGCCTTGAATCAAGTTTTAATTGAGCAAGCGGCCTTAGTTATTTTAGCAAGACTTAATTATATTAACCTCCTAGACAAAAATTTACAGGATATTTTCCCTTTAATTAACAATAAAAGCGCATCAATTAAATTAAAATATGCGATTTCTTTCCCGTTTGGCAGTGGTAATGGTAAAATAAATTTAGATATATTGCAAAAAATCCTATACGAACAATTAATTAATAAAACTGAAATTGAACAGCAGCTCAGAAGGACAGTTGTTGGGCCGCATTTAGATGATCTGCATTTCTATTTCGAAGGCAGATTAGCAAAATTATATTGTTCCCAAGGACAACAAAGGAATATAATCATTGCTTTAAAACTTGCTGAGATTATTTCTTTTTTTCAATTAAAGGGCTATTATCCAGTTTTTCTTCTGGATGAAGTATTAGCTGAATTGGACCATGAAAAGAAAAATCTTTTACTTGATTATCTGTCGCGAGCTAATTTCCAAAGCTTCATGACCGCAGTAAGTGTTGATAATTTGCAAAGCTATAATTCGGCACATATAAGTTTCATAAATAACGGTGTGCTAATTGGAAAGGAGTAATTATGTATCTACATTTGGGAAATAATAACATCATTCCGATTAATGAAATAATAACTATTTTAAATATCAGTTCGGATATATCGGAAGATGTAAAAGATATTATTGATACAGCGAAGCTTGATAAAAAACTTATTAATATAAGTGAAAAAGATAAAGCTAAATCACTTATAGTTTGTTTGGATAGAGTATATGTATCCCCGATTTCGTCAACAACTTTATACAAAAGAGGTACCGGTTTTAACAAGGAGGTTTAAGTTTGGCTAATACTGAAAATGGATATAATGCTTCCGATATTCAGGTATTAGAAGGATTAGAGGCAGTAAGAAAAAGACCAGGAATGTATATTGGATCAACTGGCAGTAAAGGACTTCATCACTTAGTCTATGAAATTGTCGACAATAGTATCGATGAATCAGTAGGTGGTTATTGTGACCATATCAGTGTGATCGTAAACATCGATAATAGTGTGGAAGTCAGCGATAATGGACGAGGGATACCGGTTGATCTGCACCCCGTAGTGGGAATACCCGCTTTAGAAGTAATCATGACCACCCTGCATTCCGGCGGTAAATTTGGCGGTAAAGGCTATACGATTTCCGGCGGTTTGCACGGTGTCGGCCTATCTGTTGTCAATGCTTTATCAGAACATATGATCGTAACCATCTACAGGGAAGGATTTTCATACAGACAGGAATATCGCCGGGGAAAACCGGTAACCGATATTATCAAGTATGGAGAAACCGATAAAAGTGGTACAAAAATTTGGTTTAGTCCTGATCCGGAAGTATTCGAAGAGCGCATTTATGACAGCGAAATCTTAATCCAAAGACTAAGGGAATTAAGCTTTTTGAACAAAGGTTTAAAAATATCTTATAAGGATATGCGCAATGAAGAGTTAAACAAAGAGTTCTCTTCTGATGGACTGCGTGATTTCGTGGTCTACATAAATAAAAACAAAGAATTATTAAATACTGCACCGATCTATTTTGAATCAATAAAAGAAGATGTTGTTGTTTCGGTGGCAGTGCAATATAATAGCGGCTACAGCGAAAACATATACTCTTTCGCTAATAATATAAGAACCCAAGAAGGTGGCACGCATGAAACCGGCTTAAAAAATGCTCTAACCAGAATCATTAACGATTATTGCCGTAAAAACGGATTAATTAAAGAAAATGATCCTAATTTGGCTGGTGAAGATATAAGAGAAGGCATCGCGGCTGTTATATCCGTTTTAGTTAAAGATCCTCAATTTGAAGGTCAAACCAAAACGAAACTAGGTAATACTAACGTTCAAGGGATAGTTAATGGCGTGGTTTACGAGCAATTTGGAGATTATTTAAACGAAAACCCGTCTATAGCCCGTAAAATTGCCGACAAATCAATTGCTGCTCGCCGTGCCCGTGAAGCTGCACGCAAAGCCCGGGAACTAACGAGAAGGAAAAGCGCACTAGAATCTACTTCATTGCCAGGAAAACTTGCTGATTGCAGTGAATCGAATCCGGCAATGTCAGAAATTTTCATAGTCGAGGGTAATTCTGCAGGAGGATCAGCAAAACAAGGAAGAGATCCAAAGTACCAAGCAATTCTACCCTTGCGCGGAAAGATTTTGAATGTTGAAAAAGCGCGTTTAGATAGAGTTTTATCCAGTGAAGAAATAAGGAATTTAATTACGGCATTAGGAACAGGGATAGGCGAAGATTTTGATATTAACAGAGCCCGTTATCACCGGATATTTATTATGACTGATGCTGATGTTGACGGCTCGCATATTAGAGTACTGTTGTTAACGTTCTTTTACCGTTACATGAGGCAATTGATTGAAAATGGATATATATATATAGCGCAACCGCCGCTTTATGGTCTCAAACGAGGAAAAGACATTCGCTATTTTTATAATGATGCCGATGTTAATAAATTTTTAGCCGAGAGCGAGCATAAATGGTCTATGCAAAGATATAAAGGTCTTGGAGAAATGGACCCGGAGCAACTCTGGTCCACAACTATGAATGTTGAAACTCGTACAGTACTTAAGGTCAATATTGAACATGCCATTGAAGCGGAAAATGTTTTTTCTGATTTGATGGGTGACAATGTAGAACCGCGGCGCGAATTCATTCAAGCAAATGCGAAGTATGCTAGTAATATAGATATTTAATCAATTCCACAGGAGGTATACTATTGGATTCAGGTGATTTGTTCAAATCTCTCGACAAAGTTGTAGATATAGATTTAAAAAAGGAAGTTGAGCGTTCTTTTTTAGAATACTCAATGAGTGTAATCGTCTCCCGAGCATTACCCGATGTGCGCGATGGATTAAAACCGGTCCATAGAAGAATACTTTACGCTCTATATGATCTGGGAATGACTCATGATAAGCCGCATAAGAAATCGGCCAATATCGTGGGTGAAGTAATGGGCAAATACCATCCTCATGGAGACAGCGCCATATATCAGACTTTAGTAAAAATGGCACAGACTTTTTCCATGCGTTATCCACTGATTGATGGCCATGGTAACTTTGGATCAATAGATGGCGATGAAGCTGCGGCCATGCGATACACCGAGTCAAGAATGTCGCGCATTGGCGGTGAACTACTAAAAGACATCAACAAAGATACCATACTTTGGCGCCCAAACTATGACGATTCCTTAAAAGAGCCCCAGGTACTCCCTGCGCGGATACCGAATTTACTTTTAAACGGTTCAGCGGGAATCGCGGTCGGCATGGCTACCAATATTCCACCGCATAATCTAACTGAACTGGCTGATGGCATCAAAGCTTATATAGATAATAATGATATCAGTATCGATGAATTAATGAAGTATATACCCGGCCCAGATTTTCCAACTGCAGGTATAATGGAAAAACAGGGGATCAAAAAAGCTTATGAAACCGGGCGTGGATCAATTAAAATTAGGGCACGGCACCATATTGAGGAATTAAAAGCGGGCAAAAGTGCCGTGATAATTACGGAACTGCCTTATCAGGTAAACAAATCTAAACTAGTCGAGCGTATTGCCGAATTAGTTAAGGATAAAAAAATTGAAGGTATTACCGATTTAAGAGACGAATCAGACCGCCGCGGAATTAGAGTGGTTATAGAAGTCAGAAAAGACGTAAACATAGGTATTTTAGTTAACAAGCTTTACAAACATACCCAAATGGAAGATAGTTTTGGGGTTAATATGCTTAGCCTGGTTAATGGGCAGCCCCAGACCTTAAATCTAAAACAAATGTTAGTGTATTATGTCGAGCATAGAGAAGAAGTAATACGCAATGCCACAACCTATGATTTAAATATTGCAAAAAACAGAAAGCACATACTAGAAGGATTAAAACTAGCCCTGGATCACATTGACGATATTATTAGTTTAATTAGGAGTTCCAGCAATAGGGAGCAAGCCCGGACGCAATTAGAAGAGCGTTATGGTTTTACAGAGATACAAGCCAATGCCATCCTCGATATGCGCTTCGTTCAATTAACCGGGTTAGAACGCAGTAAAATCGATGATGAATTTAATGATCTAGTTAAAAAGATTATTGATTTGGAAGACATCTTGAATAGTCCCTTTAGAGTTAAACAAATAATTAAAGAAGATTTAGACGATATTTCTAAACGGTTCGGTGATGAACGTAGAACGGAAATATCGATGTTAGCTAATGATATGAGTGAAGAAGATTTCATTGAAGACCATGAGGTTGTAATTACTCTAAGTAATCGGGGCTATGTAAAAAGGCAGCCTCTAGATACATATCGCTCCCAAAGAAGGGGCGGTCGAGGCATTAGTTCAGCCACGATTAAAACTGAAGACTTTGCTAATGAAATTTTGGTTACCTCGGTTCTTTCCCATATACTGTTTTTCACCAATCAAGGCCGGGTATTTTCGTATCGGGCGCATCATTTGCCGGAAGCATCTAGAGTAGCAAAGGGATGGGCATTGGTTAATTTCTTGGAGCTGCGCCCTGATGAGAGTGTAACTACCATCATTGATACCAAGACATTTGATGAAGATAGAAATCTGTTAATGGTGACCAAAAAAGGTATAATCAAAAAAACCCAGTTTTCTATGTTCGGCAACATTAGGAAAAATGGCCTGATTGCTGTTAATTTGAAACCGGATGACGAATTGGTTGGAGTTTTGCGCGTAGAAGACGCTGACCAAATAATGATAGCTACTGCTGACGGTTTTACCATAACCTTCGAGCAAAAACAAGTTAGACCGATGGGAAGAACCGCTACCGGGATTAAAGGTATTAATCTCAGAAGAGGTGACAATGTAATCGGCGTTGATAAATATAGGCAGCAAGCCAGTGCCCTCTTAGTAACCGAGAATGGCTATGGCAAAAGGGTGCCCTTAGAAGAATTTAAATGTCAGCAACGCGGAGGACGGGGCTTAAAATCAATAGATTTAACCGATAAAAATGGAACCTTAGTTGCCTTTAAAATTGTTTACCCTGAAGACGAGTTAATGATATTAACCGGCGATGGACAATTGATAAGATTAGAAGTTAATGATGTATCTCTCCAGAAAAGATATGCGCGCGGTGTATTGTTGATGAGACTTCCCGATGAAGATCGCATAGTAGGAATTGCAAGATTTAATTTAGACAGATAGAATTTATGATAAAGTTTCAGTTAAGCAGGAGGAAAAACGATGGCTGAAAAAGGTACTTTTAACGTTAAAGCCGGTTTGGCTCAGATGTTGAAAGGCGGAGTAATAATGGATGTAACAACTCCTGAACAGGCAAAAATTGCAGAAGCCGCAGGAGCATGTGCAGTAATGGCCTTAGAGAGGGTTCCGGCAGACATCCGTGCCACCGGCGGAATTGCAAGAATGGCTGACCCCAGTATAATAATGCGCATTCAGGATGCTGTATCGATACCAGTAATGGCTAAGTGCAGAATCGGACATTTCGTTGAAGCCCAGATACTTGAGCACTTGGGAATTGATTATATCGATGAAAGTGAAGTCCTGACCCCGGCAGATGATAAGTATCATGTTGATAAAACCCTTTTCAAAGTTCCCTTCGTTTGCGGTGCTCGTAATTTGGGCGAAGCCCTGCGCAGAATCGGAGAAGGAGCAGCTATGATAAGAACTAAGGGCGAGCCCGGGACGGGTAATATAGTAGAAGCAGTGCGTCATATCAGGCAAGTAAATGATGAAATTCGCTGGGTGAGCAATCTTCCCAAAGATGAACTTATGGCCGCAGCCAAAGATTTGCAGGCACCATATGAGCTGATTTTAGCGGTTGGGGAAGCGAAACGGCTTCCAGTAGTCAATTTTGCTGCTGGAGGAATTGCAACTCCGGCGGATGCAGCACTTATGATGCAATTGGGTTGTGATGGAATATTCGTGGGTTCAGGAATATTTAAGTCCGGCGATCCGGCAATCAGAGCCAAAGCGATCGTAGCCGCAACGACCTACTATAATGACAGCAAAGTATTAGCTGAGGTCTCACGAGATTTAGGGGAAGCCATGGTAGGAATCGATATCAGCACGATTAGGCCGGAGGAGAGGATGCAGGAGCGTGGGTGGTAAAACCATCGGCATTCTAGCTCTGCAAGGTGCTTTTTTAGAGCATGAACAGTCTTTGAGAAAATGCAAAGTAAAGTCTATACAAATCAGAAATAGCTATGAACTTGATCTAATTGACGGCCTAATAATACCCGGAGGAGAAAGCACAGTCATAGGAAAGCTTCTTCTAGATTACAGGCTCTTTGATAAAATAAAACAAAAGGCTGCGGAAAAATTGCCTATCTTTGGGACCTGCGCCGGAATGATATTAATGGCCAAAGAAATAATAGATTATGAACAGCCAAAATTAGGTTTAATGGATATTAAAGTAAAACGCAATGCATTTGGCAGGCAAGTGGAGAGCTTCGAGACCGATTTAGAAATAGACGAAATTGGGAAAACTAAAGGGGTATTTATCAGAGCTCCATATATAGAATCGCTCTGGGGTGAGGTTAAACCCATGTGCACTTATCAAAAAAAAATAGTGATGGCCAGACAGGGATCTAATTTGCTGGTGACTGCTTTTCATCCGGAATTGACGGCTGAGACAGTAATTCATGAGTATTTTATAAAGATGCTGTAGATAATAATCTTTGCCATTGCAACTTGCCAGGCTTTTTATCATATGATAAAATTGAGCGCAAATTAAATATTATGCTATGAAGGGAATAGTAGAATTAACCGGGTTTAAGAGAGCTGGTGGCAGGTGTGAACCAGTACGAAGGTGATTCGAATCCACCCCGGAGCATTCGTTATTTGAACGGTGATACCGATACAATCATTAAGTGGATGTGAATGACATCAATAAGGGTGGCAACGCGGGAAAAACCTCTCGTCCCTAGTGGGACGAGAGGTTTGCATTTTTATCATCTTTTTGCTTATGAGGAGGAATTTAAATGGTGGGCGATCAATATTTGCTGTTACCTGGACCAACGCCCATTCCGGATAGAGTAAAAAGGGCAATGTCTAAGCCCATGATTAATCATCGCGGTATGGAATTTCGGATAATGCTGGAATACATTATAGAAGAACTGAAAGCGATCCATAAAACGAAAGGGGACATAGCGATATTTCCGGCATCAGGAACCGGAGGATTAGAAGCTGCTATCGTTAATTTTGTTTCTCCAGGGGATAAAGTCTTGTCAATATCTTCGGGGGTTTTTGGTGATCGTTGGGCAGAAATTGCTGAGAATTTTGGAGCTCAAGTTGAAAGAGTTGATTTCCCGTGGGGTCAGTCAGTTGATCCGCAAATAATAAAGGAAAAATTAATTAAGGATACTAATGCAAATATCAAAGCCATACTAGTTACCCAAAATGAGACTTCGACCGGCATCTATAATGACTTAAAAAGCATTGGCGAAGCAATCGGCTCGCATCCGGCTCTGCTGATGGTAGATGCAATTAGCGGTTTAGCAACTATTGATATGGATATGGATGACTGGAATTTAGATGTGGTGATAAGCGGATCCCAAAAAGCATTTATGATTCCTCCGGGAATTGCGATAATGGCATATAATAAAAAAGCGCTGGCAGCGCATGCGAACTGCAGTGGACCTCGTTTTTATTGGGATCTGACTGCTGTAAGAAAGTACCTGGAAAAAGGTCAGACCTCAGTAACTCCGCCTATCTCTTTATACTTTGGGCTTGAAGAGGCATTAATTATGTTTAAAGAAGAAGGCTTGGAGAATATTATTTCTAGACATAGGAACTATAGAGATATAGTGCGATGTGCTATCAAGGCTTTAGGTTTAGAATTAATGGCGGCTGATCATTGTGCATCCCCAACGGTTACTGCTGTATTTGCGCCGCCGGATATTGGAGCTAACAAAATACGTGAAATGATGTATAAAGATTTTAATATTGTTTTGGCGGGAGGACAGCAAAACTTAGATAATAAAATCTTCAGATTCGGACACTTAGGTTATGTTCGGGAATTAGACTTAGTAGCATCTATAGCAGCACTCGAAATAACCCTATCTAGAGTGGGATATCCAGTGAATTTAGGTCACTCTGTAAGCAAAGCACTGGAATGCTTAAAAGAAAATATTACTTAGAAATGCGAAGGGAGTAGTATTAACCCATGGATCAAATAAAAGTTATAGTAACTGAGAAAATTGCCGATGAAGGCATCGCTTTACTGAAGCAAGAAGTAGAGGTCGATTACCGGGACGGGATTGCGCGCGAGGAATTGTTAGAAATTATTGGCAACTACGACGCTTTAATTGTTAGAAGTGTTACGGATGTTAATGAAGAGCTAGTCAAAAAAGGCGTTCCCCGTTTGAAAATAGTCGGACGAGCAGGAAATGGCGTTGATAATATTGATGTGGAAGCGTGTACGCGTTTAGGTGTGGTTGTAGCCAACACTCCGGACAGCAATACCATATCGGCAGCAGAGCAGACCATAAACCTGCTTTTGGCATCATCACGCAAAACTGCATGGGCAAACAATTTTCTCAAAGGTGGGGTCTGGGACCGCAAACCCTTTAGAGGAGTAGAATTATACGGCAAAACCGTTGGGATTGTTGGTTTGGGAAGAATCGGATCAATGGTTGCGACCAGATTAAAAGCTTTTAATATGAAAGTAATTGCCTATGATCCCTATATAGCAAACGAACGATTCGAACGCTTCGGCGCCGAAAAAAGAGATTCACTTGAACAATTGGTGAAAGAAGCTGACTTTATTACAGTGCATACTCCCCGCAATGAAGAAACCATGCACATGGTTAACGAAGAAGTGCTGAATTTTGCCAAAGAAGGTGTAAGGTTGATAAATTGCGCCCGCGGCGGAATTATTAAAGAATCGGCAATCCTTAGTGGTTTGGAATCCGGTAAAGTAGCTAGCGCGGGTCTAGACGTATTCGAAAAAGAACCGGCAACGGGAAACCCACTCTTCACTTTTGATAATGTAGTAGTTTCACCCCATTTGGGAGCAGATACATTCGAAGCTCAGAAGAGGGTAGGCGAAAACATCGCCGAACAGGTAATAAGAGCCCTCAAGGGCGAAATCGTTCCTAATGTAGTGAATTTGCCAACCATGCTAACTGAAGAACTGGACTATTTATATCCATATATTCAATTAGCAGAGAAAATGGGTTGTGTTTATTACCAATTAGAAAAATCTGCCCTAGATAGAATTGAATTAACCTATAGCGGCCCTATTAGCAGAAATGAAACCCAGATCTTAACGATCGCCTTTTTAAAAGGACTGCTAAATACAGTAATGAGTGAAAACGTAAGCTATGTTAATGCACGACTTATTGCTGAAGATCGCGGAATAAAGATTTTCGAAAAAAAAGAAGAACAAACACTTAAGCGCTATAAGAACCTAATCGGAGTAAAACTATATGGCCAAGGTAAAGAAATAGAATTAGCAGGGACTTTATCAAGAGCTAGGAAACCAATTCTAGTAGAAATTGATGGCTATGAAACCGAGACTCCGTTAGAAGGATATGTATTATTGATTGAGCATCATGATCGACCCAGAGTTATTGGACCGGTAGCAACGCTTTTAGGTGATCACAGCGTCAACATCGCCGGGATGAAAGTTGCACGCAAAACCAAAGGCGATATCTCGATAATGTTGATAAACGTTGATAATGACATCGAAGAAAAGGTATTAAACTCCTTAAGTAAGTCTGATGGAGTAATTAATGAAGTAAAGTTACTGCAATTTTAGCTAGAGTTAACCCAGAGCTATATGAAAACTTATGCTGAAACTTTTTTGTAGGAGGGATAGGATGCTTGATGCAAAATATATCCGTTCTCAGCCGGATGTTGTTGAAGCTTTATTACAGAAGAGAAATATAAGTGGTGCCTTGGACAGATTTCTGGTCCTAGATGTGAAGTGGCGCGGTTTACTGACTCAAGTTGAGGAGCGTAAAAACTTTCGCAATCAGGCATCTCAAGAGGTAGGTCGGCTAAAGAAAAGTGGTGAAAACGCTGAAGATATTATGGAAAGCGTTAGAAAAACCGGAGCAGAGATAAAAGCTTTAGACGAAGAAATAGCTAGCCTCGAGCTTGAAATAAACGAAATTCTTTTAAGAATTCCTAATTTGCCGCACGAGTCGGTACCAGTTGGAATTGACGAGGAAAGCAACATTTCTATTCGCAGCTGGGGTGAACGGCGCGAGTTTAACTTTGCTCCCTTAGCACATTGGGATCTGGGCACAAATCTAGATATTCTAGATTTTGAGCGCGCCGCTAAGCTATCAGGGGCACGATTCACGGTTTACAAGGGACTCGGAGCACGCTTGGAAAGAGCAATAATAAACTTTTTCTTAGACGTTCACATAGAACAGCACGGTTACAAAGAAATACTTCCACCTTTTATGGTTAGTGCTGAATGCATGCAGGGTACAGGTCAATTGCCGAAATTTGCCGAGGACATGTTCAAACTCGAGCAACGTGAAATGTATCTAATTCCAACTGCCGAGGTACCTTTGACTAACCTTTATAGGGAAGAGATATTAACAGCAGAACAATTGCCGCAGTATTTAACAGCCTATACTCCTTGTTTCAGAGCGGAAGCCGGATCACATGGCCGGGATACGCGTGGGGTGATCAGGCAGCATCAATTTAATAAAGTAGAATTAGTTAAAATAGTTACCCCAGAGAATTCATATGCTGAACTCGAAAAACTGACCGCTAATGCCGAAAAGGTATTGCAATTGTTAAAACTCCCTTACCGAGTAATGCTTTTATCAAGCGGTGATATGGGTTTCTCTGCTGCCAAAACCTACGATATAGAAGTTTGGATGCCGAGCTATGAAGCCTACAAAGAAATTTCTTCCTGCTCGAATTGTGAAGATTTTCAAGCCCGGCGGGCTAATATTCGTTATCGTCCGGAAGCCAAAGCTAAACCACAATTTGTACACACCCTAAACGGTTCAGGAGTAGCTGTCGGTCGAACAGTAGCGGCAATACTAGAAAACTATCAACAAGAAGATGGTTCCATAATCATACCGGATGCACTCCAAAGTTATATGAATGGTGCAAAAGTAATAAAACCGGAGAAATAAAGACTAATAAAGCGTCCCTAAGGACGAAGAGAAAGGCCTATTATAAGGAGACCTGCTGAAGATAATAGCAGCTCCTGGCGGTTGACATCGCCATAGGACTGTGCTAAAATTTTCATTGCGCTAATTGCAAAGCAGATACAAAACTTAATACCCATTTGGAGGGCTAGCGAAGAGGTCATAACGCGGCGGTCTTGAAAACCGTTTGGGTGCAAGCCCACGGGGGTTCGAATCCCTCGCCCTCCGCCATTAGGAAAAAATCCGCCGTTTGGCGGTTTTTTTATGTGAAATAAGGGGATTCGAACCCTGAGAGGGCGCGCAGCGTAAAGGAAAATGTCCGGTGGACATTTTCTAGCGAGCGACGAGAGGGCTATGCCCGAGCGAACCGGCCTGCGAACGAAGAGAAGCAGGGTTATCCCTCGCCCTCCGCCATTTGTTATTGTCAACTGAAAACTGGTCCACTCTACCGGTTGAAAAAGGGTCCAAAAAAAGGTCGTAAATAGGGAAAAACTAGTAACAGATAAAACAAATCAAACAGGTGAAAAGGTCTAATTTTAGTAATTTTTCAAGACCTCCTTCGTTACACCCTGTGTTTGCATTTATTCCGCAAGTTTAGCATAAGTCTAACTTTGACCTCCTTTGGGAGGTAGCTTCTTTTTAATTCTTTTCTCAATCTGTTTAATGCTTTCTGGTTTGAACAGCAAAGTATGTCTGTCCCAGCGCTACTACTTTTTTTCTAGGATCGGCATTTTGGACTATAAGATAGCAGGCATAGCGGGATAGCATAATATCTTCAATGGTCTTTGCCGCATTCTTGGGCATTTGAATCGTTTTGCCGAGGTCGGCAAAATGATCAGAGACAGCTATATTGCTACCTTCACAAGCAATCTTAGCCTTGGCAATTACTTTTTTATAGTTTCCCCACTTTGAGTATTGCAGAACTGACATAAGCTCGCGGGCGTACCAAAATTCATTGCCCCATTCATTCATATGTTTAATATCTTCAAATGTCTGATCAGAATATTTATCAATATCGCTCATAAGGTTTCACCTCCATTAAGTCGTCTCGCTCTGGCTTTGGCATTAGTTAAACTATCTTTGTATCTTTGCGTGCAATGTAGATGGTTTGTTCGCTTGCAAGGGAATTTCGCCCTGCAATACTTGCAGATTTTGGTTAAAAATAATCCCGCTAGCCTAGGCTAAACGGATATTTATTATAGCTTGTATTCTTTTTTTGCTGCTAAAGTCAAAGTATCGTAAGCAGTAAACCGCTTACGCCCCAGATGATTATCATATCCACAAACAGCTGCCGAAGCAGCTATCATACCAGTCCGTATAATCGACAAAAAATGCGATGGAACTGAAGAAATTGGCTTTTTATGAAAACTGTGCCATTATATAAATACCTTGCACTTTAGGTGGTAAGGGCGGAGCATTTCTGTCGAGTCTGGCCGAATGATCGTATCTATGAGTAACGTTGAACATAGAACCAACAATTCCAGGTTGGGCGACTGGAACATGAGAACACTCCTTTCCAATATTATACTATGGAAGTCTATCAGATCAAATGAAGATAGTCCGTTTTCGCTTTTTCCCTGTATGGCAGCTACCCTAATTCACTTGTTTTATTCTGTTTTATCGGTAGCCGACATTTGGCGATTTTTTTACATATAATAAGGGGATTCGAACCCTTAGAGAGGATCTTTTCAGTTAAGCACCAATTTCAACAAGATCAATTCGACAATGCACACCATATGGTATACAATGCATGCAAAAGGAGTGGACAATATGGCACAGATTAGTATCCGCATGGATGACGAACTTCGCAAAAAAACCGAGGAAGTCCTTAGTGGGTTGGGTTTGACTATATCATCTGCTGTTAATATTTTTGCGCATCAAATTGTTCGGACGCAGGATATCCCGTTTCCGCTGACACTTTCCGGCGGAGCAAGTTCAGACCGACAGAGTGCGGCAAGGGATTTTGTTGAGTATGCGAAAACTCGTCCGGTAAAATTAGAGCAGGGATATAATTTCAACAGGGATGAGTGTTATGATGACGAATAGGTGCTTTGTTGACAGAAATGTCTGGGTATTTTCCTTTGCCAGGGATGATGATCCGCGCGGAGAGACCGATGAAAACGAGTAATAATATAGGCCCCGACCCGAATGCCGTGTTTCCGAATCCGGCTATACCAAGCATCTGCTTTATTAAGAACGTCATAAAACGTCCGAACATTACTGTCGGCGATTATACCTATTATGACGACAATGATGGAGCGGAGCGATTTGAAGAGCGTATCACCCATCATTATGATTTCATAGGTGATCGTTTGATTATTGGAAAATTTTGCGCTTTAGGAAAAGGAATAGAATTCATCATGAATGGCGCCAACCATCGTATGAACTCAGTAACCACTTATCCTTTTAATATCATGGCTGGTGGCTGGGAAAAGTCAACTCCCATGCTATCTGATTTACCGATAAAAGGTGACACAATAATAGGAAATGATGTTTGGTTTGGACAAAATGTAACCGTCATGCCTGGTGTTAAGGTGGGTGATGGTGCAATTATTGCTGCCAATACGCTCCTTGCAAAAGATATCCCTGCATATCATATTGCCGGTGGAAATCCAGCAAAAATAATCAGGAAAAGATTTGGCGATGATATGATAGAGTATCTTTTAGATTTAAAATGGTGGGATTGGCCGGCCGCTAAAATCTTTGCTAACCTAGAAGCACTTTGTAGTGGCGATTTGGAGAAAATACGAGAAGTGAAACTATTATGAAGATTAAAGTCGTTGAGCAAAATAGTGTAAAAGTCTCAATAATAAAAAGCAGCGAAATTGTCATTGCTGATGTTCAATCTGCTCTTGACCTGATGGCAATGGTGCGACATGAAGCCGATTGTGACTGCATCGCAATCCTGAAGTCAGCGGTCATAGAGGATTTCTTCGTTCTATCCACTGGGCTGGCGGGAGAAATGCTTCAAAAATTTGCCACTTACCAAGTAAAACTGGCAATTATCGGCGACTTCTCGAAATACACTAGTAAACCTTTACAAGACTTTATTTATGAGAGCAATAAGGGCAGCCACATATTTTTTGTTGCTACAGAGGGTGATGCGCTTGCGAAACTGGCAGGTACCCTATAGTAGCCCCTCATACTGCCGCCTTGCATATAGAATTCTGCGGATTTCTACGGTTTTGCCATTAATGGTATAGAATACGATGTAATTCTTAACCAGCAGGGTTCTGTATCCGCGCAGCCGAAGCTGAGTGTCTTTTGCCAACGGGCAGGGCTCAGGCATTGTTGTAAGAGTTCCTACTTTTTCAACTATCGAATCATAATATTGGATTGCAGCCTCGGCGGAGAGGGTGTTAAGATAATCAACTATTTCCCGGAGATCATTTTGGGCGGCCGGGAATATTATCACATTATATAGTTCCATGTACATGGGCCCGCAACTTTTTGGCAAAGTCGAAAAAGTCTACTCCGCCAGCTCCAGAAGCAATTTCTGCTTCAGCTTCGGCCAGTTTGGCATATAATTCAAGCTGTGCCTGCAGGCGCTCATACATTTCAAGGCTTAATACTACCATGTCGCCCACGCCGTTTTTGGTGATGAACACCGGCTCACGGGAAGTGCGGCAAAATTCGCTTATTTCATTGACGCTGTTTCTCAAATCCGATATAGGTCTAATAGAAGGCATAATTTGCATCACCTTATTGCTCAAATTTATAGCAATATTATAGCATAATTATGAGAGATGAGTCAAAAACCTGAGCTAATCTGGGAAAACTAACCATCAGGCTATTCGAGATCCCTCCAGATTTAGTTTACTTTATCAGGAGGTTTTTGTTATGGGTGGACCAGTTCACAACCGGTTTTCTGCCTTTTTTGGCCCCTGTTTAGATAAACAAATACAACTATGGTAAATGAGACAGTTTGGCTATCACTTGACCAGAGGCCGAACTCTTTCAGCGTGACAAATCTACAATTTCGCGCCATATAAAAAACATATTTGAGGAAGGCGAATTAGACAAAAAAGCAGTTGTTGCAAATTTTGCAACAACTGCCGCGGACGGAAAAACCTATCGTGTTGATTATTACAACCTTGACGTTATCATCTTAGTCGGTTTCCGCGTAAAATCGCAGCGCGGCATCCACTTCCGGCAATGGGCAACGACTGTGCTGTACAAGTACCTGCAAAAAGACTTTGCGACCAACGACGACTTTTCGAGAAATATGGGAGGCGGTCTTTACTAGAAAGAGCCTGTTCGTATTTATTGATAAGCATATTTAAGGCAGCGCATATCATTAAGCTAACAAGTTGTGGGCGGATGTAGGCTAGGATGAATGCTCCTCCCTTATATTCCGCGCGCGATTTCGTAAGCTTCACCTATTGCCTGCATGATATTGCCCACTCGGTTGGCATCGCCGATTTTATAAATATCTATCCCGGTTCCATAGAGTTCGGCTTCGCAGGTCGGGCGGGATCTAAATCCCAGGGCAATGATAACGGTGTCAGCGGCAATGTAAATATCCTGCTCCTCGTGGCTGACGATAACCCCATCAGCAGTTATTTCTATTAATTTGTGTCCGGTCTTAACATTTACCTCATAGAAAGCGAAGAGATCATCTAACATCTGAGCATTCATTTTGGGGGTGGGTTCGCCGCTATGGTGCAGTTTCGACTGCATTTCTATGATTGTAACCTGTTTTCCTTTTTGGGCATAATCAAGGGCCATTTCGCAGCCGACTAAACCGCCGCCGGCAATGATGATATTATCACCTATCTCTTGCTTGTTATAAAGGGCGTCCAGACAGCTTACGGTAATGGGACTATTTATCCCTTTAATTTCAGGAGCAATAAGCTCGGAGCCGGTTGCGAATACAACAGCATCTATTTCTAAAGACTTTATGAATTCCATATCAACCGAGGTTTCGTATTGAATTGGTAGGTTTAATTCCTTAAGTTCGCGTTGATACCATTTATTCAAGGCAGCTACCTCGGATTTGAATGGGTGAGCAGCAACAGCGTTAAGATGGCCGCCGGCAGCTTTGGTTTTCTCAAATATTGAGACTTTGTGACCTCTTATAGTTGCGGTTCTGGCAAATTCCATGCCTGCGATTCCGGCGCCAATTACCGCAATATTTTTCGGGGTTAGAGCCGGAGTCAGGTTGTAAGTGAATTCGCGAAAGGCCATAGGATTAACAGCGCAGCCGGCGCTTGCTCCTGTTGAAAACATTCTTCCCATGCAACCCTGGTTGCAAGCAATGCAAGGCTTGATTTTTTCCATTTCATTGCTTTGAACCTTACGAGGATAATAGGGATCGGCTAATGATGCCCTAGCTATTGCCACGCCATCGGTTTTTCCAGATCTAATTGCCTGTTCACAGAGATATGGATCATCCATCCGGCCTGCGACTATAACCGGAATACTAACTACTTGTTTTACAGCTTCAGAATACATTAGAGTATAACCTTTGGGGATATAGGAAGGAGCGCAGCCATGATACATGGCATCATAGTTTCCTATGTCCACACTCAGTAAGTCATAACCAAAGGTCTCTATCATTTTCGCGATTTCAATGCCTTCAGCGCTGGTTCTGCCCCTCTCTTCATCGCCAAGCAGCGAAGCGGAATTGAAGCCTTTCATAAAGCCCTTAACGCCTAATCGCATGGAAACTGGAAACCCAGTACCGCAGACTTGTTTTATGCCTTCGACGATTTCTTTTGCCGGCCGCAAGCGGTTTTCCAAGCTGCCACCGTATTCATCGGTTCGCTGATTGGTTATAGCCATGGCAAATTGGTCGAGTAAATAGCCCCAATGGAGGGCGTGAATCTCGACTCCGGCAAAGCCAGAAATCTGCATTAGTCTGGCAGCATTAACCAACGACTCGATTTTGCTTTTTATTTGGTCGATCGATATTACCGGTGACTTACGGCGAGGGGCCCAAAAAACAGGTAATTCGGAGGGAGCATAAGAATTGGGAGCAATCCGGCCGACTCCTAAGCTAAGCTGGACAAACATTTTTGCATCATAAGCGCGCAGGCGTTCGTTAAGAAAAAGGGCGGACCGCTTGAATAGTTCAGGGTTTTTGAGCATACTTTCGCAGCCTAATGGGGGATCCACATCGACAGTGTAATCAGGGAAAAGAGCTCCGGTAAATATTAGTCCAAAGCCGCCTTTGGCTCTTTCAACATAATACTCAATTCCATCTTGAGAGAATTCTCCTTTGGAAGCGTACGAAACAAAACCACCCATGGGGGCTGCAGAAAAGCGATTCTTTACCGTGATTGCACCGATTCGCAGAGGTGAAAAAAGTTCTTTAAACTGGTATGTCATTATTTGATTCCCCCCATTTTCCACTTGATCTTAAAACAATATTAATTCAATTCGCATATAAAAACTCCCTTAATGCGAATACCCAAATGGCACTCGTTAAGAAATACAATTTTACTAAACCAATCCCAAAATTTTAAAGCAAAATTAATTAAGCAATAGTATAAACTAATAGATCGTAAAATGCACTATAGGCAGAATCAAGGGAGCGTAATAACGCGCTCAGTAATCTGGCTGAGCAAGTGTTGGTTATGAGTTACCGCTATTAGGCCAATCTGGCGGCGCTCAAGCTCGGCCAGCAAAAAGCTCCAGATTTGGCTTTGGGAAATGATATCTAACATAGTTGTTATTTCATCGGCAATGAGGAACCGAGTGTCGTTGCCCAGCGCTCTGGCTATACAACAGCGCTGGATTTCTCCCCCCGATAATTCATGAGGATAGCGGTTTAGCCAGTCGATATCAATACCCAAACCCTCAAAAATGCTTGCATTAATAGGGGGTGAGTCTTTAAGCGAAGCGCCTATTTTCAGGCGTGGATTTACGGAGTATTCAGGATGTTGCCCAATCAGCTGAATGGGACAGTAACCTTTCATTTTATGGATATCCTGACCGTCTAACAATACTTGGCCACGAGATGGTTTAAGATAAGAGGCCAAGATTTTGCAAAGGGTAGTTTTGCCGGTCCCACTGGGCGCCCAGATGCCAAGCTTTTCTTGGTTAGTGAGACTTAAATCGAAATTCTCAAGAACCTTTTTTCCTTGTATATAACTAAAACTTAGATTGTATGCCTGAAGCTTCATAGTTTTCACCTCAAACCGCATGGATACAACGCACTGTGCCGCAGCGCAGAACTCTCAAGGGTATTTCATTGCTGCAGTCGGAAGAACAAAGGGGGCAATGCTCTTGGAAAGCGCAGCCAGAAGGCAAATTCTGCTGAAAGGGTTGAATGCCTGGAAAAGGGCGAAATCCATTCTGGGGCAGGGCGTGCCATAGAGCTTTGGAATAAGGATGGCGCAATAAATTGACATCATCAAAATCAGAAGTTAAAGCTTCTTCAATGGTTGAGCCGGCATAAAATACCGCGATTCTATCAGCGACATCTAGAGCAAGATCAATATCATGAGTAATTAACAGCACACCATTTCCTTGGTCGGCGAATCTTCGGAAATATTCCAAGGCCTTCTTAGCAGCTTCCAAATGCAATCCAGGAGTGGGTTCGTCAGCAATGATTAAGCGTGGATTATCAATTAATGCGGCACTAAGCAGAATTCTACGCGCCATGCCACCAGATAATTCGAAGGGATACTGGCGAGCAACCTGTGGCGGCAGATCAAATAGTTCAAAAAGATCTGCTTGTCTTTTCAAAGTTTTTTTATCTTTGCGCTCGATTCTTACTTGAGCACCCACCTGCTCCAGCGGATCTAAAAATGTAACGTTTTGGGGAACGAAGGCTATCTTATTGCCGCGGAGTTCTTCAATGCGCTCAGGAGTTAAGCGTTCACCTTCGAAATAGATGTTCGCGCTGGCTTTGCAATTCGGAGGGAGGATTCCTAATACAGAATGGGCTAGCAAACTTTTTCCCGAACCACTAGCTCCTATAATTGCAACTATTTCGCCAACATGTACGGATACGCTCAGATTCTTAATAATGTTTAACTCGGTTTGCTTTAGACCTTTTTCATAGCGAATAAACGAAATTGATAAGTCTTCAATCTCTAATATGTGTTCACTGTCAGTACAAGTCATCATTTTCCTCCACTATTCTTGGGAACTAAAGGGGTCAATTATTTTGCGAATACAAGTGCCCATCTGGTCAAAGAGAATCACCGTAAGAAGAAGCCCAAAGCCAGGTAGAAAAGAAAGCCACCACATGCCCAGAGACAGATATTTTAAACTTTCAGAGAGAATAATCCCAATAGCCGGTAGTTCTGGGGGCAAACCAAAGCCTAAAAACGTTAAGCCAGCTTCATGAAGTATAGCGTGGGGAAACAACAAGACAAAGCCTACAAAAAGCTGGGGAAATATATGGGGAAGCATATGGCGTTTAACAATACTTAAGGGACTTTGCCCTAACTTTTGAGCAGTTCTTATATAGAGCGCTTCTCTTAATTGAATAATTTCAATCCTTAGAATTCGGGTCAAAGCTGGCCAATGAGAAACTGCCAGGGCAATGGTTATCCCGTAAAGGCCTTTACCTAAAGCAAATGAAATAAGTAACAAGAGCAGAATATGCGGTATACTTAGGACCACATCAATTAATAAGCTTACTGCGGCATCGACGCCTTTGCCCAGAGTAGCTGCAGCTGCTGCCAGAATGATGGCAATGGTTGAGCTTGCTGCCGCGGCAACAATTCCAATTAAGATGCTAATCGATAATCCGCTCAGAGTCCTAGCCAGCATATCCCGTCCCAACCAATCGGTCCCAAAGGGGTGTTTAAGACTTGGGGGGAGGTTCTTCTGAGTGAAATCACTCAAGGCAGCCACATCACTCAGAAGAAAACCTAATAATACGATAACGATTAAAAAAAGCAGAGTAGTACTCAGAAGCAGATAAGTCTTTTTCCTTTGGTTTAGCATTCGTTTGGGGGGCGCGTTAAAAACCATAACCGAGTTTTGTTTATTCATAAGTATTAGTCCTCCGGATTCGAGGATCAAAAATCAGATATGAAATATTGGCTATGGTATTGCCACAGAATACGAAAGCAGCACTAATCACTGCAATTCCAAGCAATAAGGGGATATCTCCTCGAAGGCCTGATTCAACAGCTGCCTGCCCTAAACCGGGATAGGAAAATACTTGCTCAATCAGAACTGAGCCGCCAAAGATTTCGCTTAAAGATGCAAACTGGAGGGTTATGGCCGGAAACATGATATTTCGTAACCCATGGTGTTTAACAATTGAAACTAAGTTTTGTCCCCGAGCGCGCGCAAACACGAAATAGTCCTCAGCCATAATAGCAATCATTTTTTCCCTGGTATGAAGAGTAATATTGGCGACCCCGATAATGCTTAGGGTAAGAGCAGGTAAGAACAAATGTTTTAAACTATCTAGTATCGTTACTTGTGATGCATTGATGCCAATGGGAACACTTAGCCCGATAGGGAAAAGCTGAAGCTGCACGGAAAACACTATGAGTATGAGTAATGCTAGCCAAAATGGCGGGGTACTGATTAATAATAGAGCATAGCCTTTTACTAAATGGTCAATAATTTTTCCTTGGAATAAACCGGCGATAATACCCAATACAAAGCCTAAGAACCCTGAAATAATCCAGGCGGTTAGCATTAAGAGCAGTGAATTAAGCACTTTATCGGATATAACAGTGGCCACAGCTTGCCTATAGATTAGTGAAGTGCCCATATCTCCTTTAACAAAATCCGAAAACCAATTCAGATATCTTTCATGACGAGGAACATCAAGACCAAAATACGACTGCAATTTCTGCATGGTCTCAGCACTTATGTTATTAAAACCTATTTCACCGACATAAGCCTGAACCGGATCGATAGGAGACATGCTCACTAAAATAAAGGCAATAATGCTGACAGCAATAATGACTCCAATAAAGCGAATAAAACTGTTGAGTAAAACTCTTAATAACCTAACAGGCTTAAAAAAACTCATTGTTCCCAGTACCATTGGTCGACATTATTCAAAATCGTCCAGCCATAACCATGAGGATGAATCTTTTTATCAATTAGCTGCAAATTTTCTTTTGCAAAATAAACATGATTGATTTGTACTAGCCATACCCAAGGCGAATCGCCCATGGGTGCAACTCCTTGACTTCCGTCCCAATATACTTTGTTCCAATAAGGATAAGAGGCTTCAACCCTTGAAGCGGACAATGCCTGATCGATATAGTGATCAACTGTGGAATTGGAATAGCTTGCACGATTTTTACCAGTATAGTAATGGCTTATGAGCCCCGCCGGAGAATGCATTCCAGCTCCGAAAAGATGGGGAGTCTTATAGCAGAGGTTTTGAATTTGATCCCAGCTGGATCCAATCGGATTTACTTTTATGCCAACATCGTGAAGCATTTCTTTTACTGCCATCACTAGGCCAGTACGAACGGAGTCGGAAGCGATGTACAGCAAGTCGAATTCCGCAGGTACCAGATTTTTTTCATAAACGCCAGCTGCATTTATTTTCCAGCCGTCGGCTTCCAAAATCGATCGGGCTTTGCTAGGATCAAAAGGTACTTGCATATTGGTATTATCCCAAGGCTCATTCTTACTATCGCTGTAGGCGACGGTTCCGTGACCCAGCAGCACATTTGCTACCAGTTTTTCTCTGTCTATGGCATAGGAAATCGCTTGACGGAGAGCACGTTCAGCTGTTACGTTGTTACCGGCAGGCAGACTATTGCCGTTAGAATTAATGGCAGTATGATTTCCAGCCAGGATACAGGGCATATTAATACCGCGGATGTCAACCGAGGGAAAAGACAAAATTTTGTAACCATCAATCGAATTAGCTGTATAATGAGGCGCAGTATATGCTACATCAATTTGTCCAGATTTTGCAGCTGCATAAGAAGCATCTTCGGACATAAAAACAATAGTGACCTTTTTAATTTTGGGTGCTTCGCCATAATAGTTCGGATTGGCTTCCAAAATGACTTGTTCACCTTTATCCCATTGGGAAAGCAAGTATCGCCCTGAACCAATTGGTTTTCGTCCGTATGTTTCGGCGTTATAAGCATGTTCTGGAACAATACCTATTACTGCGGCCAAGTAAGCGAAAGGAGAATAAGGGCGTTTCAAGTGAAAAACCACGCGCTGATCGCTTACGACTTCAACCGAATCTAACATAGATAGATCGGTCTCTGTTACTTGCAGGAGAGCATTATTGTAGGTAAAAGCTACATCAGAGGCTTTTAAAGGGGCATCATCACTAAATTTTATATCGGGTTTAATGTCGAAAGTCCAGGTCAGCCCATCTGAGGATATCGAATAACTGCTAGCTAGATCATACCCGATAGTCAAATCATCATTAGTACGCAGCAAAGTACTTTGAATTAGTGGATCGTGAGTGTGTTCACCGGCAGCCCATCCCATTATAGGATCAAAGCCTGATTGAGGCTCTGAATTCTTATCCATGGTTATCACAATAGCATCACTGCTTGATGCAGGGGAGACGTTTCGCTTAGTGCAACCAGGAATAATTAGCAGCAAAGAGATAATTAAACAAAGACTCAAAGGCAAAAAATATGGTTTTCTTCTCAAAAAAAGCACTCCTTTATTTATGTTATCCAAATAAAAAAAGATTGGAAATTCCAACCTTCTTGGTGAGTGCGCGTCTTGCGCAATTATTTATGAAAATGTAATTAAATAGGGCACGCCAAGTGTATTTCATATACACATTATTTGTAATAATACCGTAATGAATTCATACTGTCAATAATTTGTATATGCATTTTTCGTTTGTGCATTTATCTTTTTGAAGTGAGATAGTATCATTAATTTGATAGGGATAATAATAATTGCTTATAAAGCAAATTTAAAAAAATTTAAGGAGGCTTTCATGACAGAGCAACCTAGATCCAGCAATTGTTTTCTTTGCGGCAGAGACAATTTACACGGCCTTAAGCTAACTTGGCACTCCGATTTCGATAAAATGCAAGTGTGGACAGAAGCGGAGATTGCTGAACATTTTAATGGATTTGATGGAATAGTTCATGGCGGAATCATAGCAGCATTATTGGATGAGACTGCCTGTAGAGCCGTTGCACTGCAAGAAAAGGAATTGTACTTTCTTGACCCAAGTTTTGTTACCGGGGGTATTGATATAAAATATCACCATCCGACTCCAACCTGCACCCCAATAAGAGTAATTTCTTGGATAAAGAAATCCACACCTAAGTATTATGTAAATGAAGCTAAAATTGAATTGCTCGATGGAACTGTAACCGCAACGGCTAAAGCACTGATGATCAGGATCGATAAAGAGTTCAAGAACAAGCACTTTAAATCAAGCAAATCACCGTATCAATAGAAGTTTATTACAATTTTTTATGCACATATTCTGGGGAGGATTTGAAGAAACATGATTTAAGAATTTGATTATGACTTTATCTTCTAGGCACGAATACTAACTTGAACAGGGTATTTCTGGGTTAACGATAAGTGATGTCTCACTAGATATATGAATTTGAAGCATCTCAATTATCAAAATCTATGTTAGGGATGATGGATGTGGTCTAGTCGCCGATGATGAGGTCGAAATTATCTAGTATGGCTAAAAGCCTGAAATTGATGTCTTCATTAATGGCTTTGTGCTCTATCCAACTGTCACTTAAACTATAACAGTTAATTAAAAGGTTATAGTTATTATGATTGAAACTATCAAGGGTTACCAACATTTTATTGGGTTCAAGCTGGGGATGAGAAGACAACATTTTCTTAATCTCATTGATACAATTCTCCAAAACAGGCCGGGGGGTTTTAGTGCTAATACTGATTGTATAAGTAATATGTCTTTTGCCGGAACTGGAGTAATTAGTGATCGGCTCGTTAGCTAATGTAGAGTTGGGAACAGTTACAACGGCCTCAGTAAATGACCTGACCCTGGTACTGCGAAAAGTTATATCTGTTACAAAACCCTCAGCGCTCGGGGTTGAAATAAGGTCACCTATTTTAAATGGTTTTTCCATAATTATTACAACACCGCCAAAGATATTGGCAATTGCATCTTTGGCAGCTAAGGCAAAGGCTAAGCCCCCTAAGCCTAAACCGGCAACGAAACCATTAACATCATAACCCCATTCCTTGGCAATAATAACCAGAGCAAAGGCTAAGACCAATAGCCTAAGAGTTTTCGAAAAGAAGGCGATAATGTCATTGTCTATCCTATAATAGTGCTTCATTTCATCAGCAAAAACCGAGTGATTTCCGCAGAGATTATATAGTGCCCAAGTGATTGCTATAATAAATAAGGAGCGATAGAGCTTAGCGAACACTATGATTACATTTTCGCTTATTGGCAGATAGCGAAAAGCTAAATAGACGCCACTGGCAATAACGATTAAACTAACCGGCTTTATAAGTGCAGCTAACATATGCTCGTCAATCTCATCGGCAGAATGTCTTGCACGCCGAAAAATTACTTTGGCTAAAAGTAAAGAAATAAGCTTATTTATGACTAAGGTGGCAAGTATAATAGTAGAAAACCAAACTAGAGGTTCCATATACAATTGCAAAATGTTAATCATTTTCCTTACCCTCCTATTATCAAGAGATTTCAAGTTTTTTTATTGCTTAGCTGTCTTATTTAAAACGGCATAAGTTTATAGTTAGATCCTTGGACGCATAATTACTTTGAAATATACCAATGCGAGAGCAAAGATTATTTATTTTGAAGGTTTAGAGCGCTTCTGCTTATCGGCTATTTTTTCTTCCCGAGCTCTTAAAACGTACAATAGTATTGACCTGATGGTTTCATTAGGAAGCGGTTGATTGAGTGGGAATTGGATAGTTCCCTTGGAAATTTTGTATTGCTGAAGCGCTTCTAAATGAGCATTGATTGCTTCTGGGCCGGGATAAAAGCCGAGGTGGTTTTTAAAGGCGGCAAAATGAACCAGGTTTCCGTGCCAAGCAAAAGTTGGCATCTGATAAGATATCTTCTCTTCAGCTTGGGGAATAACTTCCTTGATCAGTGAACGTAGATTATTCAGTTTATCTTGAATTCCCAGCGGAAACCTTAGTATATACTCATCGATATTGACGAATTCGACTTTCTTATCCATCTTAATCCTCTCTATTATAGTTTACTTTTTCGAAAGCCTGCGGCTTCAGCTTCTTTTTCTGAGGTAAAGTACTCTTCGGCAACGGTTTGGTCATAATACCTGCCTCCAGGAACATGGTATATTTTCTCACCTTTACTATTGATATTGCCTTTAATATCTCCGGTATGTTCTGGTACAGCGGTATTTAATTGATAAGACCATAATCCGGCTTGGGTTTCCCGAGCTTCAGCAGCAAACTTCGTAAATAACTCCGCATATCTGACATCGGGCGGGTAAGTGGCCACTTGAGCATAGCCTGCCAGAATCAACTTGCTGTTATACATCGAATTACGGATTTGATCTGAATCATCTAAGCTGGTAGGCTGGTCAAGCCACACATAACGTAACAAGCGGCCATAGCGATCGGTTTCAGAGACATCCTTTTGTAAATAAACTATCTGATTTTCTTTAAGCTGGGAATCGGTGTATTCGCTTGCCTTTTTACCATAATCCGTGTTTCTATTTGGATCTGGATGAACTGACTCCGGGGTATCGACAAGTATTAAGCGCACTCTTTTTTCTTCATTACCGACTTTGACAATTAAGGTATCACCATCCACGACCCTAACCAAGGTTGCGGATTCCAACAGGCCAGGACGGGGAGCTTCATTTGTTGACGGCGAACATGAAAATATTGCAAAAGACAATACTATTAAACAAAGGTAAACAAAAATCTTTTTTTCATGCAAAAGCAAAGCAATAGACCTCTTAATTAATGTAATAAACAACATAAGTCTACCCATAAACTGCGGCAGGCGTCAATAATATTATAGTAATGAATAAAGTGATGAAAAGCTATTGCGCATTACAGTTGCATAAAATTTATGGCTAGTGACGAAAAAGAATTCACCAATAAACTAACAAAATAGGACCCGAAGAAGTAAAATTAAAGGAGATCGAAGCAGTGGGTCAATTGACTGGATTAACGCAAAACTAATTCCAAAAGGTGGGAACAATAATGGCAAAAAAGGCTCGTAAAATGCTCGGTGATGTAAATGCCCCGGTAACAGTAACGCTTATGCGCTTAATTGACACCCAGAATAAAACAACCATCAGTAATTGGTGCCTAAGCTACGCCGAAGCGAACATTCTGCCGATATTTGAGAAACACTGTCCCAACGATGAACGTCCTCGAAACGCCTTAAAGGCTGCTCGTGAATATTTAGAAGGACATGTAAAGTTAGCCGCGGTCAAAAAAACTATGCTAAGTGAATGCCAGGCAGCAGCGCGTGAGCTTGAAGATAACCCTATTGCCCAAGCAGCTGCTCGTGCGTGTGGGCTTGGAGCTGCTGTAGTTCATACCCTGACCCATTCCTTAGGGTTATACTTTTATAGTGCAGCAGCCATTGCCTATGACCGCGTTGGAGTAAATGAAAGCCCCGATGTATATTACGAAATTGCCGAAGAAGTATGCAGAAACATGACCGCAGCTCTAAAAGCAGTCGCTGTAGAGAACGAAACTAACCCGGCAAAGATTAAATGGAGTTGTTAGTTTAGCCGGTATCGTAATACTTGACGATTTTACTGCAAAGGTATTATTCTTTGCGTAAAAAACATTTATTCAATTCTGCGTCTTTTTTGCAGGTTGCTATGCATTTATTAATAAAAAAATAGTGAGCAGAACTCATTTTCAAAGATTAGAGAAATGTTTTGCACTGGTTTAATCTTTAGGTAAGCTGTGCTGAATTGCATGCAACAGTAAAGCTAGTTGAATTGATGGGAGGAAAAAAGTATGGCAATAACTAGCATACCCATCGGCAGTGAATTAGTAGTAAGGGTTCAAAATGATGCCGGAACTGGATATTTAGCACGTCGTTATCAAGATGTAAAGCCAAATGCCAGTGATGCAGATGTATATGATGTTGCTAACGGGCCAAATGGTTTAGCAAGATTGCAAAACCGAGCGCTAATCTCAGTTATTCGCAGCAATGACTACGAAATCCAAGATAGCTAGTTTTCTATTAATATCCGAAGAGAAGGAGGAGAAAGCATGGCAAAGGTTCTTGAGATGACATTTTCAACGGAATTAGGCAGGTCTCGGACTATCAGAGTAATCGATGTAAAAGATAGTATTACCGGTGCAGAAGTTACAGCCTGTATGGATAATATATTAGCAAAGAATATATTCAGCGGCAGCGGCGGCGAACTTACCGGTAAAGCTCGAGCCCAGATAATAACAACCAGTTCCAGTGATTTGACATTAGTGTAGCGAGAAAGAAACCCTTAAGGGTTTGAGGAAGTCGGGAAAGGGTGTTACACTCCCTTTCCCGACTGCATAAAAAATTCATCTGCTGTGTTGGCGTCGGCGCCCGGCGATCTCTAAGTATTCTATACTTCCTTGACTGCTGGCTTCTGGTCGCCTTGCATTTGAATCTTTTTACGCTAGTCAGAGGTTTTAGGGAGTCAGGGAGGTTTCGTAACCATTAGACTGATTTGGTGCAAGGGGGGCTATTTAATGGAAGAACTCTTTGGTATCATTGCCAATGTTGGATTTCCAATTGCCGTAGCGGTGTTTCTACTGGTTCGCATTGAAAGTCGCCTGGAAAACCTAGCGGTGGCGATAAGTGAGCTGCGAGAAGCAATTGTATTATTGAAACGCTGAAGCGCATAATCTAATATTTCATGACAAAACCCTCTGCAAACTCAATTTTTGCGAGGGTTTTTTGACAATTCTTAGTTTAATAAAAAGTCGCGAACCTAGAACTTCCGTAATTTCTTCGCGCTATCCGGTAATTTTGGCTGATGTATGACTATTACGCATGTGGAATTTGCGTTGGCAGTTGTAATAAATAAAGCGAGACTAGCCATCATTGTGCCCAATTTGACTATAAGTTTTTGCATCTGCTTTCCTCCTTTCATTCCGTGTCTAATCTAGTTACATTAATGTGTATTTGTTAAGCAGTTAATTTAACATATTATGACTCACACCGGGTTAAAAATGGGCTGTTCGGCTACCAGCGCGCGAATGGTTGTTTTTCCGGCACTTTCTGCCAATAAAGAGCGTCCTCAGACATAATTGCATACCAAGGGTCGTCAAAATCGGCTTCTGCTCGATTTTCGGAGGAATACAGTGAAAATGACGGCCATCCCTGGGCGGCTATTTGTTGCAAGGCGGCATTAGCTATTTTATCGGGATTAATATCTTCGGAAGAGGTCTGACTGCGGACCTTGATATACTCTTCGGAGAATGCCATCGCCAGTTCGGTTGCCTTTCCCTCGCTTAATCCTGCCGCCATTGCCTGGCCTTTAATATTAAGATTATAGGTCTTAGTAAACGCCGTATTTAGATCAGCAATGTATCTGTCATAATGAGCCGCTGATATTTCGCCATTTTCTAGTTTAGTGTCCAAATGTCCCATTAGTTCTTCATAGCGCCGAGCATAGTCTATCATCTGGTTGCCCCTTACCCGGAAAACAATTGATAGAGAACGGGCTTCTTTCTCTATATCGCTCATGGTGGCGTTATTAGAAAAATCTACAATGCGGTCAATATTGCGTATATGGTTCAATGCCGCCGGTTCCGAGGAAATTGTTGATTTCCTATTCGGATCTAACTTAAGCGGCGGAGAATATGGGATAAGGGCAAGTTTATCCATACGGTCAAGCGCCTCATTCGCACTTTGAGACATGCCTAGTTTTCTGGCATCAGGCAAAGTTACGTCAACTCTTGAGTTTAATAGGCCCTTTCTGATTATATTTTCGCCGGCAATCGCCAAGGCGTTTTCCATGGAACCGGAGTTGTAGCGAATACGCAGATATTCTTGAAACAAAGCCTTTGTTGCTTCTCTTGCATGGTTACTATCATAGCTTAGAGCAGAATAATATTGAAGCTGGAGTTCAATTCCTACGCAGCGAGCATTCACGAACTTTTTGTCCAGTTCCGTAATAAGCATATTTATCGCGTCATCATGGAATCCTTGTTTCTTGAGGTCGAGTATCTTAGCGCGGTGCCGTTCATAATAGGCAGCCACATCAATGGCATCATTTCCATCTGGCTTAAAATCAATCTCAACGCTCACAGTATTGTCTTTGTAGACGAAGCGGTAGTCGTAGCTTCCAGCATATTTTGTAGACCCATCAAGATAATATGAGAGGTCTCTGGGCTCATAAACATAGGCGGGACCGGGATCCACCGCCGCGCGCTGGGCTACTCTTTCTTCCATTTGCTCCACAAAACGCTTATAAATTTCGCTGTTATTCAAAAATTCATACATTTGACTGCCAGGTTTTATCCTATGTTCTTCTCCTATGGGTTCATAAATAAACCAACCTCGGTTTTTAGGGATTTTAAAGTCCGGTTCTTTATCAAACCATCCGTAAATTGGGTGGAAAAATTGTCCGGTAGAAAATGTAACTGTCATTGCATCAATATCCTTTCATTATATTTGAGCTTTTTATCACATTTAATAATAGCTGTAAAGTACATATTTTCTTTATCAACGAAACGATATGTAATTTAATTGGTTGTCATCAAAGACTTGCTATAGTTAGAAAGATATGTCTTTAATTAATCTTCGATATAGATTTGCAATTTCTTGATAAAAATACGTCAAATTATATGTTGATTGCTGCCAAAAGCATGTTGGGTCCCAAAATATTTATTATGGGATAAATGTATTGATGAAATATTTGGAGGAAGTAAATGAAGGGTGTAACCAAAGGACTCAATGTGTAAATCTTGAATTGTTGCCATTGGATGTATCGTCTATTATAAGATGCTTGGGAAAGCTTTAAAACAATGATACAGGGATTAGGGCATAAAGATGTAGCCGTTTCAGAATTAATTAAGAGACTAAGTTCTGCCTGCTTCTAGAAGCTCCCGGTTATTTAGCATAAAGAAGCTGGTTAGGGCTAAGATTAAACCGGTTCCTATAAGCAGCCACTCAATTTTTATGATGTCAGCTAGGGGACCAAAGACTAAGATCCCAAGCGGCATTCCGATACTGGAGAGCATGGTGAGAAAGCCGAAAACTCGCCCTAGGAATTCAGGATCAACTTTTTGCTGTAATATTACGGTGAAAGGGGTATTAAAAATCGGCATAAAAACTCCGATGATAGACATTACCGCCAAATAAGCCCAAAAATTCGGAACTAAGCCTAAGGCGATGGACCCTAATCCAAAAGCGAAATAGGCCAGGGTCAAAGTGTGGTTGCGATTTTTAAAACCAGACCAAGTCATCATCAAAAAGCCTCCCAGCATCATCCCTAGTGAGAAAGCAACTTCAATTGCCGACAGACGCCAGGCGTCGCTGCCGAAGCTGCGGGCAACCTGTAAAGGCGTTAGGAATACGGAAGGCGATGCCATGATGAAAAAGATAGCGCAGAATGTAAACAATTGCTTGAGAAAATGATGCTTTCTAACATAATTGAGTCCATCAGCTAAATCATGAAAATAGCTGGCTATTTCGCTTGCTTTCTTGACCATCTGTTTGGGGAGAGGCAAAAACAGGATTAATATAGAAATAGCAAGGGCCGCAGTAATGACATCAATAAAAAAGATGGCTTCTATAGTCGTAAAAGTAATTAATGTCGCTGCTATCATAGGTGAAACCAAAAACAAGAAGGACTGAAGCGTACTGTTAGTGGCATTCACTTTCATCAGATATTTATCCGGAACTATTTGCGGAATTATAGCACCGACTGCCGGCATTTGAATTCCTTGACCCAGTCCTCTAATCGCTAAAGCGATAAAAAGCAGCCAAATGTATTTATATCCCATTAAAAATAGAATAGCTAAAACAAAAGTGGTAAGAGCAATTGCTGCATCAGCAATAACAATTATTAGTTTTCGGTTATAACGATCCGCCCATACACCTCCGAAAGGAGAAATAATAAATGTCGGAATAAAACCGCAGATTATGGCAATCATCATCATGACACCGGACTTGGTTTGCAAGGTTATGTACCAAGTTATGGCATATTGAACCAAAGAGCTCCCGAAAAGGGAGATAGTCTGACTTGTCAAAAAGAAGACAATATTTTTTTTCCAGGATGTGTTCATAGTGAGTTCCCTTCATTAATCTATCAAGAAAAAGTAATATTACATACTACCATTTCGGGATGGTTACCAATTCTTACCGGAGGTCCCCAAGTTCCATAACCATTAGAAATAATAGCTTGGAAGCTTCCATTTATATAATGACCCCAATCCAAAGCGTATATTTTCGAAGTCAAAAAATTATTAGGGAAAAATTGACCTTTGTGAGTATGGCCGGAAAATTGCAAATCGATTCCACTTGCACTAGGCAGAATTAAATTAGTGGGCTGGTGATCTAATAGAATCACCGGCAAGCGTTCAGTGGGAATTTTTTGCATTAGATCAGGCAGCTCAAGCCGTGTGCCCCGGTCTGACCGCGAAAAACTCTTAATAGATGCATCTATACGGCCTGCAATATACAAGGAATCATTAATATTATCGAAGTCATCATTAAGAACATGTATGCCGGCATCAGTCAGCCATTTATTAAAATTGTCCTGCTGGTTGCTGATGAATTCATGATTACCAGAAACTGCATAAGTGCCAATAGTTGGATTAAGTTCAGACATAATAGCAGTTAGGTTTTCTGCAAAATCAGGCGAAATACCCTCATCGATTATATCCCCAACTAGAAAGATAAGATCAGGTTTTTGGGCATTAGCGGCAGTGACCATTTCTCTTAAGTTATTCTCTCCATAAATCCAACCCAAATGCATATCAGAAACCATAACAATGCGCAAGTTTTCCAGCGGGCTTTGCTTTTTAGGAAGAACTAAATCGTAATTAGTGATAACGTGGCTTCGGGCATTAATAGTTCCGTAGCAGCATATTACAAAGAGCAGCAAAATTACTCCACCAGCAACTTGCGGAGCAGAAAGCGGGAACGGCTGCAGTTGAGGAAAAAAGTTTATTAGCAACTGAATCAACTCAATAGCAATTAAAATGAGGGAAGAATAATAAACTATGAAAAGCCAATAAGAGCCCCAGAAATTGAATAATTGTGCCAGCGAATAGGGCAATTTGCTCTCAATAATTCGCATAAGCGGAAAAACCAATGCGGAAGCAATAATGAAAATCAAAAATGCCCAGGCCAGTTTGGAGGAGTATGGTTGAATACTCAACCAGGTTTTGCGCGCAATATATACATGCACTAATGCATAAAGTGTTAGAAATATACTTATGAAATAACCCATGTTACCTTGTTCTCCCTTTAGATGCTTCAAGAGATATTATACAGTTGATGGGAAACAACTACAAGTTAAGAAGTTTCAAGAGTATTCAAGTGTAGTTAATAACAAAGTGATGAGGTAAAATATTATTGGAAGAGTCAGGCTTGGCAGGCTAAGTTGCGGAGGAAATTATGGCTTGGTTGGATTGGTCCTCAATTAATAATGTATTGTTGATATTAAATATCGTCTTTGTACTAACGGTGATAATCTTTGAACGCCGCAATCCAACGGCTACTTTAACTTGGGTGTTGGCACTCCTTTTTATTCCGGTAATCGGTTTTTTATTTTATTTGTTTTTCGGCCAAGATCTTCGTAAAAAAAGGCTGTTTTACTTTAAGGAGGAAGAAGAAAGGATTTATCTATCTGCTCTGGAACAGCAGCAGCAATCCATAAATAATGAGAGTACTTTTTTTAATCACGAGTATACCGGCAACTACCTAGACTTAATAAATATGCAAATAAATAGTAATAAAGCTTTTTATACGCAGAATAATCATGTCAAGATATTTAATTCCGGGCCGCAATTATTTCCGGCTCTCCTAAGCAGCATTATGGCAGCGCGGCATTTTATTCATGTTGAGTATTATATAATAAATAATGATACCTTGGGGCGACAGTTTTTAGATGCGCTGGTCGCTAAAGCTGAGGAAGGGTTAGAAGTGAAACTGGTTTATGATGGCATCGGTTGTGCCCGGGTTTCCAAAAAATTCTTTCGCCGCTTGGAAAAAGCGGGTGGCGTAGTAGTTGAATTCTATCCTCCATTTATTCCTTATCTAAGCACACGTATTAATTATCGCAATCATCGCAAAATATGCGTCATTGATGGGAGAGAGGCATATATGGGAGGATTTAACATTGGCGATGAATATAATGGTAATTCAAAAGATTTTTCCTTTTGGCGCGATACTCATTTGCAGATTGTTGGTGAAGCTGTCAACAGTTTGGAGTTGAGATTCTTTTTGGATTGGCGCTACGCTGCAGATGAACACTGTGATTACAACGCTTCGCATTATCCTGTCATACCTGAGAATTCAGGCAAGACGGGAATACAGATTGTTTCCAGTGGTCCGGACTCCAAGTGGCCGTCGATAAAGCATGGCTATTTGCAATTGATTAATAAAGCTCGAAAAAGCGTATATATTCAAACCCCGTATTTTATACCGGACGAAACCATATTAGAGTCATTAAAGACGGCAGCTCTTTCGGGCATAGATGTGAGGCTCATGATTCCAGATAAAGGAGACCATGCATTTATTCATTGGGCTACCCTTTCTTATATCGGTGAATTATTGGAGGCCGGAGTGCGTGTTTACAGATATTACAAAGGGTTTTTGCATAGTAAGGTCGTCATTAGTGATGCTTTTGCAGCTTCGGTAGGAACTGCCAATTTTGATATTCGCAGCTTTAAATTGAACTTTGAGGTCAATGCCTTTATTTTTGACCCCAAATTGGGCCAGGAACTATTTGATGAATTCAAAAAAGACATCATTGAGTGTCATGAGGTTAAATTGGTTGATTATGATCGGCGTACACGCTTGAGTAAATTTGAAGAAGCCTTTGCTCGTATATTGTCACCTTTGCTGTAGAGTTGTATTAGACAAGCAGAAAATGTATTTAAGGAGGGGTTGTTTATGGTTCTTGAAGTTTTTAAGGATGTATACAAAATTGAAGTGCCGCTTCCGAGAAATCCGCTTAAGATAATCAATACCTATCTAGTTAAAGGCGATGAACGCGACTTATTAATTGATAATGGGTTCTCCTTTGATGAATGCGAGCGTGTGCTAATGTCGGGCTTAAATGAGTTAGGAGTGAACCTAGATAAACTTGATCATTTTATTACGCACCATCATGCTGATCATGCAGGATTATTATACAGACTGTTTCGCAAGGACTCTAATATTTTTATCAGTGAGCTGGAAGCCACGCTTCTGAAGATGAGTACACGCGATGAATTATGGCTGCAGCTTAATAAAATTGCCAAGCGGCATGGTTTTCCTTTCGATCTTAATGAAGGCTACCGCGTTATTAGAAAAATGGTGGGTACAGACGATGACTGCGAGAGCAGATTCCGCTTTGTTGCCGACCAGGATGAAATAAGGGTTGGAGAATTCCACTTTAAGTGTTTGTTTACTCCCGGTCACTCCATCGGTCACATGAGCTTGTTAGAAGAAAACAAGAAACTTTTGTTTTCCGGAGATCATATAATGGCTGAAATAACACCTTCACTGCAATTTTGGGGAAATCGCGGAGATCCATTGGAGCAGTATTATGATAGCCTTGCAAAATTAAAAGATTTAGACATTAGTCTAGTTTTACCAAGTCATCGCAGGAGCTTAACTGATTTGAAAGCCCGGGTCAATGAATTGATTGCGCATCACCATGAGCGTTCGCAAGAAACTTTGCATGCCATTACAGTTGAAACGGGCAATGCGTTTGAGATTGCTAGTAAGTTGAGTTGGGATGTACCTGGCGGATGGGAAGAACTCCCGCCACATCAGAAATGGATGGCGACCGGAGAAACCTTATCTCATCTGATTAATCTTGTCAATAAAGGGCAGGCAATAATAAACAAAGAGGGAGAGACAGTTAAGTTTTCACGGCAATAATTGTGTCAGCTCCAATTGTTTTTTGTAAGAAATAGTAACACAATAGTGGCATTGTTAATATGATATTACATGATTAATTATTCACAATGCTTTACAAAATAAAACATTAAAACTAAAATATAGACAAATAAAGACCATTTAATTAGATTCAGTGAAAAAGAGCTCTCATACCGATCTTATTGTTATTCTCCTAGGGAAGGCCTTCTTGATCAATGCTGAAATAATGGTAGGTTTGTCGTGAATGTTAGGTGGATAAATAATAGGTGGTTAATATGGAAAAAAGAATTACATTACTTAAGAAATTCTTAGTTGTCAACAAAGAGACAACGAGAGCTAGGAAAACAAAGATCGAAAAAAATCCTTTTGAAGGAATAGGAACCGAGGCCTTACCGTATTTATTAAAATCAGAGCATGATTTGGTGAAGATGGCTTGGTTAATAAACCAAGGGATAAGACCATTTTCGGAGTCTGGAATTCATTGGCAATTAGTAGATGATATTCATCTGACCAGATTCCAATCAGGGAAAGGCTGGACTCCAATAGGTTCTTATCAGGACAATAAGCCTTTTCAAGGTTATTTCCACGGCAATGGCAAGGTTATCAGCAATGTGTATATTAATAATCCTCTGGCCGACTATCAAGGTTTCTTTGGTTTTGTAAAAGGCGGCAGGATAGAGGAACTAGGAGTTATCGACTGTAATATAACGGGTGACAAGTGTACTGGGGTGATCGCCGGCCGAGTTATGATGGCGGCAATTTTTAGAAGCTTCTCAACAGGAAAACTTTTTGGAAGCAGCTGTGTTGCCGGCGGAATAGTTGGTGAAATAAAGAAAGCATTTCTTTCCGATTGCTATTCGAAAGCGAATGTAATAATTGGGACTCATTAGAGGAAATCCAGATAATAAGTTAAGGCGATTCTGTTTTTTGGCATTCGGAATCGCCTTTTAATTTGTACTTATATTAAGCCCATAGCCTTATAAGTAGTTTTATCTACCCTTCCGTTTGGGGGCAAATCGTGCCATACCTGAAAATATTTTACTGCCAATTCGGTCATACGCCCATACCGGCCATCAGCCCGGTCGAATTCTATTCGAAGTTCCTTTAAACGACTCTGAACATATACGACTTTTTGTCCGCTATCGTTTAGTTTTAGTGGCACAGGCTGCAGATTTCGGGGAAACATCTTGCCGTTCTCAACAATCTTGACGGTGGTGCCGACCGGAACTTGCGGAAAAAGTTTTTCCACATCTTTATTTAACATGCGTATGCATCCATGGGAGGCATTATTGCCAATCGAGCCCGGCTTATTCGTTCCATGAATTCCGTATATTCCCCATGGAACATTGAGTCCCATCCAGCGAGTACCAAAGCCTCCGCCCCAATTCTGAGACTTATGAACGACGCGCCACTCACCTAAGGGACTAGGGGTTTTGCTTTTCCCTACAGCGATGGGGTAATCTGCAATAATTTTCTCACCCGCGAATAGGGTTAGACGGTGTTTAGCTAGATCAATACTAATGAGAAGCGGATCTTTCGATTCAGTTGCAGAACTACCGGCGCCCTTTTCGGGGTTAGCAACTGACGAAAGCATAAGCGCATCCCAGGTGTTACGGCTTACAATTCCTGCGCCGGCAATGCTGCGGGAGTCATTAAAGGTTGCTACCGCCTCAGCAGTAACTTGATCAAATACTCCATCTACTTTGATATCATATGCAAGTTCATGTAAACGAGCTTGCACCAACCAAACGGCATCGCCTTGGAGGGGAGGATTAGTTAGACAAAGTACAGGATAATCAGTGCCGTCAATAATAATGGGTTTATTAGTGTCATTAAACGGACTGTCACCTTTTGCTTCCTGGGGCGTAATGATTGCACTGGCAACTATACTGAATAATATAGCTATAATGATGATGAGTCGAATAGCGCTCCCTCCTTAATTGTATACTTCTAAATAAATATGATTGCGCACGGAAAAAAGTCCAATAGCAATTATTTTCCTAACAGGACTATAGCGGCTATTATGAATTATGATGTTATGGCTTAAGAAGGGGGAGGAGCTTTTTTGGTGACCAAAAACAATGAGGGAATTATACCTATTAAGAGAATAAACACCGCAACTAATAGACAATCATTAATGGCGCTAGCCATTGATTGTTTTTGCAGCATTGTTATCAGGGCTCCATTGGCAGCAGCGTTGGCTTGATCTGAGCTTGCACCGATAGAGATCATATGGGATTGCAAACCTGACATTACTTTATGGGCTGTTGGGGTCTGCAATTGCAAGGATTCTGCATAATTATGAAAATGAAAAACTTGTCTTTGTTGCATTATAGTCGAAAAGATAGCTACTCCGAAAGCGGCTGCTACTTGGCGAATTAAATTAGATAAGGCCGAAGCGCGATTAACTAAAGGCGGGGGAACAGTATTCATACCTACAGTATTGGCCGGCATCATACTTAAGCCCATGCCGACACCGCGCAGGGCAAGAAAAACCGAGAGAATACCTAATGGAGTGGTTAGAGTTAAACCGCTTAGCCAATAGGTAGTAGCACTAACAACTAGGAGACCGGAAACCACAAGAGGGCGGGCGCCAATTCGGTCGAAAAGGAATCCGCTAATGGGCATAGTAAAGCCAGAAGCAATAGCCATGGGCATTAAAACTAACCCAACCTGCATAGCGGATAGGCCGCTTAGGGTTTGCAGAAACAGCGGAATCAAGAATAGTACACCGAATAAACCAATAGCTAAGACAGAACCAACTACGCTGCTCATCGCAAATACCGGGTTTTTAAATAAACGCAGATCCAAAATGGGTTCAGTATGGTTTAGTTCATTGATCACCAGTACTATTAAGCTGAAAAAGGCAAGAATCAACAATGCAATAATTTCCAAAGAGCCCCAACCTTTTTCCGGGGCACTGCTAAGGGCATATAGTAAGGAGGCAAAACCAACGGTTGCGCTAATAATACCGATAAAATCGAATCTACGGGTTGCAACTAGTACGGATTCTCTTAATAAATACATGCCTAAGAATAGATTTATTATTCCAATTGGCAAATTGAGCAAAAAGATAAGACGCCAGTTAGAGTATTCAACCAGATAGCCTCCCAAGGTAGGTCCGATTGCTGGTGCTGCCATCGAAGCAATTCCCCATATCCCAAGAGCCATGCCCATTTCGGAGCGGTCGAAGGTACGATAAATTATTGCCATGCTGATAGGAGTCATAATTCCTCCGCCTAATCCTTGCAATACTCTGGCTATGATCAGTGAATTTAGGTTCCAAGCAATACCGCAAATTGCTGAGCCGATGGTGAAAGAAGCCAAAGAAAGAAGATAGATTTTTTTGGTTCCGTAAACATCACCGAGGTAGCCGGAAATGGGCATTACTACACCCATTGTCAGCATATATGAAGTCAATATCCATTGAATTTCATCGGGGGAAGCGCTCATGACCGCCATTATTTTTGGTAAAGCAACATTTACGATGCTGCCATCAAGAATAGCCATAAAGGTACCGATGATAACCACTAACATGGAGGCCCATTTGTTGCTTACTTGCATTGATTTCACCTATGATCTGTAAATTTTTACTACTGCCGACATTCCCGGTCTCAGGGTGTAACCTGCGGGATCTAAATCGATTTTTACGGAAAAACGCTGAACCACTTTCGTAAAGTTACCGGCAGAGTTATCGGTAGGAATTAAGGCAAATACAGACCCAGAGGCTAAGCCTATTTCACTTAGCTTGCCGACAAAAACTACACCGGGGTAGCTATCAATGGTAACTTCAACTTTTACACCAGGAATCAAACCCTGCAGATCAGTTTCATCCAGGTTCGCTTGAATCCATACTTTGGAAAGGTCAACCATGGTTATTGCAGATTGTCCTGGATTGAGGGTCTCGCCAGCTTGGGCGGAAATTCTTGCAATAATGCCGGCACAAGGTGCTTTGATAAATGAACCGTTATAATTAGATTGGGCAATTAATAGTGCCGCTTCGGCCTGTTTTACTTGAGCTTCTGCAATTTGCAGGTCATCCGCTAAGGGAGGACTTTCAATTAAGGACTGGCGCGCCTTTATCTCTACATTTTTATTTTTTGCTTCAGTTAAGCTGGCTTGAGCTGAAGCTAGATCAGACAAGGATTTCTGATAATCCGATTTAGCCAGTTCCAAACTCTCAGAGGATATACCTCCTTCGACGAAGAGAGTTTCTCTTTCCTTCATTATTCGCTCTTTATCCTTAACATCGGCTTCAACTTTTGCGATCTGGGCATGCGCTTTTTCCACGCCTGCTTCGGTTTGCACCAAGACAGCCTGGATTTGCATTTTTTCTTCGGGACGGGCGCCATTCAAGAGTTTGTTAAGACTAGCTTTTGCAAGCTCTAAATTAGCCTCTGAACGCAAAAGTTCAGCCCTTAATTGCTCGCTTTCTAATTGGAAAAGAATTTGATCTGCAGCAACTAAACTTTGCTCTTCAACTAATATAGCCTGAATTCTTCCAGTCTGTTTTGGACTTATCTCGATAAGGTCAGCAGCAACCTTGGCGTTATTCGTACTAATCGTGTTTTGATGTGTCCACCACCATATGCCGCCACCCACCAATACAATCAGTAGTATAATTATTATAGGAAATAGCTTGTTCTTTATTCCTGGAGAAGATGGTTGACCTGCTTTGCTGCTTTCTGTGGAGTTGGAGTTAAGAGCTTGGTTTTGGGGTCCTTCTGATTCCAAATCAGCACCTCCCAGTGCATATTTTTAATAATACTACGCCTAGATAAGCACTTCGTCAATTAGTATATTTACGCAGCAAAAAACCTTGGCTAGCACCCATATTATGGAAGCGAATGCAGCTTATAATTTTTGCATGACTAGCTATAATTTGCTAAAATATGGCTAGCCATAAAGTTGTTTTTCTTATGATAAATCTGCTTCTAATGCTGCTGTGCTTATGGAATTTGGCTGTTTTTTACCGGATAGTAATAGAGTAATTGGGAGGCGTTATACTTGCTATTTATTAAGCGGTTAATTTCGGCAGTGATATGTTTGGCAATTGCTTTTGCCTGTTATTATTTTGCTAAAGAGCTGCAAGCTAAGGAGATCCCGGAACAATATCTCGGAAAAACTGAAGCCACTATAACTTCGATCACCTCTTACCAGTCGGGAAGCGGGAAGACGCGTTCAACCGGTCATGATGTAATGGTAGCTTTTGAAGCTAATGGCAAGGCCTATAGTGGTGAGCTCGATTACTACTCCAGTGACATGGATCAAGGGGAGAAAGTGGCTATTCATTATGATACTAGCAATCCAGGTCATTTTTATTCCCCAGTCGGAAATAGTTTGGGAGCTTACCTGTTATATGCATTAAGCGTGCTTTTCTTAATAATGGGTTTATACTTCTTGCTAAAAAGAAGACGTTTTTAGCAGTAAAATATGGCTTTATTGATCTTCTTTTCCGTATAAGTGGGCAGCGATTTTTGTGGTCAGTTCTCTGATATCAATTGGTTTACCGATATGATCTTGCATCCCTGCTTTTTTACACTCTTCAATATCTTTGATGAAGGCGTTTGCAGTCATAGCTATTATCGGGATACTAGCTGATTCTGGAGTTCCTAACGCTCTGATGCGTCGAGTCGCCTCAAGACCATCCATGATGGGCATTTGGATATCCATGAGGATGATATCGTATTTGTTCGGGTTATGTTCAAACATTTCCAGAGCTCTGGCGCCGTTTTCCGCGTAATCAATATTGATTCTGGATTTTTCGAGGATGGAACAAGCAATCATGCGATTTATATCTATGTCTTCTACTAAGAGCAAATTACAGCGGCTAAAGGTTAGATTACTATAATCTAAATTAATCACTGGGTCAGGCAGCAGTTCGACATTAGCGGAAATGAGGCTTTGATGCTTTAGTCTCGCTGTGAAATAGAAGCAGCTGCCATTACCCAATTTACTGCTTACCCCGATCTCGCCACCCATCATTTCAACGATGCTTTTGCAGATAGCTAGACCCAAGCCGGTGCCGCCATAGCTACGGGCTATACTGCCATCAGCTTGTTCGAAAGAGGAAAACAATCTGCTCTGCTGTTCGGGCGAAATTCCAATTCCATTGTCTATCACTTCGAAATAGAACATACTCTCGTTTTCGTTTATTTTCTGCTGAATCCTTGAATTGAGTATAATGCTTCCATCTTCAGGGGTGAATTTGATTGCATTTGACAGTAAATTATTGAGAATTTGCGAAAGCCGAAGTTCATCGCCAATAAGGTTTGCTGGAATATTGGGATCACAATGAACAGAATAGGCAATGTTTTTTTCCTGCATCTTTATTGCCATAATTTCAATTATGTTGTTTAGCATGACTTGAAAAGCAAAGGTTTCAGCAACAATCTCCAGTTTATTTGCCTCAATTTTGGACATGTCCAGAATGTCATTTACTAAGCCGAGAAGATGCTTAGAAGCAATATCGATTTGGGATAGACAGTTTTTAATTCTTACTAAATCGTCTGTGTTTTTTCCGATTAAAGTCATACCGATTATGGCGTTTAGAGGAGTTCTGATTTCATGACTCATTCGAGACAAAAACTCTGACTTTGCTTGGCTGGCTTCCTCCGCCTTTTGCGTTGCTAGCTCTAGGTCATATTTATTTTTCTTTTGTTCAGTAATATCATTATAGACGCTTAAAAGCGAGATAGGATTTCCTAGTTCGTCTTTTATTAAAACACGGCTTATTGATATCCAGATAGGATCTAGATTCGGAACATCTAGAACTTCTTCAGCATACAGCTGGTCCTCTTTAGTCTGAAAAATTGATAGTTCAAGTTCATCATAGAGTTTAGCAACATTTGCAGAGAACAGATCTTTCGAAGTTTTACCGATAATGTCATCTATGGTTTCGCAGCCAAGATCACGGGCAAAAGCAGTATTGCCACCTTGGAAAACCAAATCAGTATCTTTCCAAAAAATGCCGAAAGGTGTGGTGTTAATTATGGAACGCAGGTTTCTCTCCGCTTCGCGGACTTTTTTTCCGCTAGCTTGGCGAGCGAAAGCGTTGGCAATCAGGCCAGCAGCAATTAAGCTGAGGTTTAATTCATTTTCATCCCAGGTAGTATGTGAATACAAGGTACTGCAGATAATCAAGCCGATTATATCGCTCTCTGTTTTCAAGGGAAGCAATAGCACACTTTTTGCCACCGATTTGTTGGGCTTAATGATTTCATTCATGGCACTAGCATCGGGATAATAATGATAGGGATAAGACATTAAATAATCATACAGCTCGATGTGGTCACCATAGAGTAGAGTTAAATCGGGACAGGACTTTATTTCATGAAATTCATATACATACTTATTAACCAGGATGTTTGAGTTATTATTATCAATGAAAAGTGCAACTCTATCCGCATTAAGTAACGAAGACAGCTGCTCTAAGGCGTCCTTGATCAGGGCTTCAAAATCCAGAACCGTAGCGAAGTTGAAGGAGAACTGCAGTAAAAACTCTTTGAGCATTAGTTGTTTATTTAACAGTTCTTCACTCTTAATGGTTTCGGTTATATCGCGAATTATTGTGGCTGCACCTATGATTTTTCTCTCCTTGCTATAGACAGGGAAAATTCTCTGTTCAATAGGGAGAGGAAGAAGTCCGTTTCTTCGCTTTAGTTTGCTCCTGCAGGACCACTGCCCATTAGCAAAAGCGGCTGCAATACCAACTTCCTTGATAATCTGGTAGTACTCAGCATCAAAAACCTCATTAATCGCGAGCTTATTATGGTCATCAATCTCATAGCCCATCATTCGGTAGGCTCCGGGGCTATTGTAAATCACTCTGCCATCAAGATCAGCAACACTAATATAATCCTGTGAGCTATCCATTATAGCCAATTGCCATTGAAACATTTCTTCCATTTTTTTCTCTTCACTAATATCGTCAATAATAGTGGCCAGAGCAATGATCTCGCCAGTATAACTTTTTATGGGAAAAACTGCTTGCCGGGTGGGAAAGGATTGTCCGGCTTTATTGGTTACCGTATTTTCACCCCGCCATTGACCGTGCGCTAAAGCACTGGGAATTGCAGTTTTTTCCAGAATCTCAATAGCCTCTGGACTATGAGCACAATTGATACCATATTCTAAGAATTCAATATTAGTGTAACCAAGAAAACTTGTCATCATCTTATTTACGAAAATCAGATTACCATCAAGATCGATAGCACCAAACATACTTTTAGCAGAATCGATGAATGATCCCTGCAATTGCAGCAGTTCTATTAACTCTTCTCTTTCCGTGTTGTCTTTGTCTTTTTGCATAAGCAAGCGTTTTTTTTCTGTTGTGTCAACCATTAAGCAAAGGCGTGCAGTTTCATTATTCTCGAGGGTTAGCAGGCATTCATAGGAATCGAAGAATTTATCTAGATTAGATACATATTTGTTATCGGTAATTAAATAAGAAGTACAGTTTAAGCAGGCTTCATAAGGAGTGCAATCAAGGCACGGTATAGATTGGGAATGAATGGCTTGGTAGCATTTCATACCGACGATATTGCCAAAGAGATTCATCGCAGCTTGATTAACGAACAATATTTCATAATTATTAAAATCGGCAACATAAATTGGAAGCGCGATACTATCATAGCTTTCGAATCTATTCTTAGCTGCTAGCCCTTTTCCTCGACTGCGAATAAAGATGTATGTAAGGTTTGTTATTATTATCAGGATAATGAAGCTCAGTAAAATATACTGCATTTGATTACTGGTTAACATATAGGTTCCCTTCTATTAGTGTCCTCCAGCCTATAATGTATTATCGAAAATGCAGTATTATTTGTATAGCTCTGTTAAGGAAAAAGAATATAATTTCCAGCAGAAAAGAACTCTGAACATAAGATTATGGTTATGAAAGCAAATTCTACGTTTTTGAGCAAGTAATAATATTATGACTAGATTTGCATAAATAGGTCATCTTCCCTTTTGATCTCACCATTAGCAATCAATCTGTTTAAATGTTTCCCAATGGCAATGGTTTCGAAAGGCAAGAAGTAGCCTTCTAGTTTAACCTTGGGTCCATAAAACAACTGTTTTACAACTAGTTGTTCCAAAGTATGAGGTATCTTAAGTTCTTGAAGAATCAGCTGCTCTTTCTGCAGAATAACATCGACATATTTTTGTAAACGTGATTGGATGTCATCATAGATTAAGCCATTATGACAAGAAACGATCAGTTTAGGCTCAAGAGTTTTTAAATGTTTAATAGAAGCGATAAAATCGTCAATATCACTACATTTATGGGCATACCAGGGGCCGAAGCTGCTCAAGTCAATATCACCAGAGAAGAGCATGCCGGTTTTTTCCTCAAAAAAGGCGCAGTGGCCGGGAGTATGTCCTGGGGTATGGATAACTCTTAATTTGGTCTTGCCAAAATCGAGGATATCGTTGTCCTGAAAGGTTTTATGAACTGGCGAAGGCTTTAAATCGATAGATTGTATAAAATCGTGACCGACTTCTGCAGCATCGTATTCAGCAAATCCGTACATATCAAGGAAGACATCTAAAGACATTATTCCAGGAGCATCCAGCTCATGTGCCCAGACTTCAGCTTTTGGAAATATCGAATTGTTAAGAATATGATCTTCATGAAAATGAGAGTTAATAATTACATCAATTCCAGCGGCAGCAAGAGCTTCAGCTTGCTCAAGGCCGCAGCTTGTATCAATTATGGCTCTAATCTCGTCTTTAATAAGAAGACAATGGCAATAAGGAAATTTGGCTCGATTAGGAGCTTCGATAAAATACAGGTTTTCGCTAATTAATTGCATGTTATTCCTCACTTATTTACTTAATTATGCCGGCAAATATGAAATATTACTTAGAAATGCCATCATTGTATACTTTAGCGGAGTTCAAGTCTAGTCATTCTTACTAGTCTGTTCGCGTTGACTAAGAAAGTTAACGTAATCATCCACTGATTTTTTTGCGTCCGGGGAAAGAGCCATGTACTTATCTGAACCAGGCCAAGGAGGATATGGCTCTTTATCATTGGTCAGGCCAGCAAGCCAACGCAATGATACATTAAAATACTCTGCGAGTGCTATAGCTATGGGTGCGGAAGGGATTTTATTATCTGCATACAAATATTTCCACAGAGCCGAACGGCTAATCCCTAATTCATGAGCTATTCGTGGCAGTTTTTTTCCGCTGGCAGAAACCAGCAGATTAAGGCGGGTCTGAAAAACTAGATTAATATCCTTGCTAATCATATGAATAATAACTCCTGCAGCGAACAGTAAAACGAAAATTTAGCCTAAACCCAAAAAGCCTATGTTTTTACCCAGCGCGCCAAATTTTTTTCAAGGGGGCACTGTAATTAGGTACATAGGTGCTTTGATCATATTTTTTGCGTATTAATCAAAAACGAAGGCACCCGTTAAGGGTGCCTACATGTAACAATTCTACTTTGCTGCAGCTGGATAGAAGTTCTTGCGCAAGGCAGCCTTTAACTCACCGCGTAAATCAGGATGAGAAATAGAAATCAATTCCATCGCTCTGTCCCTTCTCGATTTATATTTAAGATTAGCAATGCCATATTCAGAAATAACATACTGTGAGTAAGTGCGCGGAACTGTAATAGGAGTTCCAGGAGGAAGTTCAGGCAAAATAGCTGAGGCTAAAGAGCCGTCTTTCATCTGGCGAGCTGCGTTAATGACTTGAATTCCTTTGCCACCATCTGACCAGAATGCGGATATAGTGAAATCTAATTGTCCGCCGGAGCCGCTGACCATGCGATGTCCCAGACCTTCGGAGTTGATCTGACCTGATAAATCAACCATTAAGGCCATATTAATAGTTACTAAATTCGGATGCTGAGATAGTACTCGCGGATCATTGGTGTAAGAGCCCGGATGGAATTCGCATTTTGGGTTTTCACGTGAATAATCATACATACTTTGGTCACCCATACAGAAGGTAGCTACAGTTACTCCTTTGTTCAAAGGCTTCTTCTCATTGGTTACTATGCCTTTTTCCACTAATTGGGGCAGACCCATAGGGAACATTTCAGAAATAACGCCCAGGTCTTTTTTGCCTTCCAGACCAGAGATAACTGCTTCCGGAATTCCGCCGATTCCCATCTGAATGGTATCCCCATCATTAATAAGTTCTAACACGAATTTTGCTATGGTCTTATCAGTTGCTGAGGATTCAGCGCGAACAAATGTTGGCATTGGGCTGGAGTGCTCAATAAAATAGTCAAATTCACTGACATGATGCCAGTTGTTGCCGAATACTACCGGCATCTGATCATTAATTTCAGCAATTATTATGCGTGGTCTATCGGGGTTTTTGATAATTTCCATCGAGTAGAAATTTGATAAACCTAGGCTCACAAAACCTTGCGCATTGGGGGGAGTTACCATAACACAGAAAATATCGCAATTGGCGTTCAGACGTTCTCCGAGATCTCTGCCGTTTATCGGTATGAAATCAGCCAAGCCGGATTCATACATTTTGCGGGTTGTAGCGATTCCGAATGCCGGAGCATAAGTAATACGACCCTCGAGGTTCGCCATGTAGGCAGGATCGTGTAAACGGCAAGGCCTAAGTTGGATGGTATCTATTAGTCTTACATTCTCCAACTCGGCATTCCTATCCAATATTGCATCAAATAATTGCGGAGAACAACCTCCAATTGCTAGCCCGGTGACGACTGAATCACCTGATTTAACTAGCTTTGCGGCACCTTCAAATGATAGCTGTCCTTTTTTATAATGCTCTTTCCAGTTGACCATCAAAATCCTCCTCGAAAAATGAATATTGTTTGTTCGATTAACAAAGCATTGAGGGATTATGTATTTTTATCCTCAATATAACTATTATAACTATAACGTGTAATTATGAAAACCTTTAAATATTAAAGCTCGTAATCACGGAGTTTCTATAGAAAATTTTCTCTAAATTCAAAGTCAAAACCGATCAAGCAAGGAGAAATTGTTGACGAAAGGAAACACAACTGCTATTATGTTACCACGAAATGGCAAATTTATTGATTAAATCTCATAATATAACAGATTTTGCATCCTTTTTGGTTTATTTGGATAACAACTGAGAGGATTAAGGAGGAAAAATAATTTGATAGCAGTAAATATTTGCAGCGAAATTTTAGGTTTTGTTCCCGTATACAGTGAACAAGGAAATAGTACGGTTATTCTTTCGGGTTCGATTGCTGAAAAAAGACTTGATCAGCATATTATAAAAAGAACGCTTAAAAGTGTGAAACGGGATTTGGCTAGATGTTATGCATTGGATCTAAAAGCACAAGCAGAGATACTGCGCTCACTATATAGGCGTGCATATCCCTTGCCGTTTTATTTGCCGGACAATAGAGTCTTTGTACCGCTAAAATTAAGGAAAGCTCGAGTATTAAGGGATGCGGTTTATGGCTATATTGAGATTGATATTATTGATAGAATTGCGACGACAGTAAGCGAAGATCTTGAATCGATTGAAGTTATTTTTGTCAATGGTGAAAAACTAAGAGTCTACTCGCAAGTGTCAACAATTAGACATTCTTTGTATTTTGGAGCTGAAATTAAAAAAAGTATCAGCACTAAGAAGAATAATAATGAAGCGCGGGAGGATATACAATTAGCGCTAAAAGTTTTGCAGCAACATTTAGATATTGATTCAAGTAAATGAAATGATTTGTCGAAAAAGATAATATTGTGCAAAACCAAAGAGGAATTGCCAACACAATAGCAAATATGTAATTAAGTAATTATCAAAAGAAAGGGGGGAATATGTATGTCAGATTTTGGTGAATTATTAGGGGTTTTCGCAGTCTTTGGAGTAGCAGCCGCAGTTTTTTTATTAGTTGGGGTAGGCTTTTATGTTCTGAAATCTATTGGACTCTATACTTTAGCTGAAAGAAGAGGTATTGAAAATCCTTGGTTAGCATGGGTCACCATAGGAGATTTATTCATTTTAGGAACCTTGGTTTCAGAAATGGAGATAATGGGAAATAGAATAGAAAATCTCGGCATGATATCCGTAGCAGTTGCATTAGGAGGTATGATCCTTAGCATAATTCCCGATTATCAATATTTTTGCCTATATAGCTATGATGATATTCTTCGTGATGCTGATTTACAACTTATATGACAAATACAGTGATAACGCACTGCTATTTACAGTTATTTCGTTTCTGGTCGGACTCTTTCCGGTGTTCGTTTATATGATTCGAAATAATGAGCTCAGACAGAAATAGTTGCTTGGATGTAGTTGAAGCCACCATAAGGTATGAATTTGCTTTATGGTGGCTTTTTGACACTCTATCAATCCGCCATCTCGATTCCGATTTGCTTCATTAGGAACCTGGCATTGCTGCTTTGGGACGGACCTTCTTTGATTCGATAATCAAAAGACATTTTATCTTCGTAATATTGCTCACAAAAACTCATATTTTTCAAGCGCTCAAGTGAATCTTCTAATTTACATATTTCCAGATCATGTGTACTTATTAATCCCATGGCTTTAAGTGAATCGAGTTTGATGATAACACTTTTTGCACCGAATAAACGGTCATATGAATTGGTGCCACGAAATATTTCATCGATTAAGAATAATAATTTGTTCGTTTCTTGGGCAGCATTTAGGATTGCCTTGATTCTTACGAGCTCAGCATAATAGGTTGATAATCCTTGGCTTAGATCATCGGCAATACGCATGGAGGTGTAAACTCTAAAAAGAGAAGTGACGAACTGCTTAGCGCATACATAACCGCCGTTTTGAGCGAGTACAATATTAAGACCCAGGGTTCTTAAAAAGGTTGTTTTTCCAGACATATTTGATCCGGAAATGACGAAAATATTATCATGCCCGTAAAAGTCATTACAGACCCGGCTGGTTTCAGGTATTAAAGGGTGGCCCATTTCATGTATGTCAATTATGTGCTCAGAATCAGAAATTTTGGGGATACAAGTATTAAGGTTTATCTGTGCCAGATTAGCAAGACAATGTAAGGACTCATATTCGCCTAAAGCGGTAAACCATTTTTCGGCTACCGGGCCAAAGCTCTTTTTCCAACGGTCAAGTTTGATGGCAGTTCGGTAATCCCACATTAATAAAGCATTCAGCATTAGATAAACTAAACCATTATGGATAAAACTCATTCTATTAGTTATGCGATCTAGTTCCTTGATAGCTTGACTTGCAGAGGTTTCACCGTACACCAGTTTTTCTTGAATCGCTTTTAGTAGGGGAGCTTGATAAGTTCTGGAATCAAGCATATAAAACAGATGGGAATACTTCTTTAATTGATAAGGCAAATGAACTATGCCCTGCAAATAATTCTTGAGGGATTTGCGGCTTGCCCGCCAGATTAAGAGCTGAATAATGATCATTATGTTTACATACCAGGAGAGTATAGGCAAATTAAACGCCAACATGGCGACGAAAAGAATGGTAGTAAACCAGGGTACAATCATTAGGGCCTTTATCACTAAGGATGAAGAAATAAAAAAGGGCTTGGAATCACTTAATTGGGCGATAATTTCAACGACGAAATTGCTAGCGCCTATCTTTTGGGCATGATATTGGTAATCATGAGCAAAGGCTCTATCATTGCTCAGTTCAATAACTGCAGACTGGCGAGCCTTTATTTCTTGGCTGTCATAATTGCTGTACAGGAGAGACTTAACAAATGCCTGTCGGCCATGCCATGTATGACTGGTATTTAATAATTGGAACAGAGAATTAGGGCCTACTAAATCCAAATCGGCTGCAAAAGGATGGTTTATATCGAAAAACTCAGAGCCATTATCAGGGAAATTGACCCAAGTGCCCTGCTGGCGCTCAATATACGCTTGATTGATGCCAATTAACCCTTGCCAGAGTTCGAGTTGCTCATCTAATTGAGCATGTTTAATCCATAGAATAACCAGAGTAGCCAACATTATTACAATCAGTGCGCATAATAATGGCGGATAATTATGATAATGGCACAAATAGGCGGCGACAATTAATGCGGCTATGAAACATAGCTTCAAATAGCCGAGTTGGTCAAATTTCTTCTGGCCATGAATGATTTTTTGCCGGTATTTGTCAATATCAGTTTGATAATTATACAATGTAGTCTCCAATTAACGATTTTATTTAATTTTGGTAAAAAGCAGTTATAGTATAGCACAGAGTTATGCTCTAATCGAAATCGTGCCATTATGCTAATTAACAAATGATTAGACAAAAATTCTTAATTAAGTGTAAGATATATTGTAATTTTAGAACAACTGAATTGGAGGACATATGAAACAGCCTTATTTGCCGGGGAGCTTTATTAGCGGGCTAAGCAATGATATCTCCCTGAAAACCCGATGGTTTACGGATTTAGAGAATAAAGTAGTATTTGCAGAAACCGTTATTGATGAAAAATATCAGGGTTATAATGGGGTATCACATGGTGGCATATTGGCATCGCTGTTGGATGAAGCCTTGCTAAGAGCGGTAGCCGTGGAAGAAAAAGAGCGGTTTGTAACTGAGAGTTTTTTTGTCACCAAAAATATGAGTGTAAAATATATTCTGCCAACACCCATTAATGAACAAGTAAAAGTAGTAGCCTGGATCGAAAAGATTGAAGGCAAGTACTTCAGCACCGCTGGTCAAATTGCACTTAATGACCAGACCATAACCGTAACTGGAGAAGCTACGATTGTGAAAATACCAAAGGAATTAACTGATCAATTGGGGATGTCGGCTGAAAGCTTTGTGCTCGAAGATAAATAAATAACGAAATTAATGATTATTTGGAGCTCTCTGTTAATGAACGTCTTCATCTAAACATAGCGGTAAATGGGACTAAATTTTTGATGAAGTCGTCAAGAAGGATTACTTTTCCCACCCCTAGGAACTTTCCTTTACAATTGACTAGAAATTAACAACAAATATCTTGGTGATTTACATATTATCAGCAGAAATCCGAAAACGATAGCAGTATTATGCAAAGGTTTTTTGTTTGCTTAATCTAAGGTATCATAATACTAGATCCATTAAATCCGAAGATGGTTAGCAGGCTTAACATTGTAAACACGCTCTTGAGGAGGTATTTATGATTTCTTTAGGTAATAACACTTTTTTCGTAGAAGCACCTAGTCAGGATTTTCCTTTGTGCAATTGTCTGTATATTAAAGATGATATATCGGTTCTAATTGAGTGCAGCTGCGATATCAATCAAGCACGCAGTTTAGTCAAAGAGGGCGTAGATATCGTAATTAATTCACATTTTCATATCGATCACATGTTGATGAACCGAGCGTTTACCGAATCTGAAATCTGGATACATAAATTGGATGCTCCTGCACTAAAAGCAGTGGAAATGTATCAAGAAATGATAGGCTTTAATGCATTTGAAGATAAGAGTTTGGGTGAAACATTTACTACCATGTATGGATTACAGCCGGTTAAAGTCCACAGAGAGCTTAATGGTGGAGAAGTAATAGATCTGGGCAGGTCAAAAATTCGAGTTATCTTCGCACCCGGGCATTCTCCAGGGCATTGTTATCTCTTCGAAGAAAGTCTCGAATTACTTTTTTATGCTGACATCACTTTGAGCAAGTATGACCCTTGGTATGCAGCTAAGAGCAGTGACCTAAGTCTGTTTATCAAGTCAATTAAAGCCTGCATGGATCTAAATCCGAAAATTGTAATTTCCGCCCATGACGAGGTTATCTATGGAGGGATAAAAAAACGCCTGCAGGAGTATCTGGATATCATTTACAAAAACGAGGAATTACTGTTAAAGGCGATGGACCGACCGCTTAGTGTGGAGGATTTGGCTGCGAAGCATCTTTTCTACGAAGTAGGGAGACCGATCGTAAGCCGTTATGATGACGTCTTCGAAAAGCATATGATTATTCATCATCTTAAAAGGTTTATTGATCTTAAAACGGTTAAGAAACATGATAATCTCTATTATCGCGTCTAATTATTTGTTTTAGATCGAATACTTAAGTGAAGGCGGCATAGACTCACCTATATTACCGAAGTATCATGATTGCTAAGTGAAAAATAATTAAGCCGTTGGATATTTCCAACGGCTTAAAGCTTAATTACTTACTGAACAATAATTTTGAATTGAAATAGCGTGGTTTTATCTGGATTGTTAAGTTTTATAGAAACTGTTGCGTCTCCTGTACCTACTGCTATAAGTTTCCCGTCATTGTTTACAGCTACGACATTGCTATCACTAGTTTCCCAAGAAACAACATTTTGATTTGATCCGGTTTTAAGCGCAGTTAATTCACGGCCTAAAAATATAAGGCGGATATCCAGAGCTTCGCCGGTAACAGAAGTATATAAGTCATTGCCGTCAAGTTGCATTCCATCTTTACCGGCAATTACTGTCAGCCACTTAATTGTAGTATGAGCAACGGCTTTATGTGCGGAATAATCGGGATCAATCCTATCAACCAAATTATTATAGGTATTGGTAATTATCGCGCGGTTCCAGCCCAGACCTCTTAAGGAAGTATCAATTTTATTGTGCTCAGGTTTTGCCAAAATGTTATTAGTAAAATTAAAGCCGGAATTAATCAATTGGCTCTTTAATTCGGAATTACTAGCAGTCATGAGATCATCTAAATCGATGTATAGACCATAATCGAGCAATGCTCGGGTTTTAAAATCAGCGAGAAAAGCTCGGATTTCTACCCTAGTTATCGATGGGCCCAATAAAGTCTTAAATAAGGCTTCATTAGTATCAATAAACTGATTGACTTTATCCTCGGCATCGGGAGCAAAATAATCCAGCTGTATGGCGTCACGGACTAGATTTAGATAAGGACCTGCATTCTGAATGCCCCCGATCTTTGCATATACGTCTTCTGTTAGAAGGTCAGACAAAAGAAGTAGTAGATCAAGATTGCTTATACTTGCAGCTACACTCTGCGCATCTATGATAGTTTGCTCGGCTGTAGGAGTAAAATAATCCGAAATATCATCTAATTCGTAAGTGCCTACAGTTATGTTGTCAACTGATATAGTGGAATCTCCGCGTGAATCCGCAATAATTGGCCCGGGCAGAGTTCTAAGTTTATTCGTTACATAGAAACTAAGGTCAACATCGAAGCCTGATGCAGCGGTGGTCTTGTTTGCAGCTTTATAGTTTATTTTTAGTTCCTCTAAATTAGTACCTAGTGAAAACTCGATATCACCTGCAGCAATTTGCTCTGCCAATTGCGGGGTGAAATTGCCGGTGCTGTTCCATTCAAAGCCCCTTGGTAATTTTAGCCTTAAGGTCTCGTTAGTGTTGTGCAGTGAGCCGGCGAAAGTCTCTCTAACCTGAAGTGTAAAGTTAAATAAACCAGAGCTGGCCTGTACGCCATTAGCGGATACTGTTACTTTACCGTTATTAACAAGCCTCGCCAGCAATAAGTTGCCATTTGATGGAAAACCGCCGGTACCTTCATAGGAAACGATGCAATCGTTTGCTCTAGTAGAAATTGCAATATTATTTAGATAGATTAAAATCGTGACCTCGTGCGCGTTGTCTTGTTTAGAAGCGGTATTATTCAGAGTTAGGGTGAATTCATTTGTATTTACTCCGCCGCCAGTGATGGAATAGTCAGAGGCGAGATACAAATTTGTATCTCCGTCATAACTTATCGGCACATGTACTCCGTTAGTGTTAAAGGCTGGAGCCGTATTGCTTGGCTGAGCCATTTGATCGGCAAACACGTAGTATTCCGGCAGAGTAAAAGTTATGGAATCTCCAGGGCTGATATCAAAGGCATCATCAGCTATCTTAATCACTCCGACATTTGTGCTATTATAGGAAATAGTCTTGACTTTTTGAGCAGAAATTGATGAATAGGCACTGGCAGTTCCAACTCCAATAAATAAGGTAGCCAGCATAGTCAGAATGAGCAAAAGGCTAATATGCCTGCGTTTTATAATCATTTATGTATTCAACTCCTTAAATCAAATATGGTTTGACAGGGATTTAACTAAAATTAATGGCAATAAATCCAACAACCAGCCTCCTTTTACATAATTTTCATACATATAGTTAGTCTAAGACCAAAAAATTACATTGTCAATCCAGGACTATGAAGGAAATTTAGGACATAAGAACAGTGGGTTTTGCGACACACCCTAAGGCAAGCTCTCTCGGTATCCACATCAGGGTAGTATTAAAATGCGAATTAGTATTACAATACTTATAGCAGTAATAGAGAAATAGCCAAGGAGAGTGGACCGAATGGAAATCATAGCAAAAACAAGCCAGCATTTAGTTAAAAGCGAGGATCTTAATCATCACGGCACGCTATTTGCAGGAAAAGGAGCCGAATTAATAATCGCAGCGGGGTTTATTGCGGCAGCTACCATTACTTCGCCTAATTCTGTTGTTTGTCATAATGTGCATGAACTGAAATACACGCGTCCGGTTAGGTTAGGCACTATAATAACAATTGAAGCGAAAGTGGTTCTTACGGGGAACACCAGAATGATAGTTTATGTCAAAATGACCGATGCCATGAATGGTGACCGCTATGCTGATGCTTTTATTACCTTTGTGCATATAGATGAAAAAGGTAAATCCAAACCCCACGGTCTTGAGATAACCGCTGTGGACGAGGAAGACCGGTTATTACAAGTGCAAGCACAAAAATTCCTTGCAGCTACCAACTAGGGATCGCCATTTATTATATTACTTTAATAATGAAGCTAATGAGAATAGCTACGCCTAGAGCAACTTTAAAAAAGGTTCCGGAAATAAAGCCTAAGAAAGAGCCAAAGGCAGCTTTAAGTGACTTATTAATATCTTGAGTAATATACATCTCAGTAGCTAAAGCGCCTAAGAAACTGAAAACAATAATGCCAAGGGGAGGAATGAACGGAATTCCTACAACAGAACCAATTAGGGCACCTATGGTAGAAGCTTTGGAAGCTCCAAAAATTTTCGTGCCTAAATATACCATCAGATAATCTACCCCGACGGCAATAATCGTCAATACTCCGATAATGATTAAGTAGTTTAACCCTATGTGGACAAAGCCATCATAATAGGCATAAAGCAGTACTGCAATGAAAGCAATAGGTAGTCCGGGAATAACCGGGGCAATGCAGCCGATGATGCCCAAAATAATAAAGAGAACAGTCAAAATAAGTAAAAAGGTAGCCATATTAATACTCCTTAATAAAAAATCCAGGAAAAAAGAAATCGGTTTTCGTTAATTATAACGCTTTCCAAATAAAACACCCACATGAGTTTCCAAAAACACGAAAACCAAAGTAACGGATCGAAAAATATTCAACCCCGCCACTCGACAAAGGTTAAAATTAATGGTAATATACTCTTGTTGTCGGCACATAAATAGCTGACAATATGGAGAGATGGCTGAGTTGGCTGAAGGCGCTCGCCTGCTAAGCGAGTAGATGGCTAATACCTGTCTCGGGGGTTCGAATCCCCCTCTCTCCGCCAGTTTGCGCTCGTAGCTCAGCTGGATAGAGTAACAGACTACGAATCTGGAGGTCGCAGGTTCGAATCCTGCCGGGCGCGCCATAACGAGATGAAAGAACCCCCTTTATTTAAGGAGGTTCTTTTTTTCATATTAGCGAATTCCAAAATTTGGCCGTAATTCCATTTCGGGTGTTGCATTTATTTTTAGCCGTTTGTTGCATTTTTTCCTTGCCAAACACAATGCCCCATCATGGGCTGTATGTGTTGGCAAATACCATTTTAATCTTGCCATAAACAGCTGTTAAGGAAAGAATAAGAACTCTTACATTGCAGATTAAGATTCATCTATTAAACTGAGATCATCTTAGTCGAAGGGAGAATTCTGAACTGCAATGAAAATTAAAAATAACGTTAAAATTATTCTCGATGCCGTTATGATGGTTTTATTTACGGCTCTACTTTTTGCTGAGGATACCGGGCTGGTCTTTCATGAAATAGTAGGATTGTCCGTTTTGTTAGTATTAGGATTACATCTTGTCTTAAACAGACCGTGGATTGTGAATACTACAAAAAATCTTGTGAAGAATAAAATTAAAGCAAAAACCTTAAAGACATATTTTCTAAATATCACTCTGCTGATAGGCATTATTGTCATAATCACTACTGGTATTATGATATCGGCGGTAGTATTACCTCTAGATGGATATAACCCAACTATTGAGCACGTCCATGAATGTGCGGCTTATTTGACCGGATGCTTACTAATAATTCACGTCGCTCTACATATCAAATATTTAAAAGCTTCTGTAAAAACGATCCTGAGAAGCTTTTAAACGCCAATTTTAAGAATAATTTCTATCGGTGTATTTGCAATACATTTGATGTTGGTTATCCATTATTACAATATCATTTCAGCTTGAGCTAAAACATCGATGGCGATACTTTAACTAAGATAAAAGTACAAAGAGATGAAGCCATGCTGTATCGCCGGGCACACCGAAATGAAAGAACCCCCTTTTTATAAGGCGGTTCTTTTTAATCATATTAAAATATAGTAACGGTATCGATTATCTCAACTGAGTCTCATAGTTAGTCAACATGCACCTCAAAAACATATAGCCAGTCTTTGACAGGAGTTACTGATGCAGGTGCAACAGTATTATTGCGGTAGAAAGTAACCCGGGCGTTCCCGCTGCCAACTGCTTTTAGCAAATGAGGATTAGCAGGATCTGGTGCTATTACGCTGGTATCACTTGAAAACCAAAGCCCTTTGTCGGTTACGTCTGCACCAGCCACTCTCATAATAATATCTAAATCCGTACTGCTTGCCCCAGGCAGGTTTAATTTGCCGCTAATAATTCTTCCGGTAAAATCTTCTCTTGATATCTCCTCAGTGAAACAATTATCAAAGGTATCTCCGGTAGGTACCATAGTGTAGCGTACAATTGAGTAAATCAAGGCCAATTGTGCTTTTTGATCAGGATCGCACAAAGCGGCTATGGATAGAGCTGTTTCCTCTAATAGTTCATCAGTCCATTTTATTTCATTTAATCCATTGACGAAATCGGCGCTTCCAGAGGTTGGTTTAATATGACCCCAGCCTTGCCGAGCGAACGGGACCAAGACTGATAATATGTCAGCTTCCGACTTATCAAGCTTGGCTTTGATTTCCTCTCTGTTTTTGAGGAAAACTGCGCCGATTGCCAGCGGTGCAGTATCTATTAAGTAGTCGAAATCAACTCTATCAACGGTCTCTGGGAACAGAGAGTAAAACGTATCTCTGTGATCATTAATAAACAGTTCCGGATCGTAGTACAAATTTCTGAAGTCTTTGGTCGCAGCAATCATTTCGTTACGTAAGTCTAGGTCGGTCTTGCCTTCGTTCCAATCTTTATTAAAATAGCTTTCCCGAGCCTCATTGGTTTTTAATTGGCGCAGGATGGGAATAAGAGCGTCATTATCTAGATTTTCAAGTTTTGTAAGCGCGGCATTAAAGTTAATAAGGTTTCGATAGTCCATATAACTAGTAAAATCAAATGTAGGAGCAGCTTGAGCTTTTTGACCTAAGATTGCAGGATTAATACCTAACAACAAAGCTAATATCAAGGATACGACACAGGTGTGTTTGCCAATTTGCCTAAGGTTTTTCTCCAAAATGATCACCTCCGAAAAATTTCCTTTTGTCACCAAATAATAATCAGGATTTCCAATTTCAAGAAGTCCTTAAATTATAATGATTACAAAGGTAATTACACTTTATTCCAGAAAAATACCGGATGTCAATACTGAAAAGGCAAAATACATAGGACTTATTTCGCACATAATTGTCAATTCCAACCTAGAAATCAAGGTATATGACAATAATCGGATAATTATGGTTTGCGGCATCAATAATTGAATGGTGTAAGGGAGTCTAGGCAGTAAAATTGCTGCGTTTAGAGCAAATTGACAAATGGAAAAAACATATGTTATATTACCTGTGGATTAGTGAGCTCAAGCAATGTTTTTTCCATAATTCGCTAGTTTTGCGGTGGCAGCGAGCGCCCGTGGCTCAGCAGGATAGAGCAACGGTTTCCTAAACCGTGGGTCGGGGGTTCGAATCCCTCCGGGCGCACCATAGAACGGAGATTTGCATTGAAGGACGAAAAGTATATGCAAATGGCGTTAGAATTAGCCTGTCAAGCAGCGATAGCCGGAGAGGTTCCGGTCGGAGCAATAGCAGTGCATAAAGGCCAGATTATTGCGTCAGCACATAATAGGAAAGAAGAATTTCGTGACGCGACTGCTCATGCCGAGCTAATTGTTCTAAAGCAAGCAGCAGTCCAAATAAGTAACTGGTCATTACATGAAATCACTCTTTATTGCACCTTAGAACCATGTGTAATGTGCGCTGGAGCAATGGTTAATGCCAGATTAGGCAGATTAGTTTATGGAGCCAAAGACCGCAAAGCGGGGGCTGCCGGTTCGGTGTTTGACATTACTCGTTGCCCGGGCTTGAATCATCAAGTTCAAGTCGAGCCAGGAGTTTTAGAAAAAGATTGTGCGGCGATCTTAAGTTCCTTTTTTGAAAAATTGCGGCGGCAAGAGTGAATCATATAGTGCCAAGAATAAAAATATATGGAGAAGTATCGAAGTGGTCATAACGAGCTCGACTCGAAATCGAGTTGTCCTTAACTGGGCACGTGGGTTCGAATCCCACCTTCTCCGCCATGAAAGCCTGTAACTGCAAGAGGTTGCGGGCTTTCTCCATGCCAGAAAACAGTATTAAAAAAGCACTGATTGTTGCCGAAAGAAAAACTGTTGCCATGAAAATTCATGGCACATTTTTTATAAGCATTATCTTCTTTTGCTGACTACTGCCCGCCCTTGTCAAACCAAGCCATGTATTCTTCACTTTTGCCACATTCAAGCGTAAACAGGGGGTGATGAATATCTGCAAGCTCATCCAGATACTCTTTTGTGTAGGCGACGTTTTTCATATCTTCCTGCAAGAAATCCCCCCCGCTCTCTATTATACTGTTCGTCAGCCTTTTCCCTTAAAAGATAAAGCATATCAGTCCCACAAGATATGTTCGCCTTCCTCACGGACGATGCGGTAGAGTTCATCTTCATTTTCGACAAGGCTGAGGATAATCTCGACAAACCTTCCCGCACGCGCCTCATTTTCAGGCGTGCGACTGTAATACGCCACATACATCCCGGCTTTCGGTCGGGATTTTCAAAACGGCACTGATAATCTTCTCGTGGTCAAGATTTTTGTGCCATTTTTCAAGCTGCTTTAAAAG
>JAVBKS010000035.1:0-52905 GCA_031553935.1 Syntrophomonadaceae bacterium
CTTAGCTGTCTGTTATTCAAAGGATAAAACAAAACTCCGCTAGGCCTTATAGTAGGTCTTAAAAATCTAGTAAGATCCGCATCTTTGTCAGTAATCAAAATTATGAAAGCTTCTTCATTATAAAGACGGGCGAGCCGCGCGGTTTCAATGACATCTTCGTTTAGCTCTTGAAAAGAAATAAAAATTGCAGCGCATACAGCAATTTGTTGCTGACATAATTTATGTGGAAGTACTATTGCTTCTCTAAATGTGGTCTCAAAGGCTGAAATTCTCTCCACCAAATCTCTAGCGCGATTTTCATTTGTATCCCATACAGCTAAAAAGAACATTACATAATCCTCTTATTTACATGAGGGGCATTATCAGCTTAACCGTTTGATTATCTACCATTGTGTGCCCCTGACCGGCCGGTAATTTACGCACTCTTTCGCTAGGAGGCAAATCGAAATCAAGTATCTTTTGGTTGTCGACCTGACCTCCCAAATGGAGTGCTTCTTTCCATGCAATAAAATTCATCAACAAGGGTCTGCCGACATGAATGCTGGTATCTTCTTTGGTTATATTTGCAATAATGGTGATTCTATGAGAATCACCCACCCGGAAAGCACTTTCGAAAAAACCTCGCATATCTCTCGAATCGGTATATACTGTGTTCAAAAAAAAGTTCATATCATGAATAAAAACCACAATATGCTTTTCGCCATGCATTGCAAGGTCACTGAATTTTCTTCCTCCTACTGAGGCTATCTTTTTATTACGACGAGTGAATTCAGGAACCAAGATTTGACTTGCGAATGAAAATAACTCATCAGCATTTCCCACATAATCATTTATGCAACTTTCCCTGGCCCAGTTTGATAACGGACGATCAGCGGCATCAATTAAATAAACAATGTGCTCAGCTTTAACAGCCTCTAAAACAAGTGCTTTCAAAGCATTTGTTTTGCCGCTTCTGGGCGCACCACTGATGGCCATGCAGAAAACTCTTTGTAGTTCTATCCCGACAAGCTGAGCTTCTCTCAAGTCATATCCAAGAGGAATTAACCCCTCTTTTCTCATACTTTGCACATCTTGAAGATTAGTGAATGCGTCATATGACATATCTGTTGGAATCTGTGGAACACCGGGCGCTCTCGCGCCTCCCCAATTGTTTGCCGTTTCTCTAAAAATTGCCATTAGTTCTTGATTTAGTGCAGCCGGATTCTCGACTTCAATCGCAATTGCCACTTGAAATTCAAGTGGCTTCGCTTCTTTGGCGCCTTTCATTTTTTGCATAGTACTACTGTCTATAATTAATCCTCTACCCGGAACATGCGACTCGGCTATTATTTCGGATCGAACACCTAATACTTCCTCATATTCAAAACGATCAGCCAATTGCAGACCAATTCCAAAGCGGATATTTTGCCTTATCCTTCCCCGTATATCAGAATAGTTATTACACGTTATTAGTAAGAAAATACCATAACTGGCAGCTTCTCTAGCTAGAAGCAAAATACCATCTTCTTGTTTTGGACAATTTTCGATAAAACCAGCAAAATTGTCTATTGCAAGAATAACCGCCGGTATATCCTCAAAGAGTGTAATATATTCACGATAAGTCCCAATTCCTTTTTCAGAAAAGACCTTTTTTCTTCTTGTCAATTCTTTTGAAATCATTGCAATTAGTTTTTCGACTTTATCAATATTGTCGTCAAAAACTACATCACCGACGTGTGGCAATATCCCGAACACACCTAAAGTACGAGATCCAAAATCAGCTATGTATATTTGCACTTGCTCGGGACTCATTGATGATGCCAAAGAAAACAGAATCGTCTGCACAAGTGTTGTTTTTCCTCCGGAAATTCCACCACAAATGAGCACATGATTCTCATGTAAAAAACTCAGCCTAAAGGCACGTTGCTCTTGATTGATGGGGTCATCTATTAAGCCTATCAAGGGGCTAATTGTTCCCTTTTCGACTGGCTCGGCGAATGTAGCAAGCTGGTGCAAAAAAACAGTTGCAGGCAGAGGAGGCAGCCAAATGTTTGAGATAGGCTTAACATTATGCAAAGTGGCTAACTTTCTCATATGTTGGGTTATAATGTCGATCTGTAAATCTGCATTCTTATTTTCAGAATCTGATCGCTTATGCTGAGAAGCAATTACAATTGGTCTTCCCCACAGATTTATCATTCTTACTTCATTGTTTTTCTCATCAGTATAAGGAATTTCTGGCTCGTAAGAAGCCCCCGACCATCCTGACTGAAATTCTTCAAATATTTCATCATTACCTACTTGAAAAAATGCTCTGCCTGCCTGAGTAATGTATGCTGCATCAGGCCGTTTAAGCATATCCTGGCTGTCGCTCTTATCTTGCACCCTTAAACATAAACGAAATTTCGAATTTGACCTGATTTGTTCATCAACAATACCAGCAGGTTTTTGAGTTGCTAAAATCAAATGAACCCCTAAACTTCTCCCAACTCTAGAAGCGCTTACGATCTCTCTTACAAAGTCAGGCTGTTCCTTTTTCAGCTCCGCAAACTCGTCAGCAATTATTATTAGATGCGGGATCGGTTCGGCTACTTTTTCCATCCGGAATAACTCTATATAATTATCTATATGCTTGACTTTGTACTCATTAAACACTGCCTGGCGCCGCTTGATTTCGCTGTTTATAGAAGCTAGTGCCCGATTTGTCTGATTTCCACCAAGATTAGTTATTATCCCTGAAACATGAGGTAAATCTCGAAAACTTTCAGCCATTCCTCCACCTTTGTAATCAATCAGAATAAACGATACTTCATACGGATGATAACTCATGGCCATAGAAAGTATGTATGTTTGCAAAATCTCGCTTTTCCCTGATCCTGTAGTCCCTGCTACTAAACCATGCGGTCCGTGGTATTTTTCATGGATATCAAGGAATAATGGCGTTCCTCCTCCCCGATGACCAATGATTGCTCTCATACTTTCGTAGGTTCTATTTTCAAGCCAATTTCGGTAGATATCGAAGTTCTCTATTTGATTAGTCTTATACATATGCAAAAAGTTGAGTAATTGAGGAATAGCACCTGACCCTTCTGCTTCCCTTACTCTAATCCTTGACAATAGCCTAAAAGTCTCGTCCAACTGAAAATTAGTTACCGTATCAAATACAATTTGCCCCATTGATGGAAACACATTATCCAAACTGTAAAACCCACTAAACTCATTGTCTCTTTGGATAATGACCATACAATTATTAGGCAAACGATCAATTCGATCATAGAATAGCAGTACTGAAAAGCCTAGCTCTTTTGTGGAATTAATAAGAACTTTCATAACTGCCTCGTTCTCAACTAAAGTTGGGTCAGCTATGAATAGTATATAGTGGGGTAGTTTTCGCTTGGGAATCCGGTTATTTTCATCTTCAATTCGATTTCGAACAACGGCTGAAAGATGATATAGTATTTCTCCAGTACTGTTTGCATCATTAGCAACCATGCGAAGACCCCCATCCTCTGACCATACATGGGGAAGCCAACGTGCAAAACTCCAATCTTCAGCAGCAGAATATATAAAAACCATTTTTGCATCCGTGTAGGAATGAAATAGAGCAATCTGTGCCGCAATCAAACGTGCAGTTTCTAAAGTTTTGACGCGGCTGTCACTTATTATTCCTATCAAATTGTATTCTGTTAAAGAAAGGCATGCTGGAACATTGTTCAAATATTTATACTCATTTTCTATTTCGGATGGCTTTTCTACCAAATCATCGTCAATTAGCGAAAATCGACTCTTCGGAACCTTAACTTGATTTAAAGTTGGATATGATCCCATCCCTAAGCGAATGGTAAGAAAATCATTATGATTTACATTGCGTTCCCACAAGTGCCTATCCGGCTCGAATACCCAGCGCATGGTCTCCAATGTATGGGGATATGATGATAGCATTATCTCGCGGTTAGTTGAGTGTTTAGAAAATAGCACCGCTCTGATTTTCTCTAAATATTTGCGATAACGCTGCTGACGATTTTCTTCATCAATTCTGGTCTGTTTGCTATAAAAACGATAATTGGCAATTGCCCAAAATACTCCAATTAGAGCTGCGCTTCCTGAAGTTACGATCCCCATATACATAAAAGGACGTGCAACCCCTGATCCACTTTGCAATGCAAAAGTCATGAATAATATGCCCATTGTCATTGGTATAACCATGGTTAAAGCCGGCCCAACAGACATCCATATGGGTTGACGTCTTTGGTTAGGAGGATTGGGCGGCCCTTCGATTTCAATTTCCTCCGTATCCATATTGGGTAGCTGTCTGGGACTCCGTTGGTAGAATTCCTCAGGTTCTGGCAATTCGAATTCTTGCATAGGTTCATTTAGTAATGGTTCAAGCCCTTTGACCAATAAAGAATCTTTTGGGCGATTTATCGCTAAAATAGAATTTAAATAGATTATTTTTAAGCCAACCATATAAATGGTATCACCGTAATTTAGTATTGCCTGTTGCTTAATTCGTTTTCCATTAACGAATATTCCATTGCGGCTATTACAGTCTATTAACATTGCAATACCATGGTCATGCATCTCCAATAAGGCGTGCTGCCCTGAAACTAAATTCCCCGAATCAAATATTATATTATTGTTTGAGCCTGAACCCAAGCTTAATACACTAGATTTCCATACATATTTATCAAATTCAGTAAGTCCAGGAAAGATTTCTTCAACTAGTATGACCAATTGATTGCTGTTCTCCAAGAAGGTAGCCTGAATCTTCATTCCGTCTTTCAACACATTGTTTTCATGCTCCTGAAAGCAAATATCTTTATTAGCTTGTATCCTCCACAAATTATCGAAGACATCTAATTCCAAAGAAACATCTTTTGTAAGTCCTGTTATTTCCTTTTTTATTTCCATGGTAATTGATCGATTGTTAATGCTTGGCAATACCATCTCTTGTATCCCTGCATCGAAATAAGCTGTAAGAACAAAGCTCACCAAATCCCCTCCTCAGATCAAAGCCCCTCAACTTTAATCAACATTGCAGTAACATTGTCACAGCCTCCATAATCCAAGGCACGATCAACCATTTTTCTGCAATTATGTGAACAATTTTCAGTGGTTCTTATCATTTCATCTAATTCAATCTCTGGAACCATATCAGTCAATCCGTCACTGCAAATCAAGAATATATCACCCTTTTTTATCGAAATCGGCTTGGTTATGCTCGGTATTCGCGCGTTGACTTCCGGTTCCATTCCAATATATTGCCTCAAAACATGTCTTTCAGGGTGCAAGGATGCATCCTTTGTCGCCATGATTCCTTGATCTATATACCATTGAGCTTGAGTATGATCTATAGTAAGTTTTTCAAAAACTGAATTGTTTAATAAATACACCCTACTATCGCCTACATGTACAACCCAGGCGCGTTGCCCCCAAACGCAAACCATAGCAATAGTACAACCTGAAAGAAAATTACCTTGGTTCATGTAGAAACATGATTTGTTTGTCGATTGAATAAACTTCCGAATTGATTCAGTAATAGAAAATCTCCATTTCAAATTCAGGTCTTTTAACCGTGAGACCACAAAAAAGGCAGCTTCCGCTCCGCACGACAACCCTCCCATGCCGTCACAAACAGCATAGACTTGCTGCTTGCTATTCGATTCTGTATTAGCAAGCCAGCCTCCATAAGCTTGTTCTGTCGAAAGAAAAACTCCATTTAAATAGAAATTGTCTTCATTATTTTCTCTAACCAATCCTTTATGGGTACGACATGCTGCTTTAATCCTCATACAGTGGCACTTTGCTTGGAATAACTAACAAGCATTTCTATTCGACCAATTTTTATACGATCACCACTTTTGAACAAAGCGTATTCACTAATTCTTTCACCATTTATCTCCGTACCGTTTAACGATCCTTTATCAGAAATCACAAGCCCCTCAGGTCCTACACTTATTTCACAATGCATCGCAGATACGGTTTTATCATTAATAACAATTCCATTGTTTTTGCTCCGTCCAATTGAAATAGAATCAATTATCATACCTTCGAACTCTCTTGTTTCCCCATCCCCGACCTCTATCATGTTTAAAAAATAGGATTGTCTAACTAATGGCTGAGTTTTATCAGCATCATACTGGTCGGGCTTTTTTAACAAGCCCATGGTTTTCGAGCTGTCTGAAGTCATATTCGGAGTCATCCTCGCTGGCATTTGTTTGAAATCTTTTATCGGCTCCGGATATTTTTCACGGGGATCCAAGTATGCTGATTGAGTTTTAGCATTTATCCTTTTTCGCATTATTGTTTTCCGATAAATAAGAAAAAGTATTAGAAAGAAAATGGAAATAAGAGTAACAATTACAGACCAGAGTACTATCGGTGATATCTGTGAAGTGTAGTATTCAATGGACGTTAAATATGGTTGGTACCAAGAATTCTTGATTATCGGAAGCGTTTCACTTGTGATGTCCGTTTTAAAAAAACTTATCTCTCTAGCAGCCTGAACAGTCTTACCCCCATAAACAGCTTTAATTTCCAGTAACTGTTTTTGATTTTTCGCTGAACTGTTTTTTAGCATTACCTCTGCTTTGTATCCTCCCTGAGCCCTCTCTTTCGCTGCACTAAATGCCCACGGAATACCGAACGTATCAGTGTAGAAAATTTCTCCACCTGATAGTCGCATCAATGAACCAAGTTGAGCCAGATTCTGGTTAGGATTACTCTTGTTTTCATCTATTCCAACCAGATAAAAAGGTATCTGCCCTTCTTTTAGATACTCCTGTATCTCAACATGTGAGAAACCGGCTTTGGATTCCGTTAATCCATCAGTTGCAACAATTATTGATTTTCTTAGAGGAATTCTGCTATCATCTCGTTTAGCAATTTCCAGAGCTCTAACTAAACCGCTGAATAACACTGACTGATTACTTCCTTGTTTTAGAGCGCTGATACTTTTTATTAATTGCTCTTTATCTTTGGTGAAATCAGTTTGTATACTGACCTCATCCTTACAAACGAGCAAAGCAACATAACTTGAAGAGCTCATTTGTTCAACAAACTTTATCAACTCTGCTTGTAGTGCAGTAAGTTGCTCATTTTTTAGCGATTTTGCCAGATCGATAACAAATATATAAGAAGATCCATCCAGTACACTATTGAAGTTTTCAAGGCTCTCTAATTCCAAATCTTCTCCACCATAGGATATAGTTAACTCATGAATTTTCAAGTCATTGATTGATTTCGACTCGGTGTCGACAACATCCATATACACGAATGCACTATTTCCACTTTGAATAATCTGGTTAAGGCGGACTTTAAGCAACTCTGCACCTTGAGAAGTACCGCTAAATAGATTAGTCAAAAGTATAGTTATTACTAACAAGAATTTGCCAATTTGCTTAATCATTCTTCTCCCCCTATCAAGACTTTCGCTTATAGATCGAATCTTTATCTCATTGCCACGATTCTGGCAAACTGCCATAAATATCGTTCCCGATTTACGCCCGCGGAGTATCATGAAAATCGCTATCCTACCAATCACCGGAATAAACAGCAACACTATGATTAATAAAACAGACAGGCACCCCCCTTTTTTCAAGTTCCGAAACTGCTTGAATTTGCATTTAATACACTCCTCCGCTTATAAATCAATGCAGCTTATTTAGCTTGAACTCTATATGAGTACTTACAATTGCGGACTGGTTACAGGTACCTATATGAATATACTTGTTTTTAGATAGAAAAATGATTTGCCTTTCGACAAATCAATAGTAATTCTATCACCATTTTCGCTGTTTTCAAGAGGTGAATTCCCGTAATGTAACAACTAGTACTTTTTATGTAATAAACAATACTCGAATGAATTCTCACTCCATCTCCCAAACAATTCCACGCTTAGGATCAGTGATCAAAATGCTATTATCTAGGACTGCAAAATCCATTAGCTTACTATTAGGCAACACGATATCCTCTGCTTTGGCAGGACTAATATCCATATTAAACTCAGGTGATGCTTCACCTGCGACAGTAATGCAGTTTAGCGCCACATTATTCTCTATGCTGAGTTTTCTCAATACATTGAAATCCCAAATGTATAAAGCCCCAGATGAATAATGAATCCTCTGCGGCTCATAGAATAACGGGGCATCACCATCGATGAATGCTTTTTGGTTCTCTAGCCCTGCAATATTGGATAGTTTTCCCTCCTTGTACATTTGAATGGTTCCCAAAATTGGGTTGGCAAGGTAAACAGCTCCTTGATCATCTAAGGTTAGTGCAGATGTTCCATCTGGAAGTACACATAGCGTTCTAATGTCTTCACTATTCTCCAGATTCAGCGTTTTCAAATAAACTTGCTCCATACCAGCATTTCGATCTATGAATATCATCTGTCCCTCTCTTGTGAAAGCAAAGTCCTCGATGGCTGTGTATGCAGCTTCAGCAATTAGAAGTCCTTCGGCACCTTCATCATTCATCCGGATTATTCCATAATATTTCTCTCCATCTTCTTCCCAAGGATCAGTCAATATGTACAAATTGTCCTGATAATACTTCACTAAATGTGGTACAAGAAAATCAGGATCCAATTCTATACTCTCTACAACCCCTTCTTTAATTTCTCGAATAATACCGGAATCACAAAGATATATGGTTCCATCCTCAGTAACGCTCATACTTTCAGGAGATACGAAATCAGCTTCAGGCAGCGGTCCATCATGGTGCTCCCGTTCTAAACTACCTGCCCAAACCCCAATCGTTCTGCCGAGTTGAAATCTTTGCGAGATTTCAACCATTCCGTTCATAGGTTCTACTACTTTTACTTTGACGTGAATACTTTTATTGCGGTATGATCCATTTAATTCGGTATCTCCAACATTAAGGCCGAAGACCTTGTTCCCCTCAACCTGAGCTACGTTATCATGTGATGCGGACCAGCGCATCTGACTTCCATCAAAAGGCGTTACTTTCCCGTTAAGGCTCCTTTTGTCGATTTTAATTTCTGCACTTTGCTGACGGCTCACAATGACCACAGCAGGATCCATAGATAGCAAGGCCGATCTCTCTTGTTGATGAATATAGGCTCCACTTGCCAGACTACTTCCTGACAGTAGGAAAGCAACAATAGCCCCGGCCATTGCTATTTTACGGTACAATAATGTGCGATCCATTTTGACCCGCGAGCTTTTTAAAGTGTTTAATGCAATTAATAATTCCTCGGCACTTTGAAAACGATCTTTCGGATCAACTGCTATGCATTTCAATACAATAAACGCCATTTCTTCCGATACATATTGGTATAGTTTTTCTAGATTATTTATAGTCGGAATTGACCCTACCGCCATTTCAAATAATATAACACCTAAAGAATAGATATCGGTTCTGGCATCTAATTTCCATTTGGTTCTTTCTTCTGGAAGCACTCCAAATCGTTCATTAATCAGCTTAATGTGTTTTTCCGGAATCTTGTCTCTTAATTGTTCAGGTGCTGCATAAGTGTATGTCACCGCAATGACATCAGTAAGCTTTTCATTTTGCCGTTTAGATATACCAAAATCAATGACTACTAAACGGTTGTTATGTGTCAGCATAATATTTGATGGTTTCAAATCTAAATGCAAAATGGAATGAGGCTCCAGCGAATGAAGATAAGACAAGACCTGCGCTAATTGCTCTGCCCATTCAAGAACAATACTCTGACTCAACCCTGGCTGTTCATTTAAGAGACTATTCAAAGGTATACCTTCGATGTAGCTTTCCACTAAATAGACACCATGCTCTGTATGAATTATGTCAACAATTTTAGGCAAGCTGATATGGTTGAGCAGTTTTAAGATTTCTTCTTCAGCAAGAAACCCTAGTTTCGCGTCAATATACTTGATTATCCATAGATTCCCAAGCTTGTTGTTGCGGGCAAGAAATATGGTGCTCATCGCACCACCTTGAATTTCTTTAATGATCTCATATTTTTCACTGAGTGTGTCGTGGTGAATATCACGAATTGCAGTTTTCATTGAACTATTCATAGGTTCGGTGTCATCAAGCTCAGAACCCATAATACTGGTGTTCGCTCTCTTCAACAACTCTGTCGAATCATTAGTACTGGATCTTGACGAAATAAGGCTCATCTTCAAAGTGCTGCTTAATGCATCAAGTGTCTGGGTGTCTTGTTTCAAAATAGTTCTATAAATCTGGCCCCGCTTTTTAGTAAGCAATAAGAAGACCATCAATAATAGAACAATTACAAAACTAATACCTGCAACAATGAACAAAATAGTATCAGGATAAAACAAACCATTTTCCCCTTTCCGCTATCTATGTTGCTAATATATGATAATAATCAATTAGCTTCCGAGTAAATATGGCCCCCTACCAAATCCTCATAAACATCCTATAAAGCACAATGGCTGCATCTCCCCGGGTCATGGTGCTATTTGGTCCAAATTTGCTGTCACTTCTTTGCATAACCAGATTTTCTCTGGTTGCCATAGCTATGTCGGTGCTTCCCCATGCCGGTATTGCAGCTCGATCCTTGTAAGTTCCCAGATAGCTTTCTATATCACTGGGATTCTTGTATCTCATTTCGCTTCTCAGTGTCCGGGCTGCTACCGCTACTATTTGATCTTTTTTTATGCTGCTGCGCGGTTCGAATATGGTAGCGGAGGTTCCGTTCATGATTCCATTATTTTTTGCTGATCCTGCAGCTGCGCAAAACCAGTCGCTTTTGCTTACATCACTGAATCCTCCATCAGCATTTAAATCTAATTTTGATAGGGTTCTAACGATTAAGGCAGCGATCTCAGCCCTGGATATATGCTTATCAGGTGAGAATTCGGTTGCTGTGGTTCCATTGATTATTCCTTTTGATGCTAGCACTTTTATTGCTCTTTGCATTTCTTGGGCTTTGTTTTGTATATCACTGAAGTTCTTTTGGTTTTCTCTTACTTCATAAGTGCCACTTTCTTTGATCTTAACATCTATGCTGTCTGTAGCTGGATTGTATTTGCCCCCTACCGGCGTTCCGTCACTTTTTATTACCGCCTGATAGTTTTTATCTCCGCTGGCTGGCGGCAATGAAACTTTGATATTCTGGTTTACCGGTTTGTTAAACCCTACTTTCACTTTATTGACATTTAGTGCTGCTAATACTGCCGATATTGGGCTAAGGTTAGAATCTGACTGGCTGTTTAAAAAACTGTTTAAGCGATCAGAGGAATAATTGTATTTGGGCAGATAGGAAATTGTGTTTTCATCTTCACTGATGGTGATCACCAATGGACTATCGCCGACGTTTTCTCTTAGGGCTTCTTTGCTTAAAGATACGGCATAATCAGGAGTTTCGACTCTGATACTATCTGCCGTCGTATTGACTGCTGATGGGTCAATGGTGATTTTTACATCATTGCTGCTAGAAGTTCGATATTTAATGGCGCTGTTTAGTTCGCGCTGCGGTGTTATTCCTGATGATACCAGAGCTTCTTCAGCTCCTTTGGCAGCTTGAGATGCTAAACTCTCATTTTCCCTTATACTGTTCTCATCTATCACAATGTCATTGCTGTCCACATCTGCAGTCACTGCCTGCGCAGCCGCTGCTTCGGCAAAAAGCGTCATCTGATCAATAGCATTGGCACTTTGCTTCTGTTCTACATTTAATGTAGAAGCGGTTTCTTTGATGGTGTTTTTAGCAGAAGCTGTATCAGTAACTTGCTCTATTTTTTCAGTCGGCAAGGTTATTTCCGCTTCATTCTGGTCGTAAAGATAGTCTTCTTTTTCTTCTATCAGTGGCATTGCATTACCAATAGCCACGCCAGAGAGTATTTTGGTTGGGTTTAGAATCCTGTTATGATTTATTGCCGGACTTGTATAACCCCCCCAGACATATAAGTCTCCCGTGTTGGTTACTGCAAGACTATGATCATATCCTGCGTTCACATCCACAATTCCAGACATTATTTTTACTGGCAAAAGTCGGCTTTCGGTTGTACCATCACCTATTTGTCCATAATCATTATTCCCCCAGGCGAATAATTCTCCATTTCTTGTCAAAGCAAGATTATGGTATCTTCCTGCCTTTACTTGAGAAACCTCTGACATTACTTTGGTAGGTCGGTAATAATCATCGAAATCAGTTTCACTCAACATATTAAAATCATTGCTTCCCCAAGTATATAGATCTCCATTTTTCATCACTGCACTTCCTATGTAGTAGGACGCTGCAACTTGCTCAACTCCTGAAATAATCATAAAAGGTATCTCATGGATTTCAGAATAATCGTAAACAAATCGCCCATTATTGATTGCATAGAGATCTCCATTTTTTGATACTACTAATTGGTGTCTTCCTCCGCCAACTAATCGACTTACATCAGAAATAATTTTGTTCAGCTGAAAATCAGCACCCCTAGCATATAGATCCCCATTTTTCATGATCATTAAATATCCTACTCCAGTTTTTACTCCAGACATTATTTTGACTGGCCGAATCCAATTTTCTACGCTTCCATCACCCAATTGCCTATATTCATTATTCCCCCATGCATAAAGATCTCCATTTTTCAGTACTGCATAACTTGCGTCTAAAGAAATTGATATTTCTTCAACCCCAGACATAATTTTAACTGGTCTCTCCTTTTTCACTGTAGTTCCATCACCTAATTGCCCACATTCATTATTTCCCCATGCATACAAATCTCCAAAATTATCTATAGCCAAACCATGCATACCTAAGCTTATTACTTTTTTAACATCTGACAAATATTTCGATGGCTTCATAAATGAATTGTCATTCCATACGTATAGATCACCATTTTTTGTAATCGCCATATCGAAAAAACTCCCTGTGAACACTTGAGCGACATTTGACATAATCTTGAATAATTCAGGTGGATTGAGTCGGTTTTTATCGATTGGTGTAGAAACAAAGATATATAAATCTCCGTTTTCTGTCACAATATAACTTCGAAATACATTCGAGACAATCGTCTGTAAATAATTTTCATCAGCTCTAACCTCATGTATATTGATTCCATAAGAAAAAGCAACCACCATGCTCATGACCAAAGCACATGCAATAACTCTCATTCTCCTCTTTTTCTCTTTAAACACATTGCTCTCCCCTACCATATTTTCATAAACATCCTATACAGTATCACAGCTGCATCTCCCCTGGTCATATGGCCGCCGGGTCCAAATTTTCGGTCTAGTCTCTTGGCTACCATATTTTCACGAGTAGCTAGGGCAATGTCTCCCCGGCCCCAAGTTGGTATCTCGGCTCTGTCATTATAAGCAGCCAGGTATTGTTCAACATTGCTAGGCACAGTATATTTCATTTCTTCCTTTAGGGTACGAGCCGCGACTGCTACTAGCTGGTCTTTTTTGATACTGCTGCGCGGTTCGAACATGGAAGCAGAAGTTCCGCTCATTATCCCATGCTTCTTGGCAGAGCCGGCGGCGCCAAAAAACCAATCACTACTGTTGACATCAGTAAATCCACCATTTGCCTGGGGATCTAGTTTTGATAGGGTTCTAACGATTAAGGCAGCTATTTCAGCCCGGGAAATACTAGCATCCGGTGAAAATTCTGTGGCTGAAGTTCCGCTGATAATGCCTTTTGAAGCTAAAACTAGAATGGCATGAGACATGGCTTCGCTTTTGTTCCTTATGTCAGTAAAGTTTTTAAAGTTTTCTTTGACATGATAGGTCCCGCTTTGCGAAATATTAGCTTCAACCTTATTGCTTGCGGGATTGTACTTGCCGCCAACGGCAGAACCATTATCATTGACCACAGCTTGATAATCAGTCTCCCCACTGCTTGGAGGCATAGCAATCTTTATATTCTTATTCACCGGCTTCTTGATTTCTACTTTGACTTTTTTAAGATTAAGGGCTGCTAATACCATTGGTTGAAAGTTTTCGTCAAATCCAAATAAATTATTGTCAATCATTACTGGTACTGGCTGAGGCGTATTTGCTGCAGGTAATAGTTCAGTTTCTACATTAATAATTATAGGATCTGATCCTAAAGTAGCCTGCAGATAGTCTTTATCTAGTGTCAATGAATAGTCGTCAGTCTCAATACTTATATAATCAGATTCACTCTTACTTACTGCGGAGTCGATAGTAATTGAAATCTTATCTTGGCCACCGGTTGCCTTGTACTTAATTCCCGTTTGCAACTCCCTGTGGGCTGTAACACCAGCATCAGTCAGTACTTTATTAACTGCGCTCTTTACTTGTTCCGCCGTATTTTCTAATTTTTCTACATCAACTCCGCTGATTTTGATATTATCTTCTTTGACAGTTTGGCTGGCTGCTTGGGCAATCGCTTCCTCGGTAAATAAAGTCAATTGATCGACTGGCACTGCCTGGTTTTTATGTTCACTGTATAGCCTCTCTGTTGCTTTCTCTACAGCATCTAGCGCAGATTTTTGATCATCAACCTTCTCCAGCAGCTCATAAGGCAAATTAACAGTGGGTTCATAGTCCCATTGCATATCTTCAACCGCTAAAGTCCATACATCATATCTGTCTGATGGAAACTTAACTTCCCGCTTTAATGGTGCTTTATTATCCCAAGTAAAATTTTGCTCCAATAAAACAATTGAATTCTTCTTCACTTCTTTGATGATGGCATAATGCGGATAAGGTCGATCATCTCTCCGGCCTTGCGGCCAGAGGGCAATATCACCGGCTTTAGGCGATTGAGAGAGCTTAAAAGGACTATAATCGATTTCAGGTTGGTCAAAATAGGCTGGAAAATAGGGAATACCGAATTGCTGATCATAATATCTCCCCACTAGCTCATCACATTGATAGCGTGTATTCATGTTGCCGTCCAGATTGTACCTTGCTTCAACGCCATTAAAACTGTCAATTACCATATGGCTCTGAGGATTACCTTCCTCAGCTTCAATCGGAACCCACTGCACTCTGATCACATCGTCGGACTCAGCACTTAGGATAATGCCATTACTTATTAGCAACATTAGGATTACCAACATGGCTATGTATTTCTTGGTCTGCATTTTACCCCTCCGTTATTTAGAATTCATTATAGATATAAGTGATTTCCGCCGGTTCTAAAAAAACAGCGATAGCAACCAGCAAAAGTAAAATCACTCCATAATAGAATGCATTTCCCCACAAGCTTTTTCTAATTCTTTCATTGGTTTTCATGATAAAATCTATAAATCTCTTCATTGGTCTTCAACCATCCCATCCATCCCAAATGCATGATATCGCAAAGGAAGTATTGCTCATATTCATATCCAGTCAAGTCTAGAAGCTTAACATCATATTGGGTAACAATTTCTCTTACATGTTGGTAGTATTCATCGCGTTCTGATTTGTCTAATCCAACATAGTCATACCAAGCTCCATGCATGGGCACATGAACAAACATAACCTCAAGCTCAAACTGACGGCAAATATCTAACAACAACCGCAAATCCTCATACTCAACCGATTCCGCTAATGACAGCCCGTCATCTTTGCCCTCCATATTGTCTAGCCTCTTCCCAATATAGGTCGAATAATAGTCATTCAAGATTCCATATTGGTTGTTATTTGATTCCGTGATTCCAGCTTGCAGCATAAGTTCACTTGCTTTTTGCCAGTCAATGTTAAAGTTTTCGGGTACTAAGTCTTCAGTAATTGAGGCGATTAAACGGGCACTTTGCTCTTTATCTTTTAGATTCAACAAGTATTCTTGCAAGTAAAAATAGGGTTTAAATAAATTCCAGCTCCATGTAGGCTCTCTATTATCTTGAGACCACAATGATGCTGCAAATTGGGCTGCTTCACAACCAACTAGAACCCCATTTTCTTGCTTATATAGTTCAAACAATTTTGACGTTCGATTAGCTAGCCGTTTTTTTATGGAGCTTTCTATTTGCTCATCAAGTAAAATATCTAAGAACTGCTGTTCAGAAAAATTTGCCATAAACATATCCGGTGCAATGCCGTCATGAACAAAAGACTGTGGCGATGTAATCAATATGATCTTGCTATCCTTGAGCTCATTGCCATTAGCACCTAAAACCAGAGCATGAATGATACTTTGGCATGAACCCCTGCCGATTAAATTAACTTGAAACCCAGCTTGTTGGCCGTTGAACATGCGGGCTGGATGTGAAGCAATCATAGTGGTCATCAGTTCGGAAGATCCTAGAATAAATACATTATTTTGCTCCTGGACAGCTTTTCTTATCAGATCTGTGCCTTTTTGTTTTTCCACGTAGTTTTGCTCACCAATAGACTGCCGATAACTGCTGCTACCCCAGTAAAAACCGGCAGCTTCGGTTATCATAACAAGAACCGTAACCATTACTAATAACCTGGAAAAGTATTTTATCATCATGCCCCTCTATTCAAGCCCTACTAACCAATTCATGCAGTTTAGCTAAAGTAGCAATATCCTCTCTCGCGATTTCGGTTATTAATATCCTCTTTCCAAACTCTTCTTCAATGAGTACCAAGAGTTGTACCACCCCAAATGAATCTAATATGCTCTCCGCAAACAAGTCCATATCCTCTTCTATTTCATTCGCTTCTACTCCGCAAACTACTGACAGTAAACCCCGTAATTTTTCTTTCAATTCATTCAATCCCTTCTTTACTAAAAGAGTTTTCCCGAGAAAATCAATAGTCCGAAACACACTAGATTAAATGTGATAAAGTAAAAAACCGGACTATACTTATCTTCTCTTTTTAACTTTTTAAAGCGCTTCCAGTTTTGATCCAAAATGTCGTTAACGCACATTAGCAAACCGTGATAAATCCCATAGACAATGTAGTGATCTTCTAATCCATGCCATAAACCCATGGTCATCATAGTTATTACGTAACCGATGTAAGAGCCGTAATAAATATTCTTAAAAACTCGTTTCTTTAGAGTCAGGGTTACGAATCGGCTATAAATGTAGTCTCTAAACCAAGTAGATAATGAAATATGCCAACGTCCCCAAAAATCTTTTAGATCTTTACTTAAAAAAGGCATATTAAAATTTTCCGGCACTTTAACCCCTAGCAGATAACCGGTACCGATAGCCATACTACTGTAGCCAGCAAAATTAAAAAACACATATAAGGAATAGGCATACATATAGCTAACAGTGCTCCGTACTCCGGTGCCGTTAATAGCACTTAGCCAATAGGTATTTATCAATACGGCTATAACAAAACTATAAAAAATGCCGGTCATCAGCTTCCAAATTCCAGTTTTGAGCAATTCGAAGTATTCTTCTCGAGGCCTAATGATGTCAATGTCATTTAGAAAACGGCGATATCGATCAATCGGTCCTGAGCTAATCGTCGGGAAAAAAAGAATATAATAAATATAATCAGTTAGCTTAATTCTGGTTATTAGCCCATCATAAATGTCAATTATGGTCTGCACAGCACGGAAAGTCATATAAGATATTCCTAATAGAGCTACGGTTTTTAACCCCGCTAAGTCAAACAGCCTATCGATTACCAAGGGTGCAATAGCCAAAAGTATAATCAGCCATAATCCCCAGACACTTTTTCTTGAGGCGCGGATACGAAGGTATATAAAAACCAATACATATTGATATAAGAAATAAATCCCTAAATAAAGCCGTTTGTCTCCAGTATCGCAAATCACTGCCAACATAATCAGGGTAACTAAAACACCATACATCTTCATTGGCTTTTGGCTAAACCCCAAAATTATCGCTCCAACTAATGGCAAAGCAAGTATATAAAAATACAACATGGAATCATAAGGGATCATCAAGCACCTTCCCTTACAATGATTCTGCCAGCAGAACTTTCTTATCGACTTTTCCATTGGTGTTGACTGGAAAACGATCTCTAAGAATAATTTTGCGGGGAATCATATATTCAGGAAGTAATTCCTGCAGTCGTTTCTTAATCTGGCTGATCTGTTTCAAGTTAGATAGTTCGGATTTATTATGTAATAAGATGAAGGCAGTAAGGTAATTGACCTTGCCGTTTTCATATACTGGCACCACCGCTGCGCGTTTGATCTCGTCTAAACGAATCAAATTATTTTCTATATCTTCGATCTCTATTCGGAAACCATTTAGCTTGATCTGAGAATCATTTCGACCGCAATAATACAATAAACCTTGGTGATAGTAGCAAATATCCCCGGTTCTGTATCCACGCTCTCCCGTTATCGCTGAGTTTTCAAAGAAGACTTTACTGCTAAGATCTTCGCGGTTATAATAACCAGGGCTTACCGATGAGCCAATAATGAGCAACTCCCCCTTATCCCCCTCTTTGACTTGATTTCCATTTTCATCAACTATGCGAATCAAGGTGCGCTCTAAGGGCTTGCCTATAGGCAGTGGGCGTTCGTTAAAAACCATTTCGGCCGTTATTTCAACCTCAGTCACTAATACGGTTGCTTCTGTTGGTCCATAAGTGTTAATGATTTTTGCCTTAGGGAATCGCGACTTAAGAATTCCGGCCAGCTTATTAGTTAAGACTTCACCACAAAAGATAAACTTTTCTAAGCCCGGTAGCATGTCTTGATTAAAAGCTTCTGAGACAACGGCTAGTTCAGCAAAAGATGGCGTAGAAACCCATAGATTCAAATTAGAATGGGCTAGAGAATAATATAGCAACTTAAAACTTTCGGTTATGTTCTTTTCTAAAGTGAATAGAGTCAAGCCCAGATATATAGCCAGATAAACCGAAATAACAGATACATCAAAGGAATAAGATATCTGGTTTAAAACTACACCATTGTCAATTGAAATCTTACAATGCTCTACAAACTGTCCCCAGAAGCTTTCCAGGTTTCCCCTAGTTATGGGCACACCTTTGGGCTTGCCGGTGCTCCCGGAAGTAAACATGATATAACAATTATCTTCTTCCTTTACCCAAAGACTTTTATCTGCTCTCGCACAAGCGCATTCGTCAAAAATTCTTTCAAGTTCTGACTTATTAATCGGCTTGAATTTAATAGATTTTTGCAGTTTGAGATCACGAAAATCAATCATAATTTGCGGATCAATATCTTCAATAATCTGTTCAATCCGGTCTATAGGAAAAGAAATATCAATCGGCACATAGGCACGGCCAGCCTTTAGGCATCCCATCATACATGGCAAAATATCCATTTCTTTATGTCCATAAATAATAACAGGGGTTTTTTCTGTGCCTAATGCTGATAAATGAGCTGCCAATGCTGTTGATTTTCTTTCTAATTCTTTATAGGTCATCTTTTCATTGCCATTGATCAGCGCAATTCTATCAGATTTAGCGTAATCGGCTATTTTTTCCAATACAAACACAGTTGCACCTCTTTCATTTTAGCTCTAATTGCTGGCCGGATAAGCAGATCGATCCCAGCGATGGTGGCCACTCATATATTCATCGTTTCTCATGAAACCCGATTTCGGTGTTTTTGTATGGTTTCGCTCGAACAAGGGGTCACAATGAAAGTAATTGCTGTTAGATTTAGTTAAAACCCAAGCATGATCACTATAGCGAAGCGAAAGATAGGAATAGCGACTTCCGGTAACGACTATAGCTTCTGTACCCAGCCGATCGAGGAAGACTTTGAGCAGTGCAGCTACATGTTCGCAGGATCCCTTATAGTTTTCTAGTGCATAAATCGAGAGTTTATTGACCAAATTAGCGTTATAGCCATTCGTAGTATCTACTGCGATACCAAGATAAGAAAGATTGTCCCGTACCCACGAATATACTGCGTATTGCTGATCTATTATAGGCATGCCTTCATAGGTAATAGACTGAATGATTTCATCTAATGACTGGTCAAGTGCAGTATTCCCAGTACTGATTCTAGGTAGTGCTACCCCTTCAGAATCGATATTATATTCTTTTGACAGTTTCCCTTTTACTAAGCGGCCGTTTTCATCAAAATAATAGTTCTTGCCATTTACAATCTGTAAACCTTTGCTCATGATTCCTTCCGGACTAAAATAATATGTGTGCCCTTCATAATCTATTAGGCCAGTTTGCTTAGCTCCTTGGCTATCCAAATAATAAGTATTACCATCCAAAGTAATCATGCCAGCGGCATTCTTCCCATCAGAAGTGAAATAATAGCTCTTGTCCCCAGTATTTACGAACCCAGTCTGAATTCGCCCATCATCATTTAGATAAAATCTTCTTCCATCAATTACATTCAACCCCGCTAAATTGCTCTTTCCGCTATATACACCTTGAGCAATGTCAAGAAGAGCATCCGGTTTTCTTTCAAAAGTTGATTGAAACGCCAATCTTTCGAGGAGGACGAAATCAATGCTCCCTTCTCCGGTTACATTTGCTTTCATAGAAGCATTAAAACGCTCAATTTGGCTATTTGCATTCATTGCAATTTTTACGTCGGCATTATTCTGAAGAGCTCCTATTTGCCCATTAATGCTAAACTCGGCTGGACGATTAATTATTATCGACTGAATTTTACAATTATCTATTTCCACTTTAATTCTAGTGCTATGATCCTTGCTAACTATTGGCACAACCGATCCAATGAACAAAGTGCCTTCGATATCAGTGTTCTTCAAGTTAATGATTCCTTGGTTTCCTTCGAGTAGCCAATAAAGATTGCCTGCTACCTTAGTATCACTAAATTCTTTCTCAGCTTTTTTAATAACTAAACCACTTTTTTTATCGTTGCTGATAGGATTACTATCTGTAATGATTTCGCCAGCAATACTATCCAGCACTTTGAGCAATTCCGCTCTTGTGATCAGCCGCTGAGGATCTAATGGTGAAATACTACTTAAATAACCTTTATTTTTGAACAATTGACATGCGCCCATTGCCCAATTGCTGATAAACTGATCATCCGAAAAGCTAGTGATATAGGTTGCTGGAATATTTACTTCACAAGCTCTAGCCAAAATAGTAAAAGCGCGTTCACGGCTTAATCGTTCATTAGGTCCGATTTTGCCATTATATGCATTGATAATACCGGCTCCGCATAATCGCTGTATATCTTGATAAAACCAGTCACCAGGACTAACATCGCTAAGGGCAATAATAGGATTTTGCTGCGGAAACATAAAAACTCTGTTTAGAATTGCTGCCAATTCTGCGACGGTTACATTTCCATCAGGTTCATAACCACTATCACTGCCAACGATGACCCCTACCTTTTGCCATTTTTCGAATAGCATTTCGCTTTCGCGATCAAAAGCAAATGCTAGATTAATAAGATTGAGCATTATTAGAGATACAGCCGCTAAGATTTTGAAAATTCTTCTGCGAAACAAATAACTAACCTCCTGTTAATATACTGATTACTTGGCATAAGATATTGAGCTAACAACCTCATTCTTTATTGAAAAACTCAACGTACCGCTTCCAGTTGAATAGGCAATCTGTTTGCCTATTTCTCGGAAATTAGAGCCATATTTCTCAATAACCGCTGCTTTGCTCATTCCTACCTTAATGCCTCTTTCGGTCGCAAAAATGTCTCGACTAATTATTACCTCATTGACATAATCTGCATCACCTTCGGGATAAGTGTAGACATCAATTCCATTATAGGAATAGGTTTTGTCTAATCCTTCATACTCACAGCTAATAGCTTCAGCATATTGATAATCATTACCTAACACCGAGAAAACCTTATTCGACTTGTCTCCACACTTAAAACGGCCATTATTCACATTAATAACAAAGTCGGCATCGCTCAAAGGTTTAGCTACATTTGTTACTGTGCTTTCCAGTTCATTAGAGGTATTAACCTTTTCGGGTTTCGCCTTATTGACCCTCGCTTCAGCCCGGGGTTCTTCAGAATTAATTGCGCTTGCTGTAGGTTGGGCTGAACTGTTTTCCAAGCTTTTTTGATTGTGATTATTGAACTCTTCGGGAACACTATTATCGGATTTTTGCAATTCCAACTCCGGTGTTTTCTCTTGATCACTCATATTACTCTGCCCCACAAGTTCTTGGTTATTATCTATCGCCACACTCCCTTTAAAGCTAAAAACAGTGAGTCCTAAAGCAATTGTCAGAACGACTATTGCAATTTTTAGTGATCTTTTCAATAATTGATTTCCTCCCATGCCTTACCTCCTATAGAGCTTTCTTTTTCACATTGATTCAAATAACTTTCCTCCTCACTCCCAACCTCTTTTTTTGCTATTACTCTTCAATATATGCTGATGCTATTAATCAATATCAAGCGCATCTATATCAGTTTGCATTTATGAAAAAAGATTTGCCCCGACGACAAATCTTATGTAATTCTAGCATCATTTTGAGTGTTTTCAAGATGCAGACAAGCCAAATGTAACAACTAGTGCTTTATATGTAATAAAAAGTTGATAAGGAAATCATACACATCATGACAAACAATTATGTGGAATTTCAGATAATTGATATCAGCTCCATAAGCTGGGATGGAGGTTGAAAATCAAGAATTTTGGCCCAATCATAATCAGCATCATGCCATTCCTATCAGATAATTATTTTTTCCCAATAAACTTTTCCGCCATTTCGCGAACAACAATAATTAATGATTCTTGCAGTAAAACCCGAGCAGCTTTCGCATCCTGATTATCACTTGGTCTATATTATTCTCTAAAAGTGCGCAAGTCTTTACGCTAGACTTGCGCACTTAATTCCACTTTTCAGAATTTCGAAGTAGAATGATTCCTTAATTCTTAATATCAACACCTAGATCAAATACTTAATTTTCCGCTACCTCTTCGACTTCCATTATAGGCACTTCTACTGGAGTGGCATCAACTTCAGGATTTTTTTCATCGGTAGAGCTATTTTTCTCGTCAGAAGAAATGCTAGTATCTGATTCTGATTCTGTTACTGTTTCTTCAAGAATTTGGGGTTCTGCAACCTCTTGATCAATACTTGGCTCTGGTCTTTCTTCAAAAACAATTCCTGCATCCCTAGCAGCACTGGCTTTTGCTTCAATTTCCTCATCAGTTAGAAAAATAGAATCTTCTACCTGTACCATCAATGGAGCAAAATTTTGTCCTCGATTCCCCACCAATGAAGGACTGGTTGGCACATTATGCATCGTATTAATAGGCACAATGGAGTATTCTCCGTTAATAACCTCTAATTTAAAAACATGCCAAATAGTGCTTGCGCTGCCGCCGGTAGGAACATTAAATGTTCTAAGCAACTCATTATTTGCGTTATAGATGCGGATTACGGCTTGTGAATTTCTCAAATAATTGCTGGTGGTGCTGCTAAGGTGAGAATAATCTTGGATGTAATAATCATATGTTCCATCTATCAAGTTGTTAATTGTAACGGTTTCTGGTCCAAAACTCGATACATCATCTACATCAAGAATTGCATTAAAACTTGATGTATCGATTGAATTATCATGATATGTCATATTTTCATAGTATATATGAAAACTTTCCCCGTCTTCAGTTGGTCCTACTAAATGCGAATCCAAATCAGAAGGCAACTCTCCCCATGTAAGAACAAAGCGAATGCTTGAATCTCCACCTGAGAATTCAGGAGATATAACAACATTCTGCGAATTTATTGTCACTCCTCCAAAAGAGTATACATATGAGGTTGTGGTTATATAGCCCTCACCTCGTGCTGTTACCGTATAATTTCCAGCAGGCAGGGTAACTTGATATGTTCCAGAAGATGTTGTAATGCTCTTCGCGATATCACCTGGTGAATCTGGGTTATAATCTATTCCTCTTCGAAAGTCTAAAGTTATTTCGCTATTAACTGTTCCACCCGTATATGCATTGATTACTAATCCACCAATCGTTCCATCTGATGTGCTTGACGGTATTGCCCTAAGCCTATTAATGTGTGTAGTCACTCCTGCCTCAATTTGCACGAAGAATGTTTCTGGTATATAGCCCTCTGCTGCTATTTCAAGATAATAACGTCCAGTTGCAATGTTATCTATGCTATAATGACCGCCCACGTCAGAAGTTGTTTGAGTAATTGCTGGGTCGTTTATGCCTGAATAAAGTGCGATATGCGCATTTGCTATTGCAGCACCATCTGAACCATCTACGGTTGCTGCAATAACCTGACCTGTCAATCGACCAGTTGTAAGTTCTGGTGAAACTCCTAATGCTAGTTCAACCGCTGCTTTTGCATTTACTTGATGATAGGTTCTTCTATCGCCTTCTGGAACTGTATTCCTTTCATCATCTACTTGAAGCCCATAATTATTTGCAGCATCTGTAATAATTTCTTTTAGTTGAGCTCCTGAAAGACCTGGGTTCGCTGCCCAAACCATTGCTGCGACTCCTGATACATGTGGAGCCGCCATTGAAGTGCCATCATAGCTATCATATCCGGAATCACTACTAGCAACCGAACTATAAATATTTACTCCTGGTGCCACAACATCGACTCTATTTCCATAATTGGAAAAATAAGCTAAATTTCCATTGACATCAGTCGCTCCAACTACTAAGGTCCGTTCTGCAACAGCATTATTTGTCATTCCAGCAAAGATACTTGCATTAGCCGCATTGAACGGTATATTTAGTGTTCTGTTATTATCATCATGATCCCATCCATTGCCAGCAGCATTTACTATTACAAAATCATATCCATGAGAAACTAGCTTTCTAATTACTGGTGCATATAAGCTATTCAAATAATGAGCAGCAGCCATATTTCTTCCGCCAACACTAAAGTTAATAACTTTAGCACCGTGCACTACATTCCATGTTAACCCAAGAAGCAGTATTTCTCGAGAAGCACCACTTCCTATGCCACGTCCACTATCTCCGCTAAACGCATCATATCCAAACAAGCTATTCCGGTTTGTTTTTATTACACCTGCTAAGCCCTTCTCATTATTATGGATAGCTCCAATTGTCCCCATTACGTGCGTTCCATGATCATCAGTGCCGTAATCAAGATTTACAACATTTATTCGAGGAATATTCAAATCTTCATGGGTAGTCCTAAATCCATTATCGACGACACCTATTTTGATATTACGAATATAACCACTATATTCATTCCAGGCTTCAGGAGCTTTTATTGCAGTCAAGCCCCATTGATTATCATCACCCCACCACGGATCTTCTGTATATGAGGTTACTTGAATGGAGGTATTATCAATAATATCAAGTCTAACAACTTCAAATAATTCTGGGTATGTTGCTAATAGACTATTACAGATTGCCTCTAGCTCAGTATTAGTGCTTTCAGGAACTTGCACGAAATACTGATCAATTATTCCTATTTTTCCCACTATTATGCCGTTTATAGATCCCAAAACACTGCTTACTTGTTCCTCTGATACTCCATCTTTTGCAATAATAACAATTCTATTCGTAACATATCTAAAGCCTGAACCATCGGATAAATCCGCAATATAATCGTTGTCATATTCAAGATCCGCTCCTAAATCAAAGCTAGGCTTGTTAACGATAGTAAAAGTTGCTGTTTTTCCTACAGTATCTTTAGCGGTAAAAACGATATTGTTTTCACCCGGTATAAGCAGCACATAGCCTGTTCCCAATGTTCCTTTTGCGGTTATTCCATTTCTCCCTGCTAAATAAATATATTCGTCTGCACCACCATTAATAGAGTATGCAACTTCAGCTATGGTTGCATTAGTGCTTGCAATAGCAGAATATGTCACATCAATCCTATTGACTGTTATAGTACCAGTCGGAAAAGGTGTCGTAACAGTAATTGAAGGGTTCACATTACTGCTACCCCCGCCTCCGCCGCCACCGCCTCCGCCACCGCTTGAAGCAATGTTGGTAATTTGGATTAGCTTATAAGAATTATTGTTTTGACCATCGCTGGCACCTACTGCATACCAGCCATTAGAATTGACGCTGAATTCTTTTTCGGCGGTGATATCGGTAAAGCCGTCCATATTTGTATAAGTTGCACCACTGTCGCTACTTCTCCAGCCAATGTATTTTACCTGTTCGCTATCCTCGGCGGTTACCTTTATAGTAACCGACCCACTTGTTCTGCTAGTAGGCTCAGCCACAAGCGTTAAAGCAGGTCCGCTATTTGGCAGTGCTAGCGGAACCTTTTCTTCCACTTGCTCGTTTTTCTGTGAATAATTATAGATTATTTGGCATATTTCCGCCCTTTTCAATGTATTCTGTGGTTTGAAGGTATTATCCGGATAGCCATTTATATAGCCAAGCTGGTTCATTCCTTGCACTGCACTTTTAGCCCAGGTTGAAATGCTATCCCCATCATTGAACCTGATATCGTCAGCATTTCCAGTGATATTCCATGCTTTGCTTAATAAAACTGCTGCTGCTTCCCTAGTAAGCTTTAAATCAGGTCCAAATTCAGTCGCAGAAATTCCACTTACAATGCCTTTTTTATATAAAGTTGCAACCGCATTTTCATACCATATCCCTGTTTTTATATCAACAAAAGGATGACTTGATTCCTGCGAAAGCCCCATCATTTTGTTAATAACCACTGCTGTTTCAGCTCTACTAATTGGATCGTCCGGTTTATAGTTACCTTCCCCATAGCCACTGATGTACCCTTTATTTACACAATAATCAATTGCGGTTTTGGCCCAATGGCTCTCAATGTCACTTGCCAATACAAATGCCGATTGACTAAGAATTAATGTTAGGCACAAAAAAATACTTAATATCTCTCTAATCTTTTTCACAATTAATAACCCCCCCATTTCCTTTCAATCAATAAATTCATGTGCAACACTCATTATCGCCAGCACACACCCCCCTTCGCAATAAAATATGGCATCATTATTTGATACCCTTTATAAATACCCCTAATAGTGGGTTTGATTTATTCCAGTTTAAGATGGTAGGTGATGGCGATTTCAAACGATTCGCAAAACTTATGTTAAAATGAATGCACTTTTATCAGTGCTATTATTAATCGAAAGTAATAATGTGAATCTCTGTTTTTTTAAAGAGAAAGATTTGCCCCAACGAAAAATCTTATGTAATTCTAGCATCATTTCTTGGGATTTCAAGATGCAGACAAGCCAAATGTAACAACTAATACTTTATATGTAATAAAAACAATGACGCCCAAATTGCCATTAATAATATGTGGATAATCATGGTTATTTCTTGATCAAATGTCATTTGCGGATTAGTGATGTGTGTATTTTTTCGGTTAGATGTTTATTGCGGAATTCTAAGCCATACTGTTACAAAAAATGTGCGCTCAACAGCGGTCATTTCGATTTTCCCATTATACTCATCTGCAATTTGCTTAATAATCTGCAACCCTAGCCCTGAGGAATTCGGCAATGGTTTTGAATTAAATTTCCTTTTTTGCTCTACATCATCCATGCTAAAACTTATATCAACAGTATTGGCGGCTTTGATGATCAAGTAGCCGGCTCTATCAAAGGTGCTGAGCTTTAATAATCTTTCGCTATCAACTGGCAACTGCATGCAAGCATTAATTGCATTATCCAGTAAGTTCGAGTAAATTTTGCTCAAATGGAGTATGTCAATACTAATATCCTCGATTAGATTCACTTCATATTCCATATTGATTCCCAGTTGAACGGCAATATCTCTTTTATTTAGCAGAAGCGCATCGATAATTCGATTGGCACAATAAGAGGGGTATTCTGTAGCCGCCACTTCTTCTTCCATCTTACTTAGCAGATTTCTGGCTTGAGCATAATTACTGCGGTTTAAGAGCGATTTGACAGTTGTAATTTGATTATTGAAATCATGATGGATGTTACGAATAGCCTCTATATATTCATTCTGCTGGCTATAGTGGTCGAATTGCAATTGCATTTGTTTTTCATAAAATGCCAGGCGCTCCGCATTGATCTCTTGTAGCGACATATGCCTCATCGTGTACAAAACCAGAATAATTAGCATATTTGCTGTAACTGTGTAGATTATCCACCATAACCGCCATTGCAATTGTCCTTGCTGGTACCAGTAATTTAATGTAGCAATAATCGGAATCATTTGGATGACAAGCAAAAGTATGAGCAGCAAATGCATGAAATTGAAGTTGACCAAACGTGGCATCAGTAATTTCCACACTCTAATTATTAACCAGGCAGTCAACGCTGCCCATAGCCAAAATAAGGGCCTCGCTGCAATTGCGGATGGATCCGTGTATTGATTAACGAATCCTAGATTAACTTCAAAAACCTCAATGAGTATTAATTGCATAATAACTTCTGAAAAAACAACCATAAAATATACGAAAATAAATAATAGAACTTTGTTAAACCAGCTTTCGAGAAAAAGAAGAAATAACAGTACGAGCATCGCTACCAGTACTGAAACCGTCGCTAACAGCTTCCCTTCTCCCCCACCCGAGATAACTGCCCATCGAAAATATACTGATGTAATCGTGAGTATTGTTATAAAGATCAAAGCAGTGATTCGAGTTGAGTATTTGCGGGTAAGAAAACTGCTAAATACTAAATAAAGCAGTGCAGACTGATAAATACAATCAGCCGAAAGCGCTAAAAATGCCATTCTATTGCGCTCCTATGTACTGAAGAAATGCTGTTGATGCTATGCTAGAAAAGCCTTGACTAATGGGGATTTCCTTTTTTATCGGCAGCAGCGTAAAAGCACTTTTGTTCATGGCATCAACATACTGCAAATTTACGGCAAAACTCTTATGGCAACGGCAGAATTTTGATCCTAGGGATTCGATGTATTCATCGATTTTGCCATAAACATTGTAGGTATGATCTTTGGTATTGACTTTTATTATTCGCTTGTTGCTTTCTAAAAAAATTATCGACTGTTTCTTTACTTTGATTTTTTTCCTTTCGCAGGTTAACAGCAAGAAATCTTCGTTAATGTCAATCGTCTTCTTAATGGCTTTATGTAGGGCATCCCTGAGTCTATTGTTATCAAGCGGTTTAAGGAGAAAATAAACGTGTTCTAGCTGATACACGTCTGGATAAAACTTTCCCATTCCAGAAACAAAAATGACTTGCAGTTGGCTGGCATGTTCTTTGGCTTTTTTCATGAGCTCAATCCCATTTAATTGAGCAGGCTTAAACAATATATCACATAAAGCGATATCAAACATAAATGGGTTACTTTTTAAATGCTTTAAAAAATCCTGGCAATTTTGGTAAGTAAATATGCGATGAGGCGTTGCTGCAATCGTTTCATGTACCTGGTTGGCTATTAATCTAATATGGTTCTCATCATCATCACAAATGGCAATATTAATCATTGCAACCTCCTTTTTTTCTTGGAGTCCGATCATTGCAAGAAATAATCTTATTCATTGTGAAGACGAATTATTGAGTTGCTTATGCGGTCCGTGATTATCTAATAATTTATGGAATACAGATTGTGTAAATATGTTAGCATTGTTTCAGATTTATTGCAACATGTTTCTGAACTAATTCTGGCAATAGTATTCCATTTTCTTAGATTAATAAAATTCAAGTTTCTAAAGGCTTTGAATAATTTCATTTAAGAAGCTGCGCATATTATCCTCATCCATCGCATGACTAATCGGCAGGTGGTTTTCGAAATAATCGCAGAAAATTGAAGCCAAGCGCGAACTCTGAATAAAAAGCAAACGCCATAGGCCCTCGACATATTGTGGATAGGCATATTCGATAGCAATACCATAACCCTTGACGGCAATAATTATTAGATCCTTTTTTGCCAGATCTTTTTCTGTAATATACAGTTTATAGGTGTCATTAGGATTATCATGACGGTTTAGTAAGTACTGCAAAACCATTTTAATCTCTTCCGGGCTTAGAGGAAGCAGGTGTTCCACTTGGTCATTAATCATGCCGGTTTCTCTCATCTCGATTATGCCTTTAGTATTGTAGACATCAATCTGCGGGAATTTATAAGTACTTGTAATGCGATTCTCGATATACTTTAAACCCATTTCTATTGCATGAGGTACATGAATAGCATCAATCTCTTTGCCATAAAGTCCGGAGAGAAAATTTCTTAATTCCTCTTCACTCATACGTTTGCTGATATTAATATATACTTCCAGGGGAACTTTGTCGTGGCAGGGATTAGCCTTAATTATATAGCAGCTGCCCATTTGTGGAAACTCCGCCAAAATATCATTGTCGAAATCTAATTCATTATACTTTTGGATTACATTATCATAAGAAAATTTCAAATTAGAATATGCTTTCAGTAAAAAATTGTACATGTATGAATCTGTAAAGGCAATGCATTCCGGCATACTATCTTCAAAAAAAGAAATGGCAAAATATCGATTTACCTTTTTTCCTTCTTCCAAGAAATCAAGGGAGATGAGCATTGAATCATTGAGCAGGATTTCTTCAGTTTCTTTTTCTTTATAGTAAAGCCTGTAGCTTTCGTATTTGATGAGCGGGAAAACCTGTATAAAAGACATAGCATTCTGCAAATAGCTTTTTTCCGACAAGTTCACAAAATGCTCGACTACAATATTTATGTCGGCATTCAGATTTGACTGCAGGAATTGGTTAATATGAAAGAAAATGTTATCATTTAAGCAATTAAGAATCTTAACGCCTATATTAAGACTAGACATATTTCCATAAGTATTAATATGTTCGAAAATCTCTGGCAGGGTTCTAAGAAATCTGTCCTGATTATAGAAAATTAGATCGATTTCATTAAAAGGTTTTTCATTGGCTTCATGTTCGAATAGGAATTTGTCAATAATAAAGCGAGCTTCGATTAGAGATTGATCGTAGGCTGACAGTTTCGAATACTTCATGAATTCCATCGACTCAACCCTATCAAGATTCAAGGCGGTAATTATCTTAGTCTCAATATCTGGAGTCAATTGATTGATTCCTTTTAAATAGCGATAGAGGGTCGAGCGGCTAAAATCAAGCTTCTTTTGCAAATCCTCCATCTTCATATCTCGAGATTTACATATTTTGTTTACGAAACTATATAGATTATCCATGATTAACCCCCAAATCAATAAATACTTTCGGTTATTTATAGACTAGTCAATATCTTTAGTTCAGTGAGTTTACCAGCTATAGCACAAAAAAAGAAGCCTATTGTTTGCACAAATGGACTTCATTCAACTAAACTAGGTGGAGCCGATGGGCGGATTTGAACCGCCGACCTGCTGATTACGAATCAGCTGCTCTGCCACTGAGCCACATCGGCATCTGCTCGTAAATTTGATATTATCAGGATAATAAAAAGCAGTCAAGGGTGAAGATATTTCTTTTAGGTATTGAATCTAGTCTTTTAAGCTCTATTTTCTTCTGTTTTTGGGGATTTGACCTTTAACTATTACCTGATTGATGCTTGGGTAAACACTATGAGAGATGTATTCCTCTCTATCTCCATTTTCGCTCTTTATTAAACGGTATACTTTCACCTCTGAACCAGCAAAGCCTGCTTGTACTTCTTTGCTGGTCCCATAAGGAAGACTGTAATCTGTTTTTATGGTAACTGCCGGGGCAATAGTCTTATAATCGCGGCTTTCTAGGCTAATGTCTTGTTGGTCGCCTGCATTCCCTAACACTCTTACTATTAATTTATCTTCTATGATATCAACACTTATTAGTACCGGATGCTTATGGTTGTTTGCCAGCTGCAAATCAATGCTGTCATAGGCAACAGTTGCATCATAGCCCTCTTCTACATATGAAACCGATATAGAATGAGGCGCTCTTTCAACTATACCTAATCCTGATAACAAGGCACTGTTATATAATGTGGTTGCCAATTGGCAAACTCCCCCTCCTAAGCCTTGCTCAACTCCGGTTCGGGTAATAATGGGCGCTTGTCTATAGCCTTTTTCGGCAGTGCGTGGACCTACTATGCTGTTAAAAGATATTACTTCACCAGGAGCAATAATGGTCTGGTCAAGTGTTTTCGCTGCTAGCTGTATATTCTCTATTCGACTTTGATGGTTTTCAATAGTCGTTGAAAAGAAAGCTAATTCTGTATTTATGTCTTTGAACATAGTCACATCGTTTTGGGGAATGAGCGGCATCTTTGCAATGTCAATCGTATATTCGTCAGCAGTGCTGATTGCGGCAATGATTGCCGCTACCGTAGCTTCATAGTCCAGCATTTGACCATTTTTTTCCGGTATCACTTTTACTTCGCCGTTTTGATCATATTTAAGTGCTGCTGGTTGGGGTGCAATATACACTTCTTGGTTAATATTATCTAAACTTGCCTGCAGCCGGTTTTTGTCATATGTAAATTGAAGCGCAACTTCTCGCTTCTTTGCCTGCAATCGCAATACATCAAGGGCTTTGTCTAGCCCTGAAGCCGATAAGCCGGAAAAGGCTTGATCTAGGGTTGCTTGCTTGTCAAAATTTAAACCAAAAGACTCGGCATCTATTGTCCAAGTTTTTTGGCCATCACGCAGAATTATTTTGTTAGGGACATTAATTGTCTCCGAATCATCAAGCAAACTGCTCAATTCTTGTTCGGTCAGTCCAGCTGCGGATAAACCTCTTAATGTCACTCCAGTCGGCAGGGCCTCAACATTACTCGGCATAGCTGCCACTAAGCCCAAAGTTATATTAATTATCAGCTGTACAAGCGCAACTCCTGCAATTAATAATCCTCTTCGCAACATACAGCCGGTCCTTCTCCTTTATTATCGTTTGCTCTACACATTAAGCACCAATTCTCTGAATTTTCCAGCCTTAGATACTTTCTCGATTACTTCTTCAGTTATTATCTCGCCTTTTTCTACAATAGTGTTACCATCAGAATCGGTAATACTCTTATTCGCGACTTTGCCGAGCAAGTATTCGCGCTGGCGTTGCTCGAATAATTTGGCTGCAGCAGAGGGCTCTGCTATTGCCTTGGCATCTTCGCTTTGCATCTGTTCATCTGCTATGGTTGAAGCAGGTTCAATAATATTAGTATCTGCATCAATCTCAGGAACAATTGCATTTTTTGGTTCTTCTGCAATTGTTGTTGGTGGTGCTTGGGAAGGCTCCTCATTTAGCTTACGCTCGCTTGTTAACTCTTTAGTTGTTTGCGCGTCAATCCTCGACTTATTCAGGGAGTCAGCGGCAAGTTTAACAACTAATGCATCTTTGCCAAAGGTAATACAATTCTCAACATTAATATTAACCCGATTATTATCTAGTCCGGTATACTCGACACCAGCAACGCGACCATTGTCCTCATCGACGATAACTTCACTTACGCAGCCTACCACAGTTCCTTTGTTGGTTAGAACGCGGCTGTCAATAAGTTTTATACCTTTCTCTACTAAGGTAAGCGCGCCAGGAACTTCATCAATTTTTTTTATCGCACTGGCTTCGAATACCATTACAGCATCATCGCCTATTCCTTCGATGCTTGGAAATGGAATCACATATGCTCCAATAAAACCTTGATCTTTATCCACTAATAGATAATCCACGGTTTTTTGGTCGGCATTGATAATTATATCTCGCACATGACCTATTTCTCTGCCATCGGAAATACTAAATACGATTAACCCCTTTATTAGGGCACTTTGCTTCACGAGTATACCTCCTCGACTTTTGTTCCTGTTTATATTAATGCATTACTTTTTTATATAACACTTCCAGCTCATCAAATACTAAACAAGCCATATCTCCTGGAGGATCTAAAGCCAACAATTGCTCTAACTCTCTAATTGCACCATGGTAATCCGCTTTACTTTTCGCGTCAAAAGCAGCAATTATAAACTGGTCGAGTTGTTCTTGAGTTCGCAATTTGGTCTGCGGCCTAATGCTCTCCTCATCATCTGCTGCCGTACTTGGAGCAGCGATAGTTTTTTGCTGGTCATCAAGGCCACTGGCAACAGGCAGCAAATAGCTCTCATCGGCAAAAATTTCAGCTACTGCTTCATCTATCATCTTCAGATCTTCCACACTCAGCGCTTTGTTTTCTGCATTATTTTTCGGCTCAATCGCAAATAAGCCCACGAGCTCAGACTGTTGTGCATCAAGAGTTGCCGCTTGTTCAATTAGCTCGGCTTCATCATTGCTTACTAAATCAGTCCCAGTTTTCCCATGGTTATTCTCATTTATTCCCGTATCGGTTGCGTATTTGCTCATTGCCGACGAATCAATCTCAGCACCATTGTTTACGATGTTTTGTCCGTCTATTAAAAGCTCGTTTGAATCGCTGACTTCTGTGGCCATGTGCATTTTTTGCTCTTCAAAAAAGGCTTTTTCAATGACAAATACCGACAATAAAATAACTATATCATATAGTATAATTATTTCCTTTAAAGACAGCAAAAGCAATAGATATGGGAAAATGGCTGCTAATAAGTATGCGATTGTTGTAGTCACGAGTACCACGCGGAACAGTTTAGGTTTGTACCGCAAATAGACAAAAATAACCGCAAAAAGCACGAAAGTTAAAACCAATATTGCTTGTTGGTATTGCAAAATCTGCCCCCCAAAATAGGCTATTCCTCTCTTTCGGAATATTCGACAATATTTTGCTTAAATCCTCTAATTTTTTTAAAACCTGTCGGCCGGCTTGGTTATGTATAGAGTTTTCAAGATATCAATGCAAATATTCTTTTTTCAGATCATTATAATACTTAATTTTTTATTGGAATTATCAGTTATAAGGTGACGACTCTAATATCTTTCACGAAATGCCTGCAAAGCTCGGCCAAATATTTCAACTCGTGAGTTGTATAAGTAGCTGAATCTTTTAGGTTAATGTCCCATGGCCGCGAAGGGTTAAATTGTTGGATTGTATAAAGCCTAGCTCCCGAAATTGATGTTGCTATGGAAACTATATCTTCGAATTCATGCAAGTCAGGCACTACTGTAGTTCTGAATTCCACCATAATATCAGCTTTTTGCAATAACTGAACCGTATTGCGAATACTTATGAAGTCCAGCGAACTTAATCGCCCTCCACAGGCCGTTTTATAGGGTTTGATTTCTAAAGGGGCCTTGATATCCATAGCAATATAGTCGATTAGTTTTTCATTGAGCAATTCTTCTATGGTTTCTGTCTTAGTGCCATTAGTATCAAGTTTTACTAAGTAGCCGATGTCTTTGCATTTCCTGATTACATTTATAAGCCCTTGATGTAAGGTCGGTTCCCCTCCGCTAAAGACAATTGCGTCTAAGAAACCTTTACGCTCATATAAAAACTCAACTAAACCATCTTCATCCCATTCATCTTTAGTATTTTGGCCGGTCCAGAGCAGATGGCCATTGTGGCAAAAGGGGCAAGCCAGATTGCAGCCCCTGGAGAAAGCTACTGCTGTAACTTCTCCAGGATAATCTACTAAACTCTGCTTGACCAGTCCGGCAAATTGCATTTTTTTCATTTCATATTACATCCACTTTATACATCAGTTTCTTCAAATTTGAACGGCTTCCGCTTGCAACACCCGATCAAAAAGCTTCCGCGAGGTGAATTCAGCTTGCTTGCCGGCATTCCATTGATCAACCGGCCTTAAATATCCTACTACTCTAGAATACACTTCACAAACTGTCTCCTTGCCCTCGGCTCTGCAATGCGGGCAGAAGGTATTTTTCCCACTAATGTAACCATGGCTGGGACAAATGCTGAAGGTTGGCGTCAATGTAAAATACGGCAAGGTAAATCTTTCACAGACCTTCTTGACCAGCTTTTTGGTTGCTTCGATTGAAGGTACGGCTTCTCCCAGGAATATATGGAAAACCGTGCCTCCAGTGTAACGAGTTTGCAATGATTCTTGCAAGTTTAATGCTTTGAACAAATCCTCCGTATAATGAACTGACAATTGAGTTGAATTGGAATAAAACGGCTCTGCTCCCCGGCGATACTCAGATTCATTAGCAACGATCATATCCGGATAAGTTGCTTTGTCTTTACGGGCGATTCCGTAGCTAACACCTTCAGCAGGAGTTGCTTCCAGGTTATATATATTGCCGGTTTCATCTTGATATTCAATTAGTCGGTCACGCATGAAATCCATCACTTCTTCTGCAAATGTTTTGCCTTCTTCGCTGGCAATATCATTTCCCATGAAATTCAAACAGGCTTCATTCATACCAATTAGGCCAATGGTAGAAAAATGATTTTTCCAAAACTCATCGAATCTCATTTTAACGCTGCGCAGATAGAACTGCGAGTATGGGTATAACCCCGCTTCAGTTAAGCCTTCGAGAACTTTGCGTTTGTTCTCTAAGCTAATCTTGGCCATATCCATTATCCAGGCTAACCTCTCATAAAAATCATTCTTATCCTTAGCCAGATAGCCGATTCTAGCCATATTGAGAGTAACTACTCCTATAGATCCGGTCAGCGGGTTGGCTCCAAAGAGACCGCCGCCTCTTTTGCGCAACTCGCGATTATCCAGGCGAAGCCTGCAACACATACTTCGGGCATCTTCGGGATTCATATCGGACCCAATGAAATTAGAAAAATAGGGTATGCCATAGCGAGCTGTCATTTCCCAAATCTTATCATAGTTGGGATTGTCCCAATCAAAATCTTCAGTAATATTATAGGTTGGAATGGGGAAGGTAAATACTCTTTCCTCAACATCTCCATCCATCATGACTTCTGCAAAGGCCTGATTAAAGATATCCATTTCAGCTTGGAAATCTCCATAGACTTCATCTTGGTATTTGCCGCCGATTACTACCGGCTCGTCCTTCATAAATCCAGGTACTTTTAGATCAAGAGTAACATTAGTAAAAGGAGTCTGGAAGCCTACTCGCGTAGGAACATTCATATTGAAAACGAATTCCTGCAAGCATTGCTTGACCTGCAAATAGTCTAAATTGTCGTGACGAATGAATGGCGCCAAAAGGGTATCAAAATTCGAAAAAGCTTGCGCTCCGGCAGCTTCACCTTGCAAAGTGAAGAAGAAATTTACTATTTGACCAAGAATCGAGCGAAAGTGTTTGGCCGGTCCACTGGCGACCTTTCCCCTGACCCCTTTGAAACCTTCTATTAGCAAGTCGCGGATATCCCAACCCACACAATAAACCCCAAGTATTCCTAAGTCGTGGACATGAAAATCTCCGCTGTTATGCAGTTCTTTGATTTCTTGGGGATATATTTTATTTAACCAATACTGTGATACTACCAAGGAAGAAATATGAAAGTTCATTCCTTGCAGTGAATATGTCATATTCGAGTTTTCTTTTACCCGCCAGTCATGCTTGCCCAAATAATCCTCGATCAATTGGTTATTAAACATCAAATGTGCAGTTTCGCGGATATCTTGATGCTGTTTGCGATAAAGTATGTAGGCCTTAGCCGTCTTGTAGTGGCCGTTCTTAACTAAAACCTTTTCAACCAAATCCTGAATTCCTTCAACCGTCGCTATTTCATCTTCATCCACATATTGAGCAATCTCCACAACTTTTTCAGTAAGATCGATGGCGTTTTGGTAGTCTTTACCTCCAACCGCCTGAGCTGCATTCCAAATGGCTTTAGTTATTTTTTCTTTTTCAAAAGGTACGACTCTACCATCCCTTTTCTTGATCTGATGTATATCCATGTCTATCTCCTCCTGCTCCCCCATACACTATATATAGTATTATAAGTTTATTATCGTACTATATATAATAATATTATGGATTATAAAAAGCAATAGCTCTAAGGTCATAATATAATGATGATTTTCGACTCAAAAAAACACCGTCTATCAGTAACGGTGTTTTTATTTGACGATATATGGCAATTAATTGTTTTAACAGTCGTTATTTTTCTTCCTCGCTCTTCTAGCTAGAGCCGCTGCATACAGTTCTTTTTCTTCTTCGGTTTCCGGCACAAGCGGCTTAACCGGTTGCGGTCTGCCGCCGCGATCAAGGGCTACCATAGTAAAAAAAGCATTAAGCGCCCTTTGCGGTTCTCTTTCTGAATGCAGATCTTCGACATCTACAGTAACGTATACCTCCATTGAGGTACTGCCTACATAGGCAATAGTTCCGGTGCAGGTTACAAAAGCACCCACGAATATCGGCAGTATGAACTGGATTTCATCAACCCGAGCAGTTACAACATTTGAACGCGAATACTTCGAAGCTACCGCCCCCGCAACATTATCCATAAACATCATGATTTCTCCGCCATGAACATTGCCTGCCAAATTTGCTTGATTAGGCATCATAACCTGGCTCATTAAAACGGTAGTCCTCTTATCCATAATAATTACTCCTTGTTTCTTCAATAAACATAATAAAAACACTTATTTCGAGATCCGCCGATAGTCAACCTTGCAGGTTTCTATTCATCGGCACTCCCTCCGGTCGCCGTCTGAGCATCAACTAGTTAGAAAAACTTTTTAGCTAGTCTGGCAGACGAAGATAAAAAGCTCCAGATACGAGGCAACGAAAAGGCTGCGGATGAAGGCGTATCTCTATACGTCGAATTCGCATCCTTTGATGTTAACAAAGTATATGAGCTTTTTAGCTAACCTAACAGACGAAGATAAAAAGCTCCAGCTATTAGGCTGCTAGGAATCAGTGGGCGAAGATGTATCTTAATACTTCGAGATCACTGATGACGACGCAAACGACATAGATGAGCTTTTTAGCTAGTCTGAGCCTTTTACATAAGGAGAGCCATGATAGCCTTATGCGCATGCAAACGGTTTTCTGCTTCATCAAAAACAGCAGATTGGGGTCCGTCCATCACTTCATCGGTTATCTCTTTTCCCCGTTTAGCCGGCAGACAATGCAAGACAATAGCATCCGGCTTAGCCAAGCTTAGTAATTCTTGATTTAGTTGGTATTTTTGAAAATGTCTTTCTTTGTCATCAGCCTGCTCCTCTTGCCCCATGCTTGCCCAGACATCAGTATAAACAATATCTGCACCAGATATTGCATTTTGCGCATCCGCTGTAACTTCTAAACGAGCACCAGTAGCCTGGGCATCTTTGCTTGCTTTAGCCAGAACATCCTGATCTGGCTCAAACCCGCTCGGAGAGGCTATAACCACATTCATTCCTACTTTGGCCCCGCCATATAGTAAGCAATGGGCAACATTATTGCCATCACCCAAATAAGCTAACTTTAAGCCCGCTAATCTTCCTTTTTTTTCCTTAATGGTCAGTAAGTCGCCTATAACTTGAGTGGGATGTAATAAATCGGTAAGGCCATTAATAACAGGCACATCAGCCCAATGGGCAATCTCTAAAACCTCTTCATGATCGAAAGTTCTGATCATAATACCATCAACCATACGGGCAAGAACCAAAGCCGTATCTTTAACAGATTCCCCACGTCCAATTTGAATATCTCTAGGGCTTAAAAATAGCGCATGCCCACCGAGCTGATACATTCCTACTTCAAATGCAACTCGTGTTCTGGTCGATGATTTCTGAAAAATCATCGCTAAGGTCTTACCTTGTAAATAAGGATGCGCAATACCAAGTTTTTGCATCCGTTTTAATTCTTCCGCAACTGTGATCATATATTCTATTTCAGCTGCACTAAAATCATGCAGCGAAATAAAGTCCCTATTTCTTAGTTGGTTTTTTAGAAACATCATCATTGCCTCCAAAATTTATTTCTAGTCCTTCCATTCCACAAGTGCTTGTTTGAATATTTCTATAGCCTGGTCGAGTTCATTGGTTTCAATATTTAGCGGTGGAACCCAACGTACCACCATCGGTCCTGCCCCGATTAACAACAGGCCCTTTAATCTGCATAACTCGATTAAAGATTTATTATCGCATGACATTTCTAAGCCGAGCATCAGCCCCATGCCGCGACAGTTTAAAATCCTGGCATCGTCAATTCCTGTTAACTTTCCCTTAAGGTAGTCTCCCTTTTTCTTTACTTGTAATAGGAAGTCTTTATTATTGACGGTTTCAATTATAGCATTACCAAGCGCGCAAGCCAATGGATTGCCCCCAAATGTCGAAGCATGATCTCCCGGCTCGAAACCCTTCGCGGCTTCATTGCTGGCCAGCATCGCCCCTATCGGAAAACCACCGCCTAAACCTTTGGCCAGAGTAATGATATCCGGATTTACTCCATAATGTTGAAAGGCAAAGCATTCTCCAAGACGGCCAACCCCGCATTGAACTTCATCAAATATTAATAACAAACCCTTTTCATCGCATAACTTGCGCAGTCCCTCGATGAAAGCTGCACTGGAAGGTAATACTCCACCTTCTCCTTGTACCGGCTCGACCATAATCGCAGCTGTTTTATCATTAATTAAAGCTTCCACGCTCCCAAGCTCGTTAAACTCTGCATAGTTAAAGCCAGGCAATAAAGGAGCGAATCCTTGTTGGTACTTGTCCTGTCCGGTTGCGGTTATTGTAGCCATGGTGCGGCCATGAAAACTATTCTTAAAAACAATTATATCAGTCTTATTATTCATATTTTGGCGATAAAAGTATTTTCGCGTTAGTTTTATGGCAGCCTCATTAGCTTCGGCTCCGCTATTGCAGAAAAATGCTTTGCCTAAATTAGCGGCATTAACTAATTTGCCAGCAAGTTCGATTTGTGGTTTATTCCAATAAAGATTGGATACATGCCATAATTTTTCGCTTTGCTCTTTAAGCACTCTATTTAAATAAGGATTGGCGTGTCCTAAGATGCAAACCGCTATTCCACCAACCATATCAAGATATTCCTTACCATTCGCGTCCCATACCTTTGCGCCCCTGCCTTCAACAATTACCATGGGAAAACGTGAATAAGTATTCATCACCTGCTCTAATCCTTGTTTGATGATGTCGTCATTGTTATCCATCTTCAAAAACTCCTTTACTTATTAATCACCATGGTTCCAACTCCGGCTCTAGTGAATATTTCCAACAGAATCGCATGCGGTAATCTGCCATCAATAATATGTGTGCTGCCAACTCCTCCTAAAACTGATTCCTGGCAACATTTAATCTTTGGCAGCATTCCCCCGGAGATAATGCCTTGGGCTTTTAAGCCTTCAATATCATCCACTCTTAGGGTTGAAATCAGCGAACTTTCATCAGTAGGATCTCTCATTAGTCCGGCAACATCAGTTAATAACACTAGTTTGTCTGCCTTAATAGATACCGCAATAGCCGCCGCAGCTAAATCAGCATTAATATTGAAGCTTTGCTGATTCTGGTCTGCTCCAATCGGAGCAATGACCGGTATATAACCATTTTCGATTAAGGTCAGAATTATCTGCGGATTGACCGCAGCAATTCTACCCACGAATCCCAGCTCGCGGTTGTCATTCTCAAAATCGGCTATCAATAGTTGGTCGTCTTTTCCGGAAAGACCAATTGCTTTTCCGCCACTGGCGTTTAATCCGGCGACTATGTCTTTATTAACTTTGCCACCCAATACCATTTCCACTATTTCCATAGTCTCTTCATCAGTAACCCTTAGACCATTAACAAAACTAGTTTCGATTTGCAGCCGTTTTAACATTTTGTTTATTTCCGGACCACCACCATGAACAACTATCGGATGCATTCCTACTAGCTTCATCAACACAATGTCTTGCATGACTTTCGCCTTCAGCTCACACTCCACCATGGCTGCTCCGCCATACTTGATGACTACAGTTTTTCCATGAAACTCCTTTATATAAGGTAGAGCTTCGATCAATATCTCTGCTTTTTTTAGCGCAAGGTCAAACATCTACTTCCTCCTAGCCCGTAAGCATAAAACTAACTTCTGTAATCGGCATTTATTTTGACATAATCATATGAAAGATCGCATCCCCATGCTGTGGCTTTATGTTCTCCGGCATTTAGGTCGATTTTTATTATTATGTTTTCATTAAGCAGCTCATTATGAGCTAATTCTTCAGAAAAATCGTAGCGACATCCATCCTGAGCTACTTTTACTTCACCCAAATATATATCGACTTTATTCTGATCAAATTCAGCTCCCGAATACCCCATAGCACAAATTATCCGCCCCCAGTTTGCATCACCGCCGAAAACAGCCGCTTTAACCAGATTAGAACTTATTACCGAACGCGCGATTTTGCGTGCCTTCTCGACATCTTCGGCATTTACAACCTGTACTTCAATCAAATGATTAGCCCCTTCACCGTCCCGGGCAATCATTTTTGCTAGTTTAATATTTACGAAATCAAGTGCTTTTTGGAACTTAGCGAGACCTTCAGGATTAGAATAATCAATTTTATTATTGCCGGCTTGAGCATTAGCAAGAATTAATACCGCATCATTAGTTGATGTATCCCGATCTACACTGATCATATTATATGACCTGTTGACCGATTCCTGGAGACATGCACTAAGGCAAGCGCTGTCGATATCAGCGTCAGTAGTAATAAATCCTAGCAGGGTTGCCATATTGGGGTGAATCATGCCTGATCCTTTTGCAATTGCACCTATCCTTACCGGGCAGGAGTCAATTTCGAATTCGACCGCTACCTCTTTAGGAAATAAGTCAGTGGTCATGATAGCTGCGGCAACATTCTCCGCACCACTTTCACTTAAATTATGAGCCGCTGCATCAATTCCCACAAGTATATTCTTCATAGGCAGAAACTCTCCAATAACTCCGGTAGAAGCCACCAGTACATCTTGGGGATCAATCCCCAAGATCTGAGCCGTTGCTTTAGTCATTTCCAAGGCATCATGGCGACCTTGCTCTCCAGTACAAGCATTGGCATTGCCGCTGTTTACCACTATTGCCTGCGCCGTACCATCTGCTAAATTCTTTTTGCAGATATCTATACAAGCTGCTCTAACTATATTGGTAGTGTAGACCCCAGCTGCTTGGGATTTGTTCGTTGAATAAATTATGCCAACATCCATTTTATTCTTTTTTTTGATTTCCGCACAAGCCCCTTGAGCCATAAACCCTTGGGGTGCAGTTATCGAGCCGTCTATTACTTTCATAACGTCCTCCTATTCAGTCTAAGGATGGAGCCCCGGCATTTTCAATCCTTTGGTCTCCTCTATTCCTAAGATTAAGTTCATATTCTGAATTGCTTGACCCGAAGCTCCTTTGGTAAGATTGTCTAGCGCTGAGACCAACACCATATTGCCTCGGTGTTCATCGATTTGAAAACCGATGTGAACATTATTACTGCCTTTTACCCAATTAGTGTCAGGCATAAAACCATCTGGCAATATCTTGACAAAGGGTTCATCCTGATACTTTTCACGCAAACAATCGCGAACATTTTCTCCCCTAATTCCTCGGTTTAGATTAACGTAAATTGTGCTTAGAATTCCCCTGCTCATAGGAACTAAATGGGGCGTAAAACGCATCCCCACTTCCATGCCCGCGCAAAAACCCAACTCCTGCGCAATTTCAGGCCCATGGCGATGAGTTCCTATCCCATACGCTCGAATCCCATTATGCACTTCGCAAAAATGGCTGCTGGCTCTCAGCTCTCGTCCCGCTCCCGTAACCCCGCTCTTGGAATCAATAATAATGTAATCAGTTTTTATTAAGCCGGCTTCTAGCAATGGAGCTAAGGGTACAATCGCCCCGGTCGGGTAACAACCCGGATTAGCGACAAGATCGGTTTTCAGTATTTGATCCCGGTATAATTCGGGTATTCCATAGACAGCTCTAGCCAATAAATCTTGAGCCTGGTGCTCTATATGATAATATTCCTCATAGACCTTAACATCTTTTAATCTGAAGTCAGCGCCGAGATCAACGCACTTAATCCCCCATTCCAATAATTGCTTGGCAATAGGAACTGACTGTCCATGAGGCAATGCTAGAAAAGCGGCATCACAATTGCCTTTCAAAATATTTATATCACTCGGACTGCATACTATATCTGAATATCCTAGCAACTGGGGATAAATATGAGCAAACTCGCGTCCGATGTTTTCTAAAGATAAAACATATTCAACCTGCATTTGGTCATGCCCGCTTATGAGACGGAGCAGTTCAACCGCAGTATATCCATCTCCGATAATAGCAACCTTATACAAAACCTTACCTCCCGCATTCCGTACCCGGCATATTATCCCGGCTACATTAGTCTATAGTTAATTATTATACATATTGTTGTATTTTTTTGCAATCCAGTTCTTCTCTCTATAACTATTGTAACATCGCATAAACACTAAGTATAAGGGCTCGTATCTTTCCATGCAAAACTATCCGAATACAAAAGCTTTCCAGCCAGAACGCAAAAAAAGTGTGCATGTTTTCTTTTTCTAACCTGCACACTTATATTTAGGTTTCTTTATACGCATTTATGCATGATAATATTCTTTGATTAAAAGTTAGTTTTCACAGTATATAATAATTATTTCACCCCAACCAAAATCGCATCGCCTTGGGCCATTTCGCTGCAGATGGCGTCAACTCCGAATTTGCCTCCGCGATTTCCGAGTTTACGAATTAGGGTTCGGTACCCCGCAAATAAGAATCTGGGGTCATATTACCTTGTTTCCTAATAGTTCCTTTATTTGTTCGTCATTGTAGCCAAGCTCTTTTATTATTTCTTCAGTGTTTTCTCCTAGCTTGGGCGGCGGAGTTCTCCAACCCGGTTTGTAATCTGAGAATTTTGCCGGATAAGACATCTGCATTACTTTGCCTTCAACCGGATCATCACCATAGAACCAGAGTCCACGGGATTTCACATGAGGATCCTGGAGAGCTTCTGCATAATTGTTGACCGGAGTAATACAGACATCATAATCTTTTAGTAAATCCATCCATTCAGAAACCGTCTTGGTTTTTACTACTGCCGTAATCTCTGCTTTTACCTCTGACTGGCGAGGTTCTTCAGCATGCATATCCTTCATGAGGTCTTCGCGGTCGATTGCCTTTAGAAATTCAGACCAGAACTTTTCTTCAACATTGCCAAAAGCCAAATATTTGCCGTCCTTTGCTTCATATACGTCATAGTAAGCATATTTGGAGGCCAATGTCTCATTCGACATCTGTGGATTCTCTCCTGAAAAACCAAAAGCACCCATACTTAAGGCCTGAAACAATATGGCACTGTCAGTTAGGGCGATATCTATATATTGCCCGTTTCCATTGCTCTTTTTGCCATATAGCGCAGCTAATAGAGCGATTGTTGCATTAAAAGTTCCTGCGGTATCTGCAATTGGAATCCCAGGAATTATCGGCTTGCCTTCTTTCGATCCGGTAGTACTTTGAATACCCGTTACACTAATATAATTGATGTCATGCCCGGGAACATTCTTATAGGGACTGTCCTGACCAAAGCCGGTTAAAGAACAATATATTATTTCCGGATTTACTTTCTTTATATCTTCATAACCTAGTCCTAATCTATCCATGGCTCCGGGACGGAAGGTTTCCAAAACAACATCCGCGGTTTTGCAGAGTTGCTTGAATATCTCTTTGCCCTTTTCAGCGCGCAGGTCAAGGCGAATGCTCTTTTTATTGCGGTTAACTGTTAAAAAATGTACACTATGCACCTTTTGCTTTGGAGGAAACCAACGAGAGTAATCACCCCCCGCATGGTCTTCTATCTTTATAACTTCAGCACCGAGATCAGCAAGCAACTGAGTGCAAAGCGGTCCGGGAAGCAATCTAGACAAATCCAAGATTCTAATACCTTCAAGCGGAAGCTTCATGCTATTCCTCCTCTTTATCTTACAGTAAAGATTCACTTCATTAAAAATCTGATCTGCGGGTTTCAAGCGCAGATCAGTAGTATTAAGATGAGTTTGAATTGTTGACGTTTGGCTTCACTGGGTATTTTCTCAATATGACAGGACCCCTGGTACTAGTTCGCATAAAAAAATACATTAGCGCGAATTAGTAAACACTATTTTCCTTTGAAGTCCCAATGCTTTTTGGATCGAAATTATCAAGAAATAGATAATTTATCTGGGCTGCATCCGGATGGCACCATCCAAGCGGATAACTTCTCCATTTAAATAGTTGGTTTCAACAGCTAGTTTTACTAATGCTGCAAATTCAGCAGAATTACCAAGTCTTGGCGGATAGGGAACCATTTTGCCAAGAGCTTCTTTAATATTATCCGGCATGCCTTGCAGTGCAGGAGTATCAAATATTCCCGGACAAATCGTAATAACTCTTATCCCTTCACTGGAAAGATCACGAGCCATTGTCAAAGTCATAGCATTTATTGCACCTTTTGCAGCTGAATATGCTACTTGTCCAATTTGACCGTCCATTGATGCAACCGACGATGTGTTAATGATTACGCCTTTTGCTCCATCAGAATCAGCTTCGTTAAGCATCATCTTGCAGGCAGCTTGTCTCGAAAAATCAAAACCACCAATAGTACATACTCTAAGTACTTTTATGAAGTTCTCTAAACTGTGAGGACCTTTCTTCTTGTCGGCGGTTTTCTCTGCCACTGCAAAAGCAGCATTGTTAATCATAATGTCGATTCTTCCAAATTTGTCCATGGCATAGTCAATTGCTGCAGTTACGTCCGCCTCAACACCAATGTCACACTTCTTGAAAATCGCGTTGCCGCCTAAACCTTCAGCAGTTTTCTTTGCATTATCTTCATTCAGGTCTAAGATCACTACTTTTGCTCCTGCTTGGTATAGCATTTCAGCTGAAGCCTTGCCCAATCCTGATGCTCCCCCGGTAATAAGTGCTACTCTGTCTTTAATAATCATTTTTTCCCTCCCTGTTTTTATTTTTGCTGGGTTGATCAACTACTTTTTCCCACCTCCCAAACCAAAAGCTAATCTCCAAATATATATTGTTTGCACTGAAAATGACAAATCCAGTTTGCTTAAGCTTCCACCAACCAGTTTCGGTACGGGTTTTTTCGTTATAAGAAACTATAGATAAATATTCTTAAGCAAAACAACATAATATAATTCGGTTTGTTTACTATACTTTTACGCTAAAACTATAAAATTTTATTAGTTATTTCTCTATTAGATTATCAATTATGCTCTAGTTAGTCAATAGCCGATACATGAAATAGAAGTCTTTTTCGCAAGATACTATCGATGCTTGAAAGAATTAGACGGATAAAATGATAGCTGCATTCATAGCGTTAATCGGCTGATTTATGCAGGTAAACATGTATATTACTTCAGTGAGCTAAAGGCGGATTCTAAAAATCCTTTGCATGATAAAGCAAAGAGCAGAAGAAAGTGATATGAAGAAAAAGGGCTAGTCAACCTTTCACCCCAGTAGACTAGCCGCTTATTAATAATGTAAATAAAAACCTACGCCGTCCTGCCTCCGTCAACTACCAGATTTGCGCCCACCACATAAGATGCTTCATCACTTGCCAAAAACAATATAGCATTCGCAATTTCTTGCGGCTTAGCTATTCTTCCTAACGGATGCAAGTCAATCATCATTTGGAAGTGTTCGGGGCTTGACTTCACAGTTTCCATCATTGATGTATCCGTAACCCCCGGAGAGACTGAATTCACCCTGATTCCGGTAGCCGCATAAGTCTTAGCAAAGCATTGTGTAATTGCTAAGATCCCCATTTTCGAGGCACTGTAAGCAACTGCGTTTGCCACTACCTTAACTGCGCCCATTGACGCTGTATTCACAATAGCCCCCTTAGAACCCTGTTTTAAGAACTGCTCCACTGCATATTTATTGCATAAAAAGGTTCCTTTTTCGTTTATATCCGAAATCCTGTCGAATTCGCTTATGGTGTGGTCCGTCGGTAAAGCGTATCCAACAACCCCTGCATTAGAGCATAATACGTCCAGCTTTCCATATTTATCTACTGCGGTTTGAATCAGTGCTTTTACTTGATTTTCATCAGAAACATCTGTTTTCAAAAACATTGTTTCGTACCCTTCACTGTTTAAGCGGTCGGAAACCTTTTGTCCACTATCTAGCACATCTGCAATTAAGAGCTTTGCTCCCTCCCTAGCAAATGATTCACAAGCAGCTTCTCCAATGCCCTGAGCTCCTCCAACAAACACAACCACTTTATCCTTAAATCTGTTTCTGTTCACAATAATACCTCCCAATTCAATTCTCAATGATGAATCCAGCAGAATGCGAAAATTCTCTAATTTACGTTTTTTGGCTATCGTTTCTTAGATAGTCGAAACTAAATGCAAAACCCTCCGTCTACAGTCAGCATTGTGCCTGCAATAAAGGACGCTTCGTCACTAGCTAAGAATAAAATTCCTGCCGCAATCTCTTCCGGTTCAGCTAATCTGCCGATAGGATGAGTCGCAACTGCCGCTTTGAAAGCTGCTTGGGTCTGTGCCTGCTGCAGGTTCTCTTTCATCATTGGCGACATAACTCCTCCCGGACATACTGTGTTAATTCTGATGCCGTGAGGAGCATAGGTTTTCGCTAATGCTTGGGTCACTAAAGTGACGCCGCCCTTCGATACGCAATAGCCAGGTACTGTGGTGCGCGCCACAACCGCGGCAGCAGAACCGGTATTAACAATTGCCCCGGCGGTTCCTTGTTTAATGAATTGTTCCGACGCGTAAACATCGCAAAAATATACGCCTTTGGTATTTACTTTTAATAGTTGCGAGATATCTTCCGGACTGTGTTCAACAGCCGGCTTGTACATTACTTGGGCAGCATTGGCAACCATAATATCCAGTTTGCCGTATAAAGCCACGGTTTTCTCAATTAAGCTTTTGATCTGATCAGCTTTCCCCATATCTGCTTCAATAAACGAAACTTCTAAGCCCTGTGATTTTAGCCTCTCGGATACTTCCACCCCTTTTTTCGAAATGTCTGCGATAACTACCTTCGCACCCTCTTGCGCGAAAGCGGTTACAGCGGCTTCACCAATCCCCATTGCTCCGCCAGTTACAATAACTACTTTGTCTTGGAATCTGCCCATCATCAGTACCTCCTATATTTACTTTTTATGGTTATCGTGTCTAAATATTCGCCTTTCGGCGTTTACACGCGAATTACACTTACCATTAAAACGTTTTCATCTTTTTCCTTACCTAATCATTCCACTTGATCTTCGCTGTCAATGAACGAAAGCGGGAATTGCCAATTAATTAAAAATGTAGCTATTTTACCGTATTTCCAAGTTGCGTATTTGTACTAAGGTTATGCTGATTGGAATAAGTGCCTGTAATCTATTGGATAATATGGGCTTGTTCTTTCCGATGATGCAGTGCATTGATAATGAAATATAATAACCAAGAAATGACGTTTATTTCGTCTTTATTTTATAGAATAAACTCTATTAAATAATAACATTCACTCTATTATCTTTCAATATTAATTTGAGATTATTAGTGTTGAATTTGTTTGAGATCCAGAGTAGTATATAATATGGTTATCTATATACCCTAATTTTGAATTTTGGATGGATATTAGTAAATGCGTTATAAAAATCAAGCTGTCAGAAACAAGATTTTAAAAGAGTTCAATACACTTTATAAAAAGAATGGCTATGAAAAAGCAACCATGACCTTACTCTATAAAGCCTGCAATATGAGTCCCGGACATATTAGTTTCTATTTCAAGAAAAAAGAAGACATTGTTATTGCTGCGCTGGTAGATTTACTGAATTGTTTTACGAAAGTAATTAAGAATTCTACTGATCTTCCTAACGATTTATTCGTCGAATATCATTTTAGGGTAGTATTATTTGCTTATATTGCTAATATTGATAAGCTAACTTATCGCTTATTATCAGAGATACCTGAAATCTACCCCTTGCAAGATAAAATGATCGAAGTTAGTTGTACAACTTTGATTAAAGCCACAAAACAATATCGATTGCCCGTTGATGAGCTTGATGTATGGTCAGCATGCGTGGCATCACTATGCAGCTATTTTATGTTAATAAGGCGTTTTTATTATCAAAATCTCCCGGTGAATTATTATCGTGTATACCATTTCTTTTGCGATGTGCTTTATTCTCAACTCAACTTTCCCGAGGTTGCCAATTGCCGCAGTACCGCATTAGCTTTTTTTGAATCAATTGACAAGGAAGCCGTTTGGGAAGCATATTCTGAAGAAGTAAATAGTCTTTATTCGGATGTTGATGACGATACGGTGCTTGAAATTGATAATGTCTAATTTTTATATCAACTCTATCAAAATAACTGCGTTTTATGGTTGCGATACCTAAGGTCAATAAGGAGTATATCAAATAAGCTATACTCCTTATTAAAACTCATTATGTCCCGACAGCATTAAAAATTAAACTAGCATATATAGTCTACCAAGAAAGCCTAACGCCTATCGATGCTATAAACCCAATTCTCTTGCGATTAGGACCTTCATGACCTCTGAAGCACCGGCTACTATACTCATTGAGCGAGAATCGCAGAATTGCTTGGAAATATCATATTCTTCGCAATAGCCGTAGCCGCCGAATAACTGCAGGCACCGATTAGCGGTACGGAAGTTCATTTCCGCCAGCCAGTATTTTGCCATACTAACTTCTTTAATAATATTCTCTTTATTATTATGGGCAACAGCAAGCTGATCCATGAATCTTCTGCCGATTTCTATTTCGGATGCAATTTCAGCTAACACAAACTGCGTATTTTGAAATTGGCTGAGCTTCTTGCCAAATAATTGCCGCTCTTTAACATAGTCAATGGTTAATTCTAAGGATCTTTGGGCCATAGCAACATTAACTGCGCAAGTTATCACTCTTTCCTGCTGCAGCTTTTCCATTAGATAATAAAAGCCTTTGCCTTCTTTGCCGAGCATATTCTCTGCCGGAACTACACAATCTTCAAAAAACAATTCATTGGTTCCGCTGGCATGGGCGCCAATTTTCGGTATTGCTTTACCTTTGCTAAAACCTGGGGTGCCATCTTCAACGACAAACAAGCTGATTCCGCCGCCCTTAGCATTGGGATCGGTTTTGAATGCTACAATAGCAAGATCGCAATAAACACCATTAGATATGAAAGTCTTGGAGCCGTTTAATATATAATTATTGCCATCCTTTTGCGCTCTGGATCTCATAGCCATTATATCTGATCCAGCTCCCGGCTCTGTCATGGCAATTGATGTCAGCAGTTTGCCGCCTGCAACACCGGTTAGCCATTTCTCCTTCTGTTCCGGATTCGCGTAGGAATCGAGATATGGCGCCGCTATACCACTATGAAGCGATATATTGAGACTGTTTCCGCCGCGATAAGTCACTTCATCAGCCAGTATATACTCATACAGAAAATCACCGTTTACTCCCCCATACTGCTCATCCGCCCAAGTGCACAGATAGCCATTTTCGCCTAGTTTGGCATATATTTCTTTAGGAAATTCCCCGGCATTGGACCAGTCATTATAATGCGGCATTATTTCCTTTTCCATAAATCCGGTTAAGGCGTTGCGATACATCTCATGCTCACTAGTATATGGTACAATTGTTTTCATATGATTTTCCTCCAGTTAAATTAATTTTTGGCAATATCAACCTAGCATCTTGACTTTTGGATATAAATTCAAGATAACTTAGCCAGATATTCCATTATTCGGGATTGCGCAACTTGTTATAATGAAGAGAAGTTATGGGGCTAGCTTTATGGCTAGCCCCATAACTTGGTTATTTTATTTCTTGATCAAATGCAGGGAAGAAATTCACGCGAGCAGCTTTGCGCAGTTCGCCTCGGAAGTCGGGGTGCGCAATAGCAATTAGAGCATCAGTGCGAGCTCTAACATTCTTGTAACGCAAATCAGCAATTCCATATTCCGATATAACGTAATCTGCATAATAACGAGGAATCGCAATTGGTGTTCCAGGTGCGAATTCTGAAACTACAGAGGAACGAAGGCTTCCGTCAGAATTCTTGCTCGCTGCCATTATTAGATTCAAATTCTTACCACCCGGAGACCATCTTGAACCCAAGGCAAAGTCGAGCTGACCGCCAATTCCGCTTACCATGCGATGGCCTAATCCTTCACATACGATCTGCCCGGATAAATCAACTAATAAGGAATTATTGCAGGCGATGAAATTCGGTATTTTAGCTATATTCATAGGATGGGCAATTTTATTTCCAGCCATTATTTGAGCTGCATTATTTTCGGTTACATAATCATATAGCCTCTTATCACCTAAAACAAATGAAAACAAAGACGTCCCTTTATAAAAATCACGTTTTTTGTTTGTAACTACACCTTTTTCGATCATATCTAGATGGCCGCCGACCAATACTTCCGTAACTATTCCCAAATCATGTTTGCTGTCAAGTAATGTAGCCACGGTCTCCGGAATGTTGCCTATACCTATCTGGATATTATCTCCATCCTTTATCAGGCTCGAAACATAATTAGCTATTGATTTTTCGTCCTCAGTAGCAAGTCCGGCAGATGACGGAATTTCAAACATTGGCCTGCTACTCTCGCAGAAATAGTCAATTTCGCTTACATGCAGCCAGTTATCACCATATACCACCGGTAATTGGTCATTGGTTTCGCAAACGACTATTTTAGTTTTTCCCTTTTCTCGACCATATCGAATTGCGTCCTGGTGGCAAAAGTTACAAATAGATAGATTTAACCATCCGTTTTTGTCAGGTGGGGTTGTGCTGACCAAAAACATGTCAATGATTTCTCCTAGAACAATATCGCCATCACTGGTTTGACTCATCAATGAATCGCGTAATTTTGGTTTATACAATTCTCTTGAACTGCCCAAAGCAAAGCCAGTAAACCCAATGATATTGGGATACACCTGCTCGATGACCTTAGGGTCTAGAAATGGATGAGGAACCATAACGATACTTTCACCAAGCTCAACGTTTTCCAGCTCATTAGCTCTGTCTATTATGGACTTAATTATTTCTCCAGATGTACCTGTCACTGCAGGTGCGGTAAATATTTTCCAGTTAGACTGGACCAGTTTGCCTACATCCTCCTTCGCAATTAACCTCTCTTTGTAATAATCCAACCATTTTGACATGTGAAACCCTCCCTTTCAATAATTAAAATATCTAAATAAAGAAATTAATTACTCAGCTTCGTACAAGACAGCGTCACCTTGGGCTAGTCCTCCACAAATTGCGGAAACACCATACTTGCCGCCCTTTTCTCTTAAGGCGCGGATTCCGGTCAGGGTAATTCTAGTACCGGTTGCCCCAATAGGATGGCCAATAGCAATTGAACCGCCATTCACATTAGTTATGCTCTTAAGGTGAGAAAACAATCCGTCATCACCTTCAGAGAGAATTTTGGTGGAAGTTAAAGGTACTGCAGCAAATGCTTCATTGATTTCTATA
>JAVBKS010000057.1:0-8980 GCA_031553935.1 Syntrophomonadaceae bacterium
AGCGATAGCAAGTTTTGTGGAAAAAGAGATAACACCAAATTATGCTCAGTGGGATGAAGCAGGGGAATTTCCCAAAGAATTGTATACCAAAATGGGCGAGAACGGTTATTTATGCACATGGGCAGATGAGAAATACGGCGGTGTAAATGCAGATTTTCTCTATGACTATATATTAACTCTAGAGATGTTTGGGAATGGCGCTAATGGCATAAGTATGCCCCTACACAGCTCCATAGCATCACCATATATTGCTGCCTACTCCAATGATGAGCAAAAAGAGCGCTGGCTGCCTGGCTGCGTAAGCGGAGAACTAGTAACAGCTATTGCCATGACAGAACCGGGAGCAGGATCAGACTTAATGGCAATCCGAACCAAAGCCGTAAAAGACGGAGATTCATATATAATAAACGGATCCAAGACCTTTATTACTAACGGCTCTATTTCAGACATCGTAATATTGGCTACTAAGACTGATTCTAAAGGTATAACCTTATTCGTAGTGGAAAAGGATACCCCGGGATTCTCTCGTGGCAAGCCAATCCCTAAGATAGGACTTCATTGCGGCGACACCTCTGAGCTATTCTTTGAAGACTGCCGGGTACCGGCTGCTAATATGCTGGGAGCTGAAGGCAAAGGCTTCATATATCTAATGCAAAAGCTACAGCAGGAACGCGTAATCATGGCGGCTTGCAATGTTTGCATGGCCCAGCATTCCTTAGACCTCACTTTAGAATACGTCCAAGAGCGTCAATTGTTTGGCAAGAAACTGAGTCAATTTCAAAATACCCAATATGTATTAGCCGAATGTGCAACCGAGATTGAAATTGGAAAGGCCTTTGTGGACCAACTTGCTGTAGCCCATATGAATAACGAAAACGTAGTCAAAGAAGTAAGTATGGCTAAATACTGGACGGCAGAAATGAACCATAGAGTAGCAGGCCGCTGTTTACAGCTCTTTGGTGGCTATGGCTACTGTATAGAATATGATATTTCCCGTCAGTTTGTAGACTCTAGAGTCCAGACCATAGTAGCCGGAACCTCTGAAGTTATGAAGGGTATCATAGCTAAAGAGATGGGAATGTAGAGAGCACTGATAATCAAAAGAGGAGACCAAGAAAAGTATGAAGACAATACTGCCATTCACTGCAGAGCATGATATGTACCGCAAAGCGGTAGCGAGTTTCATAGATAAAGAAATAGTACCGCATCATGCAAAATGGGAAGAAGAATGCATATTTCCGAGGGAAATATTCAGCAAAATGGGAGAGAACGGCTATCTCTGCACCTGGGCCGATGAAAAATATGGCGGAGTAAATGGAGACTTTCTCTACGACTATATACTGGCAGCGGAAATGCATCTAAAAGGAGTAAACGGAGGCAATGTACCCCTGCATTGCAGCGTAGTAGTGCCTTACATCGATGCCTATGCAAATGATGAACAAAAAGAGCGTTGGCTGCCGGGCTGTGTAAGTGGAGAGTTAATAAGCGCAATAGCTATGACCGAACCGGGAGCCGGATCAGATTTAATGGCAATGCGCAGCAAAGCAGTTAAAGATGGAGACAGCTATATCTTAAACGGCTCCAAAACCTTTATCAGCAATGCAGGGATGTGTGATTTAGCAATAGTTGCAGCCAAGACCGATGCTGCAGCCGGGCACAAAGGGATAAGTCTATTCGTAATCGAGAGAAATACCCCAGGCTTAAGTGTAGGCAAGCAGATACCCAAAATAGGTATACATGCAGGAGATACCGCCGAATTATTTATGGAAGAATGCCGGGTTCCGGCTGCGAATCTATTAGGTGAAGAAGGCAAGGGCTTCCTGTATCTAATGCAAAAACTACAGCAAGAACGTCTGATAGTATCGGTATACAACGTGTATATGGCCCAGCGTTCCTTAGATCTTACTTTGGAATACGTGGAGCAAAGACAATTATTCGGGAAGAAACTTAGTGGGTTTCAAAACACTCAGTACGTACTGGCGGAATTGGCAACCGAGATTGAATTAGCCAAATGCTTCTTAGATCAGCTTACCTTAGCGCATATAAACAAAGAGAATGTGGTTAAGGAAGTAAGCATGGCGAAATTCTGGATAAGTGAAATGAATCATCGGGTTGCCAGCCGCTGTCTACAATTATTCGGCGGCTACGGCTATTGCACAGAGTACGATATATCAAGACAATTTGTTGATTCCAGAGTACACACCATAGTAGCCGGAACCTCAGAAGTAATGAAAGGAATAATAGCCAAAGAGATGGGGCTAAAATAATTACAACCAATGTAATGATACAAGAATTGAGTAATTAGTAGCAAGTCAACCGTTCAAAACAACCTCCAAATCGTATCATAAGGAGGGCAACACTTAAGTCGCCCTCCCAATACCCAAATATCATCATCAAATTCAAATTACTCCAGGGTCAAAGAATTAATCAAACCTTAAATAAGAATACCAAGCTATGTTATCAAATTTTCTTCAGGTGGCTTCATAACTTGCGATGAACGTAAACCTGGGAAAAACAAAATAATAATTAGGGGGAGAAATAAGATGAGATTTGTTGACAAAGTTGTTATTGTAACTGGTGGTGCCCATGGAATTGGTGAGGCCGACGTCGTATCATTTGTCCAAGAAGGTGCAAGAGTTGTAATTGCTGATATCGATGAAGTTGCCGGAGAGGGTTTATCAGATCGTTTGAATTCAGAGGGTTTTGATACTTTATTCGTGAGAGCTGATGTCACTGATGAAGATCAAATAATTGACTTGATCAACAAAACGGTGGATAAATACGGAAAACTTGATGTAATGGTTGCTAACGCTGGAATATCTGGACCATATGGATTACCTGCTGAACAAAGCGAGAAAGACTTAGACCAGATTTACAATATAAATATTAAAGGCGTGTACTTGAGTAATAAACATGCTATCAACCAAATGCTAAAACAAGGAACTCCGGGATCAATAGTAAACATGGGATCAATAGAGAGTTTTATTGCCAGACCTAACACAGCTCCGTACAATGCTACCAAGGGCGCGGTTAAACTTTTGACTCAATCGATTGCTCTGGCTTATGCTCCTAATGGCATACGCTGTAACTCTGTTTGTCCAGGAGTCATTCTAACTCCATTGGTTGAAAGACTAACCCAAAGCGCTGAACATAGGCAAAGGATGATAGACCTACATCCCCTGGGCAGGCTTGGAACACCTCAAGAAGTAGCCAAAGCCGTCTTATTCCTGGCCAGTGACGATTCATCATTTATTACGGGTTCATGTCTGACGGTTGATGGTGGTTACTGCGCTTAAAAATATTAAAGTCATAAATCCAAAAGGAATAAAGTAACGAAAATCTATTGCTTGGAGGGCTAGAAATGCAATTCTATCCCTCTAAATCGCTTCTTTAAAACTAGTATCCCAAGTATTCATAGTGATCGAAATCAGTTCTGCTGAATACTAACTTTGTGCTGTCTTCTTTGGTATTGGAGTATGGAACCAAAATGCATAAACCAGTTGACTACAATTATTAATAATAATAAAATTAATACAGAAATTATTATCATATGTAATAAAAATGGAGGTAATTTATTAAGTAACTAAATGCAGTTGTTTTACTGGTTATGATTACAGAAGCAAATATATTTTTCGAATGCTGCGAGGGTCCATTTAAGATGTCACGAAAGCTAGTCGGAAGTATCAGTTTGAAGACAAACTTTCAGAAATAAAGGTTCTATCAAAATATATATTACCGTTTTCATTAAACGAATCTATAAAGAAGGTGATAATGGATCGAAAATAGATGATTACTGAGTTTAGCACGAAAACAGGAGTTATTAAGGAGGAAAAGGATAATGGCGAAAAATGCTAACGATGTCGTTCTTACTCATTATGCAAGAACTGCTTTTGACAAATTTGGAGGGATAATCGCCGATTGGCATAGTTCGGATCTAGCTTCAGCAGTTATCGCCGAACTGATGAAAAGATCAGGTTTAAAACCTGAGCAGATTCAAGAAGTCAACCACGGGAGTTGCCTTGATATGGAACTTGGAATTAAACGTGATATTCCAATTCGACAAGCCTTATTGAAAGCAGGCTTATCTAGCTCAACAGTTTCTGTAACTCTAGACAGAGCTTGTTGTTCATCGACTACTGCAATCCAGTTATCTTGGAAGAGACTAAAGGCAGGAATCTGTGATATAGCAATGACAATTGGATCTGACAATTTTCAAAATATTCCATTAATATTAGATCCCAAGTACAGATATGAGAACAATGATATTGGAAATTTAGTAATGATAGATTCGCTTAAAGCAGTTGGCTATGAAGACTTTGGAAGAGTAGCAGTTGATGCTGGGGAAGTAGCTATTGAACACGGCATCAGTAGGGAAATGCAAGATTTATGGGCGGCAAGGAGTCATGACACCTGGGGAGTCGCATTCGAAAAAGGTTATTTCAATGAAGAAATATTTCCATTAGAAATACCTAGGGGCAAAAAGGCACCGATAATCCTCGATACTGATCAATCCCCAAGACCTGGAACTTCTGTTGAGGTGTTATCAAAACTGCCGTTAATACCGGGCAGTCCAACTATCACAGCTGGGAATTCGCCGGGACTAAATTCCGGTGCTTCAGGAATAATTCTAATGACCAGGAAAAAAGCGGAAGAGTTAGGAATGCAGCCATTGGCTAAGATCGTAAATGTAGCCAGTGTAGCAGATAACTATAGATATATTGCATCAGTTCCAGGTGATGCAATACTGATGAGTGCAGAAATGGCCGGAATTAAAGCAACAGACATTGATCTTATAGAAATCAATGAAGCTTTTGCAGCAATGCCCCTAGTCTCTACTAAGGTTATGGCAAAAGGAGACGAAGGATTATGGAAGCATTACCGCGACATTACCAATGTAAATGGAGGAGCCATTGCAATTGGCCATCCTGTAGGAGCAACTGGCACACGCATAACCATGACAGTAATCAGGGAGCTAAGAAATCGGGGAGCTCGCTACGGAGTAGCAGCGATTTGTGGCGGATTAGCTCAAGGTGATTCGGTGTTAGTTGAAGTGGAATACAATTAACCGCAGTGTGGCAAAAAAAGGGAGGATTAAGATAATGGCGAAAAGTGCAAATGACATCGTAGTTACCCATATAGCAAGAACGGCTTTTGATAAATATGGCGGCGAATTGCGCAATAGCATCACATACCATATGCTTGCTGAACTATACTTGGAATTACTGAAAAGATCAGGCTTGAAATACGAGCAGATAAATGAAATAAACAATGGCTCCGGGGTGCTACTAGAGATTGCCTATAAAGGCAATGTACCTGCTAGGCAAGCCCTCCTAAGAGCTGGTTTTCCGCAGAATACGCTTTCAAATAATATTAATCGTGCTTGCTGTTCTGGTACAGCGGCTTTAGACATCTCCCGCTTAGGTATGATTTTAGGGGAGACTGAAATAGCTATTGCTTCTGCTGGTGATAATGTTGGTCATACTCCTTACTTGTTCGACCCCAAAAGAATGCGCCATGATGGATTTAAAGTCCAAGATTTTGTGCTCAGAGACCAAATAGCCGACCCGGTCTATCAATATAAAGGATTTGGTGATTTAGCAGTTGAGACTGGTGAATTGGCTCTTGAAATGGGTATCAGTAAAGAAATGCAAGATCAATGGGCTTTAGATAGTCACAAAAAGTGGGCCCAGGCTGACAGCAAAGGCTTCTTCAACGAAGAAATATTCAAATTACAAATAGAACATGCGGGCAAAACCGTAACTATTCAAAAAGATGCATGCCCTAGCCCCAATATTACCCTGGAAGAAATCGCAGCGCAACCGCTGCTAAAAGGCAGTGCAACTGTATCTTACGGTAATTCCCCTGGGCTTAATGCAGGGGCTGCTGGATTAATTCTAATGACTAGGAAAAAAGCGGAGGAGCTTGGATACAAACCTCTTGCTAAGATTTCGACAGTCGTAAACTATGCCGATGATCAGAAGAATTCAGCCTTATCTCCTGCAGCAGCAATTACGAAAGGACTTGCAATTGCTGGAGTTAAACTTGACCAACTTGATCTACTTGAAATCAACGAAACCATGGCAGCCTTTCCTTTGATCTCTACTAAAAAACTAGCGAATGGCGATGAAGGACTATGGAAAAAACTCCAATCAATCACTAATGTGAATGGCGGTGCCGTAGCTATAGGACACCCAGTTGCTGCAAGTGGATTGAGAATTACTTTAACTCTTATAAGGGAACTGTTGGCCAGAGGTGGTAAATACGGTGCTGCTTCGATATGCGGTGGAATAGGGCAGTGCGACGCGGTGATAGTAGAAGCCGAATAATAATTTTTAAAATAAACATTATATACGAGGAGGATAACAATGGATCTGAAAACCATGCTATATGAAAAAGAAGGCAATATTGCCATCATGACTTTTAATCGACCCAAAGTTATGAATGCAATCGATCAAGACGTTTTAGATGACATAATTAAGATTACTACTGAAGTTGCCGGAGACCCTGAAGTTAGAGCTCTTATCCTTACAGGAAGCTCCAAGGTATTTGCTGCAGGCGGCGATATTGGGGCTATGCTTACTATAACTCCAGCACAAGTTGATGAATTTATTGCCAAGTGTCATGTCGCTTTCGACAGCTTATCAAATTTGGACAAACCAGTAATAGCGGCGATGGCTGGTCTCGCATTAGGTGGCGGTCTTGAAGTCTCGTTAGCATGTGATATTAGAATAGCTGCCGAAGGAACTATTTTAGGAGCGCCCGAGACTAATCTAGCCTTGTTCCCTGCTGGTGGTGGAACCCAACGTATAACCAGAATGGCTGGCATTGCGTGGGCAAAAGATATGGTATTGACAGGTGATACTATTGATGCAGATACAGCATTAAGAATCGGCATTGTAACCAGAGTGGTTCCTAAGGATTCGTTAATGGATGAAGCCAAAAAACTTGCCAAAAAATTGGCAGCCAAAGCTCCCATTACCACTAGAATAACTAAGCAGAGCCTTAACAATTCTATAAGTACCGATTTAGCTGCTGGTCTAAAATTTGAACAAAAGGGTTTTTCTTTTATCTTTTCAACTGATGACCATCTTGAAGGGCTAAAAGCTTTTATGGAAAAAAGAAAGCCGGTTTTCGTCGGAAAATAGTAATAAAGGGGGCGTTCGATAAATGAGAAGTATCATTCCTTATACTGAAGAACATGAAATGTATCGGAAAGCAATTGCCTCTTTTATGGAAAAAGAAATTACTCCCAATTATGCTAAATGGGATGAGGAGGGGGTATTTCCAAAAGAGATATTCAAGAAAATGGGTGATAATGGTTATCTATGCACCTGGGCAGACGAAAAGTATGGTGGGGTAAGCGGTGATTTTTGGTATGACTATATCTTAAACGAAGAAATGATGTCTGCTGGAGCCAACTGCTTGCCTCTTCCTCTCCACAGCAGTGTAGCAACACCTTATATTGATGCTTTTGGAAGCGATGCCCAAAAAGAACGGTGGCTACCGCAGTTAGTCAGCGGAGATATCACTATAGCATTAGCCATGACAGAACCAGGAGCTGGAAGTGATCTCATGGCAATGAGAGGCAGAGCTGTAAAGGACGGGGACAGTTATATTCTAAATGGCTCTAAGACCTTTATAACCAATGCTGTTCATGCAGATATAACCATTGTTGCTATGAAAACTAATCCTGAGTTAGCTTACAAAGGAATTAGCCTATTTATTGTAGAAAAAGACACCCCCGGTTTTTCTACCGGAAAACCAATTCCGAAAATTGGTCTCCATGCCGGTGGTACCTCTGAGTTATTCTTTGAGGACTGTCGGGTTCCGGCAGAGAATCTGATTGGCAAGGAAGGCGCTGGCTTTCTGTACCTGATGCAAAAACTGCAGCAGGAAAGAGTACTCATTGCTGCTGGCAATGTGTATATGGCCCAGAAGTCACTTGATCTGGCTATGGAGTATGTTGAGCAAAGGCAATTATTTGGGAAGAAATTAAGCCAATTTCAGAATACCCAATTCGTATTGGCAGAAATTGCAACCGAAATAGCATTAGGTCGTGCTTTCATAGAACAGGTAGCTTTGGGTCATTCGCAAGGAAATAATGTAGTTAAGGAAGTTAGTATGGCTAAATATTGGCTATCGGAAATGAATCATCGAGCCGCCAGTCGTTGCTTACAACTTTTTGGCGGTTATGGCTACTGTACAGAATACGAAATTTCGCGTCAGTTCGTTGATTCTCGGGTGCAGAGCATTTTTGGCGGGGCTTCCGAAATTATGAAAGTCGTAATAGCTAAGGAAATTGGCTTATAGTCAGTTACAGTTGTATTAAGATGCAAGAAGTTGCAGTGTGGCCATAAATATAGGCATTTAAGTTAACTGTGAGAGAAGGAGTAATATGTCAAAACAAGCAAACGATATAGTAGTAGTAGAATATGCCAGAACCCCATTTGATAAATTCTTAGGCATAACTGCCAATATGCATAGCATTCAATTTACCACCATCATGTTAAAAGAACTCATTAAGAGATCAGGAATCAAGCCGGAGCAAGTAGATGAAATAAACTTAGGATCAGCCTACATGGCGGAGATGGCTATCGAGAACAATATCCCTGCGCGCCAGGCATTAGAGCCGGCAGGATTCCCGGTAACAACCCTTTCAGCAACCATAGACCGCGCTTGTTGCTCATCCACCACCGCATTGCAGATAACCTGGAGAAATCTAAGAGGTGGTTACACGGATTTATCATTTACTATTGGAACCGACAATATGTCCAATGTGCCCTTGCTATTTGATCCCAAACTCAGGCACAAAGGATTCCGCATGGGCGACTTTGTCTTAAAAGACAAATTAATGGCGATAGGTTATGGAGACAATGTAGTAGCATATGATGCCGGAAAAGTAGCAGTAGAGCACGGTGTCACCAGAGAAATGCAAGATGAATGGTCAGTAGGCAGCCATGAAAAATGGGGCAAAGCATTT
>JAVBKS010000036.1:0-14789 GCA_031553935.1 Syntrophomonadaceae bacterium
GTGAAGTAATAAGATTAGACGGCGCTATCAGAATGCAGCCCAGATAAGTCTTAGCGGAAAATACTAATACAAATTTAGGCAATAAAATATTTAAACATTTAGGAGGATTCATTAATGGCAAAGAATGCTAATGATGTAGTACTAACTCATTTTGCAAGGACCCCGTTCGACAGGTTCGGTGGGATCTGCCAAAAGATCCACAGTATTGATTACACGGAAATGGTACTGAGAGAATTAATAAAAAGATCGGGACTAAAAGAAGATCAAGTCGATGAAATATTTTACGGCTCCGCTCTTCATCTGGAGTCCGGAATCAGAACCGATATCCCCATTCGCCAAGCTTTATTACAAGCAGGCTTCCCTGTTACCACAGTATCGACAACCATTAACAGAGCATGCTGCTCGACCACTTCAGCAGCACAATTTGCCTGGAGAAATCTAACCTTCGGAGAGTCAGAGCTGTTATTTGTGTGCGGCGCTGATAACATGCAAAATGTGCCTTTGATCTTAGATGCGAAGCATCGCCATAATCCCAATAGAATTGCTCACATCCAAATTACCGATACCATGCTGGGAGCTGGATACCCCGGATTTGGAATCGTTTCCAAGGATGCTGGTGAAGTTGCATTAGAGTATGGAATCACCAGAGAAATGCAAGATGAATGGGCAGCCGGCAGCCATGAAAAATGGGGTAAAGCCTTTGATAAAGGCTATTTCACCGAAGAAATATTCCCTATTGAAGTTAAATCAGGCGGCAAGATGGTAACTATGGATAAAGACCAACAGCCACGCCCGGGAACAACTGTGGAAGTGCTTTCCAAATTACCAACCGTTTATGGCAGCCCGACTGTAACCGGCGGAAACGCTCCAGGCCTGAACTCCGGCGGCTCCGGTGTCGTAATGATGACTCGTAAAAAAGCTGAAGAACTGGGCCTGCAACCTTTAGCCAAAGTTTTGCGCGTAACCAGCTTGGCTTCTGATTACAAATATATTGCTCGCGTACCGGCACAAGCAATCTTACACGCATGTGATACCAACGGCTTGAAATTAGACGATATCGAAGTAATCGAAATCAATGAAGCATTCGCAGCAATGCCATTAGTATCAACTAAGGTCATGTCAAATGGCGATGATGGCAAATGGAATCACTTGAAATCAATCACCAACATCAATGGCGGAGCGGTAGCTATCGGACATCCGATCGGCGGAACCGGAACCCGTTTAATGATGACAGCCATGCGTGAATTAAGAGCCAGAGGCGGAAAATATGCAGTAGCAGCTATCTGCGGTGGACTAGCCCAAGGTGATGCCGTAATTTTAGAAGCTGAATATTAAAAAGACACTAGGGTAAATAACATTGATTTTTTGAAATTAAACAGTACATCGGCAAGTGAGATTCCTTGCTTGCCGATGACAAAAACTTCAAGGAGGGTAACCTGTGGAATTAAAAACCATGCTATACGAAAAACAGGGCAATGTAGCGATAATGTCGTTTAATCGCCCCAAAGTTATGAATGCAATAAATCCTGATGTATTAGATGACATCATCGCAATGACCGAGGCAGCAGCTAAGGATGATGAAGTCAAAGCCATAATTCTAACCGGCGGGCCAAAGGTTTTTGCTGCCGGCGGTGACATTGATTCGATGCTTACAGTCACTCCGGTTGATGTTGAAGATTATATTGGAAAATGCCATATCGCTTTTAATGGCTTAACTTATATCAATAAACCGGTAGTTGCAGCCATTGCTGGCTTAGCTCTTGGCGGCGGATTCGAAATTGCTCTGGCTTGTGATATTAGGATCGCTGCTGAAGGAGCACAATTAGGTACACCTGAAACTAATCTGGGGCTCTTCCCGGCTGGCGGCGGAACCCAGAGAATAACCCGCATGGCTGGAGTTGCTTGGGCCAAAGACATGATACTAACCGGAGATCCTATTGATGCCGAAACCGCACAACGTATTGGCTTAGTAACCAGAGTAGTACCGAAAGAAAACCTAATGGATGAAGCTATGAAGCTTGCTAAGAAACTAGCTGCTAAGGCTCCAATTACAACCAGAATAACCAAACAGTGCTTAAATAACTCGACTGATACCAATATGGCTGCCGGATTGCAATATGAACAGAAATGTTTTGCCTACATTTTTGCGACCGAAGATCATATGGAAGGCTTAAAATCCTTCATTGAAAAGCGTAAACCGGTTTTCCAAGGAAAATAAAAACGAACATTGTTGTCAACAGATCAATGATTTTTAAAAGGGAGGGTTTCATTTGACTCAACAGTGGCAGGATTACTATAAAGAGAGACTTGTAACTCATGCAGAAGCTGCAAAACATGTACAATCCAACTGGCTTATGATGCTTGACTGTGCGTCCACTTCAACTTCAGCTCAGATGCATCAAGCGATATTTGACCGCGCCAATGAACTAGAGAATGTTATCATGGGTGAATCATTGGTAATGGCACCGCATATTGGACTGACGCCTCAAGGAAACGAGAAGTTGTGGGGACATATTCAATTCGCTACCGGATATGCCTTAGGACCGGCGAGGGAGCTCTATAAACAACAATATCTTGATAAATTAGTTTGCCAAGCCCATGACACTCATGTTTATTTAGCAAATAACTGTGACGCGATTTTTGCTTCGGTATCACCTCCTGATGAACATGGTTTTCTATGTAAGTCGGTATGTAATTTTTACACCTTGGCAGCAATTCGCGAAGGCAAAAAGACCGGCAAAAACAAACTGGTAGTAGCTGAAGTAAATGACCAATTACCAGTTGTATACGGTGATAATTTTATCCATGTATCTGAAATTGATTATTTCGTCGAAATATCATCTCCCCTCCCAGAATTCAGTTCGGCATCACCTAATCCTTCAAAAGAAGAATTAGCAATTGCCCAATTCGTATCGGAAATGATAAATGACGGAGACACAATTCAAATCGGAATAGGTACTATACCTGAAACGGTTGTCAGTATGCTTGACAACAAACATGACCTTGGAGTGCATTCCGAACTTTTATCAAATGGTTTTATTGATCTTATCGAAAAGGGAGTTATCACCAACACCAAGAAAACAGAGCTTCCTGGAATCACCAGTTTTGCATTTGCCCTAGGTGATAAGCGATTGTACGATTATGCCACCAGGAATTATAAAGCCCAATGCTTACCAGGTGCTGAACTAAATGATCCTAGAGTAATTGCGCGGCAGAAGAATATTTTTGCGGTTAACAATATTCTTCTAGTTGATCTCACTGGTCAATCAACCTGTGAAGGTTTAGGTACCAGACAGGTAAGCGGAATTGGCGGCCAATTGAATTTCCAAATCGGATCTTCATTCTCAGAAGGCGGAAGAGCATTGCAGTTAGTTTTATCAACTAAGAAAGCTAAAGATGGCACCCTGCAATCGGCGATAGTTCCAACCCTTCCAGAAGGAACCCCAGTAAGCACCCCGAGATATTTTGCTGATTATATTGTAACCGAGTATGGTGTTGCTGACCTCAGGTATAGAACCCAGAGACAAAGACTTGATGCATTAATAGCTATAGCCCATCCTGATTTTCGGGGAGAGCTCAGACAAGCTGCCCGCAAGAGATTTTATCCGGCTATTGCTCAGAACTAAGATCAACAAAATAGGCGGCTTTTTATTGACCCAGCTCCTGAGAGCATACCGGCAATAAAAAATATTGATAATTATAAGGAGGCAGAAATTGTGAAGAGCGCAATGCCTTATACACCAGAACATGAAATGTATCGCAAAGCCATAGCAAGCTTCGTGGAAAAAGAGATTACGCCCAATTATGCAAAGTGGGATGAAGAAGGGGAATTTCCCAAAGAATTATTCACCAAGATGGGGGAAAACGGCTATCTATGCACCTGGGCAGATGAGAATTATGGCGGAGTAAACGCCGATTTTCTGTATGACTATATACTAACCGAAGAGGTATATAGTAAGGGCGGCAATGGAATAAGCATACCCTTGCACAGCTCCATTGCGTCACCATATATAGCAGCATACTCCAATGATGAGCAAAAAGAGCGCTGGCTGCCTGGCTGCGTAAGCGGAGAATTAGTGACAGCTATTGCCATGACAGAGCCGGGAGCAGGATCTGACTTAATGGCAATCAGAACTAAAGCCGTAAAAGACGGAGATTCATATATTATAAACGGATCCAAAACCTTCATCACCAATGGAACCCTAGCAGATATTATTATAGTGGCAGCAAAAACAGAAGCTAAGGGCATAACCCTATTTGTAGTAGAACGGGATACCCCTGGATTCTCTCGAGGCAAGCCAATTCCTAAGATAGGACTTCACTGCGGCGACACCTCTGAGCTGTTCTTTGAAGACTGCCGGATACCGGCTGCTAATTTGCTGGGAGCTGAAGGCAAAGGTTTTCTATATCTGATGCAAAAGTTGCAGCAAGAACGCGTAATCATGGCGGCTTGCAATGTTTGCATGGCCCAGCATTCCTTAAACCTCACTTTAGAATACGTCCAAGAGCGTCAATTGTTTGGCAAGAAACTGAGTCAATTTCAAAATACCCAATATGTATTAGCCGAATGTGCAACCGAAATTGAAATCGCCAAATGCTTTGTTGACCAACTAGCAGTAGCCCATATGAATAACGAAAACGTAGTCAAAGAAGTAAGTATGGCTAAATACTGGGCGGCAGAAATGAACCATAGAGTAGCAAGCCGCTGTTTACAGCTGTTTGGTGGCTATGGCTACTGTATAGAATATGATATTTCCCGTCAGTTTGTAGACTCTAGAGTCCAGACCATAGTAGCCGGAACCTCTGAAGTTATGAAGGGCATAATAGCCAAAGAGATGGGAATGTAAAAGGACTGTCTAAAAAGTCCATCTGCTTGTACCCTTCGGGTATCACTGATGTTGGCTGCGCTAACAGATTAAGAAAGTTAGCATCAAAGTAATCGCGACCGGAGGGAGTGCCGATAAATAGAAGCCTTTAGGCTGACTATCGGCCAGCTGAAGCTTTTTATCCTAGTCATTTAAGGTTAGAGAAATTATAACGACTTTTGGACTTCTTGATATTCTTGGGCCCTAAAGTCTCTAGGAGGAACCAAAGGAAAATGAAAAGTTTACTGCCATTCACTTCAGAGCATGATATGTACCGCAAAGCGGTAGCGAGTTTCATAGATAAAGAAATAGTACCGAATCATGCAAAATGGGAAGAAGAATGCATATTCCCGAGGGAAATATTCAGCAAAATGGGAGAGAACGGCTATCTCTGCACCTGGGCCGATGAAAAATACGGCGGAGTAAATGGAGACTTTCTCTACGACTATATACTGGCAGCGGAAATGCATCTAAAAGGAGTAAACGGCGGCAATGTACCCCTGCATTGCAGCGTAGTAGTGCCTTACATCGATGCCTATGCAAATGATGAACAAAAAGAGCGTTGGCTGCCGGGCTGTGTAAGCGGAGAGTTAATAAGTGCAATAGCTATGACCGAACCGGGGGCCGGATCTGATTTAATGGCCATGCGCAGCAAAGCGGTTAAAGATGGAGACAGTTATATCTTAAATGGCTCCAAAACCTTTATCAGCAATGCAGGGATGTGTGATTTGGCAATAGTTGCAGCCAAGACCGATGCTGCAGCCGGGCACAGAGGGATAAGTCTATTCGTAATCGAGAGAAATACCCCAGGCTTAAGTGTAGGCAAGCAGATACCCAAAATAGGCTTGCATGCAGGAGATACCGCCGAATTATTCATGGAAGACTGCCGGGTTCCGGCTGCGAATCTATTAGGTGAAGAAGGCAAGGGCTTTCTGTACCTAATGCAAAAACTACAGCAAGAACGTCTGATAGTATCGGTATACAACGTGTATATGGCCCAGCGTTCCTTAGATCTTACTTTGGAATACGTGGAGCAAAGACAATTATTCGGTAAGAAACTAAGTGGGTTCCAAAACACGCAGTACGTACTGGCAGAAGTGGCGACCGAGATTGAATTAGCCAAAAGCTTCTTAGATCAGCTTACCTTAGCGCATATAAACAAAGAGAATGTGGTTAAGGAAGTAAGCATGGCGAAATTCTGGATAAATGAAATGAATCATCGGGTTGCCAGCCGTTGCCTACAATTATTCGGCGGCTACGGCTATTGCACAGAATACGATATATCAAGACAATTTGTTGATTCCAGAGTACACACCATAGTAGCCGGAACCTCAGAAGTAATGAAAGGGATAATAGCCAAAGAGATGGGGCTAAAATAGTTTCGGTTAGTGTTAGAGAGGAGAATAGCATGAAACTTCCGCTAGAAGGGATCAAAATACTAGATTTATCTAGACTGTTGCCTGGTCCGCTATGCAGTCAGCTGTTGGCAGATCTGGGTGCAGAAGTAATAAAAATAGAAGAATATAATGGCGGCGATTATACTCGCTGGATGCCTCCAAAGCTTAAAACACAATGTATTCATTTTTATACTGTAAATCGCAATAAGAAGAGCCTTAAATTAGATCTGCGAGCAGAAAAAGGCAAAGAAATATTTAAGGAATTAGCAAAAACTGCAGATGTCATCTTAGAAACTTTTAGACCTGGAGCCATGGACCGCTTGGGTTTAGGCTATGAAGACATAAAGGCCATAAACCCGCAGATAGTATATTGCTCCTTAACTGGTTTCGGCCAAGAAAGCCCCTATAAAAATATACCCGGGCATGATATCAATTATCTAAGTGTTGCAGGGATTCTAAGCACTATTGGAACCAAGGAAGGCAAGCCTGTAATTCCAGGAATTCAAATAGCCGATATTGCCGGTACTTTTAATGCCACTATTGCTATATTAGCAGCGCTGTACGGCAAGAGGAATAATAATAATGGCCAGTATATAGATGTGGCTCTAACTGACAGTGCAATTCTATTCCAAACCTTAAGCATGGGAGAATTCACTTTCTCAGGGATTAATCCGCAGATGTCCAATGAACCATTAGCGTCTAAATATGCTTTTTATGATGTATATGAAGCCAAAGACGGCAAATATTTAGCTTTTGGCAATGTGGAAGACAAATTCTGGTCAGATTTCTTAAAAGCCGTTAACCGTGAAGATCTCATGAAGGATATGTTTGCAGGTGAGCCCAGACAATCAGAGGTAAAAGCGGAAGTTGCAGCAATCGTAAAAACCAAAACCGCATCCGATTGGATGGAATTATTGAAGGATTATGATGTATGCATAACTCCTGTTAATAATTACGCAGAAGCTCTTGAGGATCCGCATATAAAGGCCCGCGAGCTTTGGTTTACAGTAGATGACCCCAATGAAGGGAAAATGCTTCAATTGTCCTACCCGGCTAAGTTCTCCGACTACAAACCGGGCTGGCGTACACCTCCGCCCAAGCTAGGTGAAAACAGCGAAGAAATCGTTAAAGCTTTGGGCTATAGCGATGCTCAAGTCAAAGAGCTTTTTGAAACCAAAGTAATTTAGTATTACCTCCGGAAAAACCTGATCACGAAAATCACACCATTATGGCAGAGCCTGGAGGGTGACAATAAATCCAATCACCCTCCAGATACCAAAATCGCATCATTTATAACTACAGTCACAAAATATTAATCATACCCTATCGAAAAACCAAGCTATGTTATCAAATTTTGTTAAGAAGACTTCACAACTTGCTATAAATGTTAATCCCAGCAAAGACAAAATAATAATTAGGGGGAGAAATAAGATGAGATTTGTTGACAAAGTTGTTATTGTAACTGGCGGAGCTAACGGGATTGGAGAAACTACTTGTGAATCATTTGCCAAAGAAGGGGCTAAGGTGGTAATCGCAGATATCGATGATGCTGGCAAAGACGTATCTGAGCGCCTGAATCAAATGGGATATGACACCTTGTTTGTAAAATGCAATATTGCTGAAGAGGCGGAGATAATCGGCCTTATTGAGCAAGCGGTCCAAAAATATGGGAAATTGAACGTGTTTTGTGCCAATGCCGGCATTACATTGCATAAAATGCCGCTTGATCAAAATATAGATGATTTCGACAGATTAATAAATATTAACGCCCGGGCAATTTACTTCTGCAATAAGTATGCTACCGCTCAGTTCATAAAGCAAGGCACTAAAGGATCAATCGTCAATACCAGCTCAGCAGCATCGCTGACAGTAAGACCTGCAGTTTCAGCCTATTCGGTCTCTAAAGGTGCAAATAATGTCGTCGCGAAAGCGTTTACAAAAGCATACGCTTCATTGGGAATTAGGTACAACACGGTATGTCCGGGCGGAGTGTCGACCAAAATGATTGCGGAATTAATGGCAGCCCAGCCAAAAGAATTGACCGATGCCGCTTTGGCACTGCATCCGATTGGTAGATGGGGTGAGACCCAGGAAGTTGCTAATGCCATTCTGTTTTTGGCAAGTGACGACGCATCATATATAACCGGAGCTACTCTTACCGTTGATGGCGGTTTCTCAGTGTAAACAAGGTCTTATAGTGATTCGTTAATAAATATTTTATGAGGTGGAGTTTGAATGAGAAATAGATTTATAGATAAAGTGGTTATCGTAACTGGAGGTGCCCACGGAATCGGTGAGGCAGATGTCGTATCATTTGTCCAGGAAGGGGCAAAAGTTGTAATTGCAGATATCGATGAAGTTGCCGGAAAGGGTTTATCAGATCGTTTGAATACAGAAGGCTTTGACACTTTATTCGTGAAAGCTGATGTCACCGTTGAAGATCAAGTAAGTGACTTGATCGAAAAAACAGTCGAAAAATACGGAAAACTTGATGTAATGGTTGCTAATGCCGGTATTGGGGGAACTTATGCGCCACCAGTTGATCAAACTGTCGAAGACCTTGATCTGATTTATAACATAAATATTAAGGGGGTCTTTTTGTGTAACAAACATGCGGCTAAGCAAATGCTAAAGCAAGGAACTCCGGGATCAATAGTAAACATGGGATCAATTGAGAGCATATTAGCAAGGCCAAATACTACTCCCTACAATGCAACCAAAGGTGCTGTTAAACTCATGACCCAATCGTTCGCTAGGGCTTATGCTGCTAATGGCATACGCTGCAATGCAGTAGGTCCGGGAGTAATACTAACTCCAATGGTCGAAAAACTAACCCAAAGCCCTGCACATAGACAGATGATGATAGACTTGCATCCCTTAGGCAGACTAGGAACACCTCAAGACGTTGCCAATGCTGTTCTTTTTCTCGCAAGTCATGAGTCTGCGTTCATAACAGGAACCTGCCTGATGGTTGATGGCGGCCACTGTGCGTAAATATTTTAGATAGAAAAAAAGTATTTCAAAACCAAAAATCTTGATGCAGGAGAATATGCAATTAAACGGTTCTCCTGCATAATCGTCGATACACCATGTATCAAGGCAAACTGTAGCTAGATAGAAAAGAAGAAGCGCATATGGATTCCTTAGAATTCGAGCGAGAAGAATAATTGATAACTGTATCAAAAATATTGACATAGAAAGAAATTACTAGTAAAATCAAAACAGTTATTTAGATATATATAATAATAAATAGTACAAGAATGATAACCCTTGAAATTGCGAAAATACCCAAGACATAGAGCAGTCTATGAAATGATTATAATTATTAAAAGCATCAAAAACATATAAAATAATCATTATTTTTTGTTATGTCGACCAATTCTACTATACAATGGATCTTCACTTTTTTGTTAGCCGATTAACCGACCAACCTTATTAGTTGATAGTCACTCTTTCCAAAGCTGAAAACTATTGCATTATTGAATAATAGGTTTTTGGCGACTTATATTTCTGGATTGGAAATGAAGGGAGGTGCAAACGGCAAGAATATAGTCATTTATTCACACATTTAGCCAGTTTAGACTATTAGGAAACAACGCTATTCTACGAAAATTAATCAAATATCAAGCCGTTACTGACAACCGAAACGACACCAGCACAAATGCAAACGATGTAGTAAAAATGACTCGAGAAACTGATGGATTGGGACTGCAGCAATAAGCAAAAGTTACGCAGAATCAGTATTGCCGACGAAATTAAGTATATCGCCTACGTACCTACAAAAGTTATCTAGCAAGCATGAAAAATTATTAAGCATCAATACACTAATGCGTTTAGCAGTTCTAATATCATTCAATTAAAGCTGTTTGAAATCAAGGCAATTAATATAGCCAACCCAATTTTTGTTCCTGATGACCAAATGGAAAGCCAGCCGGCTTTCCCAGAAAAAAGTTCACAGTTAATGAGGAGAAGACGCAATAATTGGAGGGATTTGTATGACACTAAAATGGCAGGAGTACTATAAATCTAGAACAATAGATGCTCGGACGGCCGCTGAAATGGTTCAACCTAATTGGACGATGATGATGAGTATTGGCGCAACTCCGACCAGCGCAGAAGTATATGCAGAAATAGTAAAACGTAAAGACCAGTACGAAAATGTGAGAATAAATGAATGCTTGATAATATCGCCTAATATATGGCTTGACCGCCAAACTGTTATCGATTCTTATCCGAAAATAACGGGTAGCACCGGATATGCGATTGGTCCGAACCGTAATATGTTCAGTGAAAAACTGCGCGATATTTTAATATCCGGAGCCTATGATGGGGCTGAACATATGGGCTATGAATGCGATATGTGGTTCGTGACCACAACCCGGCCTGACAAAAACGGATTTGTTAACCTTTCCTTGAATAATTTCTTTCAACAAGACGGAATTAGAATCGGCCGCCAGGTTGGCAAGAATAAGATTACAATTGCCGAATGTAATGACCAGCTGCCTACTGTTTTTGGTGACAGCTTTATGCATGTTAGCGAAATCGACTATTTTATAGAGATTTCCAAAGAACCTCCCTATTATTCGCCTGCTGGTACTGAACCCGCCAAGGAAGAATTATCTATGGCTCAGTACGTAATCGACCAGATTAATGATGGAGATATAGTACAAGTAGGTATTGGACCGATTCCGGAAACTGTCTCCCGTTTATTAGATGGTAAGCATGACTTGGGAATAGTAACTGAGGTTTTCGTAAACGGACATTTGGATATGATTGAAAAAGGCATAGTAACTAATATGAAGAAGCCTGATCATCTCTACAAGGGAATATCAATATTTGCATTTATTTTAGGAGACAAGAAGCTCTACGATTACTGCGCCGAGAATTACGCTACCCAAATTCATTCAGGGTATAAAGTAGCCCATCCCATGTTTATCGGTCAGCATCCTAACTTCGTTGCCATGAATAATGCCTTGATGATAGATTTGACCGGGCAAATTAATTGCGAAGGGTTTGGTCATCGCCAGATTAGCGGTGTCGGCGGACAGTTTCACTTTCAATTAGGCTCCAGATTTTCACCGGGTGGCAGAGCAATCACCTTAATAAAAGCTGCAAGCAAAAATCCTGATGGAAGCTTACGCTCAGCTATAGTGCCGGAGTTTATTGCCGGAACCCCGGTTTCGGTCGGCAGAACTTGGGCGGACATAATAATAACAGAATACGGAGCAGTTGACATTAGATATAAGACTGCCAGAAACCGTGCTGATGCCTTGATTTCAATTGCACATCCAGATTTCCGAGGAGAACTGCGCAAAGCAGCCAGAAGGAACTTATGGCCGGCATTTGATCAGGGATGATATAGAATAATTATAACGGCTAGAAGCATACTTCTAGCCGTTTTTGATTACGTTTTTTCAAAGCATTAAGAGATAAGAGTTTAGATAATCCTTATTAGTCTCGTTCTTTTTCAAAACGCTTAAGTATTGGGGGAACGAATAATCCCTTCCGGTCCTCTGACGCCGAAGCATCTGGAAAACACTATTACCAGTTACCAAACGAAAGCCGAGCACGAAGAAGGCGTTTGTCTGAGGCGGAGCCGAGTTTAACGCCTTAAAAGGTGCGCAGGCAGAGTTTAGGTAAATGTTTAGGGTTTTTCATTGCGCAGGCAGTTTTCTTTGGTATCTTTCTTTTGCGCCAAAAGAAAGTACAGGTATATGGTCAGCGAAATTTATAATATCGATAATTGCTTCTGAGTTAAATTAAAATAATCGATTCGGGTACTTTTTTTAAAAAAAGTACCCGAATAACTTCTTCGCGAGATAATCATTGGACATTCAGCGGCTAGGCTTTAGACTGTCTAAAAAGTCCATCTACTTCGTTGACTTCAAAGTTAGCGAACTCAACGTATTACAAATACGCCCTCATCCGCTAACTTTTCGTCGCCTCGTATCTGGAGCTTTTTATCCTAGTCTAACGCATATAATACGGTTTTAATTCGTTCATTTAACAGGATGCCTTTTTATGCTCATCCCTTACGCCAGCTAACTGTAACCAATTATTTTCGAAACGCTCAGTATAGGGGGAACGGATAATCCCTTCCGGTCCTCTGACGCCGAAGCATTTGGAAAACACTATTACCAGTTACCAAACGAAAGCCGAGCACGAAGAAGGCGTTTGTCTGAGGCGAAGCCGAGTTTAACGCCTTAAAAGGTGCGCAGGCAGAGTTTAGGTAAATGTTTAGGGTTTTTCATTGCGCAGGCAGCTTTTCTTTGGTATCTTTCTTTTGCGCCAAAAGAAAGTACAGGTATATGGTCAGCGAAATTTATAATATCGATAATTGCTTCTGAGTTAAATTAAAACAATCGATTCCGGTACTTTTTTTAAAAAAAGTACCCAAAAAACTTCTTCGCGAAAAATAATAGGACATTCAGAGGCTAGGCTTTAGACTGTCTAACGCATATAATACGGAAGACTCCCCCTGTCACCATAGGTGACATCCCCCTTGGAGAGGGGGACAAAGCCTCCCTTTCGAGGGAGGTGGCGCGAAGCGACGGAGGGAGTCCTTTTTATGCTCATCCCTTACGCCAGCTAACTGTAACCAATTATTTTCGAAACGCTTAAGTATTGGGGGAACGAATAATCCCTTCCGGTCCCCTGACGCCGAAGCATCTGGAAAACACTATTACCATTTACCAAACGATAGTCGAGCACGAAAAAGGCGTTTGTCTGAGGCGAAGCCGAGTTTAACGCCTTAAAAGGTGCGCAGGCAGAGTTTAGGTAAATGTTTAGGGTTTTTCATTGCGCAGGCAGTTTTCTTTGGTATCTTTCTTTTGCGCCAAAAGAAAGTACAGGAATATGGTCAGCGAAATTTATAATATCGATAATTGCTTCTGAGTTAAATTAAAATAATCGATTCCGGTACTTTTTTTAAAAAAAGTACCCAAAAAACTTCTTCGCGAAAAATAATAGGACATTCAGAGGCTAGGCTTTAGACTGTCTAACGCATATAAGGATTTTCATTGCGCAGGCAGTTTTCTTTGGTATCTTTCTTTTGCGCCAAAAGAAAGTACAGGTTATATTGTCAACAAAATTTATTATTTCGAGAATTGCTTTTGAGCTAAATTAAAATAATCGATTTGGGTACTTTATTTGAAAAAAGTACCCAAAAAACTTCTTCGTCACTTTTTCGTGGAAAAACAGGACTACTCTTCAAGTTGCAGCCAATATTCGATATGCATTTCATAGAGTTTTTCCTTATCTTGCGATTCAAAAAGATCGATCATGCTTTGAATATATTTTTCGTGGTCAGGATAATCAACATGAGCGAAAAAACTCTGGGCCATGACCCTAAAAATTCTGATATAGTCGTAATTATCCAAAATCTTACGCTGACGCTCCAATACTGCGCAAACAGAATAAATTGAACAAGTGCTGGCAATATATGCTGAACTGGCTTTGAATGGTATGTCCTGCTCAAAAAAAGCTTCGCAGGCTCGCCTATAGAGGGGATTTATCCTAATCTCCATGTTGTTATGAACTTTCGACAACTCAGTTATACAACGTCTAATGACAGAATTTATACTAGCCAAATAAAACCATAATAAGTGGCGAAGAAAGAGATAACTCAGTTGATCACAGTATGGGTCCAAGGGCTCCAAAATAATATTTGAACTCTTAAATGATTCTTCATAAACTGCTGCTACAAGATCCTCCTTCTTGGGGAAATAGTATAAAACATGTCCAACGCTGGTATCGCAGCTTTCGGCAATTTTTTTAATAGAAGTGGCAGTATATCCGTGCTTTGCAAGTAATCTAAGAAAATGCCTTATCATCTTTAATCTAGTTTTATCACTTTTTTTCACAATAATTATTTCTCCAGTCTATTCAGCATATATTCTATTTCATAAATGAATTAATATCAAATCAATATCAATTGATAGCAATATCAAAAATATATTGACACAAATTGATATACATATTAAAATCGAGTTAATATTTAAGTTGCAATTGAAGATAAAAGAATTCCCGTTTCATAGTTGACGGCTTCAAAAATAGGCCTTAAACCTGATTAAATAGGCCGATTAATATGGATAAGCATAATAGAATATATTATTGTTTTCTATTAAAGCCTATTTGTGCAATCCGACTGTATTGATAAATATATCAATACGATGAAAAAAGAAATCTATCCAATTTACCAGTCTTCCCCGTTGAATGTAAACATATCACCAGTTGAGTTAGTATCAATTCGCAAAAAATGTATTAATCATATTTGATAAACAGAATTTCGACCACTATTTCAATCAATTAAAACCAAAGGAGGTGTATTAGAAGACGGCAAACAAATAGCGGAAGCCTGAATAATTAATTATTGGGAGGAAAGAAAAAATGGATATTAAAAACAGAGTAGCCCTTATAACCGGAGGAGCATCAGGATTAGGATTTGCTTGTGCCCAGAGTATAATAGCAGCCGGAGGAAAAGTTCTGATTCTTGATATTAATGAAGATAATGCCAAAGCAAAAGCAG
>JAVBKS010000015.1:0-4188 GCA_031553935.1 Syntrophomonadaceae bacterium
GGGCACTGGTAGGTTTGGGAGCGAGGATACCCACTGGAATCAAGGGAATATGGTTTATGGGGACAATCGCAAACAGATTAATAATGATAATGAGAATAAAATATTTGCCCCAAGCTGTGCAGCAATTATGCAAAGTAGTAACTTGTATTTATATTGCACTAATAATCCGATCATATTTATTGACCCTACAGGGCGTTGGATGGCAGGAGATGAAAAACTGCCAGTATGGGCACAAAACTTAATTAATGACTATACAAATCAGTATTTAGCAGCACAAGCTTGTGGAAACCAAGAATGGATGGATAAAGCGCATGCTGAGTCACAAAAAGTTAGGCAAGATGCATGGGCAGAAATGTATGAAGCAGGTGGTTTACAGGAGGACTTTGCATCTTATGCTACTATATATGGTGCATCATTTGTAATTACAGCGGCAGCATATTACGGTGGCGCAGCAGCTCTAACTTCAGCTGGGGGAACGGCGCCAATATCAACAAACATATTGAGTAAGAGGGAGCAATTATTAAATGCTACTCAGAACATTAGTCTTAAGAACGCTATAGATCAATTGTATCGTCCTGGTGCAAAAATAGGTGATGGCGGATTAGCAGATGCGGTTCGGCACGAATTATCAACGGGTGAACTTGTGGGAGGAAAATCTCATATTCTAAAAGCCACTGAACGGGTATCCAATCTCGAAAATATAATAAAAAATCAGAACCTAAATCCAGGCGACTTGAACACTGCTCAAAGTTTGCTTAATGATCTTAAAAATGCTTTAGGAGGAAAGTAACATGATTAGTGCAGAATTAAATAGAATACTTGTCAATAAATTCCCTATCTTGCGAGAAAAATACTTAGATGAAGTTGAGTGGCAAGAAGGGGATAACACGGGTTCTCACACTGTATACGGCGATGTTCTCACTCCGTATTTAACAGAATGCATATTAGAAGATCGTAGAGAAGAGATTCAAATAATTTTTGATTTCCTTGAAGAACTTTTAATGTTGGATGATAAATATGCAGACGAGGTGGTTTATTTGAGCGTTTTTGAGGGCTTGACGCTTCTTTTTAAAGAAAAAACGTATTTGAAATCCCTATTAAAAGAAAAAAGTAAAAAAGCATTAAGTGATGTAATGTAGTGTAGGAACCCAAGGGAACGCGTACCTCGAGTTCTAGCAATACTAAAGATCTATTAGGCAAAGCTGGAATTCTTGATGATGCGAAGAACTGCTATTAGCTTTGACTGCAGAATCCCCTTAGGAGAACTAGGCCAAATTGGAGCCAATAAGGAACAAAAAGAATATGACGGCTTTAATAGACTGACCAATGCCATCGGGAATGGCTACAAGGCAGAATATGAGTACAGACCAGATGATATGAGATTATCAAAAACTGTTAACGGACAAAAAACCACTCATATCTGGGATGGAGTAAGCATCGTCTTAGACCTAGATAATGCCGGGGCAGTTAAAAATAAGTATATCAGAGGCCATGGGCTGATAGCATTTGATGATATTAACAATACCAGAAGCTATTATCTCAAAAATGCCCACGGGGACATTACCCAGTTAGCAAATCAGAGTGGAACAATAACCAAGAATTATACCTATGATGCCTTTGGAGTGGAAACTAATCCAGATTTAGCTGATAAAAACCCATTCAGATATGCCGGGGAATACTATGACCAAGAAACCAAATCGATTTACTTAAGAGCCAGATACTATTCACCGAGCTTGGGGAGGTTTGGGAGCGAGGATACCCACTGGAATCAAGGGAATATGGTTTATGGGGATGAGCCAAGCGACAACCCTATGCCAGATGTAACTGCTATTAGGCAAAGTAGTAATCTGTACGTTTATGCTATGAACAATCCTCTCTTTTGGATTGACCCGAGTGGGTTTAAAATTGAATTGTCGGGTGATGCAACAGATGAACAAAAGCAAGAATATGAAAGAGCCATTGCGTATTTAAAAACATCCGAGGACGGTAATGCCCTGGTTGAAAAACTTGAAAGTTCAGAAGAAGTATTTACCATCACATTCGTTGAAGGTATTGATAACGATAGATATGATCCAGATACGAAAACAATTCAATGGGATGTTCAAAGTGGGCTTGTTATGAATGATGGTGCATCGGTAATGAGTGCAGCCTTGGCATTGGCACACGAAATGGGGCATGGAGCACAACATTTAGATGGTGGAATGGATGCATACTTTAATAATCAGACGCGCTATGAACATCTGAAAGTGGAAGAAGCTAATGTAAACAAATATGAAACCCCTATTGCGAAACAACTCGGTGAACCTACACGTTCGTCATATGAAAAAGCAACAGGGGGATATAGAACGAATAACTCTATTCACTTCATAACCACACGATGGCAATGGCAAGATTTTAGATTCCATAAAATTCATCATAATCGATACCCAATTCTAGGAACATCAATAAGTCCAACTAAGTGATATTTTTTATTGAGAACAAGAACGGTAAGGAGCAATCGAAATGTTTGTAAAAAAAAGTATTATTGCTGGATTCATTTTCGTGTTGATTGTAGCTACTATTTTAATTAGTTATGCGAAAGACAATATGCACTCAAAAAAAAGACTTCCTAATGTTTCCATGTTAATTGAAAATGAGTATATTGAGGATCTTAGTTTAACAGTTTATTATGAAAGTTTAAATTTCTTTACTCTATTTCCTTGGAATGTTGATAATTTGATCAACTCTGATAGTGTTAAGAAAACTGTTATTAATGGTAGTGACTTGGAAGAACATATTTATTTACTTAAGCAAATAAGCATGAACGATTTGGTGCCAGTTCAAAAAAAATCTTATTTAGATGCCCGATTGTATTATGTGCTCGAAAGCAAGAAAAATGGAAAGTTATTTGATGTTGCTATGGGGGGAGACGAAAGCATATTTGTTAATGGGATTGAGGTTAAAAAGAACGTTACTTTCTTTGATGCGATAAGACCATTCCTACCTGAACAAGTGGCCAAGGAATTTGAGTTATATTTTGATATCAGGGTTAATGGAGACGGGGGTATGACAACCCCCAAGTAAAACCAGAGCAAAAAAGAACATGACAGCTTACACAAACTGGGAAGGATTCCTTGGGCTAAGGAGCATTAATATACCTAATTCTACCTGCGAATATTAAAGGGAGGAACTAAATTGAAAAAACCACTAACAAACATAAGACAAGTAGTATCATGCCTTTTGATAATGGCATTCTGTATAACATCAATAATAATTCCTCCCTCTGCCTATGCAGAAAAAGAACAAAATCTAGATACCAAGCAGCTAGAAAAAAATGAAACAGAACAAAAAGCAGCTAAAAAAGATGATAAGCCAAGCAAGAAGCCAGACCGACTAATCATAAAATACAAAGAAACCGGTAATGCCAAAGAAACCAAAGAAAAAATAAAACAAAAGACCAAAGCCAAAAAAATAAAATCCGAAAAATCCTTAAGCCGCGGCAAAATTGAAATCCTAACCATGGATACAAGTGAAGATATCGAAATCCTGATTGCCGATATCAAGAGCGATGAAAACATAGAATACGTCCAGCCTGACTATACCTTAGAAAGCTTTGAAGTTGAGACTAATGCAGAAAACACTGCCCCAAATAATTCAGCAGATGATGAGCCAGAAATTCCAGCAACAACTATCGAAGAAAGCCCTATTCCGCTAACACCGGAGCCAGATAATAATAATCAACAAACGGAAAATGAACAAAATCCCTCAATAGAAAATCCTAGCATAAACACAGATGAAAATCATACTCAGCCAAACCCTGATGAAGAACAAAACCCCGGAAAAGAAACAGAAAATACTGAGCCACAATCAGAAGAAAATCCTGAACAACAGCCAGAAGAAGAGCAACCCCTAGAACAACCAGAACTAAGTATAGCCGAGCCTTACATAAACCTGCAATGGGGACTAAAAAACCAAGGCCAAGAAATAAACGGCAGTGAAGGAATCTCGGGAATAGACATCAATATAGTCAGTATGTGGACAGAATATGCGGAGCAAACAAACCAAAATCCAGGAACATTAATAGCCCTAATCGATACCGGCATAGATACCAGCCATGAAGACATAGAAAATAGTATCTACAATGCCGGCTGGGACTTCGTCAATGACGATGACAGTCTAATAGATATAGGTGATAGTGCCCACGCAACC
>JAVBKS010000007.1:0-36659 GCA_031553935.1 Syntrophomonadaceae bacterium
TGATATATGTTCTATTTCTTAACTAATAACCCAACTGCATCACTATATCTTACTTTTTTGAAAAAAAGTAAGCAAAAAACAGCCTGCGCAATGTTATACCCTATACATTTACCGAAACTTGGCCTGCGCACCTTTTGGGGCGTTAAACTCGGCTTCGCCTCAGACAAACGCCGCTTTGTGCTCGGCTCTCGTTTGGTAAATGGTAATAGTTTTTTCCAGATGCTTCGGCGTCAGGGGACCGATTTATATAGTTCAATTCATTCGTTCCCCTATACTTAAGCGTTTCGAAATTAATTGGTTACAGTTAGCTGGCGTAAGGCTGAGCACAAAAAGGCATCCTGTTTGGTAAACGGTAATAGTGTTTTCCCGATGCTTCGGAGTAAGGGGACCGGTTGACATAGTGCAATTCAATCGTTCCCCCTATACTTTAGCGTTTTGAAAATAGAAAGCTAATTATGCGGTTGTCTATTCTGCGGCTCTTCGTCTTCAAACATAGGTTCAAAGTCAAAAGCACCTTCATTAATATAGACGATTTCATCACAGTTGGGACAAATGATTTCAATGATATCTTCTTCGTTTTCAGGTTTAACTAACTCGATATGCCTACCACAAAGATCGCATACACAATCTAATCTTTCAGCTGAGGCAGAGTTTCTCTCAAAAAGTGATTCTTCTTCACTTACTTCATGAACATGTTGAAAAATATAAGTTCGATTTTTTCTCAATTCATGTTCTATATCTTCCAATACATTTAGAACGCCATGCAGTATTTTTTCTTGTTGGTTTCTTTCTTTTAAATTCAGACCGGCCGACAATCCTTGAAGATAGCTAATCTTCTCAGCAATATTACGCATTTTTACCTCCACAAAACCTAAAACAATTGATCTCTTTCGATAGTATTTTCACATCACAAAGATTTTTATTCCTGGTTTTGAGGAGCAAAATTATGCCTAAGCTCTTTCCATATATTGTCCGCTGCGGGTATCAATTCGGAGTTTATCTCCAGTATTAATAAATAACGGTACTTGAACTACAGCACCGGTTTCCAAGGTTGCATTTTTAGTTGCCCCGGTGGCGGTATCACCTTTTATGCCCGGTTCTGTTTCAACTACTGTCAATTCAACGAAATTGGGTATATCAATACCAATTACGCTATCTTGATATATTAGTACAGCTACCAGCATATTTTCCAGAAGCCATTTAACACTATCACCAAGGCTCTCTTTCCCGACTGTAATTTGATCGTAGTTTTCAGTATCCATCAGAACATAGCCATCACTATCATTGTACAAGTATTGCATTTCCCGACGGTCTAAATGAGCACGCGGAACTTTTTCACCTCCGCGGAAAGTTTTTTCCACTACTGCTGAATTTTTGACATTTTTTAGTTTTGCTCTTACAAAAGCCGCGCCTTTTCCAGGTTTGACATGTTGAAAATCAACAACCTGATAGGGTTGGCCATCTAACTCAATCGTAACACCAGTTTTGAAATCATTTACGCTAATCATCGTATCCCTCCGTCATATTATTGTTAATTCTTTCGAAGTCTTGGTTATTATTTCATAACCTTTTCTGGTTACAATAACTGAATCTTCTATTCTAATCCCTCCCCAGCCTGGAAAGTATAAACCGGGTTCAATTGTAACCACCATATTTTCTTTTAGCACTTGTCTGGAGTTTAGTGAAATTCGAGGCTCTTCATGGATTTCTAATCCAATTCCATGTCCGGTACCATGAACGAAATTATCCTGCATACCGAATTTTGTAAAAAATCCCCTGATTCTACTGTCGATTTCATTGCATGATACACCGGGTTTAACTAAACTTAAACCTAATAATTGAGCTTCAAGTACTATCTTATATATGTCAATAAAACGCTGTGATGGCTTTCCAATAACTATACTTCTTGTCATGTCACTGACATAGTGTTGCCAAATCCCCCCCATATCTATGGTTAAAAAATCATTGTTTCTTATTTGAGTTGGCCCTGGCTTGCCATGAGGCAGTGCCGAGTTCAATCCGGCAAGTACTATAGTGTCAAATGACTCTTTTAATATTCCATGTTGGCGATAGATGTTGCTAATGGCGGCGGCAGTCTCGATCTCGGTTACGCCCGCATAAATTTGTGGAATAATATCCGTAAATACGTCATCACTAATCGCTGCTGCTTGGCGAATGATTTCCAATTCTATTTCGTCCTTGCATTCACGCAGTTGTTCAACCAAATTGAGACACGGCTTGATTTGTCCAATGCAATTAGCGGAGATTTCCAAGTATTTTTGCCAAGAAATATCATTGCATTCAGCACCTATGAATTTATATGCTGAGAGTTTTTCGTACAGTGAATCCCAACGTCCAGCATTTTCGATTATAATGCTAGCAAACTCACATTCGTTTGCTGCTTGGGTTTCATAGCGTCGATCTGTAAAAATATATATATCAGTTTCAGTTAGCAAAACCCTGCCATCAATACCACAGTCGAAACCGGTCAAATAGTAAATGTTTTCCGGCTTTGTGATGAGAAACGCGGATATTTCATGTTTGGTCATATTCTTTCGCAAGCGTTCTATTCTATTAATAACTTAACTCACCTCAGAATCTTATCTGTTCTGTACATTAATGCAGACGATTATGTTACTTATCAAGCATTTCGAGAGCAGCTTCTAAAGCTAGCCTATAACTATTATGTCCAAAGCCACAAATACATCCAACCGCTAATGAAGAAATATATGAATGTTGCCTAAATTTCTCACGCCTAAAGATATTTGACAAATGCACTTCAATTACAGGTATCTTTAGGTCTACCAAGGCATCATAAAGGGCAATACTTGTATGGCTTAATGCTCCAGCATTAAGAATTATTATTTTTACCGGCTCATTATATAGTTGTTGTATGCGGTCAATGAGAAATCCCTCATGGTTAGATTGATAATAGTCTATTGTAATGCTGTTTTGAGCAGCAATTGTATTCAAGTTGTTTTCAATCGAACGCCAATTATCTTTTCCATATAACTGAGGCTCTCTTTGCCCTAACATGTTGAGATTGGGTCCATTAATTACTAAAATATCGGCTTGCATTATTTTCTCCCTAAATAAGGTAATTAGAGAAATGGATTCTTGGGATTTTCTACAGGGACTATTTCATTTTTTATGCCCTTGATTCCTAATGGATTGTATTCTTCATAATAAGCTTCCGCTTTCAATCGCATTATTACAATATTATCACTATAGGTGGTAGTGGGCAACGAAAGCTCTAGCATTCCACTCTTTTCTTCCGGATTAACATTGGCATTATTTTTTTGGTCAAGCCGTGCTTTTTTTCCTGAAGTAAAGGTACATTCCTTTATGGCATAAAGACGATCATTATTTTCTAGTTTTAGTATGAAAGTCATAAGATTATAATAATATCCTTCCGCTTGGACATCAATGGCAATTGGTTTAGGAACACTATCTTTTCCGCTTAACTTTTCTACAAGTCCTGAAGAATCACTTGCTCTGGAATTTACCGAAGGTATATCAACCTTAAGCCCTTTTAATACAACACTCGATTCCTTAGCTGTTTCTGACATGTAAGCCATGATCTCAGGACAATACGGTTTTTCCGGAATCTTATATAAATAATCCTGATAACCTTCTTGTTTATTAGGTTGATCGGAACTAATGCTAATGGAATTTTGAAAGTTTTGCCACAAGATTTCCATTTCTTGATTCTGCTTCTTAATCTCAATGTAATCGCTATAAACAGGCCCCAACAAGAAATGATAATACAGGAAAGAGACTGAAAGAATAAACAGAACTAAAATGAGTCTTAGTTCTCTCTTTGAGAATCTCATATTACTGTTCCTCCCGTTTAATTTCGAAGACGAATTCCAGTTGGGCGTTTTCGTTATTCATTTTAGAATCCACTGCAATTTTCGAAAAATAAGGTATATTTTGTAAACCAGATAACAAACTGGACATTTGTTTATAATTGATCGAATTTCCTCTAATACTAATGGTTTTTTCTTTTATATCAATTTCTGATAAATGTACGTCAGCCGGTACTGTTTTCTCTATATCCTCAAAAAGCTTGGCGGTTAACGTTCTTTCGCTAATAATGTTTTGATAATTGCTATCTTTATGCCTTAAAACATCATTATAATCAATTCTATTGGGATTAATTGTTATATCCGGAGGGATATTCGCAATTTGCATTAACAAATACTGATTCATTTGCAGTTCTTTATTCACTTCAGCTTGAAAATAAAAATATGAACCTACTCCCATACTTGCGAAAATGATAATAACGAAGATCCATATAGGCTTAGTTTTAATGGCTTTTTTGGGATTTGTCTCCTCATCCAAGAGATTAATTACTATCTTCTTTCGTTTCATTAAAATACCTCTCTAATTGATGATCCCAGAGCAATTAAATAATCTCTTTTTAGATCGTTTAGCTGATTGTTCTCAATACCAATAGGCCAATTAATGTATGAGTAGTAATTGGGCTTGCTCACTTGAATTCCCGTAGCTGCATTCAATTCGAACTCGATGTCAAATGTATCATTATAGTTACCGCAAACAATTATTTTTTCAGGTAACTCATCCTTAGTCATGGCAATAAATTGCTCTAAACCTCTGGTTACTTCTTTAATAATATTTGCGGTTAAATCACTCTCATAGTTGGGCTCAATTGAAGAAAATCCATGTTTGTAAATACTATCTGATTTATAAACATCACTAAGAATTTCATTGTCTTTTAAAAATCTAGTGGCAAAAGAACGTTGAATTCGAAGGGTGTCGTCAGCGAAAAGACAAAAAGAGGAGATTCCATTATTTAAATACAGATATGCTTGAACTTTAGTGTTAATATCTAGGGCTAATAATCTCTGAATTGCGAGGGCTTCAATTTCAACTGCCGCGAGATTTATCCCCGCTACTTGGCATGCTATCCTCATACTTTCAATATGCTGTCTCCGAGCAGCAACTAAAAAAATCTCAATTTTACTGCCATCTTCATCCTTGAAAAATCGAAAAGGGCAAACACTTATGACAGCTTCTTCTAAAGGTATAGGTAAAATCGGGCTTACTTGGTAGATCGCCGCGTTTCTTAATTCCCTCTTGGCTAATTTCGGCAGCACTAAAGTATGAAAAAAAACATGCTGATTATTTATTGCTGCAGTAACTCTATGATTTTGAATTTGGATCTTATCTACTATTGGTATAAGCGCTCTCCCAAGTCCTTCAGGATCAGAAATAATTCCAGCTTCAAAGACTCCATCCGCTAATGTAGCACTAGCAAATCCTAAGATTTTGAAGCCATTTTGGCGAGAAACTTTTACAATTTTAGCCTTTCGATTGTTTATTTCTAAACCTAATCCAATCCCTTTATTCCTCTTTAATCCAAGCATAGGAACTCCTTGTATTAGTAGCATTATTTATTTTTCGAAGAGACAAACTGCCATTATCATATAAGTTCATGATGGTAAATGACTATACCTTTATGATATCTCGCTTCTCTTATCACTTCGAATTCTTCATGCTTTTCAATTATATCGTAATTAAAACGCAATTTAGCAATTACTTTGTATTTAATTTTCGCACCGCACTTGCCTGTTATCACAACGGGGACTATATAATGGCTTTCATCAGGATGATGCTCCCAGGCTTGAAAAATAAGGTCAAAAGAAATCGGTACCCGGTCACTATTGATAATTATCGAGGTATTCTCTAAGGCGGGAACTTCGCTAGTATTACCAGAGCTTATTTGTTCATCCAGTAATTTATGCACATAAACGCGAGCCCATTCCAGTCCTGAATCAGCCGCTAACTGCGCTTGTATGTAATCGTAATTATTCGCACTTAACTTCCTTGCATAAAAGCTATTACTAAGTATAGCACTCTCAATTACCATAATAAGCAAGAATACTCCTAACGCAAGAATCATCAGGTATCCTTTTTCATTATTTCTATTATTTGCGAAGTATCCCTTAAACGGTTTAATCAGCATATTTATTCCTGGTCAATTCCCGTACTGCAAATAAAATGCCATGATCGGGTACTATTTCCTTTTCCAGTTTTCATTTTTATGATTAGCAAGTTCTCATTCACTATGCTATATTCAAAACTCTCAACATTTTCGCAAATAGGTGTATTAGAACTTTTGTATCTTCTCATAACTTCATGATCTTTACTAATAGCATAGACGATTTCCGTTTTTTCATAGTCAAGCATTTTTAAAATATTTCCACTGTTTTCTATTTTTACAGATTTGCAGTTTTTCATGTCATTATTGATCATCTGCCAAACAACTCTTCCCTGATACTGAGTTTCAGTTTTGTTCTCTAAGGCTTCGGACGAACCATAAGCCAATGACAGCATAACCATCAATGCACCGGCAAGAATTGCAATGAGAGGTACTGATATAAGTATCTCCAGGAGTAAATACCCTTGTTCAGACTTCATAGACTCCAATTCAAATATATGTAAATAACTCGACCTCATGTTCTCCATGATCCCACCTCACCGCAAAAACCATTAACTGTAATTCTGAATAATCGGTAGCTTGTATTTCATACGAAATATGATAATCATCTGCAACTGGTAAAACAGCGTTTACCAATTCTGTATCAAGCTCCAAACCTTCAGGGGAATCCTTAATATATAAACCCTTGTTCGAATTGATTAATTCTATAACTGAATAAGCATATAGCGTTGCCCTGGTTTCATCATCAGCTGTCCTAGCCCATAAGAACCCAGTCTGAATTACTAGCATAAATTGAATAATCAAAAAACCTAGCAGAGACAGAGTAATTAATACTTCAATTAATGCCCAGCCCCCTTGGGTGTTTTTTTTCTTTTCCACAATGTTTTTTCGCATCAAATTCACATCCAAATCGTCCAGATAGCACCTGATTGGAATAGTAGCCAAGCCATTATACTTCCTATAGCCAGAAAAGGACCAAATTTTATAGCTGTCTTGCGATCGGCGCGGCCTAACAAAATAAGAATTCCCGCATAAATGCTTGCCAAAACGGTTGAAATGAAAAACGCCAGAATGCAAGCTGGCCATCCACAAAACGCCCCAATAACAAATGACAGCTTGACGTCTCCGCCGCCCAGGCCACCGCTTGCTAGCACTGCAACCAAAACAAATACTGAACCTAAAAACAATGATCCTAGTATACATTCCCACCAGCCAATGGTAAGGGGAGCCATGAGAATAGCAATAACTATTGCGACTGCATTTAAACGATTGGGAATAATCCCTTTCTCAATATCAATAAATGCCGCAATTAGTACCAAATCGAAAAATATCAATCCCGACAATAAGTTCCAACCGAATCCTACTACAGAATATATGATTACGAAACCGGCACAGGTTAGTAACTCTACCATAATATACCTTATGGGAATATCATGATTACAATGAGAACACCTGCCCTTTTGTATTATGTAACTTGCAACCGGTATCAGCTCTTTAACTCTTAGGGTATGCGAACAAAAAGGACAATGACTGCTTGGAGCGATAAGCGATTGCAGCAACGGAAGCCTGTATATTACAGAATTATTAAACGAACCCAAAATCAATCCTAAAATAGCAATAGAAAAAATCAGCAAAATCATCATCCTCTACAAAATTATCGAATGTAAATTATTCGGCGGTGACCTCAGTTTTATAAATGTTACCATCCTGAGTGATCTGAAGTTTGAATACATTGCCACTAACCGGATCTACAGGCGGCTCTTCTAAGTATTTGGGCACTAATATTTCGTCCTCGACAATTTCTGTCGCGGTACCATATGTGTTTAAGAGAGTTTCAACATTATCGGCTTTTTCAGCTGCTAAACATAATTCTACTGCTCTCTTGATCATAATAATATCGTTTTCCCTAGCTTTGCTTTTTGATTCTGCAAGAAAATCTAGATATCTAGGAACAGCAATGGCAGCAATAACTGCTAGAATTGCCATTACTACTAAAAGTTCTATTAGGGTAAAGCCTTTCTCGTCTTTCAATCCAATTAATTTTGATTTCATTTTCGTACAATCCCTCCTCAATTAAACCTAATACACTCTAGTTAACGAAATCCAACATGCTAAAAACCGGTAAAATCGTTGCCACAACCACCCCCCCGACCAGAATTGCGACTGCAAAAACTAATACAGGTTCAAGAAATGCCAGCAAGGATTCCAACAAATAATAAGTCTCTTTTTCGTAAAAGTCGGCAATTTTAGTAAGCATTTCGTCCAATGTACCAGTTTCTTCACCCGTTTTTATCATCTGAATGATCATAGGTTTAAAAAGCCCCGAGTTATATAGTGGATCTGACATTGATGCCCCGGCGACCATACGATTTCTGGCTTTAATTAAGGCATCTTTGAGCAAAACATTTCCAACCACTTCTTCACTAATTTGCAGTGCCGATAACAGAGGTATTCCCGACTGCAGGAGTGCCCCCATGATTCTTGCGAATCGCGCGGTAGCAAGTCCAACAACAGTTTTTCCTATCATGGGGATACTCATGACAAATTTAGTTTTATAATAATTGCCGGGTACACTCTTCAAATAAGTTCTTAGGCCTATCATTATGGCAACGAACATTATCCCTATAAACAGCCAATATCGGGCGACAAAACGACTTGTCACTAACAGGATTCTGGTTGGCAGGGGTAATAAAGATCCGGAAGACTCGAATAACTTTTCGAACGAAGGAATAATAAATACCATTACAATCAGTAAAGCAATAAATGTAGCTACACAGATGGCACTTGGATAAATAGCAGCGAATTTTACCTTATTATTGATTTCTTGTTCCTTCTCTAAATGTATACAAATCCTGTCTAGAACTTTTGTAAGCATTCCTCCCTGCTCGCCAGCCTTTATCATAGCAATATATATGGACGAAAATGTTTTCGGATACAGCTCTAAACACTGCCCCAGACTCTTGCCATTCAACAAACCATCGCGTACTTTACTAACTATTAGCTTTAACTCCTTATTGGTGCATTGTTCTATTATTGTGGTTACGCTAGCCAGCATATCAAGCCCGGAACCCAACATGGTTTGTAATTGACGAAAGAAGACTAATAGTTCATCTCTTGAAACTGCTTTACTGAAGCTGATTTTATTAAACATGGGTTTTGACTTTTTTTCTCGCAAAGCAACTATGGTATGTCCTTCCTTAATGATGTTTTTCACCACTTGATCTTTGCTTGGACCATCAACCATTCCTTTTTCGATCTTTCCCACATTATTTATAATTTTGTAAGAAAACCGCAATTGATCACCTCATAACCAACAACCACTCAAACAAATAGTTTTATTATGATAACAAGACTGCCTGCAAAACTTCCTCCAGGGAGGAAATCCCAGCTATTACTTTTAGAAACCCATCTTGCTTAATACTGACTAACCCTTCACTTTCGGCGACTTGACATAACTGTTCTTCTTTTAATGCTCCTTTTTCCACCAAGGCCTTAAGTTGAGGACCAATAATCATTATTTCCTGAATAGCAATGCGCCCTTGATATCCAATATTTCTGCATTCCCCGCAGCCGACTGCTCTATAAACCATGGAATGGGGATCACAATCAATTTCAAACTTCATAATTGTTTCAGAAGTTAGATAAAACTTTTCTTTGCATGAATCACATAGCTTGCGAATTAATCGCTGAGAAATAACTCCAATTAACGCTGAAGCTAGCAAGTATCTTTCAATTCCCATGTCTATTAGGCGTGCGATACTGCCAATGGCACTGTTAGTGTGAAGGGTTGATAAAACCAGATGTCCTGTCAAGGCCATATGAACAGCTAATTCCGCTGTTTCACGGTCTCTTATTTCGCCCACCATGATTACATCCGGATCTTGACGCAGTATTGACCTCAGTCCAGAAGCAAAAGTTAGTCCTGCCTTAATGTTAGTCTGCACTTGATTAATCCCTGGAAGGGTATATTCAATAGGATCTTCAATGGTTACTATGTTTTTTTCAATACTGTTGATCTTATTTAGCATGGAATAGAGGGTGGTTGTTTTTCCCGAACCGGTAGGACCCGTCACCAAAATTAGACCATGGGGACGAGCAGATAATTCGATTAGAGTATTCAGATTATGCTGCGATAAACCGAGTTCTTCGATACAATTTTTTAATTGTTGTTTATCAAGTATCCTAAGTACCATCTTTTCTCCGTGGAACGTCGGCAATGTTGCAACCCTAAAATCAATCTGTACATTGCCAAAATCCATCAACATGCGACCATCTTGAGGAGTTCGCTTTTCTGCAATATCAATTCCTGACATGAGCTTAAGGCGTGAAATAATCGGGGCATGTAATTTTTGTGGCAAAGCCTGGTAATCAAATAGCCTTCCGTCGATTCTGAGCCTTACTTGCAAAAAATTAGCCTGGGGCTCAATATGAATATCACTAGAACCTAATTGAACTGCCTCTTTAAGCATGGAATTAACCATGCGTATAAGTGGAGAGTTGATTTCATCAACGAAGCCGCCTTTTTCAAGACTATTTATGGGCATATCAGGGATTGTTTCTTCGAAAGAGGGTTCACTATGTAGTATTAAGTGCTTATCCAATACTTCATTAATTTCATTTCTCGAAGCCAAAACTGGATCAATTATTAAACCGGACGCTAATCGCAATTCACTAATCGCTTCACTGTCAAAAGGATCTGCCATCGCAAGAGTTACGTTCTGTTTGGTAATTTCCACCGGCCAGGCATTAAACTTTCTTAAGAGCTGAAAAGGAAACCTTTTGAAGACTTCTAAAGATGCAGCAAATTTTTCAATACTGACCAGAGGAATGTTCCAAACATCACTTAAAGTTTTCAGCAATTGTCTTTCGTTGATGTATCCCATTTGAACTAAGTGCTCTCCAAGCTTACCCTCATATGCTTGCTGCCTTGATAGTGCCGCAGCCAACATATCCAAAGTAATAGCTCCTGAATCTACTAATACTTGTCCAAGTTTTGGTCTTTGAGCATTAATAACAATCAACTCTCATTTCTTACCGATTTCATAATGTTAATGGACAATGCCTAGATTATTTGGTATTTTGTTGATAGTGCAAGAATAAATTATGATAGCAAGCAATGTCTTGGTTTGGAAGGATTATTTATGAAATTAACCTTACTACGCTATTACTTTTTTTTGAATGAAGATAGTGATAAAGCCGAAAAAATGATCAATGTGTTAAAATCGCATAATTTCGATTTGCCCGATACAAAGTCGAAAAATCTGCCTAATGATCTTAGCCATATGGTTTGTAGCTTTGTAGAGAGTAATATCTATGTATTAGTTGTAGCACTTTCTGTTCCAAGCGCTACTTGGGATGAAAACTTATTAATTCTTTCCGATTATGAAAACCAAGCTAACCTAGATAATAGTTCATTTTTAAGCACAACTACCGTTTTGCTCGGCGAAACCGTTGCCTGGGAGCAATTACTAGATTATGCAACGGGAAATTTATTAAAGATAACCCCGATTGAAACTGAAATCGTCTCTGGAAAAATTGCCCGCTTTGGTTCAAAATGGTTTAATAATCAAGCTTTTTATATTATTTCCCTCGCAGCAATTAATCCGGACAACATTAGATTTATGCTGCATTTCTTGCCTCGATTCGAAGCCAATCTTTATCGGCTTGCTCAAATAACTCAATTATATAAAGATCGAAATAGTACAATAATCGCTGAATTAGATAATGCTTCCAGCGAGCTTTCCCAGATTCTTCACAGTCAATTGCGAAATGGAGAACGTGATAAAACTGAATTAATCGACGAGCTGGAGATCCAAATCAAAAACTTATCCACAAACTACGCTATCCTCGCAACCGACTATAACATACTGGCAAAAGACAATCAAAGTTTAGAAATCTTACTGACCAAGGTTGAACAATCCTTGTCTAATAATGGAATAATACCTGACGAAAAACCTTTCTTAGGTTCAGTTTTATTAACCGCGAAATCAAGACTAAAGGATATCGAGAGCTCGTTAGAAAGAGTAAAAATTGCTCGAGAAAACCACCAAGCTGCAATAGAGGTAGTTCGAAGCAAAATCGATATCATTCTTAGCAGAGAAAATATTTCCACCCAAGGAAGCATTAAGAGCCTGCTTGAGATTAACACTGCCATGCAAAAACAAAGCTTAATCTTTCAAGTTGCAGCAGGCATAATTGAATTCATTGTCTTGGCATACTATAGCCATTCATTGTGGAAAAATATCGCCCATATATCAGATTATATTCCTGCATGGATTCAGTTTGTTTTTACTATGTTATTCTCTGCAAGTATAGTAAAATGCACTCACTTAATGGCAGAGTATATGCAAGGAGATCACCATGTCCGCAAACAACTATACGTTTATGTAATAATCTTTATAGTTATTTTGCTGGTAATCCTGTTTGGTAGTACGTATATTGGTAATATGATAGGCCATTAGTAATATGCTTTAGTTACCCATAAGTTTCATTGCGACTAACTTATCATTTAAGCGTTTATAATGATTCTGTTCTTCTTTTGCTAATTGCTCAAATAACAATCTAGTTTCCGGGTCTTCTGCTAATTTTGCCATTTCTTTATATCTATCTCTAGCATCCTCTTCCGCTTCTATTGCTATTTTTAATGCTTCAATTAGTTTTGCTGACATTGCTTACTTTTCACCCTCCTGGAAATACTTCTTACAAAGGATTTGCGACTCTTCAATAGCCGAAGATAATAACTCAGTACTAGGATCCTCAAGAACAAAATACCCACCAATACCTCGAGGAAGTATCAGTCGAATCTTGTTGTTTTTTACTTTCTTATCACTCATCATAACATTAATTACTTGACTAGGTAAATATCCTGGGAGATAAATATCTGGTTCAAGCATCCTAATTATTCTCATTACTCTCCAGCACTCTGCCTCCGCCATATTTCCCATTTTGCATGAAATAAAACATGCAGCAATAATTCCAAGAATAACTGCTTCACCGTGGCGTAATAGCTTGTAATCGCTTAATTCTTCGTAAGCATGGGCAAAAGTATGACCAAGATTTAGAGCTTCACGCAAACCTTGTTCGCGTTCGTCTTGTTCAACCAATTCTTTTTTGAAGATGCAGCAGGTTTCAATTATTTCTATAAGTGCCGCGGTCTCTCTAGCTTTAAGCCTTTCCATAGAATTTTCCAAATAACTGAAAAAATCGGCACTAAAAATCAAAGCGTACTTAATGACTTCGCCCATTCCACTGCAAAAATCTCGGTAGTCTAAGGTTAATAATGTTGTAGGGTCGATGATTACCCCTTTGGGTTGATAAAATGAACCGAGAAGATTTTTCCCCTGGGCAAAATTGATTCCGACTTTGCCCCCAACACTGCTATCAACTTGCGCAATCAATGTGGTAGGTATATGCAGATAATCAATTCCTCTATGGAATATGGAAGCTGCAAAGCCCCCTAGGTCTCCGACCACGCCACCACCTAGGGCGATTAGCAGACTACCCCTTTCAACACCTGACGCCAACATATGCTGCAGCAATTTTTTCGTTTCCGCAAGATTTTTGAATTCTTCTCCATCAGGCATTAAACCTATGACTGTCTCGAAACCACTAGCTTCAATCGAATCCTTAACCATTTGTCCGTAAAGCTTGAATACTCTAGGGTTACTGAATATATATGCTTTCTTAGCCGTAGAAATCGAAGATAGTAATTGTCCGCATTGATTTAAGATACCAGGACATATTACAATATCATAAAGGCGAGCTCCTAAATTAACAGTAATATTCATTTTTTGGTCCTTTAACCGGAATTGCAATCAACTATTTAAAGTAATGAGATAATTTCATCAACGACTTGATCCAGTTCTTTTGAACTGGTATCAATAGTAAGATGTGCTTGCGAATAATACTTTTCTCTCTCTTGCATGAGAGCAATCATATCGTTAATACTTGAGTGTTTCTTTAATAAAGGTCGGTTTTCTTTTTTACGGCTGATTCTCTCCCATAGGTCTTCCGGCTTGGCATTTAATCGGACTAAAACTCCATCTTCTCTGAGAGCAGCCAAGTTCTCTTCTTCCAAGATAATGCCACCCCCAGTTGAAATAACACAGTCTTCCTGTTTGCATAACTTGGCTACTAAAAGTTTTTCCTCAGACCTAAATCTTTTTTCTCCGTAAACCTTAAATATTCTTGGAATGGTCATGCCAAGCAGTAGCTCAATTTCTTTGTCCATATCAATAAATCTCTTATTCAATTTCTGTGCTAAGCGATTACCTACGGAGCTTTTTCCGGTTCCCATAAACCCGACTAATACTATATTCTTTCCCATCTCCACTCCTTTTTCAAGTAAGACAAATAATCATCAAATGAAGACTTAAGCTCAGACATATTATCTCCGCCAAATTTAGCCAGCATTTCTTGCGCCAATACAAAAGCAAGCATGGCTTCACCAATTACCGACGCTGAGGGTACAGCACAAACATCAGCACGCTCATAATGGGCTTTCTCTGGAACCCAAGAATTAGTATTAACGCTATTTAATGCCTTTTTCAAGGTTGGAATCGGCTTCATGTAAGCTCGAGCCCAAATTTTCTCGCCATTACTAACGCCGCCTTCGATTCCACCTGCTTGATTAGTCTGTCGATACAGACCTCTGCCTTCATCATAATAAATCTGATCATGAACAGCAGAACCAGGAGATACTGAATTTATTACTGCGTCACCGATTTCAATTCCTTTGATTCCCGGGATACTAATAATTGCCTGCGCAATACTGGCATCTAAACGTTTATCCCAACTAGAGTATGTACCTAAACCAGGAATCATACCAAAAGCTCCGATTTCAAAGCAACCTCCTAAGGATTCACCTGCTTCTCTTGCTCGATTAATCATATCCAGCATATCAGATTCAGTATCTTGAATTGCACATCTTATGGGAGATTCATCAATAATCTTAGTAAAAAAATCAAAGTTTTCTTTGTTGATATTAATCATCGGACATGATACTTCCCCAATAGATAGAACATGACTATAAGTGGTAACATTGAATTCTTTTAGTATAGACTTGCATATTGCTCCGACGGCAACCCTGGCTGCAGTTTCTCTTGCACTTGCCCTTTCCAGAATATTTCGCATATCTTTATGATGGTATTTCATGGCACCAGCTAGGTCGGCATGGCCAGGCCGGGGACTGCTGAGAGCTTCCATCAAGCAATCATTGTCTTCACTTAAACGATCATCTTGATTTTTAATCATTACCGCTATTGGAGTTCCCATGGATACTCCATGGTTCAATCCTGAGAGGATTTCAACTTGATCCGTCTCGATCTGCATTCTGTCACTGCGACCAAAAGCAATTTTTCTTTTTTTCAATTCAGCATTGATCTCAACTTCATTTATATTAAAGCCAGCCGGAACTCCTTCAATTATTCCAACCAGACATTTTCCATGCGATTCTCCGGCAGTGAGAAACCTTAGCATTTCGATTCCTCCTAATAAAATATTCTTCTTATCTGCCATTATGCTAGAATTACCAGCTTTCTGGCGGATAATTGCTCACCCTAACTCTGCTAACAACCGGATTTATTATGATATAAATATATTTACTATTTCTTTCGTTCTGAAGAGTTATTGTTCCAGCTGGGCTTACCGCTCCTGTGGGATGAAAAACACAAGTCGGCGGTTGCCCCGAAAAACCAGTTGTATCAACAAAAATAATACTATCTCTTAATCTAATCGTTTTATTATTCACTCTATAACTATTATCATATTTATAAAAAAAGCACCATTTGGGCTCCTTGGTAAAAACCGCTTCAAAGCGAGCATTTCTTAATTCCTGCGCCATAATGTTAGCATCAGCTCTTAACTTAGCGTCTTCCAATGCGCCATCTATTGCGGGAAATGTCATAGCCATTAGTACAGACATAATCATGAGTACTAACAGTAATTCAATTAAAGTATATCCCTTCTCGTTCAAGCAAATCCCTCATTAGACTTTTCATTAAATCAATCGGCGGAAAAGAATCTAGAAGGATACTATAGGTATAAGCTGCTTGAAAAACAAACATTTCCATTCCATTTATGATTTTCATATTTCTGCGCTTTCCCATTTTAAGAAAGGCTGTATATTGTGGATTGTACACAATATCAAAAAGCACAACACCTGCTTTTAAGACTTCGATATCTTTAATCGGCGATTCGCAAATATTGGGATGCATTCCGACTGGGGTTGTGTTTACTACAATATCTGCGCTACTAGCAATTGTATTAAATTCATCTAAATTAAATACTTCTGCTGTGGTTTTCCCCGAAGAAAACTCTATTATACGGTCTACCAGGCGCTTCGCTCTTATTAATTCTATATCAACAAGGCTTAAATGCTTTATCCCCATTGAAACCATCGTGAGAGCGATTGAACTAGCGGCGCCGCCAGCACCGAGTATAATTCCATTAAGACCATTAATATCAACATTGTTTGCTTCTAGACTTAATTTATAGCCAATACCATCAGTATTATACCCAATTAGCGAATTCCCCTCTAATTTAATCACATTTACTGAGCCAAAAGCTTTTGCTTCCTGAGAAATATCATCTAATAAGGGAATAATAACTTCTTTAAATGGTATAGTTACATTTGCACCTAGAAAATTCAAGTTTCTGATGCCATTAATAACTGATTCTAAGTTTTCACGACTAACTACCAAAGGCAAATAAACTGCATTAATATTTTGAAGCTGCAAAACTGCATTATGCAAGTATGCGGAATAACTATGCTGTAATGGATTTCCTAATAATCCTATATATGAAGTTTTGTTATTTATGATTGATTTGTAACTCATCATACACTAATCACACTAGTACCACTTGCATTGCATAATTTTTATAAAAAATCTTGAAGCCTTATAGGCTACTATACTGACTATTATACAATTAGTATTACTATTTGAGAATAATTATTTTTTATTTGGGACTTTAGTGCGTATTTATATGAATATTTCATTTTGTTAACTTAAGGTTTTTAATCTAACATCCACTTTTGTTGAATTCATTAAATATTTCATGATTCTGCGCTCCAAAAACCTTGAAACTTTAGTTCCAGGAAACTCTTGATCACTCATAGGTTTAATAAGAATCGTAAAAAAACCCAACCGGTTTCCACCCCAAATATCAGTAAATATTTGGTCTCCAACAACAGCAACTTCATTGGAACTTAAGCCTAATATATTCAAGGCTTTCAAATATCCTCGATTAAATGGCTTGCGCGCTTTATAAACAAAAGGAATTTTTAATTGATCTGCAATACTCAGTACTCGATTTTCGTTGTTATTCGATAACAAGCATGCTTTGATTTTCAAGCTAGCCAAGCTTTCAAACCATAAAATTATTTCATTTATTATAAAGTTACTATTCCATTCAGTTACAGTATTGTCAAGATCTAATATAAGCCCCTTTTTCTTATTAAGTAACAGAAAATCAAGTGGTATCGACAATATATCATCTACATACATATCAGGATAAAACCTATTTATCATTCATCCTCCAAGTTGCGAAAATATTAAGCACTAATTATAAAGAATTCTATTCCTTTACTAAACCCGTTCTAAAATCATTGAACGCCCATAGAAAACAGTGTTTACTAATTCGCGTATCGGTTTGATTTTTATGCGAATTAGTATAATAATTCTCCGATTAAAGAAAACGTATTCGAAGAAACTATTCTTACATTTACGAGCTCTCCAATTAAATCAATAGAACCGGCAAAATTAACAATTCGGTTACTCCTGGTTCGCGCTGTCAACCTGCTCTGATCGGTTTTACTCAACCCTTCTACCAGTACTTCTTGAACTGAGCCTTCTAGCTTTTCATTAAGCTCTGCTGCTATTCCATATTGCAGATCTATTAACTTTGCAATGCGCTGTTTTTTCTCCTCTTTAGTCAATTGATCTGCCAGTGCAAAAGCCTTTGTGCCACTACGAGGGGAGTACATAAAAATAAATGCCGCATCAAACCTAATCTTATTAATCATAGCTAAGGTTTGGGCGTAATCATTTTCAGTTTCCCCAGGAAAGCCAACAATGAAATCACTGGTAATAGCAACATCGGGAATACTGCGGCGGATTTCGTCTATTAAGCGCAAATATCGGTCCTGTGTATACCCCCGGTTCATTTCTTTTAGAATTTTGTCACTCCCAGCTTGCAGTGGTATATGTATATGTTCGCAAATGTTATTATCGGCAGCGATAATAGCAATTAATTCCTTCGAGACATCTTTGGGATGTGAAGTCATAAATCTCACCCGCGCTAATCCCGGCACTTCAGTTAGCTTGCCTAATAATTCAGCAAAAGTAATATTTTCTTCTAAGCCTTTCCCATATGAATTTACATTTTGCCCCAAAAGGGTAACTTCCTTGTATCCTAGAGAAATTAAATTGCGTATCTCTTCAATGATCTCTAAACTAGGCCTACTGTGCTCACGACCACGAGTATAGGGAACAATGCAATAGCTGCAAAAATTATCACAGCCATTCATAATATTGACAAATGCACTGATTCCAGGTCTGCCGCGCAGTTTCGATATATTAGAAACTTGGCTCATCACCTTGACTATAGATTTGGCACCATTTTCAATTTGTTCAATAAAACTTGGCAATTCATTAATACTCTGAATACCCAAAACCAAGTCAACACCTAGTTTTTTAAATATCCTTCTTGGTTCTTCTAACTGAGCCATGCAACCACAAACTGCCACCTTAAGCTCCGGTCTGCTCTTCTTAATTCTTTTTAACTCACCGAGTTTTCCATAGACTTTGTTTTCAGCAGAGTGACGAACGCTACATGTGTTTAAAATTATGAAATCCGCTTCATTTATAGACATAGTTTCAATTAGGCCCATTTGATCTAATTGAGCGGCGATGGCCTCTGAGTCTCTCACATTCATTTGGCAACCATAAGTTAATATCATATAGTTCCTAATTTTGATCTTATAGTTGTCTGCACCCATGAGATTCACTCCTTGTAATACTGTATTCCGCCATTTAAGATTACAAAATAAACATAGTAATGTCAAAAGCCATGATATCCTAATTATGAGCAAAAATAAAAGGCTGTAATGATGGTTACAGCCTTGTCTATTCGCAATTCCGATTAAGCTAACAATTGTTTTACCCCGTTTTTGATATCATCGGTCATTAAACCACCGGCAAATTTAGGTTCACCGTTAAATAAAACAATTGGATAGGGATATCCCATCTGCAATACCTTAGTCATGATTGGATAATTGTCTAGTCCTTCTTTATCAGCATCTACATATTTTACTTCAACTTGGTTACCAAAAGAGTCCTTTAAATCCGAAACTAATTTTTCATATTCTGAAGATAAATCAACTGCAGAACCGCAGTCGCTAGCTGAACCACAGCCACTGCAGTTTCAGCCACCCATCATAGGTTGAGTTCCTTGAATTACCTCAACTAATACTTTCTTGTCTGTCAATTTATTTCCTCCTTAAGAGATACACTATTTATATTTGAATCATAACAGTATTCTAATTAAAACGCAATCTGGCATTCCTAATAATACTCGATTGCAAGATGTAACTTGTTTTCGAAGATTGTGGATGACCAAACCAACTGCGGAATTAGACTGTTAATAACAGGACCGCCAAAACTGGCGGCCCAAAAATGCTGAATCAAAAATCGAATTTATTCAACCTGCACGTAGAATTTATATAACCAGGCCTCACTAAGACCGTTTTCGGCAGGAACCTTACTTAATCTATACCAAGTCATTAGTGCTTTGCCTTTGCCCACTGCAACTAATTTGCCGTTTGAATCAACTTTTACCACATTCTGATCACTGCTATTCCATTTCGCAAAGCTAACTCCAAAAATTTTCGCCATTTCCTCAAGTCTTTCATAGTCCTGCCCCATAAAAATAACCTTTATATTAAGGGGCAAGTTGATTCCTGGTTGCTTTCCGGTAACCTTTATTGTACCGCGTATATTATTAGCTTCGGGTGATTCTAATAGTGCCCCATGGGTTCCCGCTAAACTGATGCTCTTCCTCATTACTGCCATCATAGAAGTCATTTGCGCTTTTCCTGTCGGGTCAATAGCGGCTGCAAATCTCTTTTCAGCTTCGATCAAACTATTGTCTGTCCAGTTAAGCCGAGTAAACGCTTGATCGATTTTCGTGTTCATTGATCTTGCATTTGTTAAGGATAACTTAACAAAAGTGGGAATTTTGTTGACCCAATCTTGGTTCGATCCTTCGACTAGCAGCAAGAACTCGAAAGGATACTTTTCCACAAAATCCTTGTAGGCAGTTGGCATACCATCATACATGGCGTTAAGGGTTAAAAATACATCATCCGCCTTTACATCGTTGCCAAAAAGGGCTTTAAAGGCAGCATAGTGTTTTACTTTGTAATTCATTAAATCAGTTGGTCGGTTTGGTTGGTCGGTGTATATCAGAATTCCTAGGTCCTTTATTGCCTCTAAGACTGCCTTCTTGTCTACATTGTTATCCTGTAATCTCTGAATGGTTGCTTGTTGACTGAGTAAGGGTTCCAAAATATATTCCAGTTCGGATTGAGACAGTTTACTCCACCTATCCATTGCATTATCAATGTGTGCAATACCTGCATTGTCTAAACTATAATAGTATAGACTGTCCAATTTGTTCCAACTATCATCAACCACACTTGCTTTTGCTTCTGACGAAAGCACCCCAATTGATGAAACTACAAAAATTATTGCTACTAATACTGTAAGCATTTTTCCTTTGCATTTTTTTAACAACACAGTTCCACTCCCTCTTCCCCTATTAACAGCTGATAGCACGAATCGAATTAAACCTCAACTAGAAATTACTAATAATTCCCCAATAATAATTTATTAGTAATTATTATTATGGTTACTTGAATTCAGCAATCTTTTGGATTGACATGATATTTGACTGATAGCTACCAAATCTTAAGATTTATATTTACCTTATCGTTAATTGGGAAAGAAATATTAGTATATCTCAAAAAAATCGACAAAAAAAATGCTTGCTTTAAATAACAAGCATTTTCAATAGCATTCCAGTTCATGGTTTTTGCCATATAGTATTATAAAAAAATTCTATTAAATATGTTATGAATCTTGTAGTTTGTTGCCACAACCCTGGCAGAATTTGTCGCCTAAATTATTTTGTTTTCCACATTCAGAGCAAAACACAAAACTTTTCTCGTCCATGTTTGATGGCTCCGGTCTGTACTCAATGCTTTCTGCTTTTTCGTCCTTCTCTTTAATTGCTGCAATTTCAGCTTTGGTCTCATCAATTATACTTGTGTACCCTTTGATCTCAGCGCAAAGAGCGTTAATTTGCTCATCAAATTGAATACCCGCTTCAAATTGAGACCATACATAATCGCCAATTTTCGATTTGACTTTTTCAATGTTTGAGTTTTGGCTGCTGATTTTTGCACTCAGCCTCCCAGTCTCAACCAGGTCGCCAGTCTTATCCGCAGCAGTTTTTGCAATCTTTCCCAATGAGTCGAAAAATGCCATATATACCCTCCTCGAATACAAAGTAGACAGAGTTCAAATGCAAAATATTTCTCCTATTACCAGTTTAACTGTACGCTGATTGCATTACAACAAAATATTTCTTTATTAATCAATAACTCCTAATTCTTTCTTTTATATGATTAAATGATTATTAAAATTTTTAGTCTTGCAAAGTCTTGGGGTTCATCACTCGCATTGCATTTAATACAGCCAAACAAGCAACTCCCACGTCACCAAATACAGCTTCCCACATGGTGGCAATGCCAAAAGCCCCCAGGACTAGAATAACTGCTTTTACTGCCAATGCCAGAATAATGTTTTGCCAAACAATCATATTTGTTCGTTTGGCAATTGCTATCGCTTTTACAACCTTTATTGGTTCATCCGTCATTAAAACAACATCTGCCGCTTCTATAGCAGCATCCGAGCCCAAAGCTCCCATCGCTATTCCAATGTCTGCCTGAGCCAGTACCGGAGCATCATTGATCCCATCTCCGACAAAAACCAACTTCTTGTTCTTTTGCTTTTCGTTTGCTAATAAATCAATCTGCTCCGCTTTCTGCTGGGGCAGCAATTCGCAGTATACTGAGTCAATACCGATTTCTGCAGCTATTCTTCGACCAACAGCTTCTTTGTCACCGGTAAGCATGACTATCTTATCAATCCCATTTGCCTTTAGCTCACTGATGGTTTGAGCACTATCCGGCTTTAGCTCATCCCGAATTATTATAGAACCGGCGAATATCCCATTTACAGCTAAATAAACCAAACTCTCGGCTTCATCACTTTGTTCGAAAACGATGTTCTCCCTAATCATTAGTCTTTTATTACCGGCAAGAACTTTCTTGTCATCAATTCGAGCTTTAATCCCTTCGCCGGAAATTTCTTCATATTCAGTTACTAAACTTTCAACAAGCTCGCCACTATAAGCTTTGGTGATCGACATAGCGATCGGATGACTGGAAAACATCTCTGCATGAGCAGCATAATACAGGATTTCTTCTCTGTTGAAACCTTGGCCGGCAATGATTTCGCTTACAGTAAAAGTACCCTTAGTCAGGGTTCCGGTTTTATCAAAGACAACAATTTCTACATTATTAAGCCCTTCTAAATAGTTGCCCCCTTTTACAAGGATCCCATTTTTAGATGCCGCCCCGATTCCTCCAAAATAGCCGAGTGGAATTGATATAACTAAGGCACATGGACATGAAACTACCAAGAAGACTAATGCTCTATGAATCCAATCTGATAAAGTTCCCATTTGCATAAGCAAGGGAGGTATGAACGCCAATAATATCGCTGCCAAAACGACTGCCGGCGTATAATAGTGTGCAAATTTGGTAATAAAACTCTCAGTTGGAGCCTTCTTGCTGCTGGCATTTTCAACCAAATCCAGAATTTTTGATATTGTAGATTCTCCAAATGGTTTTTCAACTTTTATATGCAGCAGACCGTTATTATTTATCGACCCGGATAAAATGGAGCTTCCTACTCCCACTTGTTGTGGTTTTGATTCTCCTGTCAAAGAAGAAACATCAAGAGTCGCCATACCCTCGATAACCTTTCCATCTAGAGGAACTTTCTCTCCTGGTTTAACCACAATAATATCACCAACATTTACACTGTATGGGCTAACTTTAGTTGTATCCAAACCGATTTTCAGATTAGCATAATCAGGCTTAATATCCATTAGAGCAGCAATTGACTTCCTGGATCTATTTACAGCTGCTTCCTGAAAACCTTCGCCAATTTGATAAAAAAGCATTATTGCTACTCCTTCGGGGTATTCTCCAATAAGAAACGCACCTATTGTAGCAATAACCATCAGGAAATTCTCATCGAATACTTCCCCACGGATAATGTTTTTTCCAGCTTGAAGAAGTACTTTTCCCCCGATTAATAAGTAACTTAGTATAAAAAGTCCCAACTCATACTTAGACTGCAAATCCACGATATAGGTTAATCCTGCTAAAACAATCCCAATTAACAAAATAATTATTTTGTTAATAAATCCATTCTGGGGCTCATTGTCAAGTGTTAATGGGTGCTCAGATCTTGAACTCGGCTTTTCTTTGACCACTATATCTGAATCATGCCGCTTAACTATTTCATTTGTTTTATTTATTATCTGATTAAGATCAGCATTGTTATTGATTTCCAAGTGCAGGGTTTTGAAAATAAAATCAACCACTGCCCTTGATACCCCAGTGATTTTTCCTACATCAGATTCAATTTTGGCGGCACAATTACTACAGCATAGCCCATCTAATAGAAAATCTTTGTTTATTATTAACTCTGCTTCTTTCACGGTATCAACTCCTACACTTCAGCAATATGGGTTAGACCTTGCTCGAAGATGTTTTTAATATGAATGTCATCCAAAGAGTAGAAGACCTTCTTGCCTTCTCGTCTATACTTAACTAATCTTGTATTTTTGAGAACCCTAAGCTGATGTGAAATAGATGATTTTGTCATACCTAATAATGCTGCAATATCACAAACACACATTTCTGCTGATAGCAAAGCACTGATGATTTTTATTCTGGTAAAATCACTAAAAACTTTGAAAAAATCAGCAAGATCAATAAGGTTCTCATCTTTTGGCATCATTTCTAAAACACGCCTCACGGTTTCTTCATGAATTACGTTGCAATCACATTTGGCTGCGGGTGTTTTATTTGCAAACATATTTTCCTCCTTCTTGGTTGAATAGTTGAACTGTTGTTCAACTATCATATATTATTTTTGACGAATTTACAACCACTTGTTGTGATAAAAATGATTGTTATTAGTTTGATTTTATCTATGCCATTCTATTATTACTTGGCCGCATTTGTGCCGTTTGTGCCGATTTATTAATGGCGTGAAGTTCAAAATCACAAGAAAAAAATCCATCCGCAGACACTTAAATCTACAAATGGACTTATGTACAGCATTATGATATATGTTGGCAAGCTTTGAATTAAAGAGTACTAATTATCGCCAAAAAAGGAACCCAGGCCAATCCCACCTAAGATGCTACCTTCTTCTTTTCTTGCTGCTCCCGGCTTACTGGCAGCATATATTCTATCCGCAAGTCTTGAGAAGGGCAAAGACTGGAGCCATACACTTCCCGGGCCGGTCAAAGTAGCTAAAGTAAGGCCTTCTCCTCCAAATAATGCGTTTTTAATATTACCAGCAAATTGGATATCATAATTTACATTATTGGTTAAGGCTACTAGGCATCCAGTATCTAGTTTTAGGGTTTCGCCTGGTGCCAATTCTTTTTTGATAATTGTTCCGCCGGCATGCATAAAAGCTAAACCATCACCTTCAAGTTTTTGCATTATGAAACCCTCGCCTCCAAAGAGACCGACTCCAATTTTCTTTTGAAAGGCAATTCCGACCGTGATTCCTTTAGCTGCACAAAGGAATGAGTCCTTTTGACAGATCAAGGTACCTCCTACATCAGTAAGATCAAATGGGATAACTTTTCCCGGATATGGCGCCGCAAATGATACACATCGTTTTTCGTTGCCCATATTCGTGAATGCGGTCATAAATAGGCTCTCTCCAGTTACTAATCTTTTGCCGGCAGAAAACAGCTTACCCATCAAGTCGCTTCCTTCTTTTCCTGAACCATCGCCAAAAATAGTCTCCATATTTATCGCGCTATCCATGTACATCATTGCTCCTGCTTCAGCAACAATCGTTTCTCTAGGATCGAGCATAATCTCCACGAATTGAAGATCTTCTCCATGGATAACATATTCCACTTCGTGAGCCCTTTTCATACCAGCACGCTGTTGAACACTTGGAGTAGCTCCATTCAACGCCTGACCGCAGGATCCGCAAAACTTTGATCCCTCATCGCACTTAGCACCGCAGTTTGGACAAAACATCCATATACCCCCATTCAAAATTTTTACATTTGCCTTTTGTATATTGGTCTGCTTTAGAATATTTTAACATGCTTGAACAAATGAATTAAGTATTTTTTGGTAAGCAGGATTAATTGATTAAATAAAATCCTCCCAGTCAAGCAATCACCTGAACTGGAAGGACTAGAAAAAACACGGGATCATTACTTTCTAATAAAATTCATGGAAACTTTTTTGTGCTTAGCAGGAGCAGCTATACTCCCTTTGCCATTCTCAATAAGCTTCATTAACCAAGCCATATTTTCTCCTAGAATTGTTAATATTTGCACCCCTTCACTGTCTTGCAAAACTTCACCAGGAGCTGCGCCATGAATCACATTCCAGTAGTTCGACGAAGGCATAAACATTTCCGAATATTGGATATAATGATTTATTTCGTCACAAGTGTTTATTCCACCTGATCTTCTAACTGCTGCAACTGAAGCTCCAACTTTGTGTCTCAGTAAATTGCCGTTAGCAAAACTAACATAGAATAATCTATCAAGAAATGACTTCATATTACCAGCAACACCCGAAAAGTGAACCGGAGACCCGAATATCAAGCCGTCAGCATTAACAGCGGCCTCAATCCAATCGTTTATATCTTCATGCCTTCCACAACGACCATCTTTATTTTTGAAACATTTCGCGCAAGACATGCAGCCATTAACATTTCTACTGCCTACATGAATTATTTCTGTCGAAATGTCTTGTTTACGCAATTGCTCACATACGATTTCGATACTGTGATATGTATTGCCTTTTGCATTTGGACTCCCGTTAAACGCTACAACTTTCATTATGCAACTTCCCTTCTCAGCAGTTTTTCTTAAACTTTTTTAAACTTCTTTGCCTAAAATAATTATTGCAAACATTATATCACTTCTCTTGCTAAATGGGGCATTTATGCAACTTAATTGTAACAATTTTACTGTAAAGTTTAACTGGTTTTTATCGATATTTTTCAGTAGCATCTTTTAGATAAATGCAAACAACTCCTTTTGCTAGCATAAGATGTTAGACAATTAGCTTTAAGTTAATCCCTTGAATCTCAAATAATTTAATTACTGAATGGATATCACATGAATTTGGAAAACACTATTTGGACGACTCTATGCATCATATTCTCAGCATTAGCATTAATTCTGTTTTTTTTATCCGGGAGAGAAAAAGTTGCAAAAAAGGGTGAAACCGTATATTTTCGCTTAATGTGTCTGGCTTGTTTTTGCTGGGCTTTTTTTTCAATATTCATATACGTATTATCCGATTTGCAAATGGCACTTGATATTGCTATGTTTAGGTTCATAGGAATTGCTTTTGCGCCGATTGCCGGCTTCCTGCACGTTTGGCATCAGATTTCAGCCAAGCCCATGAAAAAGCGTCTGGTTTTAGCTATTTTAATACTTCCTGCTATTACTTCTTTGTTGGCAATCACCAATAAATACACCGGCTTTTTTTTATACTCATACTTTCCGTGGCCAGAAGTCAACCGATATATTATGCACGAATACAATTGGGGTTATATTATAAACATGACTATATCTTACATTGCTGGGGGATTGGCATTCCTTGTACTTGTGAAAATGTATCTTTTGCTTCCAAAACGCTTGCGAAAATCTGTCGAGCTCATGTTATTAGGCGTCCTGTGTACGGTTGTATCTAATTTGCCTATTGTACTTCACATTTTTACCGAAGCATTTGATCCTACAATAGTAGGCATTTCCCTGACCCTGCTTTTGTTATATTTTGCATTAAATGTCACCCGCTCCGCCAACATGATTGTGGCTTCGCGAGAGTATCTTTTTAATAATCTCTTCTCCATGATTCTTGTACTTGATGCTGATAAACAAATCTTGGACTGGAACGAAAATGCCGAAGTCCACTTTTGTATGAATCGTAAACCAACTTACTTAGAGTATTATGATGATTATTTTCAGCAGTGGATCGCAGAAAGCGCAGGACGAATTTCTAAACATGACTCCAATATTGTGACTTTCACTAGAGAAGAAATAGAATTACATTTTCGTATATCTACTCATGAAGTAAACGAAAACCATAAGACCCTAGGATACTTAGTTGAGATTTCTGAAATAACCAGTATCTATTCTTTATTGCGTTATTTAGAAGAATCTGCTATGTTTGATCATCTTACCGGGCTTTATAACCGCAATGCCTATGCTCAAAAGATTGAACAAGTGAATCAAATCAATAGCTATCCCATATCGATAATTCTGGGTGATGTTAATAATCTAAAACAAGTTAATGACGAATTCGGACATTTGGCAGGGGATCAGCTTCTACAGTATATTGCCCAAATTTTAGTAGCCTCAGTTCCGGAAAATTCGTTTATTGCCCGTATCGGCGGCGATGAATTCGTGATAATTTTAAGCAGGTTTCCTCGTGAACTATGCAAAATGGTTATCGAAAAGATTAATAATAACTGCCAGGCTCTACAGGGAGAAATTTTCGGAATCCCTAGCATAGCCCTGGGAGTTGCGGAAATATCATTTGAAAACAACGACTGGTCTAAGGCCATCGAAGAAGCCGACAGAGAAATGTATGCCGATAAACGCAGACAAACTTCAGGTTCACGACCAAGACTCATGAAAGCTAAGATCCAGCGCGATAAAATTTAGCTTAACTCTTTACTCTCATTTTTATCACATTGGAAGTTCAAAAATCACGGTTTATTTTCAAAAAATAAAAAAATAGGGCAAAATGCCCTATTGATTATTATAGATTTCGTTAATGGTTAATTAAATATTTTCTACTTTCTTTTCTAATTCATCGATTTTCTTTGATAAATTATCAATGTAGGTCAGCGCGGGTATATGCACATTGTCTAGAGCTTCTACTGTCGCTTCCTTTACGATTCGATAGAATTCTTGCTGATTTTTAATCGCTCTCTCAGTTGTATCTTTAACCATTTTCAAAGCATCCTGCTGTGCAATCATGCCGCGTTTCACATATTGTTCAAATGTCTTTTCCATTTGATCTTGTGACCATGACATACCCCCACACATTGAAAGCCAGGTCTCCATAAATTTACTGGCTTGTGAGTTGGCCACTTGCCAGCTATCCATAACAGCTTTGCTTGGGTTCATACATATACTTCCTTTCAAAACTTATTTATATTATTCTTCGGATTATTTAATAAATTCTTTAATCAGGCCATGCAACACCCTTAAAAAGAATCACAAAAAAAATAGTCTCGAATAATACATCCAGACTTATAATGGAGGGCGGGACCGGATTTGAACCGGTGAATGGTGATTTTGCAGACCACAGCGTTAGCCTCTTCGCCACCCGCCCCTATGTATTAAGTTTTAAATGTTTATTCATCCGCTGAATTATTTATAACTAAAAAGACCCTAAAAATAAAATGGTGCCTCGGGGCGGAATTGAACCACCGACACGCGGATTTTCAGTCCGCTGCTCTACCGACTGAGCTACCGAGGCCTACAGGTTATTTAAAATTTTATGGCGAAGCCGAAGGGATTTGAACCCTCGCTCTCCGGCTTGACAGGCCGGCATGTTAACCGCTACACCACGGCTCCGCAACGTTTTAAATTTTAGCATAATCATTTTTTATAGTCAATATATTTATTAATAAAAAATGTATTCAATACTAAGTTATGCTTTCCATAATCCATGCAGGTTACAATATGCTCTAACCTCAATGGGATCACCGTTATCAAAGACCGAAAATGTCGCCTTTGGTTCTTGCCCCGGTCTGAGATCTTGTCTTAAAACCCTGCTGCCAATCTTCACTTCTATCCATTCGATATAGTGTTCAACAATCATCGGATGTTCTACGCTACCGACACTAATGTGCAATAGATTCCCCTCTTGCCTTAGCGCGGGTACATGCTTTTCCAGAGAAGCATCCACTGTGTTCTCGGATAGTAAATCCATGAATTGACCACAGCAAATCATCTCTCCATTGCCAGCATGCAAAACTCCAACCATATTGCCGCAAATACCGCATTTATATACACCATATGCTTCTGCCATTATAATTCCCCCCTTCTTAATTATAAATGATACCATAACAATATATCATTGAAATGTATTAATATGATTAGTATATAAATTTTACTTTGCAATCGAATCGATATTAAGTAATATTGACAGAAGCAAGACTTGCAGGGGGATGATTATTTGAAATTCTTAGTAGTTTTAGCAGATGGCATGGCCGACTATCCATTAGCTGAATTAGACAACCAAACACCGCTACAATATGCCAATACACCAAATATTGACTATTTGTCCAAGCGCTCGCTGCTGGGTAAGGTTGAAACCATTCCTGCAAACTTTGCACCTGGAAGTGATGTCGCTAACCTCTCGGTTTTGGGTTATGACCCGGAGAAATATTATACCGGCAGATCCCCTTTGGAAGCAATTAGTATGAACGTCTCGTTGAGCTCGAAAGATTTAGCCCTGCGCTGTAATTTTGTTACCATTTCAGGTAGCAACGATTACGAAAAAATGACCATGCTTGACTACAGTGCTGGTGAAATCAGCAATGAAGAAGCAAGTATCCTGATTAACGATCTGCAGGCTCAGCTGGGCTCAGAATCCTTTTCCTTTCATTCCGGAATAAGTTATCGCAATTTAGTGATTTGGTCTGATGGTGTGGATAAAGACCTCGAATTAACTCCTCCACATGATATCAGCGATAGGTTGATACAATCATATTTACCTAGGGGAAAAGACAGCCCACCAATATATGAATTAATGCGGGCAAGTTTTAATATACTAAATGATCATCCCGTTAATATTGAAAGAGTGCGCCAAGGCCATAATCCAGCCAATTCTATCTGGTTCTGGGGAGAAGGCAGAAAACCACAATTGCCTAGTTTTTTCGAACTCTATGGACTAAAAGGCTCAGTTGTTGCTGCTGTTGATTTGGTTAGAGGTTTGGGGATTAGTGCTGGTCTAACACCAGTAAAAGTGTCTGGCGCAACTGGAAGTATTGAAACCAATTTTTCCGGTAAATGTGATGCAGCCTTAAGTGAACTCTTAAACGGACAAGATTTTGTTTACTTGCATATTGAATCGCCTGATGAAGCCGGTCACCAAGGCAACCTTGCCAAAAAAATCTGGAGCATAGAACAAATTGATAAATATGTCATTGGCAAATGTATTGAACAATTATCATTATTTGATAATATCCGTATACTATTGCTGCCTGACCATCCCACCCCAGTATCACTTAAAACCCATACCAGCGACCCGGTGCCGTTCATGATGTTTGACAGCTCCGATAAAACGAATAACCCTGATGCTAAGTATGATGAATTCAATAGCAATCAGGGTATATACATTTCACCAGGTCATAAATTGATGGAGTTATTTATTAATTCAGTATCAAATTAAAATTATTATTCTAAGCAATACTTAACCATTTCATTAATGCAGCTTCCATATTCTCTTTGGTACAGGATTCATTATGAAGAACATTGCGTTTTTTTAGATTTTGCAAGGGCTCTGGAATGGGCACCCCGGTAAAATCTGCAAGCCTTTGTAATAGTTCATACTCAGTGGATTCATTAATGATTTTGCTGGGCAGCAGGGCTTTAGCAACATCGGTTCCGAATTTATAGGGACTAGCGGTCGAAATCAAAACGGTTTTGGTTTGATCACCGCTTGTTTGCTGGTATTTCTCATATACATTGTAACCAACAGCGGTATGGGGATCCATCAGGTAATTATATTGCTCCCATACCTTTGCAATGGTATTAATAGTTCCTTGATCATCACAAAAATCCGACCAGAATTCATTTTGAAGCTTGGCAAGTATAGCGCTGTCAACACTATAGATCCCATGGTTATGCAATTCATCCATCCAATGCTTGACACGGCCAGAATCGCGTTCACAGAGCTCGAATAGCAGCCTCTCTAGATTCGAAGAAACCAGTATGTCCATTGAAGGCGATGCGGTTTTATGAAAGGTGCGGATCCGGTTATAAGTGCCGGTACGAACGAAATCTGTAATTACATTGTTAGAATTGGATGCACATATTAATTTGTTAATGGGAAGGCCCATTCTTTTTGCATAATATCCGGCTAAAATATTGCCAAAATTCCCTGTGGGCACAACAAAATTCAGCTTTTCGCCAACTTTAATACTAGAATTCTTCAAAAGATCAACATACGCATTGATATAATAAACTATCTGGGGCACCAATCTGCCCCAATTAATCGAATTTGCCGATGAAAACAGAAAGTTGTTTGCATCTAAGCTCTCGGTCAATTTACTATTCGCGAATATTTTCTTTACCCCGGTTTGAGTATCATCGAAATTTCCATCCACAGCTATTACTTTTACATTTTTCCCGGTTTGAGTTATCATCTGCTGTTTTTGTACAATGCTAACTCCTTCTTCAGGAAAAAAAACTAATATTCTAACACCGGGAACGTCCTTAAAACCTTCCAAAGCAGCTTTACCTGTATCTCCTGAGGTGGCAACCAAAATAACAACTTGTTTATTCTCTCCCGTAATTTTAAGGCTTACTGTCATTAAATGGGGTAATATTTGCAAAGCCATGTCTTTAAAAGCGCAAGTGGGACCATGCCATAATTCTTGAACAAGACAATTAGGTGTTAACTCTCTTAACGGAGTTATTCTTGCATCAGCGAAATTGTCACTTCTATAGGCGCTGCGTACACAATTACTGAGATCGGTTGCGGAAAACCCATTCAAATAAGGGGTAAGAACAAGCAAGGCTCGCTCTTGATAAGAGAGATTTTTCATGCTGTTAAACGCTGCCAATTCGAATTTAGGGTAATAGTCGGGAACAAATAATCCTCCATCAGGGGCAATACCCGTCTTAATAACTTCTGCACATGAATAATCTCTATATAAACCTCTACTGCTCTTATAAAGCAATTCAATTCCTCCAATTTTTTTGTTCTAAAAATCCTAGCACGAATAAGAATTCAGCCATTATATATAGAACGAAATCTAATATGACACCGAAAAACTTCAAAATTATTAAGATGAGCAATCGGACGTATTTACAATCTAAATAATAGTATATACTATAACTTAGTATAAGAGTTTTAATATTGTCACGGACTATCTGAATCTGAATCTGAATCTGAATCTGAATCCATTATATAATATAATGCGATTTTCCATAAAGTGAATGCAAGATCATACACCGTCTTGATACATTTAGAATTCTATTATTGGCAGTCTATTAACAGTAATATCCAGAGAGGAAATCCTACATGCCATATGTAATAATACTTTGCTTAGCTATTATAGTATTTTTATTAATTAAGAATTTTTTCGAAAAATATTTTACGAATATTGCTTCTGATTTGAACAAGAAGAAAGCCAAACCGACAGGCGATGTGATTGATATTTCCCATTCCTGGATCGATGTCAGTGATCTGCAATTAATAAAAAGAGAGCAATTGCTGCTTCCTAAAGAACTGGCACTTTTTAATCAATTCTATAATATTCTATTCGAACATCATTTCACTATATTTCCCAAAGTAAGACTTGCTGAGATATTCTCTCTGCCAACCAATACGAAAAACCGCAATGAATTTCAATTGCGGCTGATGGAAAGAACTGCCGATTATCTTATTTGTGAGACTTCAACCCTAAAGCCTAAGCTATTAATCTTTACTAATTCGCAAAATGATAGTAAGAGAGAAAAACTTGCTAAGGAATTTGGCATTAGAGCCGCAGAATCCGTCAACATGAAATACCTAAACATAAATCTCGATCAAAACAATGAATCAACTGATTTACTTGAACTGCTTAAAAGTGTTGCTTTAATAAAGTAATGCCATTCTGGAGGAATTTTTTCAGGCTGACTTGGCGAAAATTAATTGAAAAAAATAATCTCCAAAAATTAGGACAGAATCAACCCTTATATTATCGGAAGGCTGGGTTTGATATATAAGTTTTTCCAAAATAAAAAAAGCTGGAAAATAATATTCCAACGTTTCTGCACTTCTAACTGGTCAGAGTGGAATTATAGGATTTACCCAAGAAATCCAAAATATCGATGGTCTGTGGCAATCAATAGGCAGTTTTTACACCAAAAACCTGTGATCAACTTATAAAGAAATGTTTTACCGACGGTCCTGATTCTTGCGAGTATCTTGGTGCCTGCATCCAACACAGCTATGCCATCAGTTATTTGTACATAAACTGACCCTAATCTCTGAGCTATATCTGGTTCTGTTTATTCATATGATTTCTTTCAGCGGCAGATAGTGTGATATCGGAAGCGCATGTTGACGCTTCTTCTTTGTTTTGGATGGCTGCGCTATCGTAATGTTTGTAGGGCCGGATAATATCTGGAACCTGGGTATGAAGCTTTTTGCAGACTATGCATCGTAAACGACACAGCATTAATTTCCGTTCTTCTCCTACTATGTTCTTAAGTCCGCGAGTTTTACTATCGAGTGGGGATAGTTTCCGCCGCATAAGGGGCAGTTGACTTCTTCATCAGAAATTACTGCTGTTTTTCCGGTTATATTATTGTATTCCATCCTGAATGATGATACGATTATTATGCCGTAAGGTACTAGGTTAGCGCGGCACAGTTCCATCTTTTGCGGGGTAGAGGGCGCTGCGCTTGCCTTCCTTTATTTTTTTTTGCAGAGAATAATATATCCGCCTCTGGCGGACTCAGAGTGTCGAAAAACCCTATTTATTTCAAAAACAGTATTTACAGAGCCTCTATTTATAGGGTTTTGTAGCAAAAAATTTTTGAAAAAACAGACTTCTTTGACAGTCTGTATCCGCCTCCGGCGGACTTTTTAAGTGATCTATTTTCTTACCTCTCGGACACTACCTCTGAGCAACTTTCTTTCCTTTTAGGTTAGCGGTAACATGTTATCGTTGATGGAACAGGCTTATATAAGTTTAACGAGCGGCATTGTGAGAGATGAAAACTATTCCGAACCATTCTTCAAAATTTGCCAAGAGTACCGGTGGCATTATTTGATACGCTTCAAAGCGGCGAATACGCCAACAGTAGGTCAAGAATTTGAGGCCCTAAAAGCGATGGGCGGACTAGAAAAGATAAACGCGGACAATAACGGGATAGTAACCCAGCACCGTGACATAAACCTTGGTGTATTCGTTAATCTAAAAAGGGGCCAAAAAAAGCAGAAAACCTGTTGAAAACTGGTCCACCCAAAACAAAGCTCTCCTGATAAAGTAAACTAAATCGGGAGGGGAGAAAGTGAGGGATGTGATGGACAAACATACAATTATCAAACTTAAGAGAGAAGGACATTCCAATCGCAAGATTGCCAAAATGACCGGGATGGATCGAAAAACGGTAGCGCGTTACTGGAATGAACAAATAAGATTTGCTGCCAAGCTTGAAGAAAATAGCAATGATTTGCAGGAGATCCAGGAGAAAATCACAGCAGAACCCAGATATAATGCAAGTAAGCGTGGCCCGCGAAAATATAATGATGCAATAGATCAACTTCTTGATGATATTCTTTTAAACGAAGAGAATAAATGCAAAGAATTAGGAATTAGACATAAGCAGAAGCTCAGCAATGTTCAAATTCATGAAATAGTTCAGTCAGCTGGTCACGATATAGGCTTAAGCATGTTGAACATTTATATCAAAGCGAAAAGAGATAAGAAAAAAGAAGCATTCATAAGACAAGAATATGAATATGGCGATCGGCTGGAATATGACTTTGGCGAAGTGCGTTTAGTACTCGGAGACAAAATGCAGATTCTATATATGGCAGTCCTAAGTTCGCCTGGTAGTGGATATAGATGTGCATATTTATATTCCTCTCAGAAGAAAGAAGTTTTCGTAGATTCCCATGTACAGTTTTTCGAAAAGATTGGAGGTATTTATAAAGAAGTAGTCTATGACAACATGCGTAATGTAGTCAGCAAATTCATTGGGCGAAATGAAAAACAACTCAATCAAGACCTGATAAAAATGTCCATGTATTACGGCTTTAATATTAATGTAACTAACTGTTATAGAGGCAATGAAAAAGGGCATGTTGAAAGCAGTGTTAAAATAATCCGCAACAAAGCATTTGCATCAAGATACCATTTTAACAGTATTGAAGATGCTCAAATATATTTAGAATCTGTACTAGAAAAGATGAATAAAAAATCAACTATTGAGGAAGAAATGAAACAACTAATGCCATACAGACCTCCGCTAGAATTAGCCCAAATCTCGGAGCAACGGGTAGATAAATACAGTTTCATCCGAGTTGAAAATAATTTTTATTCGGTCCCCGAATATTTAGTAGGTCATAAGGTGGTGGTAAAAAACTACCTAAGAGAAGTGATAGTTTACGCATCTGGAAACAAAATATGCAAGCATAAGAAGAAAACAGGCTTTCATGAAATATCGGTAGATATTTTTCATTATTTAAACACTTTTATGAGAAAGCCTGGAGCTCTAAATAATTCTGCCGCGTTAAAAAGCAATGCCGCACTCAAAGTCTTATATGATCAGCATTTTGCTAAAAGACCGAAGGAATTCATAATTCTTCTTCAAGAAAATAGCGATAAGGACCTTGCAGGAATAAAAAAAGCAATAGAGGAAGCTGTAGCAAACCCCATTACAGCAAACAAAGGAAACACAGAAGACAATGTTGTTACCATGGCCAAGCAACAAATCAGTGAAATCAATAAATTGTTCATAAATGAAGGAAGCAGCACCTATGTCCATTAAAGAATATGCGCATACCCTGATACTCCCTTACACAGAGCGTAATTACGAACTACATGTTGAGGAAGCTCGAAATACCGGGATGACTCACGTACAATTTCTCGAAGGTTTACTGTGTAATGAGACTGAATACCGAAAACAGAATCGATTAAAAAAGAGGATAACAGAAGCACGATTTCCATATCGTAAATACCTAGTAGATTTTGAAAAAAGTCATCTAGGGAAAAAGATGGCTGTCATGATAGAGAAGCTGTCAATATTAGAATTCATTGAAAACAACGAAAATGTCATTTTGATTGGAAACCCAGGTGTAGGAAAAACTCATCTTGCAATAGCGCTTGGAATCGAGGCATGCATGAAGGATATGAGGGTGCTTTTTACAAGCGTTCCCAATCTGGTCACTCGCTTACGGGAGACTATGAGTTTAAATCAGATGACCACTTTTAAGAAAAAATTTGAAAGGTACGATCTGGTTATTCTAGACGAATTAGGTTATGTGTCATTTGACAAGGAAGGATGTGAAATGCTATTCAATTTACTTTCGAACAGAAATGAT
>JAVBKS010000054.1:0-4105 GCA_031553935.1 Syntrophomonadaceae bacterium
CCAATAGGATGGCCAATAGCAATTGAACCGCCATTCACATTAGTTATGCTCTTAAGGTGAGAAAACAATCCGTCATCACCTTCAGAGAGAATTTTGGTGGAAGTTAAAGGTACTGCAGCAAATGCTTCATTGATTTCTATAATGTCTATATCTTTGATAGTAATTCCTACCCGGTTCATGGCTTTCTTAATCGCAAGTCCCGGCACGGTTGCTATATATCTATGATTCTCTGCAACACTGGCAACATAATGAATTTTTGCAAGGGGCGTTAATCCTAATTCTTCGGCCTTCTTACGGGTCATGAGTATTATTCCCGAAGCTCCGGTGTTAATTCCCGGGCAGTTGCCAGCCGTACATGTAGGGCTGCCATAAACCGTTGGCAGCTTGGCCAAAGCTTCTAGCTTAGTACCAGGTCTTGGTTGTTGGTCTTTGTCAAGAATTATTGGCGGTTTATTGCCGGCTTGCGCAATCTCAAAGGGGAATATTTCGCCGTCAAAATAGCCGCGGTCATATGCTTTTCCCCATTTGTCATGACTTGCTACAGCAAACTCATCTTGCATTTCTCTCGTTATGCCATGTTCAACCGCTACTTCTCCAGCATCCTTAGCTACGATTCCAAAGCCCGGATACCCCAACTCCATCAAAGCATCCATGAACTTAATATTTTCGATCTTAGAGCCTTCATGTCTGTACTTTGCATCTAGCAACAAGGGGATATTCTGCATATTATCGGCTCCGGTTGCAAAAGCCACCTCTACTTCTTCTAGCTTTAAGTCATTCCAGCACATTTGAATTGCAGTTGTTGAAGCACAGCAGGCTCTATCAAATTGGTTAGATAGCGTTGTCACCGGAAATCCGGCATGAATTAGTGCTTGACGCGCAGGTATATCGGTTAATAGAGCTATTTCTGAAAACAATGCTCCGCCATGATTTATTATGCCGACCTGTTCTGGTTTTACTCCCGATTTTTTTATAAGCTCCCTTAAAACTGCTTCTAACAAAACTGTGCTATGCACTGAAGCGGCAGGACCGCCAATCTTATCAAATGCCGTTCTGGCATAGTTTACTACGACCACATCATTAGCATTTTTAGTCATTAATATTTCCTCCTAAAGAATATTTATCCGTTTCACAAAATTGCAACTCCTAAGCCAGCTCAAATGCTCAATAAATAGCATTTTCTAAATTCTCGCCAAGCGGCGTCACCCCGATGTAAAACTTCAGGATGCTCTCTTTATAGTTCGAAATAGAGCTCGTTTGTTAAAGATGAACCTAAGGCTTTGACTACTGAGTCAACTGGTATAGTTGTAATTGATAATGATTAAAGTCCTATTTCTTTGGCAATGATTACTTTCATAACCTCAGAGGCTCCTGCTAAGATCGAATATACTCTGGCATCACAGTATTGCCTCGAGATGTCGTATTCTTTGCAGTAACCATACCCACCAAACAATTGTAAGCACTTAGTAGCAGCTCTGATGTTCATCTCTGCTAGCCAAAGCTTAGCCATGCTAACCTCTTTTACAATGTTCTCGTGACGGCAATGTCTTACTACTAGGTGCTCAATAAAACATCTGCCGATTTCAATTTCAGCAGCAACCTCTGCTAAAACAAACTGCGTATTCTGAAATTGGCTGAGCTTTTGCCCAAACATCTGTCTTTGCTGCACATAATCAATAGCCAGATCAAGTGAACGCTGTGCCATTGCTACATTGATTGATGAGGTCAAGATGCGCTCTTGCTGGAGTTTTTCCATTAAATATTTGAATCCCTGGCCCTCTTTACCGAGCAGATTAGCTGCTGGTATCCGGCAGTCTTCAAAAAACAACTCCGAGGTGCCGGCAGCATGAAGACCAATTTTTTCAATTGCCTTACCTTTTACAAATCCCTGAGTCCCGTCCTCTACCACAAATAGTGAAATTCCTTTGTGACCGGCAGAAGCATCAGTTTTTGCTGCCACTATGGCCAAATCACAAATCGTTCCATTGGAAATGAAGGTCTTGGAACCGTTTAATACATAGTGATCGCCGTCTTTTACGGCTCTTGTTCTTAATCCCAGCAAATCTGAACCAGCGCCTGGTTCGGTCATAGCAATAGCGGTGACTAAATCTCCGCTCACACAGCCGGGCAGCCACCTTTCTCTCTGCTCTTCATTGGTATATGCTTCTAAATAGGGTGAAGCTATACTGCAGTGCAAAGGCATACTTAAACTGTGCGCTCCTACCCTGACAATCTCTTGATTCAGCAAATAATCATATATAAAGTCACCATTTACGCCGCCATATTTTTCATCTGCCCAGGTGCATAAATAGCCATTATCACCCATCTTTTTGTACAATTCTTTCGGGAATTCGCCGGCTGCTTCCCATGCTGCATAGTAAGGAACTACTTCTTTTTCCATGAAGCTGGCTATCGCTTTTCTATACATTTCATGCTCTTCAGTTAAAGGCAAAATGTTGCTCATCGTTTCAACTTCCTTTATCTTTAGATTATGGTAATATTTTTGTTATTTCCTTATCATGGCTATTGTTTATTCGACTTCGAGAATTACGGCATCACTTTGGGCAAGCCCCCCGCATATAGCTGCTACCCCGTACTTGCCGCCTCTATTTTTTAGTTCGCGCAAGGCTGTGAAGCATAAACGTAAACCGGTTGCTCCCACTGGGTGACCTATTGCGACCGCACCGCCATTAACATTCGTTATGCTGTTTAAGTGTTTATTTAAGCCGGAATCACCATTGGAGAGTACTTTTGTAGAAGTGATGGGTACCGCTGCAAACGCTTCATTGATTTCGATTAACTCAATATCGCTTAGTTTTATATTGTGGTATTCTAGGGCTTTACTAATTGCTAAAGCTGGAACTGTAGCAATATTGGTATAGTGTTCAGCAACATTTATGACTCTAAAAATCTTTCCTAATGGCTTTAATCCAAGCTTATCAGCCATGCTTCTTTTCATTACTATTACCCCGGTTGCTCCAGCATTTAGTCCCGGTGCATTTCCTGCTGTTACGGTCGGGCTTCCATTTACGGTAGCAAGTTTTGCAAGTGATTCAAGGGTTGTACCCGGTCTTGGTTGTTGGTCTTTATCGAAAGCAATGGTTTGCTTTCCTTGTTTTACTTCATAAGTAAATATCTCTTCGTTAAAATATCCTCTGTCAAACGCCTTGCCCCATTTTTCATGGCTGCCAACTGACCATTCATCTTGCATTTCTCTGGTGATGCCATTCTGCAATGCAATTTCGCCTGCATCCTTGGCAACAGCGCCAAAACCTGGATATCCCAGCTGCTTCAAAGGATCAATAATTACTTGATCTGCAATCTTGAAGCCTTTGGTTCTGATTATTGGGTCTAAATATAGTGGACAGTGCCCCATATTATCTCCGCCAATTACCATGGAAATATCAGCTTCGCCTAACATGAGGCTCTTCCATGATAATTGCAGCGCACTGGTTGCCGAGCAGCAAGCCCTGTCAATATGATTCGATATAGTAGTTGGCGGGAACCCTTCCCATATAAGTGCTTGCCTGCCTGGGATATCATTTAGCCACGCAGTTTCCATTAGGAAACATGTCGATACATTGATCTCATCGATCTGTTCCTTTTTTAATCCCGATCGCTTAATTAATTCACTCATAACTGCAGCCATTAAATAAGCTACATGAGTGTTTTTTAACGGCCCGCCAAACTTATCTATAGCTGTTCTAGCAAAGCTCACAATTACGACATCATTTGCATTCTTTGTCATTACTATTTCCTCCTCGAGAATTCATATCTATTGTTATAATTCTGTACCCGTTTCGCCTCTTGACAAACGGCCCACTACTTGTGGTTTATTGCTTTCTTCCTCCAATTGCCGAAACACGGTAGCCCTTAGGTCAAAAAGACAGTATAATCAGCATTTCGTAATCGCAATATGCCAATATACTGCCTTTTATAATCAAAAAAATTATTACAAAGCAAATAAGGACTACGAAATCAAATTAAGGATTCCAATAGAATTTGCCTAAAGCAATCCATTTATTGCTAAGAAGAACACTTTCTTTCAATTGTTGATATTATGGCTAAAAACCTATTCGACTTCCAAAATAACTGCGTCGCCTTG
>JAVBKS010000013.1:0-103611 GCA_031553935.1 Syntrophomonadaceae bacterium
AGTATATGAATATCGCCCTGATGGTTTAAGATTATCTAAGACCATAAATGGACAAAAGACCACTCATGTCTGGGATGGCCAAGAGATAGTCATGGATCTAGGTAACAATGACGTAATGCAAAACCGATATATTCGGGGAACAAGCCTGATAGCTCAAGCAGATAGCAGCTCAATTAAGAATTATTATCTGCAAAATGCCCATGGAGATGTAGTACAATTAAGTAACTCATCTGGAAGCAGTACCAAGAATTACTCTTATGATGCTTTTGGCATAGAGAAAAACATTGATTCTAATGATACTAACCCCTTCCGCTATTCAGGGGAGTATTATGACATGGAAACCGGGAATATCTATCTAAGGGCTAGGTATTATGATCCCACTATCGGCAGGATGATCAGCCAAGATGGGTTTGGGTTTATGAGGCTAAATGATCCTCTGGGTCTTAATCTATATACCTATTGTGATAATAACCCGATCAATGCCTGGGATCCAACCGGACGCACGACTGATTGGGACCGAAAGAATGTAAGCAATGCTAATGATTTAAGAATTATTGATGATATGGGTGCGCGTTGGCAGAATGCAACCAGCCAGATGGAGAAAGACTTTTATCATGGCATAGCTGAGAGCATTCGCAATAAGTATCGCAGTGCTAATCAAGTTGGAACGGCGGATGGTAGTACGGTGACCAAGCAGGTTTCTGCCAATACGACTAGCAGTAGTACCCAGAAGAGCACCTCAACGGCCACAAAAGGCAGTTCGGGTGGTTCGAGCAATAGATCATCAATGACTGCCGCGGAGGCTGGTACTGAAGTTGCAAAAGGCATGGGGGCAGCTGTGTCTGGAGCTATTGCTGAACTAATGGATAAATCTGGACCTTTGCTGCCAAAAGGAAGTCTATCGGCAAAGCTTGCAAACGGAGTGAAAGGCCTTAAATCTGGAGGAGGGTTGCTCGCCGCTGCACTTACTGCCAAAGATTTGTACGATGATGTTAATAAATACTCTGGAGCAAAGCTCGCTAAAGCAATAGGGCTCACTCTATTAGGCACAGCCGCAGCCGTAGGAATAGGAATTGTTGCTGTACCCGTTGCGACAGCATTAGGTGCAGGTGCTGCAGCTACTGCTGTTGGAGTGGCAGGTGGTGCTTTTGTTGGTGGACTCGTAAGTTTGGGAATAGCAAGTTTAAAAACTAGATGGCTTGGCTAAGAACTAATATAGGAGGTAGTGTATAGTGGGACTATATAATATTCCTGCTCCAATTTTTATACTTGGTTTCTTTATTTGTGGAGTATTTCTATTCTATCAATTGCCAAGGCAAATCAGAAATCACAGACACCCGGTACTAGTTGGAGGATGGCTAGGATTCTTAGGATTGGGTTGTATTTGTATGGCGTTTCATCGAATAGTTATGGAATACTGGCAGGCGTATATACAATACTTATCTATTATCCAAATATCAATGTCTCTGTTCGGAGTTCTAGGTTTTACTTTTTTGTATATTGGGGCTTGGAAAAATACTTCCGACAATCCTGAAGAAAGAAAAAAGGTGAAAAAGAGCCTTATTATAACATTAGGTATTATTCTAGTAACAGCTTTAGGGTTATTGATAATTTATCTAATTCCTAATGAGTGAAAAAGGACGGGGGGGATTGACACCGCCGAACCCAAGCATAGATCTTAAGTTGTAATGCGGCAAAAGGCATGTAAGAAGAAAAAAGAGAAAATAGTAAACGATAGGCTATTATCAAAACGGCGTTTTACTAGCCGCAGTGATAATAGCCGTTTACTTGATGTGCTAACTAGGCAACACAAGGAAGCGTTTGGAAAATTTAACCTATTGAAATATTTTTCGATCCTAGTGGACATTGGGCAGGCGATAAATGGTTACCTGGCAATATAAGGGTGCAAATTGAAGAATACCAAAGGCAATGGCAGGTGGCAAACAGAAACAATGACGCAGGCTGGATGTATAACGCTCATTATTATGCTCAGAAATTAAGAGATCAGAATGTAAGTGCAGCTTTGGCAGATTATAAGGGGCAGTACTTAACTGCAGCTAAGTCTGGCAACACTACATGGATGAATAATGCGGCCCAAGCAGTAATTGATTTAGGGGGAACGCTTCCCGCTATACCAAGTAGCGGCAAAAGTAATAGCGGAGGCGCTGTCACGCCATCCTGGGCAGTGGATGGAATGGTAGTTCCAGTTTTTACTTCAGGGACACTGAATCAGAGTAGTAGTAGCTCGGGTCAAAACAAGACGAATAGTACGAACGCCTCATCATTAAGGCCACCAGATTATGCTTCCCTTAGTGTGGGTGTTGGGATTCCTCAATATGGCGGACAAATACAAATAAGCGAAGATACTTATGGAGGCTGGTATATCGGTGCAGGAAGGAGTTGGAATCAAAAAGGAGCTAGCATTACTGGATCTGCAGGCTACATTAATCAATCTAATGCTCCGACTCCCGAGCAGTGTATACAATTCAATAGTGGGCAATCAGTTGTAGTTGAAACAAGTTGTCCTGGCGGAGTTGCAGTAACACAAAGCCTGAATAGTAGCATGAATGGTACTGCAGGAATATTTAGCTGGATTCCTCAAGCTGATGTAACAATATATCATTCCGTTTATCTTGGAAATCCGCGTCAGTACGTGGCCAACTTTGCTAATAAATACTTTAATTAATCAGGGGTGCATTACCATGAGTTTCATCGCAAAAATGCTAATACTTACACTCGTACTTATTCTCGGATTTATAATATACTTTCGCGGTCAGAAATACCAAGATTTTTACGTAAATTTATTTGCCAATAACGAGAAAAAACCAATGTTTTGGGAATACAGTTCATCTTATGAACATACCAGAATGTAAATTAAACGGGCAGGAATTTCACTAATAATAATTTCGTTTTTCCTTATGGTATTATTTGCTCTATCTCATTTTGGAGGAGCTCCTGACTAGGAATAACAATCTTTGGGGGGGTGATTACGATGTATCCTTTTCTCAGTGGTCCGTGGGAACTAGTTATAATTATGCTCATTTTTGCCCAGTTTATTTACTACGTTCCAACAATGATTTCCATGGCAAAAAAACGACCAGATATTATGAAAGTTTTCGTAATAAATCTCCTTTCTGGTTGGACACTATTTGGTTGGGTTATTACTTTAGTTTGGGTGCTAGCGACTGATTCAAGAAAAACTAAAACTGATAACCAATGAAAAAAATGCAAGGGAAATGTTGTGAAGAAGAATGTGGCAGGGAAACGGGATTGACACCGATGGGATTGTCGCGAGGACGGGGGGATTGACACCGTCGAACCCAGCCATAGATCTTAAGTTGTAACGCGGCAAAAGGCATGTAAGAAGAAAAACAGAGAAAATAGTAGACGATAGGCTATTATCAAAACGGCGTTTTACTAGCCGCAGTGATAATAGCCGTTTACTTGATGTGCTAACTAGGCAACACAAGGAAGCGTTTGGAAAATTTAACCTATTGAAATATTTTTCGATCCTAGTGGACAATGGGCAGGTGATAAATGGTTGCCTGGCAATATAAGGGTGCAAATTGAAGAATACCAGAGGCAATGGCAGTGGCAAACAGAAACAATGATGCTGGCTGGATGTATAACGCTCATTATTATGCTCAGAAATTAAGAGATACTGAGAATATATAAACCTGCCTATGTTAGAAAAACAAAAATAAGCAGTTTAATAGCTAAAAGGTTAAAAGCTAATTACTCCAAAACAAATGGGTATTTATTGATAAATCCCATTTAATATCATATACTATAGTTAAGTAAGGAAAACAATGAATTTGAGGTGAATCATATGGAATTAGCAAAAATAACATCTAAAGGGCAAATCACCCTCCCTATTGCAATAAGACGTAAACTGAAATTGAATGATGGGGATAAGGTAGCTTTTATAGAGAAAGACGGACAGTTTATGCTTTTTAACCCTACCATGATTGCGTTCGAGAATGCTCAAAAGGCATTTGATGGCGAAGCAGAGCGGCTTGGCTTGAACGATATTGACGATGTAGTCGCTTTAGTCAAAGAGGTTAGGGCAGAACGAAAGGGCAAAGAATAATGAGGGTAATGCTCGATACAAACATTATCATCTCCGCTATTGTATTCAAAAGCGAGCAAATGAACAGAATTACAAAATTGCTGTCTGAAAAATACTCTCTGGTTTTGTGTTCATCTATAATTGATGAACTGCACGAAGTTGTAAACAGTAAATTTAGTGATAAAGTGAATGATTTGGAAAAGTTGCTATTAGAATTACCTTTTGAATTTGTTTATACCCCTCAAACTCTGCCCAAACATAATCTTTTTACCATTCGGGATGCGGATGATGAAAAAATACTATACTCCGCAATTTTGGCTGATGTTGACGTTTTTGTCACCGGTGACAAGGATTACGATGACGTTGACATAGAACATCCAGAAATACTGAGTCCTGCTGAATTCTTGCTAAAATATTAACTAAAATAAAGCTTCAAACATTTAATCACGACCAGAAAAAGTAGTGTGCATGGAATAGTACAACATCACCTGTATCATGACCAGCTAGCTAAAACGTTATTCAGGATGCCTTCGGCATAGAGAAAAACATTTTTCTTAAAGGTACTTGGGGAAAACTCCTGATAAAATCAGTTTTTGGTAGTTTAGATTTCTGAGATTACTGAGGTTATCTTAACTAAAATATCAATTAATGGCCCATAATTTCGGTTAAATGCTTCGATGTCAGCCTGCAATAGATTGTTCTGATCAGCAAGACCAAAATCAAGATCAAAACCGGCGTTTTTGGCTAATTGCCGAAAAAACTCACGGGTAGTTCTGCCGTTGCCTTCGCGGAAGGGGTGTAGAGCATTAACCTCTCCAATTTGAAAAGCCAAGCGATTGATAAATTTTTCTTGATCTAAGCCGATCAGGAAATTTTCACTTTTGAGTTTGCCGAAAATATCAGCAGCATAGCTATTGATATACCGACCTAAACAAAAAATTGTTTTTCCTTTAGCCAGAAACTCTCCGCGTCGGATTTCTCCTGCCCAAACGTAAATATCTGAAAAAATATAGCGATGAATAGCTTGAAGATGGTCAAAATCAAAACGGCCCTGAAAGGGCTGTTGGGTCAGATGGGCAATTTTCAACGAAGTAATTTCTCTTTCAGCAATTAGTAGCTCTGAATCATCCATTATATTCAGTTTATTCTTTAAAACCTTGGTAGCTGGATAACAATATTCATCCTGCTGTTCATAGGAATAATCAAACTGATACATGGTTTCACTGCTTTCGTGTATGCTTTTCAACGGTTTTTCTGATGGCTTCTTCAAATGAAACCTTTCCGGCCAAGCAATCCCGTATTCTATTCTTATCTTGTTCGGTCAATGGCATATTTTCCATCGTCATGGTAACATCAACTTCCCTGATGATTTTTTCAATCGCTTCGCTCATTGAAGCCACCTCACTTCATATCAATATTATACTACAAAATCACTATGCTAGCTATTGGGGAATCTACAGGGACGGGTACCTAGAGTTGATGGAAATAGGGCAATGCAATATTAACCTCCCGCAAAGACTATATCGATGCAACGAATAGTGTAACCAGTACCTTTACCTATTCGAACGGAGCCTACCTAAGCAGCAAGACCAAAGGAGGTTTAACTGAAAGCTATGTATCTGATGATGATACCGGGCGTCTAAAGGAAACCACAAATGCCAAGGGATTTAAGACAAGCTATAGCTTTGACGCCCTCGGGCGCCAAACAAAGATTGTCAATCCAGAATTGTCGCAGGTACGGGGGATTGACACCGTCTTATTATCAAATCAATATACAATTACTCGAGGTTAAGTGGTACTATCCCAGTTTTATTCCCTTAAATTTGATAGTAATCTTGGATAGTCCGCTCGACCGTCAACGATATGATATACGAATACAGTATTGGCAATAAGTCTGCAAAAACACAGGTAATGTCCACATATCAACAAACGATAACCCTCGGCTGCAAGCTGCTTGTCTCTGCAAGCAATACCAATATTAGGATAAACCTTCAGCATTTCCAGTGATGCAAAAATGCGGTCTGTGATGTAACGGGCTGAGTCTAAGCCTACCAACTCCAAATGCACTAGCGCAATTTCTTCAAGCTCGCGCTGGGCAGGGGCAAGTAATTCCAGCTTATACTTTGCGCTCATAAATTTCCACTAACTTCTGGCGTGATTCTTCAATAGTAAAGGTTGCTTCGGCCGAAACGCGGGATGCCTCTGCGAGTTCCAGTTTTGACCGCAACTTAAATATTTCATCGCGCTTTTCAAAAGCATCTATACTCATAATAACCAGGTCGCCCTCACCGTTTTTGGTAATATAAATTGGTTCCTGTGAGCCTCATGAGCAAGTTTGGAGATGGCACCATAATCATTACGTAGGCTGGTGGATGACTTGATAATCAAGAGGAAACACCTTCTTTATAAATAATTATGCTATTATCATACAATAATTCTTCGCAGATATAGTGTTTTTTTGATTTCGGAAAAGCTAAGTTAACGAAAAAACCGAGGCCCCTGTTCACTAAGTGACTGAAAAGAGACAATATCTTTGAGAAGAGCAATTTCACAAAAGATAATCAGAGAACTTGAAAAACTACTTTTTTCAAACAGGTGACAAAGATTTTTATGATGTTGAGTTAGAGTGCCCTGAAATAATGAATCCTGCTGATTTTCTCGCAATAGAATCTCATTAAGAAGAGTATCGCAATAAATGTCAAGTTGTGACATCAAGCAAGTAAAGTTGTTAACAAAAACGTCCCAAGAAAGCTTATGACGATTTATACGAATTGTATTGCGAATGATTCACAAAAACAATACAATAAATATACAATGATTTGGGAGTTGATCGTACATGGCAAAAACGGCAGTGATAAATATAAGAATTGACGCAGAGACAAAAAAAGAAATTGAAGCTTTATATTCAACATTTGGTATTACAGTCTCAGACGCAGTTAATATTTTTTTTCGGCAGTCGCTCATGCAGAACGGCTTGCCGTTTGCAATGCAAATACCACGCTACAATTCTGAAACAATGGCAGCAATTGGAGAAGTAGCGAAAATGAAACAGAATCCGCATTTATATAGAAGTTTTGACAGCGTTGAAGAACTCTTTGAAGATTTAAATAGCGATGATGAAATATAACATAGTAAGAACTTCTAGATTCAAAAAGGACTTTAGGCTAATCCAAAAACGCGGATATGATGTAAATATTCTAGATGTTTTTAAGAAACATCAGAAAATCTTCAACATCTATTTTTAGATCTTTAAGAATTTTTACCAGCAATCCCTTTTTTAAGTCCTTATTAGCAAGTACCGGTATGATTGTAACTCTATTATTAAGACTATTTCTAATTTTGTGATGTGACCCCTTAATACCAACAACGCTACAGTTATACATTAACAAAGTCTTAAGGAAAAGTTTTGCGCTGATTATCGGTATTTCAGGCATTAGATACCTCAAGGGCTATTGATTTTCAATATACTGTTCAAGGCAAGGATTGTTTTCTAGATAAAGTTCGATAGCTTCTTTCATATTAGCTTTAAGTTCCTCTATAGTTTCACCTTGAGAATAGCACCCTTTAAGAACCGGACATTCGCTATAATATCCTCCTTCTTCAGCCTTATAAATGATGATATTAAAATTTTTAAGCACTTTCAATGCCCCCCTCTAAAGATTATTATATGGCAATGCTTAGGAATTAACAAAAGTAAATTAGCCCAGCTGGCGAAAATGTCAAAGTACGGAATAGCAACAATCAATGAGTCAGATAATGAATTATTCACCCGATGCGGAATTTTTGAGATTCGCTCAATTGTATAACTATAATTCTGAAAATCCCGATAAAAATCAATTATTCGCTTATTCATTGTAATAATCCGGATCAAATCTTATCTTTTAAACATCCATTTTATGAGTAAACTACTATTGACAATTCCATTATGATTTGGTGAGGAATGATTATCTTTAAGAATTTTGAGCTGAGCTAGGTCATCAGATTTGATATTCATAGAATATGTGGTACAATCGGGATACAATAATGAGAGGAAGGTATTCACAATGGCAAAGAACGATTTTATCAGGGCGAGGGTCGACGAAAGACTGAAAAATAACGTGGAAGCGATATTTGCTCAGCTTGGCCTTTCAATGAGCGAAGCTATTACTTTGTTTTTAAAACAATGCGAGCTGCAAAAGGGGCTTCCGTTTGAAGTGAAAATTCCCAATGAGGAAACACTCAAGGTATTTAGCGAGACCGACAATCGCAAAAACCTTCACCACTATACTAATGCTAATGAGATGTTTGAAGAACTAGATATCTAATGTTAAAGCCGGTAACGACTAAACAGTTTAATAGAGATGTTGCTAATGAGAACGACTAAGCAGATAAATCCACTATATTATTAAGACTTTTTCCCGATTTTAAGTTCATTCTCCAACTTCCTATAATGATCATTATGTAAACTAAGAAGTTATTTAGTGCTTTTTTACTTGTTTACTCTTAGAAATTTAGATTGGCATTTTGGTTGGATATATGTAATTGCCTAGCTCAAGTAACTATAAAATCTGAAAATGTCTTTTTGTATTGCATCATTAATTCGTAATCAGTTAAATCAAGCTTTATTGGGGTTACGGTTATAAACCCGGAGTCCAGCGCAATTACATCACTGTCAAGGGCTTGGTCATCATCATGCAAATTACCGCCAAGCCAGTAATAAGTATTTCCACGAGGATCAATTCTTGCCTCAAAGGCATTTTTATAGTTTCTAATCCCCAGACTAGTTATTTTTACGCCTTTGTACTCGGCTTTGCTTTTAATAACAGGTACATTAATATTCAGAAGAGTTTTGAAATCATTAAGTCCTTGTGCTATCACTGAAGAAACGGTATTACGAATAAAGCGTGCAGCCAGATTAAAGCTTTCTTCTACTAGAGTGTATGAATTCATGGAAACGGCCAATGCCGGATAGCCTAAAAGAACTGCTTCGGCGGCAGCAGAAACTGTCCCCGAGTAGAAAACATCTGTTCCTAAATTAGGGCCATGATTAATTCCAGAGATTACATAATCAATATCGTCTTCGATTAGCGCGCCTAGAGCTAGCTTGACACAATCAGCCGGAGTCCCCGATATCATCCAAGCCGCTTTTACTGACGGCAAATCAACCTTATTTACTTTTATAGGCTCAAAAACTGTTATTGAATGTCCGGTACCGCTTCTTTCTTGTTCGGGAGCAACGATATATAAATCGTGCTCAGGTGACAGTGTATTAATCAATGCTGTGATTCCATATGCATATATGCCGTCATCATTTGTTAAGAGTATTTTCAACTAAATGAAACCCCTCTCTGCAATAATTGGAAATGGTTATAGGGCCAATACACTAACAATGCTTTCCCTTTTATTCTATCTCTTGTAAGCCATGCGTTCCAAAGATGGCTATCGAAGCTATTATTGCGATTATCTCCTAGGACGAGTAAACTGTCCTGCGGCACAATTACCGGACCATAGTGATAGGAGACTGCTTCTTTGAGATAGGGTTCATCAAGAGACTCTCCATTAATAAAAACTTTGCCATCTTTCATTTCCACGGTCTCCCCGGGAAGCCCAATAACTCTTTTGATATAAAGCTCATCTTTTTCCAGCACTGCCGGAGGATCGAATACCACTATATCACCGCGTACCGGCTCTTTAAAATGATATATGAATTTGTTAACCATGACACGGTCTTGCTCTTTTATTGTTGGATACATTGAGCCGGATGGTATTAATCTAACTTCAAAAGCAACAAATCTAATAATTAGCGACAGAATAAAAGCTACAACGACTATACTGACTAGTTCTTTTACAAAATTCTTGATATTGTTATAATCCATTAATGCACCTCAATTAAAACTCATAAATATTAATTGTCATATTGTTTTTATCTTTGTCTTTGGTTAAGCCAAACATAATTCTCTTTTCCTTTAAACTCTTATTAAGAAAATCAACAACATATACCAAGTCAGGGTTGTTAGGAAACGATTTCATGGCAATAATTTCTAATTTATCTTTTTCGTCAGACAAACTACCCTCTCCTTCCCAATACATTGTAGTTGATGTCAATTATCTTTACAAGAATTCCTTTGGATTCGCGATTATCCAAGTAATGCTAGTATAAAGAGCTATTATTGATAAAACGCACTTTGCAGCGGCCTTCGTCAATTTGGTCGAGCTCATTAGAATATTTTAGCATAACCGCTTCAGAAAAAGATTTTATATCTTTTACCCCTAGCTGTTCAAGCCCGCAGGTTTGAACGGGGGTATTATAGGTTTCTATGTTAACTCCAACATGAATAAGGGTTGATATCGGTGTGGCAGTTGCAATAGATACTGAGAGTTTCCCTTTCCCCACATATAAATCGTCACCAATTCTTGTGACATTAATATCCAGTCTTTCCAATTCTTCTTTTATTACTACTATAAAGAGCCTTTGGCGGTGAATTGCTAAATTGAGATCATGATTGAAGTGCTCAATAATAAAATTTAGCATATGGGGAGAATAAATGTATTCCCTCTCCATTCTATCACTGATATCTACCCTTTTCTTTACCGGCACATGGGTTTCACCGGTGAAAGCAATAACCGCATCCCCCAGCAGATTATAATTAATATAAATCCAATGTGGCTGTAATTGATTGCCATCATACTTAATTCTTTCTTCAATAAACAATTGATGCATGGTGGTCCCCTTTCATTTTCCATTTTTGCAAGCTATTAAAATAGGAGAAGATAATACTCTTCCCCTAAATCAAAATATTCATAACATCGCGGATATAGTCTTTGCTTCTATTCGGCCTTATTTCCACTGTCACTAGAATTATCCTTTGGATCCGAGTAGTTGATACTAACCGGTTTTATTGGTGCAACTGTTGAGATAGCATGTTTATATACAAGTTGTTGCTTTTGTTCAAATTCTACAACTACTGTAAAACTGTCAAACCCCTTTACTATACCCTTAATTTGAAAACCATTAACCAAAAAAATAGTAACGGGGATTTTGTCTTTTCTGACTTGATTTAGAAATGCGTCCTGCAAATTAAACTGACTTTTGCTCATAAAGTACCTCCATTATAAAGTTTTACAGTTAAGTTATAGTATACATGGTATACGACACTAATTCTACGTTGCTTTGTTTTGTCCTTCCCAAAGTGATAAAAATTTTTCCAGGACTAAAGTATGGTCTGATTCTGGTATACTGATCCAAATAATGCGCTCATCCTTTCGGAACCATGTTAATTGCCGTTTTGCAAATCTTCTGGTTTCAAGCTTAATGGTTTCAATTAAATTATCATAATCGATGAAGCCAAACAAATAATATAGAATTTGCTTATAACCTAATGCCTGCATCGCATTATAGCGAAAATCATAGCCCTTCCGAAGTAGGTGTTTTACCTCGTCAATAAACCCTGACGCTATCATTTTATCTACCCTATAATTAATAAGTTGATAAAGAGCAGCTCGATTCATATCTAGACCGACTGCAAAAAGATTATACCTACCTGAGTTCTTGTTTTGCTGTTTTGAAAACGGCACTCCTGTGATTAAATAAACTTCCAATGCTCTTACGATTCTTTTCTGATCATTAATGCTAATTAGACCGGCGTAATCTAGATCAACCTCCTTTAGCTTATTATATGCCCAGTGGAGACCATTATCACTTATCTGCTCCATCAAATCAGCCCGTACTTTTTTATGCTGTGCCAGCGGAAAAAATTGATAATCATCGACAACAGCTTGATAGAATAACCCAGTACCACCGACTAGAATTGGGATTTTATTCCGATTATTAATATCAGCAATTAATTCCCTGGTTTGGGCAGCGTATTGAGCCACGCTATAGTCTTCATCTATTTCTACTATATCAATCATATGATGTACAATCATTTTTTGAGCTTGGCGATCTACTTTGCCGGTTCCGATATCCAATCCCTTATATATCTGCATTGAGTCACATGATACTATTTCTCCATTAATTTTCGAGGCTACAGCTAATGCTAGTTCGGACTTGCCAACAGCGGTTGGACCAACAATAGCACACAATTTTTGCATTCTATTACTCCAATATTACCTATATTACATTAATTATCCCAAATTGGATGGGATTATTCTTACTATGAGGGAGTCTATTAAAGCCCAGCCGTTCAAATTCATAACCATTGGCACGCTCTTTGATCACCACACGTTTTCGTGCCACTCTGCAAGCTTCTTCGATTGACTCACTACTTAATTCATCAGTAATTGCTATTGATCTTAAGAGCATCATCCCCTCACTGGTTTTTATGGGGGTGCGAAACATAGGATCAAAGTAAATGACGTCGATTGAAGCCTCCGGCAGAATCTTAAGATACTCAAGATGATCAAATTGCAATACTTTGATTCTGGAAATGGCATTATTTAGCCAGGTTGACTTATTGCTGGAGTAGAGCATCATCCCCCATTTAACGAGACTAGCTATTAATGGCGATGATTCGATCCCTACAACAGAACCATTAGGCACAAAGTACGAGGCCACGATAGCATCAGCTCCCAATCCCAAGGTGCAATCCAGGAAACTCGTACAATCATTAAGAGCACAGGCTTTTATTAAAGGATCATGGATATTGCTGCGCCGATAAGCTAAGATTCTATTATAAGCCAAACTGGGATGAAAAAAGAATTTTTCCATACCTATATGCAATACCGGTCCGGATTTATTCCAGACGATCACTGCATGAGCATTATTAATCATTTGAATATACTCAATCGCTTTATCATCCCGAGGAATGAATTCAAACCCAGTATCATTTAGAAATTCCTGACATTTCTCGGAAACTCTATCACTTCTATGTGATGTCGTGACAATAACTTTCATAGCTTACGTTTAAAAAACTTATCTAAGTCATTTCTAGTAATGGATATATATGAAGGCCTTCCATGAGGACAAAAATTCTTGTCCTTTTGATCAAACAACTCTTTAACTAAACCTTGCATTTCTAGTGTGGAGAGTGTACTCCCCGCTTTCAGAGCATTTTTGCATGCCATGGCAACAATTGATTTGTTCCAGACATCGTCGTTTCCTTTAATGTCACATAGCGAAAATAAAACTTCCCTTTCTTGTCCTTTCAAAAAGGCGGGGGCGCCTCGCAATATCATGTCAGTCCGCTCCAATTGCTCTAATTGCCATCCCATTTTTGATAACAAACCGAGATTATTATTAATCCAATTATATTGGATAGGATTGAAACGAATATCTAAAGGAACCGCTAAAATCTGCTCAACTTGGCCAAAGTTTTCATAGATTTCAATATAGCGATTATATAAAATGCGTTCATGGGCTGCATGCTGATCCACAATTATTAACTCTGAATCAAGGGACAGCAAAATATATGTTTTCATTATTTGACCAAGTATTATTGGCTCGAAACCGGTTTCAATTCTTGTTGTGGGACTATAACCAGCCTTCGCATCTAGCACTTGAGAGTATTCATTTTTAGTAGCTGCGGGAAAAGAAAATACCATTTGATTTTCTACATTTTGCTCTGCAGCTTTTATTTCCAGAGGAATTTCGGTTTCGGGCCAAGATGTTGTGGTTTTGTTTGTTTGGCTGCCGTAGCCGTAATTGTACCCTTTTATTATCGGAGAATAATTGCCCCCACTAACTTTGGCTTTTAATACTGAGTTAACAGCAGAAAATATCTGGCCTTCTGACTGAAAGCGAACCTCGAGTTTTTGGGGGTGAATATTAACATCAACGCTGTCATTTGGCACTTCAATATGTAGTATTACCAGCGGATGCTGTTTCGAAACCAATACTCCCTTGTATGCTTCATCAATTGCTCGATATAGCATCGGACTCCTAATAGGCCGTTTATTAACAAAAAATAGCTGTTGGCGGCGATTATTATTGAATAGCGATGGTTTAGAGACCAGGCCGCTAACTCTGCAGTTTACTCCTGTGTATTCTATTGAAATCAGATTATCTAGATAATCAGGTCCCCATATGGTGAAAACTACATCTTCGATTCTTCCATTACCTAAGGTCTTGAAATAGATTTTGCTGTTATTCGAGTATGTGAACGCAACATCGGGGCGCGCGAAAGCATAACGGCAAAGCAAGTTATAAATGTGGTTTCCTTCTGATACCGCGGACTTCATAAACTTTTTCCGAGCTGGTGTATTAAAAAAAAGATCTTTAATAGAAATCCTTGTACCTTCCGGGCAAGCAAAGGTTTCTTTAGCAAAATCTTCTCCTCCACTAATAAATGCCCGGCACCCATTCTCATTTTCTCTGCAAGTATTAACTTCCACCTTCGCAACAGCAGCTATGCTTGGCAAAGCCTCTCCTCTAAATCCAAGAGTACCTATGCTGTATAAATCGCTCTCACTATTGATCTTACTGGTGGCATGTCTTAAAAAAGCCGTTTCAATGTCATCTTCATGAATGCCCTCACCATTATCTATGACTTCGATCAAGTCTTGCCCGCCATTTTTAATATTAACAATTATTCGGTCAGCATGAGCATCGAGGGCATTTTCAACTAGCTCTTTTACTACTGATGATGGCCGGTCTACTACTTCTCCCGCGGCGATTTTATTTATAATTAAATCATCTAATAATCTAACTTTCATTAAAAAACTAACTCCGAATCAATCGCTGCATTCCAGTGATAAAATTTATCTCGAATCTTATCCTGGAAATAAACAAACTCGAAATTCCCATTTTTGACCAGGTCCTTGTAAGCATATATTGCTTCATTGCTACAGCGAGAGCAGGAATACCCAGGCAGGGTAATGCAAAATACATTGTACTTCTTGCCGTCACTTTGGCGAGCTTCAGATGACAGTGTTCGGAAACCGCCGCAGTCCTTACATATTCTAAGATTGATTTGCTGCGCTTCTCTAATGCCTTCCGTGTCATAGTAAATGCTTTTATTAAACTTCGCGAATTCAGGTAACTTCTTTCTGTTTTGTGCAACAACTTCACCACCCTGGCGAAAGTTAAATAATTGTTGAGCAACTATGTTCTTAACATAATCAATACTCTTTTCGGAAGGCTTTTTAGCAACATTGGCACTATTTAGGCCCGGCTCCAAAAGATTAGAAAAATCAAGCTCTGCCATTGCCATTATTATCCCTAAATTTACATAAGGCAGTGCGGTTTCAACTGAATAACCACCCTCAAGCACTGCAATGTCGGGAGATAACTTTTGGTTAAGAATTGCATAGCCTTTCGCTGTGAAATTCATATTGGCTAAGGGGTCGCTAAAATGATTGTCTTGACCGGCTGAATTAATAATTAGCTCCGGCTTAAACTCCTGCAAGATTGGCAATACCAGATTGTCGATAACATAGTGAATCTCGTAATCCCCTGTTCCCGGAGCCAAAGGAATATTGATGGTGGTTCCATGAGCTAAGGGACCTCCTAATTCATCTATGAAACCTGATCCCGGATATAGCGTCCTGCCATCCTGGTGGAAAGATATAAATAGTACATCGGGGTCATGATAAAATATCTCTTGAGTTCCATCTCCATGGTGAACATCAGTATCAATAATCGCTAAGCGTTTTAAACCATGTTTACTGCGCAGGTACTCAACCATAATGGCTTCATTGTTTATATCGCAAAAACCGCGATTACCGTGGCATACGGTCATGGCATGATGTCCGGGGGGACGTATAATGGCGAAAGCATTGTTAATTTCCTTATTAATAACCGCATCAGCCATAACTAAGGTAGAACCTGCCGATATCCTATGAGCCTCAGTGACTCTTCCGGAAACATTGGGCACGCAAAAATGGATTCGAGAGATTTCTTTATCGGTTGCCAGTCGCGGCTGATACTCCTTGATATTAGGTAAATCCATTACTCCTTCTTCAAAAAGCTGATCGCGAGTATAGAGTAATCTTTCTTCTCTTTCCGGATGAGTCGGAGAAATAGCCCAGTCAAAAGCTGGGAAAAATAAAACTCCAGTTTTTTTCATTGTTACACCCCCTTAAAGCCTTCAACGAAACCAGGTTCAATTTCAAGTCCTACATCGAATATTTTGCCCACTTGTCCCCAACCTCTAATAATGTTAAATTGCTCTTCCAAATAAAACTTGGCATCGGGCACCAAATCTTCCATGCCTTTTTGCTTTGCTTCTTTGCGCAGATAATCAATCGCGATAGCTTTGGCATCATCAAGCTGGAAACGGGCACAGTTTTTTAGATTACCGTAATATCCGCCGGGATTAACCACAAAGGTTTGATTCTGGGTGTCGAAATGCATCTCGACGGCAATAGTTGCTCTGGCAATGGCTGCTCCCAGAGCATTCGCTACCGGAGCATAATGGTGTAATTGACTATCAACAGCCAAATTATCGGCAAGTATTGGAATTATTGCATGTGCGGCAGCTCCTATCCCAATTATGGTCTGCAACTCAAATTTTTTGCGATTCACAATTTCCCAGACTTTATATGCCGGTTCCTGTTCCCACTCCGAAAACATATTTATTAAGGCTTTGCTAATTATGGCAATGGTTTTTTTTATCACTATCTCGCAGAGTTCGGAGACAGCAATGCTATTATCTCTGGCTAATATTTCCAGCTTATTATAAGAAGCCGATTGATCACCTATATTAAGTGATCTGCCCACATTAAATGCATCAATCACAGTTGGTTCCTTACCACCAAAACAGGCGGCCGGTCCAATACGATAGGACTCCACTTCAACTTGATTTTGTGCATTGACTCTGATTACACTGTCACCGCCTAATGGAATAGAACGAACGGCTAAAGAGCTAATATGAGTCAGCTGACCGCCAATTTTTGCACCCTTAGATGCAAATAGCGGTTTTCCCTCAATAATTAGAGCTAAATCTGTAGTGGTTCCCCCGATATCAATAACCGCCGCATTCGAAATATTGCTTGAGATCGCCAAGGCTCCCATGGTACTGGCAGCGGGTCCGGAAAGAATAGTCTCACAAGGCCTTGCCCTGCTGGCATCTATTGTAATGGTTCCACCATCAGCTTTTAAGATATCAATGTTTTGCTTTATTCCTCTAGTTTTTAGGGCACTAATTATTTCGTCGGCAAAGGCATTCCATTCTTGGTAGGTCTGCGCGGTAAAATAAGTTGTCACTGCACGCCGGGGAAAGTTTAATCGATTCGCGACCTCAGAGCTAATAAATACTTGCATGCCCGGGTAGTTTTCCAAAATGTAATCTCTAACTATTACTTCATGGGCAGGATTGCGATTCGAAAATTTTCCAGCAATTGCCACTCTGCTGATGCCCTGCCTCTTTATATCATCTAGGGTTTTCGTTAATTCACTATTTTGAATGCCTACAATTTCATTGCCGCGGAAGTCAATTTGACCTTCTAAGAAATAAGTGCAAATATCATTATTTTCATAAGTGCTCCAAGGCAAGCCGATTCCAGGAATTAAAATAAGTGCGGTTTTTTCACCTTTCCCAGTTACCAGCATGTTAGTTATCAGGGTTGTGCTTAAAACGACTCTTTTAATTAAGGTAGTGTCAATTTTCTCCAATAAATCATCGAGGACCGCTAATAGCGACTTATTAATGTCCCCAACATCAGTCGGTTGTTTTGATTGTGCAATCACTGCATTGTTTGAATAAACCGCACCATCAGTAAAGGTACCGCCAACATCTATTCCAACTAACATATAATTCACCCTTTCTGTTCAATTCCCGAAGATTAATCGTCATTTTTAAGACTATCCTGCCACTTTCTTAGAATTTCCCCGCAATTTTTTGGGGTTAGGTTGTCCAAGTCCAGACTGACGAGTTCCTCAACTATTCTTAAATTAATGTTTTCGAATAAGTCCTTTTGTATGGAAATTTCGGCATTAGCTGCCATGGGAACTTGCTCAAGTGAATCTAATACAGTTTCTGCTCTACGGATGACTGATTTCGGCAATCCAGCGAGTTTTGCAACTTGGATGCCATAACTCTTATCGGCTCTTCCTGGCATTACTTTTCTCAAAAAAACGATTCCTTCTTCTGTTTCTTTGACTGACAAAGACAAATTGAAAATTCCACTCTTAAATTTATTCATATCGGTTAGTTCATGATAATGCGTTGCAAACAAGGTCTTTGCTCGTATGTTTTTGATTATATGTTCGCATACGGCTCGAGCTATGCTCAAGCCATCAAATGTACTGGTGCCTCTGCCAATCTCATCAAGGATCAATAAAGAATTACCGCTAGCATATTTTAATATATTGGCAACTTCCATCATCTCAACCATAAAAGTACTCTGACCGGAAGCCAAGTCATCAGCAGCTCCAACTCTAGTGAAAATGCGATCCACGATTCCGATGCGCGCTTGTTTTGCCGGCACAAATGAACCAACCTGCGCCATAATTGTAATTAAGGCGATCTGACGCATAAATGTACTCTTACCACCCATATTGGGTCCGGTTATTAACGCGAAAAAATTCTTCTTATCTAAATAGACATCATTGGGGATAAAACTCCATTGGGAAAGATTCTTTTCGACAACTGGATGCCTTCCGCCTATGATCTCTAAAGTTCCATCATCATTGATCAGTGGTTTAATATAATCATTTTCAATAGCTGCTTTCGCAAAAGAGTTAAGAACATCCAATTGCGCAATTCTCTGTGCAACTTCTTGCAGACGAGGAATGTACTCTTCAGCAGTCGCACGAATTTTTAAATACTCGTCATATTCGAGGGTATTTAATCTTTCCCGTGCGCTTAGAATTCTACTTTCGAATTCTTTTAATTCTTCATTAATGTAACGCTCCGTATTAGCTAAGGTCTGTTTGCGATGATAGCTAGCCGGCACTTCTGAATGCGCCGCTCTGCTAATTTCTATGTAATAGCCAAAAACACGATTATATCCAATTTTTAAAGACTTGATTCCCGTTCTTTGTCTTTCTTTGGTTTCGAATTCGATTAACCATTTGCTCCCATTTACACTTATATCTCTAAGTTCATCTATACCCATATTATAACCGCTTTTTACAATTGAACCCTCTTTAATTGATAGTGGAGCATCTTCGGCAATTGCGGCTTCAAGGATTTCGTGTAAATCAAGCATGGTATCCAAGTTCTTGAGTGTTAATAACAGGTCGGACTGAACTTTTTGCAGGGCCTGGTTTAATGATGGCAGTATAGCCAAGCTTTTCTTGACCGCAATTAAATCACGGGGACTAGCCATGCCACTTCCCAATCGTCCAGCTAATCTTGATAGATCATAAATATCATGCAAATAGTTTTCAATTTCATAACGCAAGTTAATTGACTCGAATAGTTCAGCAACTGCATTGAGCCGTTCTTGAATGAGCTTCGGATTTTTCAGGGGTCTCTCCAGCCAAGATTTCAATAATCTTTTGCCCATAGATGTGTTACATTTATCAAGTACTTCTATTAGTGTTCCAGAGCGCTTATTTTCCCTAAGATTAGATACCAACTCAAGATTTCGGCGCGATGAATAGTCAATCTCCAAAAATGAAGAAGGTAAAATCATTACCGGGTGATTCAAATGGGAAATAGAAGTTTTTTGAGTTTCATTGAGGAAAGTTACAATCATTGCTGCAGCTATTAAGCCGGCAGAGCTTTTATTGTTTATATATTCATCTATAATTGTTCCAAAGACTGATTCTATGCAGGTTAAGGCTGCGGCTGCATCCATTTCAGGTAAGTGCTGACCACTTATCACCGGACTGATTTTTAAATCTAGATTAGCCCAGAGCCCAGCTGCTTGATTCCATGAAGGCAGCAGGCATTCTTTAGGTGATATCTTTTCGATTTCATTCTGAAATTCATCTTGACCATTTTGAGCTGGAAATTCCATAAACTTGAATTCACCAGTTGAAACATCCATATATGCTAGACCGATAACCCCAGCGTTTTGAATTATGGCTGCCAAATAATTATTTGTCTCTTCATTTAATAATGCTTCATCATAAACTGTCCCTGGGGTAATAATTCTAGTTACTTCTCTTTTTACTATTCCTTTGGCTTCACTTGGATCTTCCACTTGTTCACAAATCGCGATTTTATAGCCGGCTGCAATGAGCTTAGCAATATAATTCGATGCCGCATGATAAGGTACGCCGCACATCGGAACTTTCTGGTTACCTCCCCCATCGCGGGCAGTCAAAACTATTTCAAGCACACGAGAAGCCAGTTCCGCATCCGAAAAGAACATCTCATAGAAATCGCCCAAACGAAAGAATAGTATCTCATCTTGATGATGGCTTTTGATCTCAAGGTATTGCTCAATCATTGGAGTATGCTTAGTCAATATTTGGCCTCCTGTGGGAAATTTATTTATAAAAATATTAAGCCAAGATAATGATAATTGCCATATTGACTTATGGATAAAAAATTATTATTTGCTAAAGGCTCATTGCGGGAGTGATTATTATGCTAATAAAAGTACACTTTTTAGCCAACTTAAGGTTAGATCTTCACGAATAGCTATATGTTCAGTAAAGCGATGATCAGCCGCCTCTACTTCATACACTGTCGCTTCGGGCAAATTAGACTTAATAGCTTTTATATTGTTTACGTTCACTACTTCGTCGGCAGTTCCGCTGATGGCTAATACATTTTTGTTTTGCATGTAAGCAAGACATTTTATCAGATCATGGCGAGCAAAATCTCTTGTTAAATTTCGGTATAACTGCTTAATATCATTTATCTCAAGGTCAATATAATTATTTTCAGCATCATTATTCATAAATACTGCAAAAGTTTCAGTAAGATATATGGGGGTTGACCATAAAATATATGTATCTACCAGCGACAGATGCGCCGAAGCTGCAATGGCAGTGCTGCCGCCAAAACTACGCCCCAAAACCGCGATTGGTTTAATAAATTCTTTGCTTACAAAACCTATTACATCGATTAAGTCATCAACTTGTCTAGAAAGGCTGATTTCGGAAAACAGACCTTCACTTTGACCGCTGCCAGTAAAATCAAAAGCAAAAACCCCTAGACCAAGATTATTAAGTCTAGAGGTAAAATTGTAGATATTCCCGCTATTTTCTTTGGCTCCATTAAAACCATGGCACACGACAATTATATACGAGCACATTTCTGGAATCGAACTAATATATGAGAGTTCTAAACCATATCTGTTTACAAGCTTAGCTCTATTCATAAATACTATTAATTCGACTTAGGCATTTTCTTTTTGTCTTCTGACTCAAAACGCACTTTATTGTTGCATAGATCACATACAAATGTAGGAAGCTCTTTCGCCTGTTCGACCAGCTTCTTAAACTCTTGATGATCTTCCATTATTTCATATTTTTTTCCGCACATTAGACATGAAGCATTTATGGTACTCATAGTTATCCTCCCCAATTTATTTTTATTATAATAATACTATCATATATATATCTAAAAGGAGTATAAATTACGACAAATATTTCACAAACTATATTACAATCTTCACTGCTGGTTTTGGACTGTGGGTTCGGGAATAATTTTTATATAATTAGCACGGGCATAATTGAAGGCAGCTACTGGATTGCCATTGATATCATAAACATAATTCACCGAAGAACCGCCCACAAAAATCCTGGTATCCTTTTCAATGCCAAGAGTTTTTACATAACCTACAATATGGTCGCTATCTGAAAAACTAATCTCAACATAAATCAGAGGTTGAACTTCCGGCTCACTAGGAGTAAGCAAACTCTGCCAATTCTGAGTACAACCGCCTGTTAACCCCAAGAGTACCATTAACAAAAGTGAAATGAGCATTTTTTGCTTACTTACTCTCAAAATGTTCTCCTTTTAGACCAGTTGGAAGAGTTATGCAACGAATTAGCTCCAGCAGACGATCTGCGAATATTAGTCCATTCATCAAGCTTGCGATTAACCAAATAATGAATGCTTCCTGAAGAAAAGCGGCCATTTTCTGTTTTTTCTCCTGCCGGCAAGTCCATTAATATCTCTATACCTTCATCGATATGATTTATTGCCCAAATCGAAAACATTTTTTTGCGAACTGCTTCAACAATTTCTTCCGGCAACATCAATTGGATTACGTTTTGGGCTGGAATAATAACACCATGAGAACCATTTAATCCTCGTGCGTTACAAACTTGGAAATAGCCTTCAATTTTTTCATTTATTCCACCAACCGGTTGGATTTCTCCATTTTGATTCACTGACCCGGTGACAGCAATGCATTGATTGATAGGTTTATCGGCAATACTTGACAACAAAGCATAAAGCTCAGCACTTGACGCACTATCACCTTCAATGCCACTGTAGCTTTGTTCAAAAGTTAAGCTAGCCGATAAAGTTAGAGGTTTGTCTTGAGCATATTGATAACCTAAATATCCAGCAAGTGTTAAAATGCCTTTGCTATGAATTTGTCCGCTTAACTGGATTTCACGTTCAATATTAATTAGTCCCTTTTCTCCCAGGAAAGTCTTAGCTGTAATACGAACTGGCTTGCCAAACGCATAATCGCCAATCTGGTAAACCGCAAGTCCGTTAATCTCACCAATACGCTCGCCATCAGTATTAATAATAATTCTATTGTTTACAATGGCTTCATTGTACTTTTCTTCGTATAGTGATGCCCGAATTCTTTTATTTTTGAGCGCCTTTATTACATGCTCGCGTCCAACTAATTCGCAGTTTTCATTGCGAGCCCAACTATGGGCTTCTTGAACTATTTCCAAAATTTTGTCAAACTGAGTTGAAAGTTTATTCTGATCTTCAGCTAATCTGCCGCCAAAGCCAACAATTTCTGAAACGGCAGCTGGAGAAAAATGAGTCCAGTTTTCAGCATTACATTTCGAGGCAATAATGCTTGCATATGCCTTAATATTCTCTTTATTTCTTGGCATTTCTTGGTCGAAATCTGCTTTTAGTTTAAATAGCGATGAAAAATCTTCATCATAGGAATATAACAAGTGATAGTAGGTCGGCTCACCAATTAACACTACTTTAATATTAATGGGCATGGGGTTAAGTTTCAAAGCTGCTGAGCTACTAATTCCCAGCATGCTGTTTACATTTTCAACTTTTAACTCTTGGTGCTTTAAGACTCGCTTTAAAGTCTCCCAGACGAAGGGATTTCTTAATATATCAACAACATTTAGTACAATATAACCACCATTTGCGCGATGAATTGAGCCGGCTTGGATCTTCGAAAAATCTGTAGCTAAGATTCCAAATTCTCCTTCATACTCGATTTGGCCGAAAAGATTCGCGTAATTGGGGTTACTCTCATAGATCACGGGAGCGTTATTTAATTCTGAATTATCTATAAACAAATTAACATGATAGCGGCGTAAATAGTGTCTTTTATTCAAGTTTTGGAAAATACTTATGGTTGAATTGTCATCTTTTTTCAATAAGATATCGTAGTTTTCCAGCAAGTCGTTTTGAATGCCTTCCAGATATGTTATTATCTGCTCAACAAATCCATATTTTTTGTACAGATCGAGAAAAAGAGGAGCCAGAACCTGTCTAACCGTTTCCTTTTCCAGGTTTTTGATATTAATGTGAAGATTTTTTTCTAATTCCTTATATTGACGCAATGATTTATTAATTCGATCTTGCATGGCGATGTTTCTTTCTCTTAAATCACTGCGTTCTTCATCGTTCATATTCGCATAAGCATCTTGACTCAAAACTTCCCCATCTTTCAAGGGAACACTTGTTATTCCGTTACCAGTATTCGAGATTGCAAAACCTACTGTACGCGCGAATTCCTCAAGTTTTAAATAAATGGATCCTGTTCGGCGCGTGAATTTATTAATCAGGCTTGTCTTCTTATCTTCAAAGACATTATTTTCAAAGGCCTTGATAACTTGCTTAATTGTTTTTTCGATTTGTAAGGTGATGTCTTTTTGCAAACTCTTTCCTAAGCCTGGCGGCAACTCAAGTAAGCAAGGTTGGTCCGGCTCTTGAAAATTAAATACATAGCACCAGTCAGAAGGAACTGCCCTTTCCTTCGCCTTATTGCCGACTAATAAATTAGCTAGATAGTTTCTACCCGAGCCTTGATGTCCGGACAAATAAATATTGTAAGATGGCGAATCAATATCTAAGCCAAAAAGACAGGTATTTAATGCCCGCTCTTGGCCAATAACTTCCGGATGGAATTTGATCTCAGCAGTCGAATCAAACTTAAACTGAGATGGATTACAAGTTTTAAGCAGTTTAGGAGGAGATACTAAATATTTTTTGCTATCCAAATTTATGCCTCCTTGGGAAAATTTTCGCAAAAAAATTAATTGTATACATTATATATAATATTCGAAGCAAGATCATTTTAGCATGAACTATATAGAGTCTCAAGGGCTCCTTAAAACAATTAAGTAATAACCCTCTATACAATTATTGTCTTGGCAAGGCGTTGCTTTAGCGTTTGTGGTGCCATATATTAACATTTGAAAGATCCTTTTTCTTTTTGTGACTTATAGCTCTGCGTAAATAAGTTAATAAGAATAATAAACTAATACCAAAACCAATTTTTGCATATAGTTCAAACTCATGTATCAATAAGAAAACGGAAAGTGTTATTGATATTCCGAATCCCATTATTGAGCTTAGCATCATCAGGGCTCTGGTATTAGAATCAATTCTACTTTCTAGATCTTTAAAGTTAATATTGAGCAATAAATCGTTGCGATCGGCTTTATTTAAAACTCTTTCTAATAAAGTAGGCAATTCTATTAAAGAATTACCGATTAATAATGATTTATCTTTTATTAGTTTACGAATACTCGATTTTTTTGGTGCTATTTGTTCTATGAATGGTTTTGCTTCATCGATAAAGCTTATATCTGGGTGGAGCTTTATGCAGATACCGTACAATGTCCCCAAAGCACGACCCAAAAAAGTAAAGTTAGCTGGAATCTGAAAAGGATTTTCGTACAGCAGTTTTTCTAAGTCTTTTAACAGCAAATCAGTATCAATTTGGGATATGTTCTCAACCCTGCCGATCATTTGTTCAAGAAAAATGCTTACCGCTCTGATTAATAATCTTTCATCAACTGAATTTCTTAAGAAGCCAATGACTTTTAGATAATAAACTACTTTTTCGAAATCCCGCCCTACCAAGGCAATAACCATCGCCACCAGATCATCCCTAATTTGGGGGCTGATGCTTCCAACCATGCCGAAATCAACCATTATTATACAGCCGCTTTGATCCACAAAAATATTGCCCGGGTGAGGATCAGCATGGAAGAATCCATCAATTAATACTTGCTTGATATATATCTTCAGAAGTTCCTGGGCTATTAATCTTGGGCTAAGGTTCGCCTTAACAATTGCATCGATGTCATTAATCTTGTAACCCTCCAGGAACTCCATCGCCAAAAGCTTTTTACTGCAATAATCCCAGTAAATTTCCGGCACCCGAATTCTAGGATTGTCTTGGCTATTGGCTTTAATCTTTTCAGCATTATGACCCTCTTGGATATAATTCAGTTCTTGTCTCACAGTAACTGAGAACTCTTGAAAAATAGCATCCAAGTCAATATACTTTTCCCAGTCAGTATACCTTTGTAATAGTCTAATAACCCTTTTTATCGTTCTTAGATCAATAGTTATTAACGCATCTATCCCCGGGCGCTGGACCTTCAAGGCAGCTTTCTTGCCGTTTTTCAAAACTACCTGATGAACTTGTCCTAATGATGCCGATGCAATTGGGTTCTCATCAATATAAAGGAAAACATCCTCAAGTGGCTTATTAAGCTCACTTTCAGCTAACACTCGCAGTTCATTGAAGGGAACTGCTTTAACTTCATCTTGAAGAAGGGTTAATTCTTCAATAGTCGCATTGGGCAAGACATCAACACGGGTGCTAAAAAATTGCCCGAGCTTTATAAGTAGTCCGCCTAGTTTTATCGCTGTCTCGCGAAATTGAATGGCTTTAGTAACATAAAGTTCTTTTTTCTTATTTTCGATCCAATTCCTTTTATGAAACCATGCGCGATATTTTAAGGAATAAAACGACCAAAAAATTGAAAAGAAGAGTTTTAAAACTAAGAAAGCGCGAATAAAACCTCTATCACTAAATTTCATAATAACCACCAAATACAAATATTTACTTAATCACAATAGCATCACCTTAAGAAGAATGCAACTATTTAGCACAGCGTGAAGTTTTTTCGTTTCAGCTTATCATCTAAACATTCAAGAAGTCAGAAATAAAAAGTGCTCCTGTTATGTAACAAGCAGGAGCATTTTATTTTAGTTTGGGATTAGTCTATTAGTCAGCGCTTTATCCCTGTTAAATCTTTCGAATTTTCAGATTGCTGATCATTAATAATGACAGCGAAAAAACTATGATTATTATTATGGTTGGGTTTAATAGTTTACTTAATAATGACAAAACAGCAACGGTTAATCCGGCAAAAGTAATAGGAATACCCAAAAAGTACTCGTGAATATTGATCACATTAAATCGAGCTAATCTAAGAGCTCCGCAGACAACATACAGCAGTATTACCAGAATCCCCAATAAGCGAAAGTTTGATTGCAATACTTGCGCGAAAATGAGAATTGCTGGTGAAACCCCAAAAGAGACCAGATCGCATAATGAATCTAGTTCTTTGCCAAGATCAGAAGAGGAATCAAATCGTCTGGCAATTCTGCCATCTAAGGCATCCATTATCACAGCCAGTATTATCAGAGCAGCAGCCATTTGATAGTCATGAACGAATGTATAAATGATGGCTAAAGTTCCACAAATGATGTTTAGAATTGTTACAACATTGGCAAATAACCTACCGATTGAATCTAGCAATGATTGTCTGACCTCCTTTTACCTTATCACCTATTTTTACATTAATATCAACATCCAGCGGCAGATATAGTTCAGTGCAAGAACCGAATCGAATCAACCCGAACCTCTCCCCACTGGATAAAGCATCACCTTGCTTAACCCAACAAACAACCCTTCTTGCTACCAGACCAGTTATTTGGGTTATCAAAATCGGACCAAATTCAGTCAATAGACCAATGTAGTTGCGAACATTTTTTTCACTGGCATCTTTTTTGTATGCTGCCAAATATAATCCGCCTGTTTTTTCAACGAGTTCTACTCGTCCAGCTATGGGTGTCCTATTGATATGTACATTAAAAATGTTGAGAAATATTTTTATCTGATAACATTCTGCCTTAATATATCTGTTTTCGAAAACTCTATTTATTTCAATTATTTTCCCATCTGCAGGTGATAATAATGCATCGGGAGAACTGGTTATCTTTCTATTGGGGTTCCGGAAAAAAAAAGCACAAAATAAGGCGATCACATGAAAAAACAACGCACTGATTTGATAAGAAAAAAATAACAATATACCAGCAATCACTAAAGGAGCAATAACGAATATCCATCCTTCTTTAGCAATAATGTGATTATGTTTCATGAACAGCTCCTCAAGTAATATTTTGATAATCTACTTTGCAATTGTAACACTTTGATAGGGCAGAAGCACTATTAAATTTAATTTTTCAGCTAAATATTTGCCTATATTTACATATGAATTATATAATGTATTAGACATTGCCATTATAATTGACATCATATCATGCAATAGTTCAACTAATATTCTTTATCGATGGTTTTTCAATGTTGATTAATTCAAGGAGGATTGCAATGATCGATCAACCACGTATTGTTTGGGTCTCGAACTCTGATGAAATTGCATCTGTAATGGATGATTTTAATAAGGATAATGATTACTCTTTCATACACTTAAACAATTTTTACGATTTAGAAACCCAACTAAAAATGCAGACACCTGATATTATCGTGCTAGATTACGCCTCTCCCTATTCTATTCTGGACGATTTGTTTCAACAAGTAAAACTGAATAAACATATGAACAATGTTCCTATAGTTTGTACGATTCCAGAAAATAGCACGGAAGATAGTATAAGGTGCTTAGATGCAGGAGCTACCGACTATTTAATTAAACCTTTAAACAAATGGGAGATAATGGCACGCATCAAAGTTAATATTCGCCTAAAAGAATATCAGGAACAATTGACCAAAAAACATCAGGAACTGGAAGAATACTCCGATATGCTTTTGGAATTGAACTCTAAGCTAGAAAGTATGGCACGCAAGGACGAACTGACACATCTTTGGAATCGCCGTGCCTTCAACGAGCAAATCGAAAACATACATAATTATTCGAATCGTTACTGCCACAAGTATTGTGTATTAATGGCCGATATTGATCATTTCAAGTATTATAATGACCATTACGGCCATCAGTCTGGTGATGAAATACTAAAAATTGTTGCTCAAACCCTATCAACAGCATGTAGGTCAACTGATTTCGTCGCTCGTTTCGGTGGCGAGGAATTTGTCTTAATTCTTCCTGAGACTGATATTAAATCCGGACAATTACTAGCTCACAGAATGTTAATAAAAATTCGGCGTTTGCAAATTGAGCATAAGTATAATGATGTTGCCGATGTGCTAACAATCAGTATTGGTCTAGCAGAATTCGTACCCAATGGCAAAGATTCTGAAGAATGGAAAGATGTACTGGAAAGAGCAGATGAAGCTCTCTACGATGCAAAAAATTTCGGCCGCAATCAAGTATGTATTAAATAAATAATGTTATTTCTAAAATACGATTACTTTATCAGCTCTCTGACTAGCTGGCTGCGAATATACAAATAAGATCGGCGTGAGAGCTGATTCCTTTTGCTTACAGCCCGGATAGTAAGAAAAATATTCCAAGTGAAGTCTTCTCCTTAATTCATGTTTACTGAGCTCCTCTAACTCCGCTAGATTATTAGAACGAAAGCTGCTGTCTTTTATACAATCAAATAATAATAAATGGGCATCCTGTTCATTATGTCTATCTATTCCATCAGGAACAAGCCGTGATCTGTGCATCACCAAGTAATCATACTTTAGAAGTTCATTGCATGCTTCACAGTGAAGGGATGAATTAGCCGATACAAAGTTTTTCAATATGGTATACAATTGCTTTGATTGTTGCTGCTTATTTATATAGCCTTGCTCAAGCCAGTACATAGTTAATTGTTCAAAAAAGCTAAAAGGATCATTATTATAAACATTAGCAATCAAGTATTGAATAGTATTATCCATAAGATGAGAATTGTAGTAATTATCGAGAATAGTTTCCATGTACTGCAAACTTATTATTTCGTCAGCAGACAGATAGGCATTAGCCAGAATCTGGTATGGCGGCGAATCTTCCCATAAGAACCCGTGGTCGCGGTGTTCTTCCCTAATTATTGATCCCGGTAAAAGTTTAAGAAATCCAAGCTGAACCACCTGAGGCAACAAAAGCAAAGTGTCGTTGAAAGAGTTCTTGATTGATGAATAGTCTTCAAAGGGCAAACCAACGATTAAATCCAAATGGATATGTATCTTGGTATTTTTGCGCAGAAACTCGATATTATCTCTTAATTTGTTCCAATTGCATTTGCGGTTAATTGCGCTTAGGGAGACGGGATTAGTAGACTGTATACCGATTTCGAAATTAAACCTGTGCCCCGGAACCGTTTTTAAAAACTCCAAAAAACCCGAGCTTAAGTACTCAGCTGCAATCTCGAAATGGAATATTGTATCGACATCTTGCTCAAGCAGGAAACGCATTATTTCGAGGGCGCGATTTTCATTGCTGTTAAAAGTTCGGTCAACAAATTTTACCGCCTGGGGATTAGTGGCTGCTATTTGTTCCAACCTAGTTTTCACTCTGTCCAAGCTAAAATAGCGAACTCCTTTACTGGTTGCTGACAAACAGTAAGTGCAATTATACGGGCACCCGCGGGAAGTCTCGAAATAGATAATCCGATTTCTATAGTAATCCAGATCGTTTCTATATGGATCAGGCAACGAATCTAATTCAAGTACACTGCCTGCCAAAGTATTAATAATCTCACCATTATTGCCTCTGAAAACAATCCCAGGAATTTTTGACCAAGATTGCCTATCATCCCAGGATTTGATTAATTCCGGTAATATTAACTCGCCTTCCCCTTTTACGATCAGTTCAATATAATCATGTTTTGCCAATAAATTAACCGCATCATTACTCGCTTCCGGCCCCCCCATTATGATTCCGCAATGAGGCAATAATTTATGAAGATCAGCTGCCAGCTTAATTATTTGACTAATATTCCAAATATAGCAGGAAAAGCATATGATATCAGGTTTTAATCTGTATAACTCTGAGCGAATATTTGCTTGGTTGTCGTTTATGGCGTATTCTTTGACAATATGATTGATTTCGGCTTTTGAGCATGATGCTGACAGGTAAGCCAGGGCTAGCGATGAATGCGAGAACCTGGCATTTAATGTAGTTAGCACAATTTTCACAGTTTTTCACTCTTCCGTTCAACTTAGGGCTCACCAACTATTCTTACCTCAGGTTCCAGTAATACTCCATATTTAGAAAAGGCACGATCTTTAATGTGGTTTATTAGATCAATAACATTTTGAGCAGTCGCATTACCTTTGTTAATTATGAATCCGGCATGTTTAGTTGACACTTGGGCTCCGCCGATCGCATAGCCTTTCAGACCCATTTCTTCAATCATAGGTCCGACATAATAACCTGGAGGTCTTCTAAATGTGCTTCCGGCACTAGGATACTCTAATGGCTGTTTGCCTTTTCTTTCATTGGACAACTTATCCATCTTAGCATAAATATCTTTAGAATCAGCATATTCTAAGTTCATTTTTGCCGTTAACACAATCTCGCTGCTGTTTATAAAACGGCTATGGCGGTAGGAAAAGTCAAGTTCACCCGCTTTATAGGTTTTAATACCTCCGTTTTGATTAAGGGCCACTACCTCGAAAACAATGTCTTTCATTTCGCCATCGTAAGCCCCGGCGTTCATAAAAACCGCTCCCCCGACGCTTCCTGGAATACCGTGAGCAAATTCCATTCCAGACAAAGAATTATTTGCAGCCACCTCGGCACAATTGGCCAGGCTTGCCCCAGCTTGAGCTTCTATGGTATTTCCGCTGACAACAATACTACTTAGCTTAGAGCCCAATTTAATGCAAATCCCTCTTATCCCTTTATCCCTTACTAATAAATTACTGCCACTTCCAAAAACAAATACTGAAATATTTCTTTTATTGACATAATCAATTACTTTTTCGATGTCGGCGACTGATTCTGGAAATACTAGACAATCAGCTGGTCCGCCAATATTAAAATGAGTATGGTTTTTTAAAGGCTCATTTTCCATAACTATGGTTGGGTACATACTTTTTATAAAATCGGTATACATTAACAAACCACCACTTTTTTGTTTTATAATGATTATTCATTTCCTGCCAGTTTAACACCACATTTGGGAGCTTCGGGCATAACTATGATTTCCGGCTCCTGTTCAACACTTTCTAAAGCCAAGCGCAGTGCCCTGCCCACATCATTTTCTCCAATTAAATGAAGTTTCTCTATTTTATTTCTGTCTAACTTGCTGACTAAGATTACTCTGCATTGGCTTACAACTCTGCTTATTGCAAAGGCTTTATGTCCGCCCAATTGAAATGAATGGTAAAATCTATCTCTAATGTCCTCGAGGGACTTAGACTCCAGAACCCATTTTTCGAAAACCTCTTCCCCGAATCCTTCCGTGCACTCAGCAACTAAAATAATAGTTCCATTTTCTTTGACTGCAAGAGCTGCAGAATCTAGCGCCTTCTGTGCTTGATAGAGATTGATGTCTTTCGGGAAACCACCTGCAGATGCGATCACAATATCAGCTTTATGTGGGATTGTAACAACATTGGTTGATTCACAGTATTTTACTGCTTCTAGCCAAGCAGAAACAATATTTCCGCTGACAGCAAAGGCGATTTTTTCTTTAGATGCCATAACTATATTAACGATAAAGTCGACTCCAACTTTTTCAGCGGCTTCTTGCATCAGAAAACCAACCGGATTATCAGTATAGTTTCCCAAAAATGCTTGGGGATGATCCATCATTTTATGGTTTGCCTCTATTAGTCGCCTAGAAGCGATGCCAGGTAGAATCGACTTGCGACCCCCAGAATAACCGGCAAAATAGTGCAGTTCAACTAAACCAGTAGTAATTACGAAATCAGCTTGGGCTACCGTTTCATTTATTTCTAGCGCCATTCCATTAGCAAGCGTTCCGATGGTTGCCAACTTGTCGTCGCAATCATGATTGATTACTCGGTAGTTATCGACAATATAATCACCATAGATTTTGCGGTTTTCTTCTTCTGTGTGTGGACGATGAATTCCAAGTGCGATTACAATAGTTATTTTGTGTTTACTGATGCCACTTTCATGAAGTTCTTTTAATAATGGAGGCAAAATATAGTTGTAAGGGGTTGGCCGAGTAATATCGTTTACGATTATTACAACCGAATTTGGCTTTTTGGCTTTTAACAGTTCACCTAAAGTAGGAGAATCAATCGGCTGTGAGAAAGCATCAGCTATTATTTGCTCGTTTGCTTTCAAGACCGGCGGAGGGTTAGTAGTAATAATTGAAATCTTTTCTAAACCATTCAAATCTACTTCTAGGTGTCCTTTGCCGCTGGCTAAGTCTATTCTCATGATTATTCCCTCGATGATGTATTTTTAGTTAATGAAAACATTATACATTATTTTCTCCGCAGATCAGATATTATCTATGGTATAATTCACTTTATTATAGATCTACAAATGTCTATTATATATTCCCACAGATTGGAATTTTTATTAGATGAGCAAAATTAAACTGGAGGATAGAGCCTATGGAAAAAAATCAACTAAAAAATGAATTGACGAAATTGTTAGGCTCAGACAAAGTGATAACTGCTGATTTGGACCTAATGTATTATTCGTATGACAGTTCTTTTTTGACAAAAATTAGCCCTAGTAACCCTAATGCCGTGGTGATGCCAACTTCAACTGAAGAAGTCCAAAAAATAATGCATTTTGCTTATGAAAACAGTATAAACATTGTGCCTCGCGGAGCCGGTACCGGTGAGACCGGCGGCTGCATTGCAACTGAGGGAGGAATCGTAATCGACCTTTCCAGTTGGGATGAAATCTGCGAAGTTGATGTTCCTAATATGCAAGTTATTGTCAGACCGGGGGTTATACATGCTGAACTAAATAAAGAATTAAGTAAGTATAATCTTTTTTTTCCACCGGATCCCGGGAGTAGCCTTATGTGCACAATTGGCGGCATGGTAGCAAATAATGCCAGCGGATTAAGAGCTGTAAAATACGGGTGTACGGAGCAATATATACTGGGGCTGGAAGTCGTGCTGCCGAATGGAGAAGTAATTGTTACCGGAGGCAAAAATGCGAAATGCATCAAAAATGTGTCTGGTTTAAATATTAACAAATTAATGGTTGGATCCGAGGGGGTCTTGGGAATCGTTACCAAGATTCGCATTAGATGCTGGCCAAAGCCAAAAGCACGTGGGATTGCGATGGCTGTTTTTGATGAATTAGACCAAGCTCCGGCTGCTGTTCTTGATGTTTATCAAGCCGGGGTCTTGCCATCTGGAATCGAAATTTTGGATAGTTCGGCAATTAGTGCCGTAAATCAGTTTAAACCGGAAATTAATCTACCAAATGCGGAAGCGATTCTCCTGTTCGAGGTCGATGGCAATCCGCCCAGTGTAGAATATGAAGGCCAAGTAATTAAGGATGTCGTCGGCAAACGAGCAATATCAATAGAGTGGGCAACCGACACCAAGAGAATGAATGAACTTTGGGAAGGACGAAGCATTACCGCAACTGCAGCTGCTAGGGTAAGAGCTGATGGGACTAGAGTATTCGCTGGTGAAGACATTTCAGTGCCTTTGGACAAAGTTGCTCATGCCTTAAGATCGATTCGTAACTTAGGCGACAAATATGGAATCAAAGTAGTTAATTATGGCCATATTGGTGATGGTAATGTACACACAGCTCCCATAATCAATCCTGAAATACCTGAAGAGGTCGAAAGAGTTAATCAACTGATTCACGAAATACATCTATTAGCTATCGAAATTCAGGGATCTACAACTGGTGAACATGGTGTTGGGGCTGTTCGCAGACAATATGCTGAATTAGAGCATGGCCTGGCAACCAAATATATGAATGGAATCAAATCGATATTTGATGATAAAGGTTTAATGAACCCTGGAAAACTCTTTTGATTTCCTGAAAGGAAGGGTTAAATTGAATTTTAAGGAATTACCTCCAGTAAAAGAACAGATAATGAAATGCGTTCGCTGTGGTAAATGCCGCAGTGTATGCCCGGTTTTTGCCGAAATGAAAACTGAAATCGTGGCTCCGCGCGGACACGTATTTATGGTGCAAATGCTCCGTGATGGCGTTGTTAAGCCAACCTCAGAAGTCAGCGATCATTTGACAAACTGCTTAATGTGCGAAACCTGCAGCGTTAATTGTCCTTCTGGAATTGACATACATGATCTGAACGCAGCAGCCAGATCTTATATTTATGACCATAATAAGAGTCTGAGCAAGGACTTTATTTTTGATACGTTTTGGAGCAAACCATCCTTGCTGAAAAATGGCATACGCTTAATGTCTGTCGCGCAAAAGCTGGGATTACAATCGTTGGCGCGAAAACTACGTATCACTAAAATATTACCGGCTGATCTTCCCAAAGCGGAAAAAATAATGACTGCCGTTCCAATAAAGTCGGCGCGGTCGAAACTGAAAACTTATAACCCGGCGGTGGGCAGGAAAAAATTCACAATTGCCTATTTTCTTGGATGTGGCACCAATTTCTTAAATCCCAGTGTTGCTCTGGCTACAGTTTCGGTATTAACCAAAAATGGTTGTGATGTGATTATTCCTGAGCAACAAAAATGCTGCGGGCTTCCACATATCGCAAATGGCAAAATTGGAGTTGCTCAAGAGTTAATGATCGATAATTTCAAAGTCTTTAATAACATTGATTGTGATTATATAATTACTGATTGCGCTTCCTGCTCTTCAGCAATCGGAGAAAAAAACTTGGAGTTTTTATTCCATCACAGTGAACATGAAAATGCGGCTAAGGCAATGGCGGCTAAAGTCAAAGATCTCAATGTTTTCTTAGTTAATGATCTTGATATCAAGGTTCCAAATAATCATAAATTAGATTTAAAGGTCACCTATCATGATCCCTGTCATTTAGCTAATGCCCAAGGTATAACCAGAGAACCGCGTGAATTATTGAACAAAATCCCCGGGGTTGAATATGTCGAAATGAGTTTAGCGCAGCGTTGCTGCGGAGGTTCAGGTACATTTAGCTTGACGCATTACGATCTCAGCATGAAAATACTCGACAAAAAAATGGACAGTGCAGCCCAGACGAAAGCGCAAGTTCTAGCCACCAGTTGTCCGAGTTGCATGATGCAATTGCGGCATGGCGTGGAAAGAAACAATCTAAACGTAAAGGTTATGCATCCAGTCGAACTAATTGATGAATGCTATTAATAGAAATTCGCATAGTAGTATGGCTTAGGATTTTATACTCGCTTCTCGCAATCCTGTTGGCAATGTTTTATACAAAGAATAGTATAATTTATCTGTGCCAATACTTGAGATCGATATCTCGAGCTCTTAAATATTCAGCAGTTAAACCGGTAATAACTACCGGTTTATTTTTCATTTCTATGATGTTAGAACTCCCTGTCATCAAAAATATCGACTGTAGAAGATATAATAAATCTTGGGTTTGTTCAATCAACGCTTCCCAACCCGCATTCCATAAAACTTTAAGAAACCAACCAGCCATGGCACAAACATCGGCACCCAAGGCTAAAGCTTTGGTGATTTGCATTGCACTCTTGATACCCCCGGAGGCAATAACTTTTATATCTTCGGCAGCGGTTATGGTCTCAGCCAAGCTGCAAACCGTGCTAATGCCCCAAGTATCTAAATGTTGCTTGAAGTAACCGCCTCTTTGATCTTCAATTTGGATAAAGTTAGTGCCACCAGTGCCACCAATATCGAAGTTGGCTACCCCAGCGTTAATCAGCTGTTGTATTGCTTCCCGAGAAAATCCAAAGCCGACTTCTTTGGCTATCACCGGGATGGGAAGACTCTGGGCCAATTCCATGACATTAGAAATGACCCCTTTAAAATTACGTTCTCCTTCAGGCATACTTAATTCCTGGGGTACATTAAAATGTAATTGGATAGCATCGGCTTCAATCATATCAATCGCAATACGAGCATTTTCTACCGATTCACGAGCTGAAATATTGGCTATTACCAGACCATTAGGTATAGACTTACGAACTAAAGCAAATGAATTACGCAAACTCCGGTCTTTAATTGCAATGGATTGCGAGCCGACTGCCATCCCAAAACCAAATCTTTGTGCTAATGTAGCTAATTTAGAATTAATTTTTGTAGCTGTTTCCGTACCCCCGGTCATGGCATTTATGAGAATAGGGTAATTAAGAGTTTTGCCAAAAAGATCAGTCCTCAAATTAACATCTTGCCAGTCTAATTCAGGAATTGCTTGATGGATTAGATGTACATCGTCAAAACTATTGATCTGACTTATGCCATCTTGTTTAGCCGCCATGACAATGTGATCATTCTTCCGTTGGTATCTAATTGTTACGCCTCCCTAACCATCTTCTCTGCAAGAAGCAATGTTTCCATATTATTAACATTATAAAATATTCTCTCTAAAACTCCGAAATTCCTTAAATTGGAATCATCAATTATAAGAGAGTTGAGCCTGTGCTCTACCAACTCTGTCAACTTCAAATCATTAACGAATAATGCATGTTCAAATAATGGTAAACACTTTCTATGGTAGGTGGCTACTAATGGCTGCAATCTATTGTTAACCAGGGGCACAGCACAATCATAGTCATCTATTTTCGAAGCTAAATATGTAAGTACGTCAGCATTAATAAATGGCATATCACACGCACAAACTACAATGACTTCGTTTGTGGCCAAAGTTAAACCTGCATGAATTCCGCTTATAGGTCCAAAATGCGGAAACAAATCTTTATGAATCGGGAGTCTAAACTCTTCATATAATGAGGGTTCATTGGAGATTATTAATGTTTCATCGAAATAGTTTTCTAGGGAATCAATAACATACTTAATAATTTTCTTTCCGTTTAATAAAGCAAAAGCTTTATTAAACTTCATTCTTGAACTCTTTCCTCCAGAAAGAATTACAGCAGAAACTTTCATGGATATACCCAATCAATCAAATAGAAATCATTTTTTGTCCTAAAAATAAGATTCAAGGCTGCACCGCAGCCTTATTAGTTACATGCCTCAGCGAGGACCTGCTGCGTTGCATCCAGCACAAGGCATATTATTCATATTATTTGCCTTGGTTTTTTCACCGACTGATGAAAAAATACTAAACTGTTGCTTAACACTTTCCGAATTACAGCTAGGGCATTTTACTTTGTCCTTATCATGAACTTTGATAAGGACATCAAAATCATGCTTACACTCTAGACAAGTGTACTCAAATATTGGCATTTATATCACCTCTATTAAAGCTAATCTACATGTCTTGGTTATCTATATAATCATCAATTTCAGCTTGTTCCCTGACATTATTAGCCTCTTTTAAAGATAAGCTGATTTTTTTCTCTTCTTTATTTAAACCGAGGATTTTAGTTGCAACCTTTTCACCTATAGTGACAACCTCTTCAGGTTTTTCGACCCGATAATTAGCGAGCTGAGAAATATGAATTAATCCATCAACTCCAGGTGCCAATTCTACGAAAGCTCCAAAACTAGTTAGTCTAACTACCGTACCTTCAATTATGTCTCCTTCGTCGTATTGCTCACTCAAAACTTCCCAGGGGCTCTTCAGCATTTTTTTGCGGCTTAAGGAAACTCTCTCTTTTTCTCTGTCTAGACCTAGAATATAAACATCGATTTCATCGCCTTCAGAAAAAACTTCGGCAGGATGCTCTATTCTATGATGATCAATTTCTGAAACATGCAAAAGTCCTTCATATCCGCCTAAATCAATAAAGGCACCATAATCAACGATTCGTTTGATTCTGCCGGTTTTAACCTGATCTTCACTTATGTTTTCCCAAAACTCTTTTTTCAATTTGGCTTTTTCCCCAGCCATGATTTCTTTTCTCGATAATACAACCTGTGAACCTCTGCGTTTATTGCGATTAAATTCAATAATCTTGAATTGCATGGTTTTGCCGATGAAATCATCGAGGTTTTTAATAAAAGAATCATCGATATGTGAGGCGGGAATAAATGCAGTAACACCTACATCAACGAGTAATCCACCTTTAACGGTACCTGTGATATGGCCTTCAATGGTTTCTCCATTATTGTAGGATTCTTCTAGTTTGTCCATGAATTTTTGCGAATCAACTCGTTTTTTGGATAACAGTATATTGCCGTCATCATCCCATTTTAAAACTAGAACTTCGATTTCATCACCTATATTAACTAAATCCTTAGCGGAACTAATGTCTTTTAGAGAAAGTTCACGTAATGGTATAATTCCTTCAGATTTTCCTCCTACATCCACCATTACTTCGTCGTCCAAAACTTGAATTACTTTCCCAGTTACGATGTCGCCTTTACTTGGTGAGGTCAAATCTGCCATCTCAGCTTCCATTTTGGCAAATGATTCCTCCTGCTGACTGTTATCCTGTACCAGACCCTCATCTAGCACCTCTGCTGAAACTGATTGCTCTGATGATTCCAAATTGATCTCGTTCTCCATACCATGGGCTCCCTTTTCATCCATGTTTGTCATCTTGTCAATTACCTCCTTAATAATCCAGTCGGGAGTCGATGCACCTGCCGTAACACCTACTGCACATACATCATTATCAAACCAATTATTACTAATATCATTAATACTTTCAATTTGATAAGTTCTGACACCCGTGCTCAAACACTCTTTAGTTAATGTCTTAGTATTTGAACTTTCTTTATCACCGATTACCAACATCACATCTACATTTTTGCTCAGTTGGTAAGAAGCTTCTTGTCTTTTCTTAGTGGAATTGCATATTGTATTAAAAACTCTAAGTTCATGGTAATTTTTAAGCAGCGCATTTGCTACTTCGTTATAATCATTAATATTTTTCGTAGTCTGTGAAACTAAAGCAACTTTCTTTTTTAGTTTGAGTGATTCTAAATCAGTTGTACTTGATACTACATGAGAATTACCAGCACACCATCCCCTAATTCCAATTATCTCTGGATGATTCTCATCCCCAAATATTACAATATCGTAATTGTCCGTTGATAAAGATAAAACCAGATTTTGTATATATTTTACTCGGGGGCAGGTAGCATCGATTATTTTTACACCTTTGTTTTTTAAATCCATGATTACTTGATTAGCAACCCCATGTGAACGAATCACAACCCCTGCCTGAGAATCAATAATTTCATCTGTAGTGGAAACGGTGCTTAACCCTTTTTTACGCAAATCTTCGACCACATTTTTATTATGAACCAATGGCCCAAGAGTATACCACTTTCTCGGTTCATTGAGACTTTCTTCTGCCAATAAGATTGCTTTTTTGACTCCAAAACAGAATCCGGCATGTTCCGCCAATCGAACAATCAATATTTCACCTCATTAATAATAATTCTAAGCATTTCATTTAATTCCTGCTTCAATATCAATGAGCTCTTGAATTTCATTTGCAATATGTTTGCTTAGTATATCAAGTGATTCGGAACTAACCTTTCCACTGCGAATTATGTCATTATATATCGGGGTACCAATGCGAATTTTCAGACTCCTAAACCAGCCCATTGGAAGAATGCGGCTTGTACCAATGCAGGCAATGGGAATGATGGGACTGTTTGATTTGATTGCAAGCAGAGCAGCTCCATTCTTGGGGCTGATTTCAGAATTAACCGCTTTTCTCTCACCTTCAGGAAATATTCCTAAAACCTTGTCTTCTTTTAGAATCGTCAATGCTTTACGAATCGCACTGCGGTCAAATTTGTCTCTTTCTACAGGAAAAGCATTCAACATGGAAAACAATCCGGCGCTCCAGGAGTATTTGAACAAATTATGTTTGGCCATAAAGCAGATCGGTCTGGTGATCGAAAAGGCTAATAAAACCGGATCCCAATTGCTATTATGGTTGGCAACCAGAATTACATTACCATTATTGGGGATGTTTTCGGCTCCAATTATCTCTAGCCCTAATAATCTAAAGAGAAAATGACCACAAAAAGTAACCACCCTATAGAGCACGACTTCCCTCCTTGATTATCCTAATCATTTTTTCTAAAACCTCTTCTTCTGAAAGATCACTTGTATCTATTACGATTGAATCATCAAGAATTTTCAGTGCTCCCACTGAACGCGTACTATCCCAATTATCCCTAACTGAAATCATTTCTTTCAGTGAAAGCAAGTCGACCTCATATCCTTTGGCAGTCATCTCTTGATAGCGCCTATTCGACCTGACATCAATCGAGGCGGTTAGAAAGAATTTGAAGTCGGCATGGGGAAGAACAAGTTCGCCTATATCGCGACCATCCATTATTATTGATCTATCAATGGAATAATCCTTTTGTTTTCTCACCATTATTTCTCGTACCCGGGGATGATAAGCAACTTTCGCTACCAGATCATTAATAATCGGATCTCTGATTACTTCGGTAATATCAATACCGTCACAAAAAATTCGCTGTCCTGCCGGGTTTGTAATGAAACTAATCTCAGTACTCTTTGCCAAGTCCGTTAAGCTATCTTCGTCTTCAACTGAAATCTTGCTATTATAAGCTTTCCAGGTTAATGCTCTGTACATGGCGCCGGTGTCTATATATATTATATTTAACCTACTGGCCAACTCTTTCGAAACGGTACTTTTCCCAGCTCCAGCAGGTCCATCAATCGAGATTTGCATCATTATGTCCACCTTATGTCAAGTATATTGTAACATACAAGATTTGGTTTTGCAGAGTAATTCATTTCAAGGCATCAATTCAACAATGCTTCTAAGCAACTCCAAAAATCCGGGAAAGATACCGCGGTTACTTCTGAAGCTTCAATCGTAGTGGTCCCCTCACATACTAAGCCCGCTATGGCTAGACTCATAGCAATTCGATGATCTTGATGGGAATCTACGATATTGCCCACAAGTTTTGATTCATAATTATTGATAACCCAACCATCTTCTAGTTCTTCAATGCTAGCCCCTAACTTTGCCAATTCACTGCATATTGCCTTGATACGGTCGCTTTCTTTCACACGCAGCTCCCCTGCGCCCCTTAAAACTGAAACTCCTTGCGCACAAGCCATCGCAACAGCAAGTATTGGTAATTCATCAATTATTGCAGCAATCTCTGATCCCTGCAAGTTTATTCCTTGCAGAATAGAACTGTTAACCAAAATATCACCGACTAATTCGCCATTGTAAGACCTTAGGTTTTTGGTTTGAATTTTGGCACCCATTCTAGTAAGAACGCTAATTAAGCCTGAGCGCGTTGGGTTTAAGCCCACTTCTTCCAGCAAAACTTCCGAATCCGGAATTATTGATGCCGCTACTATAAAAAAAGAAGCCGATGAAAAATCCGCAGGAACAAACAATTCTTGTCCTTTTATTATGACACCTGGTTCTAATTTTATTTCTCGATCAGTACAAGTTATTTTCACCCCAAAAGATTCGAGCATGATTTCGCTATGATCTCTAGTTGCTGCCGATTCTTTTAGAATCGTAATATCATCGGCAAACAGTCCTGATAATAGCAATGCAGATTTTACTTGAGCACTGGGAACTTGGATATCATAATCTAAGCGCTTTAATATTTGCCCGCTTATTGATATAGGTGGGTATTTCCCATTTTCACGACCTAAGATATGGGCTCCTCGCGCTTGTAAGGGCGCTATTACACGTAACATTGGACGATGGTTTAATGAGGAATCACCAGTTAATATTGAAAAGAAGTTTTGCGCGGCTAGCACCCCAGTGAGCAATCTCATAGTTGTACCCGAATTACCGCAATTCAAAACTCGCTTCGGTTCTATTAGTCCTTTCAAGCCAACTCCATTGACAGATACGCTGTCAGAATTAATCTCAAACTGAATGCCTAATTGCTGCAAACAATTCATTGTACTCATGGTGTCATCACAAATAAGCAGATTACTTATTTTGCTCTTGCCTTCAGCTATGGAGCTCATTATCAGGGCACGGTGGGAAATAGATTTATCAAAACCAACCCTAATTTTCCCATTTAATGGCTTAGTACGTTTCTTGATTTGCTGCATTAATTTCTCCGTTATTTGCGCTTGCTTAGAGTTGTTAACAGTAGCTTTATTTCATCAGGGAAGGTAAGCAGGTGAAAGAATGGGACTAAATAATCTTATTTTCAATTTCTGCTAATGCACTCAATTGATTATATAGATTATTAAAACTTTTCCAAGTCAAGGATTGCTGACCATCTGATAAAGCTTTCGGGGGATCATTATGAACCTCGACCATAACGCCATCCGCTCCGGCTACCAGAGCCGCTTTCGAAACTGGGATTACCATTTGCCAATCTCCAGTAGCATGGCTGGGGTCAACAATGATCGGTAAATGGGTCAGTGTTTTTAAAAGCGGCACCGCCCCAATATCCACAGTATTTCGCAGCGAATTATCAAAAGTCCTTATTCCGCGCTCGCACAGAATAATCTTGGTATTTCCACCACTCATCAAATACTCAGCAGCTAGAAGCCATTCTTCAATGGTTGCCGAGAGGCCTCTTTTCAAGAGCACGGGTTTCCTGATTTTCCCCAATTCATCCAGCAGAGTGTAGTTCTGCATATTTCGACTTCCAATTTGAAGTATATCAACATTACTATATAAAAAATCCAAGTCCCGAACATCCATAATTTCTGTGACTATAGGCAGTCCCGTTATTAATCGGGCTTCTTTCATTATATCTAAGCCGTCTTTGCCTAAGCCCCGAAAGGAATAAGGAGAGGTACGAGGTTTAAAAATCCCGCCTCTTAAGATATGAACACCACATTCTTTCAAAAATACTGCAGTCTCAATATAATCATCCCTGTTCTCAACAGCACATGGTCCAGCAATTATTGTACAATAACCCTGTCCAATCATGATTGATTTGTCAGCGGTTATCAAGTTAATCACAGTATCTTCATTTTTGCTATCTCTAGAAACCAATGAATAAGGTTTCATTTTTTTATTCTCCTACCTTGAGGTCATATTGCTTTATAATAATAATTATAATATTATATGACATAATTTTAGGGAAAACAATTGCATGTTACCGCCTTTTAATTGCCAATTAATGAATCAGAAATTCATTTTCTTCATAATCAATATTTTGGGGAGTGATAATAATTACGAATTCAAAAATTAAAATTGGAATCTGTCAGCTTTTGACTGATCACGATAAGCAAGCAAATTTAAGAAAAGTTGAAACGATGGTTAGCTCCCTCTGTTCTGTCGGAGCAGATTTGATAGTTTTACCTGAGTTTTTTAACTGTATTTATGAAGCTAAGTATTTCAGAGAAAATGCCGAGTCATTCCCCGGTCAAACCACTGATTTTATTTCTCGCCTAGCTGCAGAAAAACAGGTGTGCATTGTTGCGGGCTCAATTCCAGAATCGGATTCTAATCTAATTTTCAATACCTGCTATGTATTTGATGATCAGGGGGGAAAAATCGCAAAGTATCGAAAAATACATCTTTTTGATATCAATATTCCTAATCAGATAACTTTTATGGAGTCGAATACTATTAGCCCCGGGGCTGCTTTGACTACCTTTACTTATCGCGGAATAACATTTGGCATTTCAATTTGTTATGATATTCGTTTTCCCGAATTATATCGTTTATATGCTTCTTTGGGGGTTGAAGTACTAATAGTCCCGGCAGCGTTTTCTGCAGCAACCGGGAAAAAGCACTGGTCGCTCTTATTCAGGTCCCGAGCTATAGACAATCAGTTTTTTGTTATTGCTGCCTCTCCGGCAAATAACCTGAAGGAAAGCTATCATATTTGGGGTCATTCAATGGCAGTAGATCCCTGGGGAGAGATATTATGTGAGGCCGATGAAAATGAACAGACTCTGTTAGTTGACTTAGACCTTAGCATAATTGAAAAAGTTCGAAGAGAGTCACCTTTTCTCCAGCACAGAAGAGATGACTTGTATAGCACGAAATGGAGAAAATGAAAAAAAGAATAAACTAAAGCGCAGATAAATCGGGCCTTAAAATACGAGCTTCACGCAAATATATGTGTTTTATTTCATCCTGCGCCTTAGCCGTATTAACATGTAGAAGCACGCGAATACATTTATTTAAGCTCTGGAAAATATCTAACTCCTGTAAACACATTAAAGGCACACAAACCCACCCCATACGGCGCGCAGCTTCGGCCGGAAATGCTGAATTCAGATCGCTGGTCACCGAAAAAAATGCACTGGCAATATGATCAATCGCAACATCATTCTCTTTAAGGAGCGATTCCAGTAGTTCTTCTGTTGCATTTAGGATCTCATCACGATCATTGCATTTAACCGTAGTAGCTCCTCTAATACCTCTTATGTACATACAAAGATCTCCCTAGAATATTAGGATACAGCCCGGTGTCCCAATCCAATAGCAACCTCGTCTAAATGAAGCAAACCGATTCCTACAAATATTGCTACACTGATGTGGTCATTGAATCTTGCAATTCCAATCTTACCGCCGACATTAAGGCCCAGCGCCTTAGGCATTATCTGAGTAATAGCCTCGCGGGTAGCCCCGGCTATCGCTCCCTCTTCCGAATGAACAGGCTTGATGAGGTGTTCTCTCTTGGATGCCACGATCGATCGTTCGATTAATTTGCCGATAGATGAAATGAATTCCCCGCCATAATCAACCGCAACTGCTTTGATATTATGATTATCCATGAGAAACGCTTTTAGTTGAGCTTCCTCTTGTCTGCTAAAACTCATTGCCATTTTGATAGCTGATGCTGCAACTAATCTACTCCCTATTTCCATTTATTCACCCCCATACCATTATGGCTATTTTACTAATATTTTCCCAATCATAGCAGTGCTCTGATTAGTTTTAAATACCTTGTTTTTTTCAGGAAAGGCCAAATTAGGCGACCCGCCAATTATTGTAAATTCAATTGGGAAATTATAAGCAGCAGCATTAATCTCGATTACATCTCCTGCAATAACTTCTAGTTTAACTTCCTTATCGTTAAAAGCAGTCTTTTTATCTCCATTTACTAGAATCCACGCATTAGGCAGCGATGCAAATTTTTCGACCTTAATAATAACACTTGCCTTTGCAGGCGCAAGTTTCTCAATCTCACTTGATTCCATGGCTGTTTCCACTTCGCTGCGATCTGCAATAGCCGGCATAGTGAAACTTTGACCTTCAAGCCGTTCTCCCCAACTCAAAAAGAAACGATAAGTATCATTGCGCATCAGGCTTTGGACAAAAACCAACATGATTATTCCAATAATGACAGACCTTACAATGTATTTTTCAATAATCAAAATATATTTTTTCAAAAAATCAACTCCTTTGGGCTATAATTCTATGTTATGCCCTCAGGATTGAATTTATCCATTCATCGTCTTAATATTGCATGAGCCAAAGCGGCAGCTCCATAACCATTATCAATGTTAACTACTCCAACCCCGCTAGCGCATGAGTTTAGCATGGTTAGAAGTGCAGCTATCCCACCGAAACTTGCACCATACCCTATACTGGTAGGAATCGCTATCACCGGTTTAGAGGTTAAACCACCAATAACACTGGCTAATGCTCCTTCCATACCTGCAACAACTATTACTACTTGAACTTCTTCTAAGCGCGGAATAACGTCAATTATGCGATGTAACCCAGCAACACCCACATCATAGACTGTTTCTACATTCGCACCCATAGTTTTTAGACAGGCTGCCGCTTCTTCTGCAACTGGCAAGTCGGCTGTCCCGGCAGATACTATCAAAGCCGAACCTATTTTCTCAGAAGCAAAACGATTGAGAAAAACCACGCGTCCGATTTCATTATACTCAGCATCAGGAATAATAGCGCTTATATCCTGATAATTCTCAAGTGTTGCCCTTGTAGCCAAAACATTATCGTAATTTTGTGATAATTCGCAGAAGATTTCCATCACTTGAGATCTGGTTTTTCCTTGACAAAAAATAACTTCCGGGAATCCTTCCCGCAGCGAACGATGCTGATCTAGGCAAGCATATCCTAGTTCCATGCTGGGAAAATTAACAAATTCACTTAACGCCATCTTCGGATCGATTTTGCCGCTGGCAACGTTTTCTAAAATATTAAGAATTTTTGACTTTTCCATGACAAGTTACCCTCTATTTGTTATAAAACGAATGGGAGCTTAATCCCCTATTAAAACCAGTATCTAAAATGATTGCATTAATCTTAACATAAAATTTCCGAAACAAAGCATCATCTTCCTCAAAGATTTCCAATGTAATTAGCTCATTATCCCAGCGTAAGCGAACAAGTTTAAACCCAAGCTTTTTGATTGCCGCTTCTGCCAATTCTATCATCTTAAGTAAGTTAATATTGATTCTATTTCCAGTCTTTATCCTGGTTGCCAAACATGACTCGGTAACTAAATCTGCCCACGGCAAGTTTTCATGTTTGCTAAGAAGAGCAATTTCTTCTTTGTGAAAACCCGCATATATGTAAGGGCTGATTACTCCAGCTTCCTTGGAGGCTTGCATCCCTGGGCGATCATCACATAAGTCATCCATTTGAGTTCCATCAAAAATGGGACGACAATAAAAATGCTTATTGTCTCTTATCAGCTTAATTCTATCCCGCTTACAATAGTAACAACGCAAGCTATCGTTTTTGGTAAATTCTTCTGATTTAAGATCGTATGAAGGTAATAATAGCGGGTCTTTACCTATAAACTCTGACCACCGCAAAGCATTACTCAACTCACTTTCGGGCATACAATCTGTAACGAATAGCACGGCATCAAACTGCTTAGCAGTGTATACTTGCATGCAAACCCAGAACAAAAAAGTACTATCCAAGCCGCCGGAATAGGTAAGTATGGGATTATTAATTTGGGCTAGGTAATTCTTTAATCTACAAAGTTTGTTATAAGCTTGTTCAATATTAATCATGACTCTACCCATTATTGTGCTTATGGCATTATTACAGTAAATATCAACTGATAGTTATTGTAACATAATTGCATTTCAGTTATACTGATAGCAAATTTTTTACTCCCAATGCTCTAAATACTTTGTCTAAATCAGCGAATTTTTTTAGAAAAGAGGCCTTGTAAATGCAAAATGAGAATAGTTTACAAAATACAACCGAAGTAAGAGAAAATGTAAAACAATATGCTAAAGAAAATTTTCGATCGGGATTAAACTGTGCTGAATCAGTTTTTTTAGCTTTGCAAAAAGCTGGACTTATTAAACTACCGGCTGAGACTGTAGCCTTAACTACAGGTTTCGGTGGGGGTATGGGGCTTACCGGCGGAGTATGCGGAGCCTTAGTTGCTGCAATCATGGGAATCGGCTCCGTCCATGGGCGCAGTAATCCGGCAGAAGGCACTATGGATGAGATTGTGGATAAACTATATGGCAATCCTGGACTTTATCGCTTCTTTAACCAGATACCAAATAAATTTGTTGAAATCTACGGCAGTACACAATGTTCCGAACTAAATAAAGAATTTGAAAAATGGACTGATAAAAATCGAATGCGCAATTGCATGAACATAGTCGTTGAAACCTCCGGAATGGCAGTCGATTATATTTTTCAAGGCGATGAAGGCTTTGTAAAACCCTTTGGTCCGAATGTTGCCGGAAAGAACAACTAGCAATGATTATTTAAAACCGATACCTTCTATAATAATTTTTCGGGCAAGGTTACCTTTATCATGGCATCACGGTTTATTGGGACCTTGCCCATACTGCTGATTCGTGAGTCAAAGGATTCGAATCCTTAGTTATGGCAGTATAGTCATATTTTGGATATGGTTGCAAGAGCCGATGCTTCATAAATCAATATAAATACTTGCCAGTTTGTGGTATATTAATACACAATCCAAAATAATCGTATTAGGAGTGATTAGTATAAAAAAGGTATATTTGACGTTTGCAGTGCTCGGGGCAGTTTTGCCATATTACTTTTTCATTCAGTTTTTAATGCAAAATGGACCTGATTTAAAGCTATTAATCGACTTTCTTTTTGCCAATAATATTTCTACCTTTTTTGCAGTTGATTTCTTCATTTCATGTGCTTTTTTTATTATTGTTATGTTTCGCGAAGCATTCAGACTTAATATGCAGAAAATGGCATGGCTTTGCTTGGTCGTTTTATGTACGGTTGGCTTGTCGTGTGCTTTCCCGCTCTTTATGTATTTTAGAGAATCATTTAAGCAGTGTGCCGATTAATTAGTTATGCAAACGAGAACCATGAGGACGCTTGCACGGTGAAGTTAACAAAGAATTTTTCGAATTAAATAAACATTTCCATTTAGAGGTTGATTTCGCCGCCAGTATTAGATATAAATGCAACTTCACAATCCCATCAATAGAAAACAGCAGGCATTAGCGTCTGGAATACACTAATGCCTGCTGACAAACTATTTACTGCCCTTTCTACCCACAATCAATTAGAGTAAATGTCATTTCATCTGTCTGTATACATGGCGGTGTTGTAGATGTAGCAGTTACAGTATAATTGCCAGGTTCTGTCAATGGCGGAATGGTTACTTGCCAACTAAGGAACTCATTAATGGTTGTGGTGGTATTAATTGCTCCACCAGGTCCACTAATTGTTATTTCCAGCCCGGAGTTTGGCGGGCCCGTACCAACAATTTGTGTCACTGGTAAACATACCGTGCAACCTGCCAGAGGTTCAATAAAAAAAAGAAAAGCGCATGTTTGACACGACTCCGTGTAAGTAACAGTGGCTGTATCGCTAACGCATTGCTCTACTTGCTGGCTTGCAGTGAACACGTAATTCCCCTCCGAAAGTGGCGGAACTGTTATCTGCCAACTACCATCAGGGTTTACGGTTGTAGTAGAGCAGAATTCCGTCATTTCATTTCCCAGTATACAAAAGGTGAGCAGCGCTCCGGGTGTACCGATCCCACTGGCAAACGTAAGTGAACAATCAGTCGATCCTGAAACCGGGGACAGAATCACAGGTGCCGGCGGGCATGGCGTTACTGGAGGGCAAGGCGGCATTGGTGGACAAGGTGCTGGACGACATAAAGGCCGACAGCATCTACTTCGGGGCGCTATGCAGTTGAGGTTTATACATCGAGGCCCAAAAATATTGCATCGTTTCATAAATACACATCCTTTGATATTCATGCTTCTACCTTATGCGCAATATCCATTTTATGCTACATTGTCGCAGCATTTCGATAATAGAATTCTCACAGACAGAAAGCATTACACATCCTCTCTGCTCATCCTCCCCAAAAACTATCTCCAACTATACAATAATAAAATGAGGCCAGAAAAAGTAAAAAATCCCTCGAATTGAGAGATTCTATTGCAAGTGTGACCAATTTTTTACTTGATACTTTAAGAATATTTCATGTGCCAATAATAGATGTAATCTGCGTCGGAAACCGCTTGTTCCTACTAATGCTCAGCTTTTCAAATACTGTAAGACCATTCATCATGGTGCGGGTGAAGGGACTTGAACCCCCACAGCCTTGCGACTACATGGACCTGAACCATGCGCGTCTGCCATTCCGCCACACCCGCGTAAAACATATAAGCAAAGCTATTATAGTTTATGATTTCCGTACTTGTCAAGGTGTGCTAGATTAAATCGTTTGGTCACGATACTGCTTTCCTTGCCAAGAATTTCTAGCCTTGAGGGTCTTGTCGATATCGTTTAATACCGCTCTTTTATTTTTGACCCACTGAGGAGCTATCAGAATATCTTTGGGTCCATCCCCAGTTAAGCGATGAATGACCATAGTAGGAGGCAGATGTTCTAAGCTATCGGCCACTAGTTCTATGTATTCTGGCTGCGATAATAGTGTAAAAGGCCTTGTATTATAAGCATTCCCGAGTTCAGTTCCCTCAAGAATGTTAAGCATATGGATCTTTATTCCTTGTATCGGCAAACTCGCTAAGTATTTGATCGTACTTAACATATCTTCAGCGGTTTCGCCAGGTAAACCTAAAATGATATGAACGCAGATTTCGATTCCTTTGTTATTGAGCATTTTTACGGCATTAAAAAAGTCATTTAAGTTGTAACCCAGTTTAAGATATTGCATACTCTTTTCGTGGATTGACTGCAGGCCAATTTCAATTGACAGATAGGTTAGCTCATCAAATTGTTTTAGGACCTCAATTACTGGTAAAGACAAGCAATCGGGGCGAGTTGCAATTGCTAATCCTACCACATCTTCTCCAGCTAGGGCTTCATGATAAATCGCCATTAATTTTGCCGGATCATCATAAGTATTGCTAAACCCCTGCAAGTATGCAATATATTTACTAGTTGGCCATTTGTTAGATCTAAGATTCTTTCCGTATATAAATTGATCCTGTAAATTCATGTACCTTTGACCAGCGAAATCAGCAGAACCACGCCCGCTGCAAAATATGCAGCCGCTGGTTCCTAGTAGACCGTCACGGTTCGGGCAAGAAAACCCTGCGTCCAATTGAATTTTCGTGACTTTGCAACCAAATTTTTGTTTCCAATAATAGTCAACACTGAGGTAGCGCTTTCCATTCCATAAAAGCGTTTCATCACAAGATGTTTTCATGGTACTGTCCAGCAATTCTCCTAAATTTGTTGGAATAAGTTTACCATCTCTATAGCAGTTATTGCTGCATCTACGCCTTTGTTTCCTGCTTTAGTCCCCGCGCGCTCGATAGCTTGTTCAATGGTATCGGCGGTAATGACACCATAAATAATTGGTTTTCCCGATTCAAGTCCAACTTGAGCAATCCCTTTAGTAATTTCAGCGGAAACATATTCGAAATGAGGAGTCCCTCCTCTGATCACTGCGCTTAAACAAATGATAGCATCATAAGGTTTTGCTGCTAAACGCTTAGCTACAAGGGGCATTTCAAATGCTCCTGGAATCCATATGATTTCGATGTTCTCTTCGGAAATACCATGGCGAACCAGTGTATCCAGACATCCGCTTAGTAGTTTTGAAGTGATAAATTCATTAAAGCGTGATACTATGACAGCCAGTTTTTGACCATCACCAATTAAATTGCCGGAATAAACTTTTGCTTGCATCATTACCTCCACTTTTCTTTATGGGTTTATTAACATATGACCCAATTTTTCTTTTTTGGTTTTTAAATAATTGCGGTTTTCTAGCTTGGAAAGCATTTCGATCGGAACTCTTTCAACGATTTCCAGCCCATAGCCTTCCAATCCTTTGACCTTTTTGGGGTTATTAGTTAAGAGGCGAATTCTATGAATGCCTAGATCAACCAGTATTTGAGCTCCAATTCCATAATCTCTTAAATCAGCAGGAAAGCCTAGCTCAAGATTTGCTTCTACTGTATCTCTTCCTAAGTCTTGAAGCTTGTAGGCCTTAATCTTATTGCAAAGTCCAATTCCTCTACCCTCTTGGCGCATGTACAATACAACTCCCTGGCCTTCTTGTTCAATCATACTTAAGGCAGCATCTAATTGATCACCGCAATCACAGCGCTTTGAAGCAAAGACATCGCCTGTCAAGCACTCAGAATGTACTCGCACTAGAACCGGATCATCAGGTTTCCAATTGCCTTTAACAATAGCTAAATGCTCTTTTTCATCTAGCAAAGAATTATAGGCAACAGCCGTAAATATGCCGAATCTAGTCGGTAGCTGGGCGTCGTCTACGCGAATTATCATTTTTTCTTGTCGTCTTCGATATTCGATCAAGTCAGCAATTGTGATGACCTTTATATTGTGCTCCTGAGAAAACTTAATTAATTCAGGCATGCGCGCCATAGAACCGTCACTATTCATGATTTCACAGATTACCGCGGCAGGATAAAGGCCGGCTAAGGCTGTCAGATCAATCGATCCTTCAGTATGTCCAGCGCGCTTCAATACTCCTCCAGTTTTATAACGCAGAGGGAAAATATGACCTGGTCGCCTGAAATCAGCTGGTTGGCTCTGCTTATCTATAAGTTTAATAATGGTTTCAGACCTTTCAAAAGCCGAGATTCCAGTTGTGGTTTGTTTGTAGTCGACCGATACAGTAAAGGCCGTTTCATGGTTATCGGTGTTTTCGAAAACCATGGGTTTGATGTTCAATTCATCTAAGCGTTCTCCTAACATCGGAACACAAATTAGACCCCGAGCATGGGTTGCCATAAAATTTATTATTTCTGGAGTTGCTCTTTCAGCGGCAATGATTAAGTCACCTTCATTCTCACGGTCTTCATCATCGACCATGATAAGCATTTCTCCATTCTTTATTGCTCTGATTCCTTCTTCTATTGAGCTTATCATTACTTTTCCTCCCATCGAGTGCCTTTTTGTTTTGAAATATTTATTTTACGTTTATGATTGCCTGCAATAGCCAATATTAATTATATAAAGCCATTTTCAGCAAGAAATCCAAGATTCAGGCGTTTTTCATTTTTTGCCCCTGGGGGATGCAATAGTTTTTCAATATAGCGCCCGATTATATCACTTTCAATGTTGACTAGTTCCCCTATCTCCTTATTTCCCAGGGTTGTATAATGCGCGGTATGCGGAATAAGCGAAACACTAAAGCTTTCGTCATTCGCCTCCACAACAGTTAGACTTATGCCGTCAATGGCAATTGATCCTTTGGTAACTGTATAACGCATAATTTCAGGAGGAGCAGCAAAAGTAAATACTATCGCTATCTCACTCTTTCGTTTGTCGGTGATTCGTCCTATTCCATCAACATGTCCTTGGACTATATGGCCACCTAAGCGATCTTCAAGTCTTAGAGCACGTTCAAGATTAACTTCGCTTCCAACCTTTAGTTTTCCTAAAGTAGTCTTACTTACAGTCTCTGGCATAGCCTCAACACTAAACTCATTTGCAGAGTAATTTACAACCGTTAAGCAAACTCCATTTACCGCAATACTATCACCTAATTTTACTTGTTGCAGTACCTTGTCAGCTTGAATGGTTAATTTCATTGACTTTGAATTGCTTACCATTGTCGAAAGCTTACCTTTTTCTTCAATTAATCCCGTAAAGATATCGATCACCATCCCGTATATGCTGTAACCAGCAAATCATCATCCATACTTTCTACTTTGACATGGCGTAGCTGCCATGCATCATTCATTTTTTCGATACCATTTCCGCCTACTGGCGAAACCGCATGCTGACCCCCGATTATTTTGGGGGCAATAAACCAATGAACCTTGTCGATTAAACCCGCATGCAACATTGAAGCATTAAGTGCTGCTCCTCCTTCTAGTAGAATGCTCATTATGCCCATCTCAGCTAATTTGCCAAGCGCAATATCAAGTGGAATCTCATAGGCTTCACCAGCACATTCAATGATCTTTACTCCTCTATCAGCCAAAGCCAATTTTTTCGCAGAATCACTATTTTCACTGCAAATAATAATCGTATCTTGGGTCTTGCAGGTTTTAACCAAAGTAGCATCTAATGGCAATCGGAGATCGCCGTCGATTATTACTCTAATAGGATCCCTCTTATTCGGGCTATTAATTCTGGTATTAAGCTGGGGATCATCCGCAAGGACAGTTCCACTGCCTACCATAATGGCATCATATGTGTTGCGAAGTTGATGTACAAATTCACGAGATTTTTCACAGCTTACCCAACGCGAATCACCACTGGCGCTAGCGATTTTTCCATCTAGAGTCATGGCAACCTTTAAAGTTACAAAGGGCCGATTAAAAACAATATACTTGCAGAAGAATTCATTAAGTTGCTTGGCTTCATCTTCTAGTACCCCGACTTGCGTTATTATCCCGGCAGCATTGAGTAATTGCTCACCTTTTCCTGACATCAGCGGGTTGGGATCCAGCATCGCAATGACTACCTTTTTAATTCCTGCGTTAATTATAGCTGTAGTGCATGGCGGGGTTTTACCAAAATGACAACAAGGCTCTAAAGTGACGAAAAGAGTTGCTCCCCTAGCTTCCGCCCCAGCTTCTTCAAGTGCAATTATTTCTGCATGAGCTGTTCCTGCCTTTTGATGATAACCTCGTCCGATAATCTGACCATCTTTTAGTATCAATGCTCCCACCATAGGATTAGGACTAGTGCGGCCATAAGCTTTTCGGGCCAGTTCTAAGGCCAAGGTCATATAATCCTGCTCATTTCTTATCTGCATACTACTCCTTAAATAAAAAAGAACCCTTATTCGGGTTCGGGATAACAAATATAGGCATACGAATATGCATATTGTCTTTCTTCTCCCATCCAGACTTTGACTGTCGGCTTCGGACTCTCACCGAATCATGCATTACGCTCGCGGGCTTTACCGCCGATTGGGAATTTCACCCATCCCCGAAGAAAGCATTTATTTATTTTTAACAATAGTATCACTAGTGCATGCGCTGGTCAAGTTTGCAATTATTACTTGCTCAACAGCAAGCATAAAATTCATTAAAAGAGTTCTTTTAATTGCTTAACTGCATGCGTTGGGTTATTGGCTTTGAAAACAAATGATCCCGCCACTAATACATCACAGCCTGCTGCCACTACTTTTCGGCCGGTTTCTGGATTGATTCCACCATCAACTTGAATTAAAGCAGCCGATTTTTTTGCTCCTAGCATACTCTTTAGTTCGACGATTTTAGGAATTACCCCTTGAATAAAGCTCTGTCCGCCGAATCCAGGGTTTACTGACATTAGCAAAACTAGATCAATTTCTTCAATAATGCATTCCAATACATTTACAGGAGTTGCAGGGTTTAAGGCTACACCTGCTTTTATATTAGCTGCTTTTATCATAGCAATTGTGCGATGCAAATGAGGGCAGGCTTCTTCATGAACGGTTATGAGATCGGAACCCGCCTTAATAAAATCTGGAATCAATAAATCCGGCTTTTCAATCATCAAATGGACGTCGAAGAATAAATTCGTTTCCTTCCTTAAATTGCTGACAACCGGTGGCCCTATGGTTAGGTTGGGAACAAAGTGACCGTCCATAACATCAATATGAAGCCAATCGGCGCCAGCCTTTTCTACTTCTTTTATGCTTTCAGCTAAGCGCGCGAAGTTTGCTGCTAATAACGAGGGTGCGATCAATGTCATTTTTTTAATACTTCTCTCTTTCTCTGCACTCATTGAGTAGTAACAAATAATTATTATATCTAAATTCAGCGATTATGTTTTCGTTAACCGCAGCTTTAATCCCACAGTTCAATTCTTTGTCATGATAACAATCTGCATATTGGCAGTTTATTGAGCAATCAGAAAAATCCGGATAATAATCTCTAAGTTCTCTGCTTCTAAAATTCGGTAATTCAAGAGAACTAAAGCCTGGGGTGTCCGCTATCCACCCTCCGGTTGTTAGGGGATATAATTCGACATGCCTGGTTGTATGTTTGCCCCGCCCTATTTTGCTACTTACTTCTTGCGTCCTTATTCTCTCTCCTTCAGGAGCTAGGCGGTTAATTAATGTAGACTTGCCTACACCTGATGGTCCAGCCATGACAGCAATATTTTCGCTAATTAAACTCCTCAGCTCTGTAATGCCCTCATCTTCCCCTTTAGTGGTTACGATCAGTTTTATGCCATGCCGCGGATAATAATCAAGTATCTGCTCAGTAGTTTTGTCAGGTTCTAAATCAGATTTGTTCAAGAGGATGCAAGGTTTTAGCCCATGAAAGTATGTCAGTAATAAGAGGCGATCCAGGAGTAATAAATTGGGAGCTGGTTTATTGAAGGCGAAGACGATAATAACCAGATTAACATTTGCGATCCGAGGGCGGTAGAGCTGGTTTATTCGAGGAAGAATTTTTTCTAGCACTCCTCGGCCATCATCAAGAAGACTTATTTCAACGCGGTCGCCGGTTGTAGCCATTTCTTTAATTCGGCCCCGCATTTTACACTCGATTATTGTTCCGTTTGCCACCTGTACATAGTAGAAACTACTATACTTCTTCAATATAGTACCTTCCACTTTAACAAACTGCATATTTTCCCACCTGCAAAAACATTATTAGTTACCAATCAGCTGAAACGTCTTGAAATTCGCTCCATCTATGAAAACCTCAGCTATCCCGGATTTATTGAAGCTGATTGCCAAGGTGACCGGCTGCCCTCCCTGGTGCTGTTCATTATAAACAATACGCTCGCCTTGCTGGTCCTTAACTTTGACTTCCACTTTATGTGATTTACTATCTTCAGGCAGAGTGAATTTGATTTCCTGATATGATAAAACACTTTGGCTGGAATTTATCGAAATCCCTACAGCAGTTTGTTCATCGACTAAGACATCAGCGTCGATGCTTTGATAAAAAACTCTATCTGGGGATACGGTCGTATTTTGCTTCTTTTCTACAACTCCAAGGGTAAGTTTACTATCAGTTAATGCTTTTTCAGCAGCTTCTTGAGTAAGGCCTATGAGTTTAGGGACTTTAACTTTATTAGGCGCTTTACCAGTGCTGACCCTTATATCTACTTTCGTATCTCTGCTCTTAACTTCATTAGCCTCTGGGCTTTGGGAAGTAATAGTATTTTCCGCGAACCTATCGTCAAACTGATAATTGACTTTGCCGACTTTAAAGCCTTCATTTTTTATAAGTGCTTCCCCGTCGGTCCTAGTCAAGCCTACCACTCCAGGTATTTTAAACATTTCTTCACCAGTACTTATTATTACCTCAATCGTGCGTCCCGCCTTAACTTTAGCACTGGGCAAAGGATTTTGGGAAATGATATGGTCTTTTGCAACATCATTGCTGTTTTGTTCAGCGATAATCGAAATTTTCAAATCATTGGCAGCAAGCAGATCTTTTGCATCTTTTATGAGGCTGCCTCTAATCTCAGGCACTTCGATTTCCCGGCCAAACAAACCATCATTTACAAAAAAGAAACCGCTTACAAATCCCAACAGTATTGTTAATATCACGATAATCCTGGTGGTTCTAAACTTTCGTTTTACAACCTCCGGCTTCGGGTTGAGGGATGGGAGAATAATTCTGCCATTGCCAGCCGATGCCTTTTGGTGATTTCCCGTGTTATTATCACGTAGTTCTACTAAGGCATTGCGCATTTCAAGCGCTGATTGAAATCTCTGGCTAGGAACTTTACTCATGGCCACCATAATCAAATTCTCTAACACTGGTGGAATATCTTCTTTAAGTTCCGACAAGGGCACAGGATCTTCATGAATATGTTTCAAAGCTACTGTAATAGTGCTCTCTGCTTCAAAGGGCAAGACTCCAGAGAGCATTTCATACATAATACAGGCAACCGAATAAATGTCTGTGGTCCTATTAGTCGGTTCACCTTTGGCTTGCTCAGGCGATATATAGTGCACTGAGCCTTGAATATCTCGACCAAAAGTGATCGTGTCTGTTGATGGTGCTTTGGCGATACCAAAATCAGCAACTTTGGCAATACCCTCGGGGGTAATTATTATATTCTGCGGTTTGATGTCGCGATGAATAATTCCTTTTTCATGGGCATGATGTAAACCATCCAAAACCATAATCGAAACATTTATTGCCTGGTCAATGGTAAAAGGCGCATCCGACTTTATTAATTCTTTTAGATTCTTACCTTCGATATATTCCATTACGATATAGTAAACATTTCCATCTTGCCCGACATCATAAATGTTTACTAAATTCGGGTGAGACAGTTGAGCTGCTGCTAAGGCTTCAGTGCGAAAACGTTGTACGAAACTTATATCTCGCGAATAAATATCTTTTAATACCTTTACCGCTACAATTCTAGCTAAAGTTTGGCAATGTGCTTTATAAACAATTGCCATTCCACCTTCGCTTATCAATTCTAGGATTTCATATCTGCCGCCTAAACACGTGCCTATCAACGTATTCCCTCCATCTAAATTGAAGCTAGAATTACCGTAATATTATCACTGCCGCCTCTATCTAAAGCGCTAATGACGAGATTATTGGCTGATTCCTTCAAACTATTAGATTTTTGCACTATCGTTTTCATTTCGCTCTGACTCAAAAGATCGGTAAGCCCATCACTACATAACAAGATTATATCGCCATTTTTTAGGCGCTCGAAATAATTATCAATTTTCACTTGTTCTTCAACCCCAAGCGCCCGAGTTAAAACATGGTTGTATGGGCTTTTGATGGCTTCATTAGCAGATAATAAGCTTTCAATTATCATTTGTTCAGCTAGAGTATGATCATGTGTGATTTTTTTTATAAAACTGTCTCTTATCAAAAATAAACTACTATCGCCAATATGAGCAATCGACAGAGTCTTTTCGTTAATCATTGCTGCAGTTAAAGTAGTACCCATACCATGTAGGTCTAAATGTTTCAAAGCATGATTGAATATGAACTCATTAGCTTCTGCTATGACATCATTTAACATTTCTATAGTTTGTTCAAACTTATGGGATGCAATTCTGCGTTGAATTATTTCAATAGCCATTGCGGATGCAATTTCGCCGCCATTATGCCCACCCATTCCGTCACAGACTACTAATAAACCATATTTCTCGTTTACTAAATAATTATCTTCATTATTACTTCTTACTAAACCTTGATCTGATAAAACAGCTATGTTCATAATACAACTCCTCATAGCCATGAAGCAGCAAAGAATTCATGCCTAATATTTGGTTGTCATGGGGACCGCTAACTGCCCGCAGGCAGCATCGATATCCGCTCCATATTCGCTGCGAATAGTTACATTTAACCCGCCATTAACTAATTTGTTTTTGAATAAATTTACTTTTTCTTTGCTTGGCTTAGAAAAAACAAACTCATTAGTTTTATTATAGGGAATTAGATTTATATTGACTAGCTTAGATTTGAAGAGAGTTATTAATTTATCCGCATCATTACTATTCATATTAACATTATCTAAAAGCAAGTATTCTATGGTAACCCTTCGCCCGGTCAACTTAATATAATCATTAATCGCATTTATGAGTTTCTCAACATTGTATTTTTTGTTGATTGGCATCAATTGATTGCGCAAATCATTGTCACAGGTATGCAGCGATACGGCAAGATTGATTTGCAACTCTTGCGCAGCTAGTTTTAATATTCCCTCTACCTCACCCGCAGTAGAAACGGTTATATGTCTTTGTCCAATATTAATCCCTTTGGCATCATTTAAAAACTTGATAGCATTAAGTACTTCATCTAAATTGAGCATGGGTTCTCCCATGCCCATAAAAACAACATTACTGATCAGGCTTTGCTCATTACTTTTTAGACGTTTAATCAGCTCGCGATTTGCGCTTAATACCTGTCCAATCATCTCGTAATGAAAAAGGTTCCGCTGGAACCCAGATTGACCAGTTGAGCAGAAAGCACAGTTTAATGGGCAGCCAACTTGAGAAGATACGCATATCGTATACTTTGTATCTTTGTCATCGGTTTGCGGAATAACTACCGCTTCAACTTTTTTCTTATCTTCAAGTTCAAGCAAGAATTTTCTGCTTCCGTCTTTCGAGACTCTTTGTTTAAGAACTCTAGGGATCGAAATTATTGCTAGCGAGTCAAGCCTAATGCGCAATTCTCTGGGTAAATCACTCATATCGTAAAATGAATTAACATATTTTTGGTAAATCCATTTTTGAATTTGTCGTCCGCGAAAAGCCGGCTCTCCCAATTCTTGCATGTAATTTTCTAATTCGAGCAATGTTTTTCCTAATAGTTGAATTCTATTCATTAATTGGTTGGCTTCCTCCTTAATAAAGCAAAGAACATACCATTGGTTCCGAATTGCCCTGGATAAATCTGCATCATACCAGGTGTCGATCCAAGACTCTGGCAATGATTTCGCAATTCAGCAGGCAATAAATGGCTGAAATCCTCGAGACAAAATTCTCTGTTATCATTAATAAACGCGGTAATAAGTTCTTCATTTTCGCTGCTGTTTAAAGTACAGGTACTGTATAAGAGTTTGCCATCCGGCAAAAGACATGCTGCTGCTTTCATTAATAACTGCTTTTGCACAGAAATGAGATCAGCAATCCTTTCCTCGCTTATGCGCCACCTGGAATCCGCTCTTCTGCTTAAAACTCCCAACCCTGAACAAGGAGCATCCAATAACACCTTATTTCCTAGTTCAATATTTTCCAAACCATGCCTAAGATCTTGACAATATGCTTTTACATTAGTGATTCCCAGGCGGGCACAGTTTTTGGATAATAAGTCTATTTTTTGTTCATAAAGGTCAAATGCGTAAATTATTCCTTGGTTTTGCATTAACTCTGCCATGTGAGTAGTTTTACCGCCAACTCCGCAGCACAAATCATAAATCACTTCACCAGGTTTGGGATCCAGTATACTAGCACATAAAATGGAAGCAGGGTCTTGCACATAGAATAAGCCTTGCTTGAAACATTCACTATCAGCAATACTAGTTGCTAATTCCAATACTTGCAGAGCTTGTCCGTGAATTGGCATGGGGATAGCAACAATGTTTTCAGCATTCAGTAGCTCGATGAGTTCTTCCCGGGAACACTTTAAACAATTGTTTCTTAAACACAATAACTGCGCTTTGTTATTGAACTTTAATATCTCTTCCACTATCTCTTTAGGGTAATTTTTTCTTAGAAGAGCAATTATCCATAATGGATGAGAATAATAAGTGCTGAGCTCACTGTCATTTCCCTGAGGCAACTCAATGCTATCTTTCCTGCGAACAATATTGCGCAATACTCCATTGATCACCCGGCTCAAGTCATGATTACAAAACTTTTTCCCTAATTCCACCGCTTCGCTGACACTGGCATAAGCAGCCGACTTGTGCATGAAAAGCAATTGGTAAGCTGATAAACGCAGTATTGAGCGCAACCATGGGTTTTGTCTATTGATTGGAGATTTCAAAAAAAGGTTTAGTACCTCATCGAGATGCATAACCATTCGAACGGTTCCGTTTACCAATTCAGTTATAGTGCGACGTTCATTTATAGAGTAAGTATTAGCACGTAAGCTCTTATTAAGCTCGATATTTGCATAAGCTCCTTCTTCCAGCACTTGATAAATGATGCGCAGACCGGTTTCCCTGTAATTATTAACAGCTTTATTTTGGGCTTTCAATATAATATCCTCGACTAATCATCGGAGAAAATGAACATAGACAAATAATAGAATAAGGTTGCCAGTGCCGATAGGGTTGCTGCGATGTAGGTTAGAGCAGCAGCATCAAGAACTTTCTTAACTCCTGGCGTTTCTTCACTGGATATTATTCCTGCTTCACTAAGCTGAACAATAGCTCGTCTCGATGCATTGAGTTCTACCGGCAGTGTAATCAAATGAAAGGCCACTACCAGTGAAAAAAGAATTACCCCAACTAAAACCAGATTGATTGATTGGAGGAAAAAACCCAGAATTATTATAGGAAAAGAAGCTGTCGATGCGAAATTCGTCACCGGAACAATTCGACTGCGCAATTCCAAGGGTCCATATTGTAAATTGTGCTGAATTGCATGCCCCACTTCATGCGCTGCCACACTCACTGCAGAAATTGAATTGCTGCTGTATACAGGCTGAGAAAGTCTTACTGTATGGGCACGCGGATCATAGTGGTCTGAAAGACTGCCCGCAACAGATTCAACGCGAACCTCACTTGCCATTCCGTTCTTTCTCAATAAAATGCCGGCGGCCTCAGCCCCGGTATAACCTCGCTGGGACTTCACACTAGAATACTTTTTAAAAGTCCTGTTAACTTTACTCTGAGCATAAAAAGAAAGTATAATTGCCGGCAACATAAAAGCCAAATACACTAACATGTTGTTACTCCTTTACACATAATTTTATAAGCATTAATTATATCATTTATATTAACATCTGTATCAATACATGGTCCTTTGGTAAAACAATTAAGAACTCCCAGAACAGGTATCACTCCAATATCTTGGATCCCAGTTGATAGATCGCGCTCGCAGGCGACAGCAATAATTCCTTTGGGCTTATTATCAATAATAAACTTGCGCGCCATTGTCCCACCGGTAGCCACTTTAATAATAGTATCATTATTTTCAGCAAAAGCTTTCAGTTCTCCAACTTTGCACTTTCCACATGACCTGCAATTATTTATATCGATGGTTATTTTATGGCGACAGTTGGAGTTTTGTAAACAATGCGGCAGCAAAATCATGATTTCCTTGCTGCTAATTAATATGTTTTTGATTCTTACTAAATGATTATTTACTTCAATAAAAGATCGCTGAATTTTGTTTTTATTTATCCTTAGAATCCTGCCTGTAATAATTGTCAAGGGAAACAGAAATTCATTAATAAATTTTATTAACCCGTCGAAAAAAGGCAGACTCTTTGATTTCCTTATCATAATCACCAATGCTAAAATGCCTATAGATAAGAAAACCAGCATAATGGCAAAAGTAATAATAATAGTGAATAGCAAAACCTTATTTACAATTAAGTGGCGATACTGGAATAAAAACCATACCAATGCGCACAATAATATCCCCAGCAATAGGGTTCCACCCAATAACCCTATATATAGTCGTTTTGAAGTGTGCATTTTATTCCCCCCTCCCTTTAAAAACCAGGCCTGTATTAAGCCTTAAACCTCTCCAAAATCCTAAAGCATTCATTCTAGTTTTGCCTTGGCGCTGCACTTCAATAATCTCTAAGCAACCGTCTCCAGTTTGTATTATTAAACCCTCTCTAGTTAGAGAGAGCACCTGTCCCGGAATTAAACCGCTGCCATTTGGCACCACTCTTGATTTGAATATCTTTAGTTCCATATCCTCTAAAATTGTATATGCTCCAGGATGCGGACTTAATGCCCTAATTTGATTGTGTATAGCTTGCGCCGGTGCTTTCCAGTCGATTATTTCATCCTGCCGCTTAATCATGGCAGCATAGGTTGCTAAAGCTGAATCTTGAGCTTTCCTAATTTGTTGAAATCTATCTTTTTGGGCGATGGTTGCCAGCAATAATTCCGCCCCCATCTTTGCCAGAAATTCCTCTAATTGTCCCCGGTCAATATCATCTGGAATTGCAAGCGTATCCTGCAAGAGGATATCACCGGTATCTAATCCTTCATCCATCAGCATTGTTGTGATTCCAGTAATAGTTTCGCCATCCATTAATGCTCTATGAATCGGAGCTGCGCCTCTGTATTTTGGTAATAATGAAGCATGAATATTAATACATCCCCATAAGGGAAGGGTTAGAATCTCCACAGGGATGATTTGGCCATAAGAAACAACAATGATAATGTCGGGATTAATTTTTTTAATGCTATTAATAGCCAATTCACTTCTTATACTCTGAAACTGCATTATTTCCAATTCATGGATTAAGGACACTTCTTTGATAGCTGAAAGCACTACCTGCCGTTTTCGCCCTTGTATGCTATCCGGTTGAGTGACAACGCCTACAATTTCGTGTTCGCTATCTATAAGCTTTAATAAAGCCGGAACTGCAAAAGCCGAAGTTCCCATAAATAAGACCCGCAAACTATTTCTCCTTAATTTTGCTTTTGGTTTCATTAATAACTTTATCTGTAAACAAAACCCCATCCAAATGGTCAATCTCGTGTTGAAAAATTCGCGCTAACTTACCCTTGGCTTCATATATTACTTCTTCGCCTAAGCCATTTAGGCCTTTAACCTTAACAAAATCTGCTCGTTCTACCATGCCATCACGCCTGGGAATGCTCAAACAGCCTTCATTGCCCATCTGTGTACCTTCTTCATCGATTATCTCAGGATTTATTAAAGTAATAAGATTGTCACCAGGATCTAGTACAATTATTCTTTTGCTGACTCCTATTTGTGGTGCAGCCAGGCCTACTCCATCTGCAGAGTACATAGTATCTATCATGTTGTCTATTACTCTCAATACGCCTTGGTTAATGTTATTCACCATAGCTGACTTTTCGCGTAGTTTGCTGTCTGGAAATTCGATAATTTTATATACTGCCATAATTATCTCCTCACATTGTCATAATCGGATCTATATCAACTTCTATTCGTGCCCCATACTGTTTTCTTTTAGTAATAATATGCTTTCCAATGCTTGAAAGTAATTCTGAACTCTTCGACTTAATAATTATTTGCCAGCGAAAATAGTTATTTATTTTGCCAATGGAACAAGGGGCCGGACCCAGAATCACAAAGTCACTTTCATTGGCATCTAATATTTCTCTTATCTCTTCAGCAATATTTTCCACAGTAACTTCAGTTTCATTTTCATTGCTAGAACTTACAACAAACCTCAGCAGTTTAGTGAAAGGAGGATAATGCAAATTTCGCCGTTCATTCAGCTCATGACATGCAAATGCTTTGTAATCCTGAGCTGCTGCGAATTGAATGATTTGACTCTCGGGATAATATGACTGTACTATTACCTGGCCGGTCAAAGGACTCCTGCCAGCTCTTCCAGCAGCCTGAACAATCAATTGAAAGCAGCGCTCACCTGCACGAAAATCCGGAAGATTTAATATGCTGTCAGCATCAACAATGCCAACTAAGGAAACACTCGGAAAATCTAAACCCTTAGCTACCATTTGAGTGCCAATTAAAATATCCAATTGTTTACTATGCATCTTGGCAATTACATTTTGTTGCCAATCATTCTTTCGGGAAGAATCCAAATCCATTCTGGCAACCCGGGCATCAGGAAACAATAGTCTTATTTCTTCTTCAACCTTTTGCGTTCCATATCCAATACGCTGTAAAAACTTACTGCCGCAGTTCTGACAAGAATCAAAAGCAATGGCACTATATCCGCAGTAATGACATATATAGGCATTCTTATCATGATGGTAAGTTAATGAGACTGAGCAGTACTTACATACTGCTATACTACCACAATTGCGGCAAATAATCATGCTCGAATGGCCGCGGCGGTGAACGAAAATAATGGTTTGTTCCTGTTTTATCAGCCTATCTTTAATGCTGTCGTAGAGTAATGGCGTAATAATATTAGTATTACTTGCCGGTTTTATCTTTTTTAGATCAACAATTGTAACATCTGCTAATCGCGATTCGGCTATTCTGCCAGGTAACCGCAATGTATTTTTAGTATGAGGTCCAATGGCTTTAAATGTTTCTAGCGAAGGAGTAGCACTGCCTGCTAAAAAAACTGCCCTTCCCAGCTCAGCCCTCTTTTTGGCTACATCGCGAGCATTATATCTGGGATCACTCTCTTGCTTGTAAGTATTTTCTTGCTCTTCATCAACTATGATAAGTCCCAAATTTTTCAAAGGGGCAAATACTGCCATTCTAGTACCCAGAACAAAATTTATTTCACCTTGGGCTATTTCCAGCCATTGTTGCGCGCGCTTTGAGGCACTAATCCTGCTGTGCATTACAGCCATTTGAGTAAAATGGCTTTTGAGACTATCAACCAAGTGGCTGGTCAATGCTATCTCGGGTACTAAAAATAAAACACTTTTTCCCTTGGAGAGAGCATACTTAGCAGAATGTATATAAACCTCAGTCTTTCCGCTACCGGTTACTCCCCATAACAACAATTCATAAAACGACTCCGAATCGATTGCATTACTAATCGCTTCAAAAGCAAGTTGTTGTTCTTGGTTTAGCACCCATTGCTTTGCTTGCTCCAAGAATGGATTTTTAACTAGTGTGACGATATTTTTTTTCATCAAAGCGGAGAGAGCCGCAGCAGTTACACTTTTATGCATGATTGCAGCTGGAACTGCACGTTCGGCTTGAAGGATTCTTACAGCTTCTGCCTGCCGGGGAGCTGATTTCTCAAGCTTTGTCAGCAAACCCTCTTCAACAAAATCACTCAATTGGTAATAGAGATCCTCGAAATTTCGCCGATAGCCACTATAATAACCAACTTCAATCAAATCGCGGTTTTCTAGCAGTGATTCAATTATTTCCGCACTTAAATATTTTTTAAGAGTCTTGAGATGAATCTCTCCACGGTCTAATGTTTCGTTTAATAGTGAGGTTGGGAGGGAAGCTGCAAACAATTGCAGGAGCTGTTCATTATCAGTGTTGGTTAGTAACACTGTCTGCTTATGATGCTGGTTAAACAAAGGTGGAATAATAGTATTCATTACTTTGTGAAGATCTGAGCAGTAATAATCGGCAACCCAACGTCCTAATTCAACAATTTCTTGATTTAGGATGGGCTCGTTATCAAGAACTCTAATAATCGGTTTGGCAGTGATATCATTCCCGGGATTTTCATTGATCCCAACTATCCAACCCTTTTGAGTTTTATTTCCCCAAGGGATAAGTACCCTCTTGCCTAGCTGAATCTGAGAACAAAATTGTTCGGGAACACTATAAGTAAAGGCGTTTTGATTATATGTATTTATTCTGATATTAACAATAATATCAACGAAAAGCATAAATTACCTCAAGAATAAAAACACCCCTAAACAATAATATATCATTCAGGGGGTTATAAAAAACTACTATATACCTAATTGTTTCTTGATTTGGTCGACTTTATCAGTCTTTTCCCAAGTATAGTCGGCTCCATTATGACCGAAATGTCCGTAAGCCGCAGTTTGCCTGAAAATAGGTCTCCTTAAATCTAATTCTTTAATAATTGCTGCCGGACGCAGATCAAAAACTGCTTTAACTAGTGCAATTATTTCTTCATCACTATATTTGCCGGTTCCAAAGGTTTCTACTCTAATTGAAACTGGATTGGCTACCCCAATAGCATAGGCAACTTGTATCTCCAGACGATCAGCAACTCCTGCTGCCACCAGGTTTTTAGCTACATAACGAGCAGCATAAGATGCGGAGCGATCAACTTTCGTGGGATCTTTTCCGGAAAAAGCACCCCCACCATGACGAGCCATGCCACCATAAGTATCTACAATAATTTTTCTTCCGGTCAGCCCACAGTCCCCTTGAGGACCACCAACAACAAATCGTCCCGTTGGATTAATATAGTAAAGCGTTTTATCATCCAGCATTTCCTCCGGGATAACCGCCTTGATTACTTTTTCCATTATATCATTATAAATAGTCTCTGAATTAACCTCTGGATGATGTTGACAAGATACTACTACTGTATGTACCCTTATCGGCTTATTATCATCATACTCGACGGTAACCTGAGTCTTTCCATCTGGCCTTAGATATGGAATAATTTCTTGTTTTCTTACTTCTGATAACTTTTTCGCCAGCTTGCTAGCAAGCCAAATTGGCATTGGCATTAATTCAGGAGTTTCATTGCTCGCATAACCAAACATCATTCCTTGGTCACCAGCGCCAATTGCCTCCAATTCGGCATCTTCCATCTGACCTTTCTTGGCTTCATAAGCATTATCTACACCTAAAGCTATATCAGGTGATTGCTCGCCCAATGAAGTAATTACTGAGCATGTATCGCAATCAAAGCCATACTTTGCTCTCGTGTAACCAATTTCTTGTATGGTCTGGCGGACAATCCTTGGAATATCAATATAACATTCAGTTGTGATTTCCCCAGAAACTAAAACTAGTCCTGTAGTTACTAAAGTCTCAGCTGCTACTCTTGCTACCGGATCTTTTTCTAATATGGCATCTAGAATTGCATCTGATATCTGATCGGCAATTTTATCCGGATGTCCTTCAGTAACGGACTCAGAAGTGAATAGTCTCCGTGCCAATAATATCATCTCCCTCAAAAATTTATATCATGGTAAATATTTTATCTAAAACTATTTTGGCTGCTTCCTTTTTTGTCATTAGCGGATAGGGGTTAGTTTCGGTTTTTGTAATCAAAGTGATTATATTAGTGTCAACAGCAAATCCAGCGCCTTGCTGAGTTATATCATTGGCAACAACCATATCTAGATTTTTTTCAATTAGTTTGTTGCTGGCATAAGCTATAAGATTATTTGTTTCCGCAGCAAATCCAACTAAAATTTGTTCTTTGCTTTTTAGCTTTCCAACTTCCTTAATTATATCTGGATTAGCTATCAGATCTAAAGAGATGCCATTAATATTCTCAGCACTTTTTTTGATTTTTTCCCTTTTGGCAGCTGCAGGCTTAAAATCACAAACCGCGGCTGATCCAATAATCACATCTGCAAATGAATAGTTATCAAGCATTGCTTTAAACATCTCTTCAGCACTCCATACACTAATCAATTCACAACCAAGAGGTGGATCAATATGTGTATTTCCGCTGATCAAGGTGACTTCAGCACCGCGAGCAATAGCCTCTTCTGCAATTGCAAATCCCATCTTGCCGGTTCCTCTATTACTAATAAAACGAACCGGATCAATGTTTTCCGAAGTATTGCCGGCATTGATAAGAAATCTTCTGCCCGCAAAATCTTTTTTATAATTTAATTGTCGATTGATCAAAGTAAAAATATCATCAATTTCTGGAAGACGACCAGGGCCGGAGGCACCACAAGCCAAAATTCCCGAGGCCGGTTCAAAAACTTGATGTCCATATGATCTAACCTGGGCAATATTTCTTTGTACTGCCGGGTTCAAGTACATATTGGTATTCATGGCTGGAAAAACCATTAATGGTGCAGTATTTGCCAAAACCAGCGTCGACAGAATATCATCACCGATTCCATTTGCAATTTTGGCAATAATGTTTGCAGTTGCCGGAGCAATTACTAATAAATCAATGCTTTCGGCTATCCCTATATGCTGAACTTTCCATTCATGCGAATCCTGCCACAAATCCGTGATGACTTCTCGATTTGAAAGCGTCTGAAACGTCAAAGGATTTACGAATTTAGTTGCAGCTTCAGTCATGACTACAATTATCTCATAATCCTCTTTTTTTAAGCGACTTACCAATTCAGCTATTTTGTATACTGCAATACCACCGGCGATCCCGATTGCAATTGTTTTCTTCGGGTTCATAACTTATGAATTACCTTTGCTTTCCACCTTAATTTTACCTGCTAAAATCTCATCTAATGCTTTGGTAACCATTGTCGATAAGCGATAATCGGCGTCATTTTCATTGTTTTCCGATAGCCTACGAGCTCTTTTCGATACTGCGATTACCACTGCATATTTACTGTCTGCTAAATGAATTAAGTCTTTTGAAGATGCTGGAATCAAATTATCACCTCAAAATATTATTATAGCGGCATCTTTCTGCCGTAATTATGGCACTTACAACACTTATGGCAATATTCAGGTTTTCATTAATGACTACATAATCGTAATACTCCATATATTGCATTTCACTCTCATAAGATTTCATTCTAGTCTCTATGCTAGATTGAGAATCCTTGCCTCGTTTCTCGATTCTTTGCATGAGATCCTCAAAACTAGGAGGAGCAATAAAAATAAACACCGCATTAGGCATGGTTTTTTTGACTTTCAAAGCACCCTGTATATCAAGTTCTAGCAAAATATCTTGATTACTTTTCAAGTGATCTAAAACCATCTGACGAGGTGTCCCATAGAAATTGTCGTAAACTTTGGCCCATTCCAGCAGTTCGCCATCCGCGACCATCTGCTGAAATTTGCTTACGGGAACAAAAAAGTATTCCCTTCCGTCAATTTCATTTGCTCTCGGTTCTCGAGTTGTAACAGAAACTGACAGATTAAGGTCGCTGAAATTACTTATGACAGAATCAATAATTGTTCCTTTTCCAACTCCTGAAGGGCCGGAAATTACGAATAAGATGCCTTTTCTAAACATTGAAATTACTTACAATTATTCTTCTGATATTTCTTTAGAAGAAAGCCGATTGGCAACCGTTTCCGGCTGCACAGCAGATAGAATAACATGTCCGCTATCAGATACTATTACGGCTCTTGTCCGTCGGCCATAAGTCGCATCGATTAGCATCCCTTTTTCTCTAGCCTCTTGAATGACTCTTTTTATTGGTGCTGACTCTGGACCAACTATTGCAACAATTCTGTTTACAGCAACAATATTTCCAAAACCAATATTTACTAGTTTTATGTCCATAATACCGGAGTTAACCGGATACACCTCCTTTGGGTCTATTCGATATTTTGCACCTGTTCTCTAATTTTTTCTAATTCGGATTTTACATCAACCACAATCCTGTTCATATCAAGATCGCTGGCTTTCGATCCAATGGTGTTTATCTCTCTAAACATTTCCTGTAATAGAAAATCGCATTTTCTGCCGACAGGTTCATCTTGCTCCATCAGTTCGTCCAAAAACTCAATATGGCTAAAAAGCCTCACAATCTCTTCAGTAATATTTGACTTTTCTGCAAAGACAGCAGCTTCCAGCAAAATTCGCTGTTCATCTACTATATCGGTTAATATTACCTCTTCAATCCTTCTCTTGATTTTTTTCAAGTGTTCGGCAGCAACTTCTGGGGATTTCTTCTCTAGCTTCTCAACTAGTTCAAATATTACGCGATTACGGTATTTTATGTCTTTCGAAAGGTTAGCTCCTTCTCTGAGGCGCATCATGTTTTTCATCTCTAACGCCTCTACTAAAGCTTTTTCCAATACATCCCATAGTATCTCTATGTCATCCTCTTGATCTTCCATATTAAACACTTCAGGTAATCTAAATAAATCTATAAGTCTGATATCATGAGAAATATTAAGATAATCAGCTAATTCATTTAGTTTATTATAATAAATCATAGCAATTTCTTTGTCAAGCTTGATACTATGATTTGGAAGTCCCATTTTTTCTATACTTATACTTAGTTCAACTCTTCCACGATTAAATATCTGTTTGACTACTTCTTTAATTCTATCTTCTAAGGTATGGTATTTCCTCGGCATTCTAAACTGTATCTCTAAATATCGATGATTGACACCCTTGGCTTCACAGGTTATACGATAACCATTACCTTCATAATGACCTCGTCCGAAACCGGTCATACTTCTGATCATAAAAAATACCTTCCCAATTTCTTCGTTACACAATTATCTTTACAGAGTTTTTGAAAATCTACTCATTAAACTTAGCATAATTAATTTCCCTGTTTAATTGTAACATATTGCTTTTTAACAAGTACTAGTCGTCGTGACAAATTTATCATTAATAAGCCGATAAATTTTGTGCTGGTAAGGCTAAGTATTAATATCCAGTGCCAACCGCTTAGAGGCACAGTATGAAACACTATGTTAAGCTTTTCATTATACAAAACAAGCAATTGAAGAATAACCGAAGTGATAACAGCTATTACTAAAAATTTGTTGGCAAAGAAGCCCAGCTGAAATGGTGAATACTCCTCCGATCTGCACTCAAAAACGTAGAATAACTGCGCGAAAACCAGAGTAGTTAAGGCTATTGTATAAGGTAACTCCATAGCAGAACTGCCTTCAAGTTTATTTATGATCAAACCGGCACTAAAAGCAAGCAGTGTAATTATTGAAATATAAATCCCTCGAGCAATAATTTTGTAATGAAGACCATGAGAAAAAATGCTTTCATTGACTAGGCGCGGTCTTTTTTTCATTATTCCAGGCTCTGCTGGTTCTAAACCCAAAGCTATCGCCGGCAAGCCATCAGTCATCAAGTTAACCCATAACAGCTGAATCGGTAAGAGAGGCAAAGGCATTCCAATGATAGTAGCCAGAAACATTACCAATACTTCACCAATATTGCATCCCAGCAAATAACGAATGAATTTCCTAATGTTATTGTATATTGCTCGACCTTCAAATACTGCTTTAACGATTGTCGAAAAATCATCATCTGCCAAGACGATTTCAGCAGCCTCTTTTGTAACATCAGTTCCGCTTATCCCCATCGCAACTCCAATGTCGGCGGCTTTGACTGCGGGTGCGTCGTTTATTCCGTCACCCGTCATAGCAACTATTTGACCGTTTTTCTGCAGGACCCTAACTATTCTATTCTTATGATCAGGAGAAACTCGGGCGAATACTCTGTTCTCCAGAATACATCTCAATAGATCCTTGTCAGATAAAGTATCTATTTGTAGTCCGGTAATGACTTCTTTATCATTAATTAAACCTATATTTCTAGCAATAGCCGCCGCAGTTACAGGATGGTCTCCCGTAATCATTACCGGGACGATCCCAGCACTCTTACAAGCTGCAATAGACTCATATACGCTTGCACGAGGAGGATCTATTAATCCACATAAGCCAAAAAGCACTAATTCTCTATCAAGTTCGTCCGTCATATTTTCTTGCTTTTTCTGGATTTTAGCAGTCGGCTTGCCCGCAAGAGCAAGAACACGAATTCCTTCTTCTGCCCATTTTTCTTGCATGATATTAAAGTTTTCCAAGCACTTTTTATCAAGCGGAACTATTTTACCGGAGTTAAATACCCGAGTGCAAAGTGGAGCAATGGCTTCTAAAGCTCCTTTGGCAAGTACCCAAGAACCATCATCGCTATCAATTCCAACACTCATGTATTTGCGATTAGAATCGAAGGGATTTTCGTACCAGCGATCAAGCTTTATCTCGTATCCAGCTTTCATAGCAGCAATTAGAAGGGCTGCTTCAGTCGGATCCCCTAAAAACTGATATTGGTTTTTATTTTTTTCAAGCTCTGCATTATTGCAGTTAAATGCAATTTCAAGAATTTTCATTAATGCAGTATCTTTTTTGGGGTTGAACTTTTGTCCATTCATTAAAAAACTGCCCTTCGGTTGATAACCATCACCTTCTACCTCATACTCTCCGGATAATGATCCGATTTTCACAACCCTCATCCTATTTTCAGTTAAGGTACCGGTTTTGTCCGAACAAATGACAGTAGTGCAACCCAGCGTTTCGACTGCTGACAGTTTTCTGACTATCGCTTTTCTTTTTGACATACGCTGAACCCCTAACGCCAACACCACGGTTACGATTGCCGGCAGTCCTTCCGGAATAGCCGCAACCGCAAGACTAATTCCTGCCATTAGCATATCCATGATCTCTTCACCTCTTATGATGCCCAGCAAAGAAACCATTGCACATACTGTAAGGCATATTATTATCATTTTTTTCCCAAGTTCAGATAGTTTCCTCTGCAGGGGTGTCATTGAGGGATCAGCTTCACTAATCATTTTGGTTATTTGACCCATTATAGTTGCCATCCCGATTTCAGTGACTACAGCAAGTCCCCTGCCTCTAGTAATGGCCGTTCCCATAAAAGCCATGTTGTGCCGATCTGCCAATGCTGTTTCCTCAAGCTTAATTTCTTGTGGGTCTTTTGATACAGGAAGTGATTCACCCGTTAATGATGATTCATCAATTTCTAATCCGACGCAATCTAGTATTCTTACATCTGCAGGCACTTTATCGCCGGTTTCCAAGTAAATTATATCCCCACTCACCAGCTCAGATGCCAGTATTTTTTTCTTCTTGCCATTCCTTAGAACCATCGCATGGGGAGCTGAAAGTTTTTTCATCTCTTCCATCGACTTTTCAGCTTTAAATTCTTGGGCAAAGCCCAAAATGGCGTTGATTATTACGATTGCCATGATGGTCATAGCATCAACAATTGAGCCAACCATAGCAGAAATAATAGTAGCCCCAAGCAATACTAAGACCATAGTATCAGTGAATTGACTCAGAAGCATTTTGAATACACTGATGCCTGGTCCTGCTTCAATTAAGTTCTCCCCAGATAGTTGACGCTTCTTAACTTCATCATTTTTCAACCCATTTTTTATGTCCGACCCTAAAATCTCTATTACCATAGCAGAATTCAACTGATACCAATTATTCATCTTGAATCCTCCCCAAAATGTTATTTTACTAATTCGCCTTAAATCATTACTATAACGCGGATTAGTAAATACTATTGTCTTTGACATGACCGCTGGTTGCAGTCGCGGTAGACAAATATATTTGTCTACCCTTGATCAAAGAATAGTATAAAAAAACTCTATTCAGGTCAGAGATAGAAAAGAACACAGGGTTTTATTGACAAGCTCAATTTAAACCAGAAATCGTGATTTTAATTGAGAATTGAAATGCTCACTTTCGAGGACTTATTTTGACTAAGAAAATGATATTAATCCTTGATTTTATATAAATAATCCCTGGTTCGATTAGTAATTCCCCAGGTAGAATCAGATAATTTGCTGCACAAATAGCTTCTCAAATTATCATCGAAGTCAGGATTAGCACTATCTAGAACAATAAATAAACAGCGCAGTATATTAGTCATTGTGAGAAATAGTCTGTCTTTAGGTGTCTTTTTTAGCAGTTCATCTTTCTTCCCGTAATAGTATAAAAGCCGCTTAATAACCCAAGCTATCTCTGCGTTCGACCAAAGCCTCTGACTGATGATTTGCTCAAACAAAACTTCCTCTCCCAGGGAGGCTTCCCTTTTTTCGATTTCCTGCCACTCCTCACTTCCTACTAAGGTTGCAGGAATTCCTAATAAATTCATAATATCGTTATCCAAAGCAAAAAACCTCCTATAAAACTATTAAGATCATACACATATTATAGTAAATGATCTTAATTAGCATTAATATTTAATATTATTCTTTTAATAAAGTTATATCCGACGAGCTCCATAATAAGTCTTGGCGTAGAAACCTTCACTTAATGAAGAATAGATTACTCCCCCGCTTCGTGGTGAGCTTGAGTGAATAAATCGCCCGCCGCCAACATATATTCCAGAATGATCTATACTCTTACTATAACAAGTAAAGAAAACTAAATCGCCTGGTAATAAATCGCTTTTGTCAACATGTACCCCAACCGAAGCCTGACCAGCAGCAGTTCTTGGCAATTCAATATCATGCTGCAAAAATACATAACGAACAAATCCTGAACAGTCGAAACCTCCAGGGCTTTGGCCTCCGTATTTATATGGTGTTCCCAAATACTTCGCTGCTGTTTTTACCAGTTCGTTTTCATTGGAATCATTATTTTGTTTTTCTGTTACGGGAGTTGTGTTACTAAGATAGGATCGCGAAGGACTAGGTCCAGAAGAGCTTAAAGAACCGGGAATAATCAACCTATCGCCAATTTGCAAAGCATCACTTGAAAGGTTATTTGCAAGTTTAATTTGCTCAACAGTAGTATTATACTTTTGGGCAATAAGCCATAGATTATCATTAGCTTGTACTGTATATGTAGAAGAATTAGATTCTTGACTTGCACTAGGCGGGGCTGTGTATTGCGGCTGAGGGCTATTCTGATTTGGAGGTCCTATTATGAGTTTATCACCTATCTGCAGGAAATCACTTTTTAAACTATTCCAATTCTGCAATTCAGCAACAGTTACTCCGTTCGCACTAGCAATGGTCCAAAGGTTATCTCCAGCTTTTACGATATAAGTACTCGCAGCTTGGGCTACACTAAAACTGGAAAAGAACATAAAACAAGCAACAACAATAATTTTTTTCATATCCTCTGCTCCCTATAGATTAATACCAAAGACATTATTCTACATATTGCATCGGATTTCCTGCTAATTTAGGAAATAATTCACTCATTTTTTGCTTTATTGTGGAAATAGTTCTTTAATAGGAGGAATTGTTCTTCGTTTATTCCAATTTCCCCGATGCTTTGACATCGGTTTTTGATGTCGAAACTATGAAAGTCAGTGCCTCCAGTAACTAATAACTTAAACCGGCTGCATGTCTCCAGATAGTTTTTCACTTGGCGATAATTGTGCTCAGGATAAAAGACCTCTATTCCCTTAATGCCTTTATTTATAATCATTTTGATCTTATCTTGCTCTCTAACTAAACCAGGATGTGCTAAAACAGGAATGCCATTAACTGTATTAATCAGATCAATAGCATCTTGGGTAGTGAATTTATAGCGAGGCACATATGCTGGGGCATCAATGCCAATGTAACGTTGGAATGCTTCTCTTTGGTTTGCAACATATTTTTTTGCAATCATGACCCTAGCAATGTGCGGTCTTCCAATCAACTCTCCATGACAAATCTGCTCGACTTCACTAATATCTATTGATATCCCGAGTTGATTTAAGCGTTTGATCATTTTGAGCGCTCTATCATAACGTGCTTCTTTTAACACCTTTAGTTGATTTTGAAAACGCTTATCCTCGAAATCAATGAAGTAACCTAATATATGAACCTCAGATTCTCCCCAATCAGTATTTAACTCAATACCATAAACTAATTCCAGCTTGAGTTCTTTTGCCTCTTTATAAAGCTTCGCTACTGATAAACCATTTACCGTATCATGGTCTGTAATTGCTAATCCTGGCACCCCAGTTTCAGCGCAGATATCTAATATTTTTTGCGGGCTAAATGCCCCATCCGAGGCATGTGTATGAACATGCAAATCATAATACATTTATGTTCTCTTTAAAGTTCTTTCTTTGCTTGATAATAGTATAAGTTTATATTAATTAACAAATACTCACAAGTTTGAACTCAAAACTCTCAGGGCATTTTCCCGCTTTATCATTCTTATTTCGGATTTACTGAACCCCTTTTGCGTAAACAAATCATCTAAATATTTATAATCCTCAACTCCGTTCATAACAATATTTTCTGCACCGTCAAAATCTGAGCCAATAGCTAAGTATTCCGGTCCAATTAGATATGCAATATAGACAAAGTGTTCGACCCAATCATTGATATCAGCTTTTTTGCCGGCAGGGTCATTTTTTACGAAATCCGATACGCTAGTTATACCAATTATCCCTTTGTTGTCAGCTAAAATCTTTAATTGTTCATCTTTAATATTGCGTCGGTTCTGACATAAACTATAGGCGTTTGCATGTGAAATAACTACCGGACGATCGAATAAATCAAAAATTTGATAATATCCCTTTTCTCCTAGATGAGCCAAATCTAATACTATTTTTTTATCCCTTAATTTACGCAAAAACCTTATTCCAGACTTGGTTATCCCCTGATCATCATATCCAACCCCGACTCCGTCTGCCAAAAAATTCCTATAGTTCCATGTCAGACCAATGCTTCTCAATCCCTCTTCATATAGAAAGTCGAAACGATCAAAGTTTTCATCCAATATTGCTCCGTCTTCAAGATGAAGCAAACAGTTAATGCGTTCATTCTTTTCATTATATGTAATATCAGCATAGCTTTTAACTAAGCTGAGGTTGTCATGTTTCGTAATGTTTTCTAATAATAGATATATCTGCTGCTGTATGCTATTCCAACCTTGATCATCGATCAAATCAGTAAATAATGCAAAGAATTGAAGCATTATACCAACAGTTTTAGCTCTGCTGGTATCAAAATGAAAACAATTATTTAATAGCTCATAATCGTTATTCCATATTTTGGATAGTATGTCACAGTGTAAATCTATCATATGATGCTCGCCCAATTAATTCCTTTGCTTTAAAAATTTAAGATATATCTTGCTTAATGTAAGTCTGTTACGTATGCTAAAATGACAATTCGGTAAGAGCAAAAGTAAGAATAATTAAGTACTAGTATCTATATAATGCTATTTATCTGGGTTCAACAATTATCCGGATCGCGGTTCTTTCATCGCCTTCAATGACAATATCCGTGAAAGCTGGAATACAGATTAAATCCATCCCACCAGGGGCTACAAAACCTCTAGCAATAGCAATCGCCTTAATAGCTTGATTTATTGCTCCAGCCCCAATCGCTTGAATTTCCGCTGCCCCTTTCTCCCTTAACACTCCCGCTAGAGCTCCAGCTACAGAGTTAGGACTAGATTTTGCTGAAACTTTTAAGACTTCCATTGGAAACCCTCCCTCAATAGTATATGAATATAAAGAAACGTCAGCTACTGCTTATTTTCTAATATATTGTATATTCTAAGTAATAATGGCAAATCCTCCTTTCTGCATATTTTTTTGAAAAAATTCTAGTATTTTGTCGATATTCGTCGAATATTTGCTATACCATTATATGTATCATCTATCATAAGTATGACACCCTCAAGTTGTCCTTCTGCTTTACTTACCTCTAATCTTACTGGAAGCTGTGTCAAAAATTTCTTGATCACAAGATTTTTATCCATACCTAATATAGAATCAACCGGCCCAGTCATCCCAAGATCAGTAATGTACGCAGTACCTCCCGGCAGTATTCTCTCATCTGCGGTTTGAATATGAGTGTGAGTACCTAAAACCGCATCTACTCTGCCATCAAAATAGTAAGCAAAAGCCAATTTTTCCGAGGTAGCTTCAGCGTGAAAATCAATTATAAAAATATCGGCAAGGTCTTTGGTTTCTTTTAGTATTGAGTCCACTCTTTGGAAAGGAGATTCTAGACAATCCATAAATATTCGGCCAGACGCGTTTATTACTGCAATTCTCTTGCCATTATCGCGAGCAAATATCCCATAACCTCGTCCAGGCGTGTTCTCAGGATAATTACATGGTCGAATGATCATTTCTTGCTCATCAATGAACGAAAAAATATCCTTATTATCCCATACATGGTTGCCCATAGTTAATACGTCTATTCCATAGGATAGAAGCTCCATCATTGAGTCCTTGTTTAACCCTCTTCCTCCAGACGCATTTTCTGCGTTAGCGATCACAAAATCGATTTGATTATTACTAATTATCTCAGGCAAAAAATCACGCACCGCTTTTCGGCCTGGTTTGCCAACGATATCACCCATTACCAATATATTCAACACAACAACCTCCCGCAAAATATGTGTTTATATAAAAGAAGCTGCAGATTATCTGCAGCTTCAGACTGATTATAAAGCCCATTAACTTCGTTTGCTTCCGTGACTGCGGCCTTATTACTGCAGCAACCCGGGAAAGTACCAAAAAATTCATCCCGGAGGCCAACCATGACCATCTGGAGCTGTTATCCTAGTCTGAGTGTTTCGAAAAAAACTAAAAAGAATACGTTCAAGAGTTATCAGCTTCTTTATTTAGCAAATTCAATTGATCTGGTTTCGCGAATGACCACTACCTTGATCTGCCCTGGGTAATCAATATCATCTTCTACCTTTTTCGCTATGTCTCTTGCAAGATTTATAGATTGTAAATCGTCTATTTCTTCTGGTTTAACAATTATTCGCACTTCACGCCCAGCTTGTATCGCAAATGATCTGTCAACCCCCACAAAGGAATCAGCCAAAGCTTCCAATTTCTCCAACCTTTTTATGTAGGCTTCCAGAGTCTCGCGGCGAGCACCGGGACGTGATGCCGATATAGCATCAGCGGCCTGAACCAAGACTGCTTCAACGGTCAAGGGTTCAATATCTCCGTGGTGGGCAGCAATTGCATGAATGATGTCTTTATTTTCTCTATACTTTTTGGCTAAATCTACCCCAATTTCTACATGAGGTCCTATAACCTCATGATCAACAGCTTTTCCCAAGTCATGAAGTAATCCCGCTCTTTTAGCAATTTGGATATCCACATCTAATTCTGCAGCCATAACTCCTGCTAGATGCGCAACTTCTATCGAATGTTTTAACACATTTTGTCCGTAACTGGTTCTATACTTCAATCTGCCTAAAAGCTTAATAATCTCAGGATGCAAACCATGTATACCAACTTCAAAGGCCGCTTCTTCACCAACCTCGCGAAGTTCATTATCAATATCCTTTTGCGCCTTTTCAACCATTTCCTCAATACGTGCCGGATGTATACGTCCATCTGAAACTAGATTACCTAATGCAACTCTAGCGATTTCACGTCTAATGGGATCAAAAGATGAAAGAATAACAGCTTCAGGGGTGTCATCGATAATTAAATCTACCCCAGTAAGAGTTTCGAAAGTTCTAATATTTCTGCCTTCGCGTCCAATAATACGGCCTTTCATTTCATCGTTCGGGAGGGGAACCACTGATACCGTTGTCTCTGACACTACATCAGCAGCACATTTCTGAATTGCAAGTGTCACAAGATTTTTGGCTCTTTTGTCGGCTTCCTCTTTAGCTTCAGATTCTATAGTTTTGATCATAACCGCAGTTTCTTGTCGAATCTGATTTTCGACATTACTCAGCAATATATCCTTTGCTTCATCCTTACTCAAACCCGAAACTCGCTCTAATTCCTTGAGCTGTTGAGACAATAAAACCTGCAAATCATTTTGTGTCTGTGATATTTCCTTTTCTTTTTCCACCAGTGTTAATTCTTTTTTTTCAGCGTTATCGCTCTTTCGGTCCAAGGTTTCTTCTTTTTGCAGAAGCCGCCTTTCTATTCTATCTAATTCTTTCCGGCGATCTCTGATGTCTTTCTCTGATTCTTGGCGATTACGATGGATCTCTTCCTTCGCTTCAAGAAGAATTTCCTTTTTCTTGGCTTCTGCTTCTTTTGCAGATTCTTCTATTATTCTTTTTGCTTCTTCGTCAGCAGCACCAATCCTACTTTCGCTAAGCTTTTTCCTAAAAAAATACCCTACAATGCTGCCGACTAAAATAGCAGCAATTAGTATAAAAAATAGTTGAAATAACCCGAATCCCAAATAAATTATATCCACCTCCTATTACTTTTTTTGACAAAAAAAAACGAGTAAATAACTCGATAAAGTCAGCTAATATTCCGTTTTGATGAATCATAAAACTAGACAGTTTACTATAATAGTAATCCTATATAGAACAACATACAAATCATCATGCTTTTAAACACAGCATTATCTTCTAGATAAAACATGATTTATAGAGGTTAAAAAACTATTATAACCTTATGCAATAATCATATTAATAATCTATATAAATCCCACTTGTAAAAAGTAACGGAATTACTGAACTCAACCTATTCAAATTGTAGTTAGTTTAGCTTTAGGTGTCAAGCATGGCTTATAAAGTATTTTGATTTTGCTTAACATCAAAAGAATTCTTAATTTTTTTCTCAAGCTCCAAATACAAGTCTTCATTATTTTTGATAGTTTCTTTGGCATTTTCTCGTCCTTGTCCTAATCTCTCGCTATTATAGGAATACCAAGAACCGCTTTTTTGAACTATTTCTTGACTGCATGCAATGTCTAATATGTCGCCTTCTTTTGATATACCATATCCGTACATGATATCAAATTCGGTTGTTTTAAAAGGCGGAGCAATTTTGTTTTTGACTACTTTAACTTTTGTGCGGCTGCCAATAGTATCTGTGCCTTGCTTAATAACTTCACCTTTTCTAACTTCTATGCGAATCGATGAATAGAATTTCAAAGCCCGTCCGCCAGTTGTAGTTTCTGGGTTTCCGTATGCTATGCCAATTTTTTCTCGGATCTGATTAATGAAGATTAAACAAGTCTTAGATTTTCCAATATGGGCAGTTAATTTCCTTAATGCTTGTGACATTAATCTAGCTTGCAAGCCAACATGGATGTCACCCATTTCTCCTTCTAATTCGGCTCTGGGAACTAATGCCGCAACCGAATCAATAATTATTACGTCTATCGCTCCGCTTCTAACTAATGCTTCTGCTATTTCCAGAGCTTGTTCACCTGAATCGGGCTGAGAGACTAACAGATTATTGATATCTACCCCAAGTTGCTTGGCATAATTAGGATCCAACGCATGTTCCGCATCAATAAATGCTGCCATGCCACCTTCTTTTTGTGCCTGGGCAACTGCATGAAGAGCAACAGTTGTCTTTCCTGAAGACTCCGGCCCAAAAACTTCAATTATTCTTCCCCGTGGTAATCCGCCTACTCCTAATGCCAAGTCCAGAGAAATGCATCCTGTAGAAATCGTATCGACATTCATTGAGCTATTTTCACCGAGCAACATTATTGATCCCTTGCCAAATTGTTTTTCGATTTGCTTTATGGCAATATTCACAGCTTCCATTTTGCCTGCATTGTCTTCCATTGAATCTCCTCCCCCAATCAAACATATGTTCGTTATACGCATTATATATAGCAATTTGCTAACTGTCAACAGATCACAGGTTAAAATCAAATTGCCTTAAAACCGTATAAATAGGCCCTTTACTTGTTAATGTACTTTTAATTAATTGGAATCCCTCGGCTCTAAATCTTAATTTTTTCAAGCCACTATCAATTTGCTTTATGGCTTGAAAAAATTCTCTTTCCACGGTTAAGCCTTGACGTACTCTCCCTAAGGTTAGGTGAATCGAAGAATTTTTCTCTTGCGGGTATCCATATTCACACATTTTGTGTGCAATCATTTGGCTTAATCTAACTGTTTCTGCGGACCCTTCATTTACGCCTAACCAAATCACCCTGATTCTATCACCATTAGGAAAATATCCCAATTTATTAAAAGATACATCATATGAATTAATATTTAAAGCAATTTCTTGCATATCAGCAATTATTGCTGCCAGCATCTGGTCATTAATTTCGCCCAGAAACTTAAGGGTCAAGTGGTAGTTGTTGCTCTCTACCCATTTCACACTCCCGGTTGCGCAAGCTAATTCGCGTTGGTATAGCTCGATCTGACTGGAAACGTTTACTGGTATCGGTATGGCAATAAATGCTCTCATAATTTAAACGTCTCCTAAAAAACGCCTTAGAATATCAAGTGCTGTTTTCGCCGCCAGCATCCTAACGCTTTCGCGATTACCCAGAAATTGCAGTTTTTTGCAATGGCAAGCATGACAGTCTGCCCAGGCAATATATACAAGCCCGACCGGCTTTTTTTCATTTCCTCCCTCTGGCCCGGCAATACCTGTTATAGACAGAGCAATGTCAGCACCCGAGATTTTTTGCAAATTAGTAGCCATTTCTATAGCAGTTTCTTCACTGACTGACCCTTCACTTACTAGAGTTTGCTCATTAACATCGAGGAAATTAATTTTGGCCTCATTACTATAGGTAACTACTGCTCCCCAAAAATTATCAGAAATGCCGGAGAAATCAGTAATCATTTTTGATAACAAGCCGCCGGTACACGACTCAGCCAAAGCTAAGCTTTTATTCGCTGCTCTGAGCTTATCCGCCACGATTTGAGCTAAGGTCACATCTTCTTCCGCGAATACATTATCACCAATTATTTTTTTGATATCGAGCCGAGCTTGCTCAAGCACTCTATCATAATCGCCCTCAAAATCGTCGTTTACCGTAATTTTTATATGAACCTCGCCATCTATTGCCAGGAAAGCGAAATAGTAATCGGTAGCATTATTGATTAAAGGATTGAGCAGTTCTTCAACTTGTGATTCTCCTAAACCCATTACCTTTAAAGTTTTGCGGCCGTCTTTGCTCGGAGACAATGAGTAGTATTCTTGTAAATAAGGTTCCAGATACTTCAAATACATGGGTTCTAATTCACGAGGAGGTCCCGGTAGTAAGGCAATTATCTTACCCTCAGTCTCAATTGTCATCCCTGAAGCAGTTCCAAAATCATTGTTTAGAAGCTTAGCTTCAAGTGGAAACATCGCCTGCTTAAGGTTATTGCTGGGCATTGCTCTATTTCTCATTTTAAAAATAGATTCAATTTTTTTGACCTCTTTAGGCCTTAATTCCATTTTCTTATCGATTACTTTGCATAGTACCTCTTTGGTGAGATCATCTAAAGTGGGGCCAAGCCCTCCAGAGGCTACTATTATGTCAGCTGAGCTTATACCTAAGCGAAAAGCATTTTCGATTATTTTTTCATCATCACCTATAACGTATTGACCAACTACTTTAAATCCTAATTGGGTCAAATGTGATGACAGGAATACGCTGTTGGTATCAACTGCCAAGCCCAGCATCAACTCAGTGCCGGTTGAAATAATAAACGCTTTTTTGATAACGACCATCCCTTATTAAAGTTTATATATCTATTTTATCCGTTTTGTTATTCTTAGTATCAATTTTTTTAGTTTCTCAAAATATAATTTTCCTGTCTATAGTTGCTACATTAGTTTTTCTTTTGCAAATGTTTACAAAACATAAAAGGCTACGGTTCTAGTATGAAGCCATACCATCCGTAGCCTAATCTTTTGTTAACGAAAGCATAATAAAAGTATCTTATGATGCCTTAGTTGATATTAATAATTCCTTCGCTACTTGCTTATTTGTATGCAGCGATCTTGATAATTCCATATAACATTATACCCCAACTTAGTTAATTCCCAAGGTGATATAAAGAACTTTTCTTGGCCGTTTTGGTCATAAAACTGACCATCGATCACAATTGGACCATTAGGGGTGCTGATATAATAAGCCTTCATCCCATCATGCCATACCGGATTTTCATTTAGAGCAGTCAATACCTCAACTGCCGGTATCTCAGTCGCATCTTCACTGAATATTATGCCGAAATTCAAGCTGGTAGGCTTGGCATCATAGAACTGCAAAAATCGCTCATTATTATCAACATATATAATGAGTTTTTTCTCCGGTATCTTCATTTCATTAATAACTTTAATTGCTGAAGCCTGCTTATTAGGTTCAGGCATTGCAATGCTATTTTTCTTCATTTTTGCAAGTGAATTAATGCTTAGATCAAAATCTATATTTCCGTAGACCGGTTCAGGCAAATCAAAGTATTCTGCCGAAATATCAATATTGCTCTTAGCTGATTGCGGCAAGAACTCAAATTTAACTGCAATCTTTAATTCGCCTAAATCAATTTTGCTTTGCAGCATTTCTTTCATTTCAGGAGCAAATTTTTCATATTCTTCTAACATTGCAGCCCTTTCTTCCGGGCTGATTTCAGCAATACTTTGCTTTAGGTCAGGATTTACCATGGATAACTCCATAAGCTTGTCGATGTTTTTTATACTATTTAGCGCATACTTATCAATCAAATCTACGATATTGCTATTATTAATATTTATTATATAAGTATCACCTTCTCTAATCATTCCCATAGAAAACTCCGGGAAGGCTTGAGGGAGTAGCAATAGCATCCCATATGTCTTTTCGGGCTCAAACATGCTTTGTTTAATCATTTCTGCACTAAAAAGCTCGTTTCCGGCGAGATTATCACTATTAACCATGTTTTCGATTTCCGAATATTTTAGCACTATATGCTGGTCTTTGATTTTTGCTAAAACTCTTTGCTCTTTTTCGCTTAAGGGTATTTGAAAGGTATTAGCAATGTTCGCTATATCGTTGCCACGAAAATAAATAGCTTCTTCATCAAAAAGGAATTCAATCGGATCAAAGCCGGGTATTTTATCGCTATTGGATTTCCCGCTGATAACGAATTTTACTTGTTTAGCCTCAATGTCTTGATATGTATCCATAACTACACTATAATCTAGGTTTTCGTCTATTAACATAGCATTAAAATGTATAGTAGTCGTGTCTTGAAGTGCTTTCCATTTTGATAGTTCATAGTATTTCTGCAAGAACTCCTGCTCTACCGGTGAGCACCCACTAAACAGTATTAAACTCAAAAATAAAACGACAAGACTTATTAGTTTTCTCATCTCTTCTCCTCCGCTTATCCATTTATGTCTACAGATTCCTAAAGTAAATTTTATCACATGCGAAAACGTAATAGAATGATTACCATTATTTTATAAAAAATATGCGATAATTAATTGACAATCTACATTTTGCTAACCATAATAATAGCAAATTATCAATTTTGAAGGTAATAAGAATGAAAAAAATACAGTGCGCTGTTATAGGGATTGGAAGATTTGGAGCCAGCTTAATTAGAGAATTGATTGACTTAGATTATGAAGTTCTTGCTATTGACAATAATAGTGAACGCGTGCATAAAGCTTCCGAAATTGCAACAAAAGCAGTTGAAGCAGACGCTATGGATGAAACAGTTCTAAGGGCTTTGGGGATACTAAATTTCGATATTGTTTTTGTCGCCATTGGGGAAAATATGCAGGCCAATATTTTAACTACTATTTTATTAAAGGAATTAGGTGCTAAGCGAATAATTGCTAAAGCCCAAGATGACTTGCATGGCAAAGTGCTTGCAAAAATTGGCGCTGATTTGGTCGTTTATCCTGAACGCGATATGGCAATTAAAATTGCCCGCAGCCTATTCTCTTCAAGTATTCTCGATTACTTGGAATTATCTCCAAAATATAGCTTAGTGGAATTATATCCTCCCCCTTCACTAGAAAACCGAAGCCTAATAGAATCCAATATCCGTAAAAAGCATCAGATTAATATTCTTGCTATTCGCAGGAATGATGAAATAATTGTCTCTCCACATCCCAATGAACGGTTTCAAGCCGGCGATGTATTAGTTATTCTTGGTGAAAACAAAGCTATTCAAAGCTTTAGTAATCTTAAATAATTATATGATAAAGCATATTAAAAAATTTGAACTTAAGCCAACTCAGTTTCTTAGCATCAGCTTTATGTCTATTATTTTTTTAGGCACAATGCTGTTATGGCTGCCCATTTCCAGTAACAGCGGCAATACAGATTTTCTGACTGCGTTTTTCACGTCAACTTCTGCCGCTTGCATATCCGGCCTATTACTTGTAGATACTGCAACTCATTGGTCGTTTTTTGGCCAAATCGTGATCTTGCTCTTAATCCAAGTCGGAGGCTTAGGGATAGTATCATTTGCTGTCTTTTATGCACTAATTTTAGGCAGGAGAATATATCTTCGCGAGCGTCTGATTCTTCAAACTGCACTTGATAAATCAGACCCTGGAGGGGTTGTAAATGTCTTTAAAAACATCATTATTATATCTTTAGCTCTCGAAGCAATGGCTGCAATCATTTTGACAATTCATTGGACTCCAAGTATGGGTTTTTCTGAGGCTCTCTGGAACGCAATATTTCATTCAATTTCCTCATATAATAATGCTGGGTTCGATATAATGGGAGGTTTTAGCAGCCTAACCGCCTTTGCAGAAGATATAACCGTATTAATTGTAACTTCCATATGTATCATTGTTGGCGGTTTAGGTTTCGTGGTACTAAATGAACTCTACAATTATAGGAAGGGAGACCGCTTATCCTTACACACTAAAACCATACTGGTGTTATCCGTAATCTTAATTGTCGTACCTATGTTAATCATTCTCTACACCGAGTACAATAGGTGTTTCATTGATATGAGCTGGTCCGCCAAAATACTAGCATCATTTTTCCAATCAGTAACCACCCGCACTGCAGGTTTCAATACAGTTGAACTTGCCGCCTTGAGTCCATCAACCCATATTCTCATGATCATTCTTATGTTTATTGGAGCTTCGCCCGGTTCGACAGCCGGTGGCATTAAAACCACTACATTAGCTATTTTGTATGCAATAGTATCCAGTATGATACGCGGGAAAAAGGATGTTGAATTAGGTAACTACAGAATTTCTCCCGAAAAGGTCAATAAGGCAATAACTATATTAATGGTTTATATAGTTTTCGTTTTTATATTCACTTTTTTGATCTTGTTCACCCATGAATCTGATCCACTAAAAGTCTTTTTCGATGTTTGCTCGGGATTAGGCACTGTGGGGTTATCTCTAGGTTTAACCGCTGAACTATCAATTTTTGGCAAATATTTGATGATTCTTATCATGTTTTTAGGCAGAGTCGGACCTCTAACCTTAGCTTTTGCTTTAGCTAACCGAGCTACTCAACCGACAATTAGACAACCGGAAGGAAAAATCAGCATCGGCTAAATATGATAGTTAATTAATAAATCCTTGGACTACTCCAATGAAAAATAAGCTGTACAAAACGCCCCCGAACATTAAAGTTCTTACTGCAATCCTTTTTTTGCGAACAAGACTAATGTATATAATTAGAGCCGATACTAACGCAAATACTGCAGAGATTAAACCGCCGGATGAAAGCTGCCAATCAGTAAATATTATTCCTAACGCTGGAATCAAGGAGCTTTGAAAAGTCATAGCTCCAGTAATATTACCTAAGGCTAAAGTATCCTTATCCCGCGAAATCCATATTACACTGTTGAATTTCTCCGGCAATTCAGTTGCGATCGGAGTAATTATTATTGCCAAGATAAAAGCCGGAACCCCATAGATTACCGCTAAACCGCTCACCGCACCGACAAATAGCTTAGCGCCTATAATAATAATGGTTAAGGCAATAAAAATTTGGATAATAATTAGAGTTATCGAAGCTTCAGCATTTTTAGCAGCTAAATAAAAACGCGGTAATTCCGTATCATGTTCTGGTTTTCTAGTCTGCTTTAATAATGCGCGTACATACAATACATATGACAATACTAGGAAAATTGCGATTCCAATCTGCACAAAGCGCAAACTAGGTGGAATTAGACCTGCTAATACTGCCAATGTATAAGCTATCAAGAAGAACAATAAATCCTGCTTCATTATTCTGTAGTTAGCTGAAATTTTACGTCCGCTTTTCCGGCTTTTACTAAATACAATAACTGCTATACCGGTAACAAACATTGCTAATGTTGCCAGCATTAAAGGCGCACCCAAAATAGCACCGATTCCGATCTCATGTCCATGACTACCTGTTGAAAACAGAATTGCAATTATAGGAATAATCGTCTCCGGCAAAGCGGTGCCGATTGCCGCCAATATGCTTCCGACAGCACCTTCGGATAAATCAAGTTTTTTACCCAGCCATTCAACTCCGTTAACAAAAACTTCAGCGCCAACTAAAATAATTCCCAAACTCACTAATAGTATTGCAAAGTCTCCCATAATATCTCCTTATTTCCAAGAATCACAAAGCAACAAAAGACCTGGATCGCTTAGTGAAAGATGCCAAATATCTATATCCGGCACTCCTGGCTAATTTTGCTACATAGTCTAGTTCCATTGCAATCTGGTCAATATGATGAGCATCTGAACCAAGCACAATCGGGATATCCAAATTAAACATCTTCTCAACAATTTTCCTAGAGGGGTATTGCTCTTTAACAGGTTTACGCAATCCGCTGCTATTTATTTCAATAACCAGATCATTTTTTTTAATGCATTCCAGAGTAGAATCAAGTATTTTATTTATTTCTGCTGAATCCAAACTGTGCCCCCATAACTTAATCAAATCAAAATGGGCAATAATGTCAAAGAGTTTCGAATTCGCAGCTTGTGCCACTAAGTTATAGTAATCGCTGTATATTTCGAATAGTTCTCTTTCCTCAAATATGTGCCTTTGTTCAACACGATCGAAACCCCATTGATTGATATAATGGATTGAACCCATCGCATAATCTAAATAATTATTGTTAATCAAATTTCTAATTCTGTTTTCGCTTCCAGGAAAATAGTCAATCTCCAACCCCGCTTTGATTCCAATATCGGGATTTTCACGTTTCATGTCTGCTAATAATTCATAGTCAATTTGGTCAACAAATTCATCATGCTCCAAAAAGCCGATTTCAGTTAAACCCATTTTTCTTGCGGTTTCGATATATGAGCCTAATATTTCTCTATTGAAAGAGTATTCTCCATGGGCAACAATATGTATATGATAATCTGTCAGCGTCATAAATACCCCATAAAATGTTAGCTATTCCGTTGCTCTCCGATAACATTTAATCATTAAACCACTATTAAATCAAGTTTGCGGGTGCAAAAAACAATTGCATAATGCATACGCATATACTAAAATTTGAAGAGCATACGCAAATCAAAGGAGGACTGGGCACATAACATGGCAACTATAATTCCGTTTCATGGACTTCGTTATAATATTGAAAAGATAAGTAATCTGGCGTCCGTCGTTACCCCCCCCTATGATATTATCGATGAAACAGCACAGACCAAGTATTACTCCGAGCACCCTTCCAATATTATTAGATTAGAACTCGGCCTATCCTTTCCTAATGATAATGCAGAAAAAAACCGCTACACTCGCGCCAGACAGTATTTAGAAAAATGGTTGGAAGACGAAACCTTAATTATTGATGCAGATCCTTCCTTATATATTTATCAGCAGAGTTTTGTAATTCAGGGGCAACAATATGTTCGCAGTGGTTTTATTTGCGGGCTTAAGGTCGAAGAATACAAGGGAGGCAATGTATTGCCTCATGAAGAAACTCTGTCTAAACCAAAGGCTGATCGTCTGCAGCTTATGCGAGCTACCCAAGCCAATTTTAGTTCCATTTTCGGGCTCTATTCAGATAAAGAAAAAACTATTGATAACATAATCACTAATTATATCAGTGAAAATACACCTGAAATTGAAATAGTGGATGAAGCAAATGAACAGCATCGCATTTGGGTCCTAAGTGATAGTGAGCTTATTAGCAGTATTACCAAGATCATTGCCGATAAAAAAATCTACATCGCTGATGGTCACCATCGTTACGAGACCGCACTCGAATACGCAAGGCTTATGAAAGAAGAAGGCAAACCAGGATTTGACTATGTTCTAACCACTCTGGTGAACATTTATGATGAAGGCTTGGTTGTATTACCCACTCATAGAATCGTAGGCAATATTTCGGGCTTCAAACTTAATGCATTCTTAAAAAGGCTTGAAGAACAATTCGAAGTCACCAAAGTATCTGGCAAATCCATTACTGAATTCACTGATCTATTGAGGGAGAAAGGTAAGACTGATCATACATTTGGCCTATATTCCGGAAAAATCATGTATATGTTAAAACTGCGCAGTGAGGCCGAAGCCCTAGCATTATTGCCTTCTGATAAGTCCAAAGATTGGAAAGCTTTAGATGTTGCCATCTTGGATTATCTTATTCTTGACCAAATGTTAAATATTGGCGAAAACGAGAGGCGTAATCAAGACAATTTAGCTTATACTCAAGATGAGAATAAAGTTGTGGAAATGATTGATAAGAAGCAGTATCAATTAGGGTTTGTATTAAACCCAACTAAAGTAGAAGAAATCTTAGCAGTTGCTAATGCTCAAGAAAAAATGCCTCAAAAATCAACTTACTTTTATCCTAAACTGATTACGGGGTTAATAATCAATAATTTCAAATAAATTGGAATTTATTATCGGTAAAAATCGATATTCTTTATTAAACTCTGCTGAAACTCGGCTTGGGCAGCCAAATCAATATGTTGTATTCTTGATGCCAATAATTGTGATTGCCTAAGCAGGTTTTCAGACAAGAGAGTATTTACGGCCCCTAGTCCGGCAGCATTACCGATGTTTATAATTTTTTGGGGATTAATTTTAGGTAATAGTCCGATAGTTAAGGCATTGCTAGGATTTAGAAAAGTGCCGAAACTACCAGCAATATAGAGTGCATCTAATTCCTCGAGCTTAAGCTTGGACTTTTCTAACAGAAGGTCTATTGCCGTACGCAATGCGGCCTTAGCTAATTGAATCTGGCGGATATCTTCTTGCGAAAATACAATTTTGTAGGGGTTCGTCGATTCATCAAATAGCACTAATTGAGAGCCTCCGTTTGCACTGGCCTCAAGCTTAAGCAACTGTCTAGCCTTTGATGTGAATACACCGTTTTCGGCTATAAATTCGCCTATAAAAAGGCATGCCAACAGGTCCAAAGCTCCCGAACCGCAAATTCCTCTGATGGTATTTTCATTGCCAAGCCACGAGTAGATTAGTTCATCATTTGTCAAACTAACTTTATCAATTGCCCCAATTCCTGCATGCATACCACTTTGCAGCCCTCCGCCTTCAAAAGCCGGTCCAGCAGCTGCAGATGCTGACCAAAACTCGCCTTTGTTGCCAACAACGATTTCTCCATTCGTACCGATATCTATCAAAACAAAATTTTGCTCATTGGGTTTTGGCAATACCATCATAGCACTTACAGTGTCGGCACCAACGAAACCGCCAATTTGAGGCAAAATATTTATAATTGTTCCTGAGTTTAGATTTAGCCCTATTTCTTCTGGTTTTAGCGTTAATGCGGAACGAAAAACTCCGGTAAATGGAGCTGAAGCAAAATTTATTATTCCAATATTTAATAAAATATGAAGCATGACTGGATTACCAACTACGGTGCATCGGTATATATCAGCAGAATCAATTCCTGCACTACTAATGATTTCTTCGATCATATTGTTAATATTATTAATCACAATTCGGTGGAGTTTTTCCAAGCCATCATCGTTATTAACGCAATAATCTACTCTGGTTACCAGATCTCCCCCAAATACTCTTTGCATGTTCGGCTTGGTCAAGACCTCTGCTATTCTGGCAGTTTGTAAATCAACTAATGCCATGAACAAACTGGTTGTGCCAATGTCCATCGCTAAGCCAAATGCTCGGCACTCTTTACGGCTGACTTTCTTAACAACATTGTCTGCAAATACTAAAGCATTGAGCTCAATTGTCGGCCTTCCCTCTCGGTCCCAATAAAGGAGTTCTTTAATATCAGCTATAGGAAGTTCAAAACTGTGATCGGGAAGGGCATTACATATGCGCTCATAAAGAGGTATAGGGTAATTCTTGTCAAAACCCGGTATATATATCTTTCTATTATTGACCGAATCATATTCCCCAATATGATTGTTAAGAATAAGCTTAGGATTTCCGATTAAAGTATCCGCTTGATAATCGAAATATACATCAAGGGAATCATTTAACGTGCAATAACAAGCCAATCGATAACTTTTGTTAATCTCTTCAGTGAGAAGCAATTCGCGCTCTTCTTTGCTTATTTCATTAACAAAGTCTGGAATTCGAACTTTACATTTTCCACATGTTCCATTGCCTCCGCAGCTGGAATTAGAAAATATTCCAGTAAGGTTCAATGCTTCCCATATGGTTTTGCCTTTCAAGGTCCAAACCTCCTGGACAGCAATATTCGGAAAATGGATAGATAGCTTAATTGCGCCAGACATATTAACTCCTAGATTATAATTCTGTTGTCATGAGAATAAATATTGAATCTACTATCTCGAGTAAAGCCAATCAAAGTCATACCGGCATCATCTGCTAGATCTTGGGCATAAGTGCTGACTGCTGCACGCGAAACCACAATTTTGACTTGGTTTTTGATGAGTTTGTCTATTATTTCGGAGGTAATTCTTCCTGAACTCAAAAATACTTTATCATCAATTCTAATGTTATTTTTGAAAAAATTGCCCAGAATTTTGTCAACAGCATTATGTCTGCCAATGTCTTGGCGTGAGATTATAATCCCTGAGCTGTCAGCAATACTCATGACATGAACGCCGCCTGTCGCTTGATGAACCATAGATGACTTTAAATGGCTAGACATTAAATCCAGAATGTGTTCGGCTTTATAACTAAGAACATCTTCTTGCTGATGCTTTTTATTGCCATGGGAAGAGCTTGTTTTTGCCTCAACTAGAATTTGGTCCTTATTAATAACTATAGATTTAATATCAGCTGAAGCAGACAGTAGTCCGTCATTTAAAAGCATGCCGATTGCCAGGTCGTCTAAATGGGATGGAGAACAAAATGTAGTCTTATAGAAACTACCATTAACTAATATTTCCACTTTGATCTCTACGATCATTTCGTCAATAGCATTCTTAATTCCATAATTTTGCTGATATCGGTATATAGTTCTTCTGGAAATCTCATCCATTAACTGTTCTCCTTGGGCAGAACCTGTTATCACAATCTAAAAGACGACTGAACAATTTCCTGTAATTATTTGTGGATTATCCAGCATCAGCTGGATAATCCACAAATATAAAGATAAAATTCAAGTCGTCTTAATTAGAATTATTCAGCTTTTTCAGTCATAAGTGCATACGCAAAAATGAAAACCCAAATCACTGATCCGATCAAAGCATAAGTAGCCATATTCCAATCATTCAAATTGTCTATGGCAGCATTGCCCATAGAATATAATACATTAAATGCTATCATACCCAAGCCAGTCAGAAGAAAAATTATTTTCTTAATTCCGCCAGAAAGCTTATTGCCTTTCGCCCAACTGCAAAACTTAATAAAAATATAGGTAATTAGTAATACACCTAATAGAATAACCAATGGATTACTGTAGATTCCTCCACCGGCAGCTGCTGATCCAAAAACAGATATCACGAAGTCACCTCCTCATAGTTAATAATATATCCTCGAATTACTTCCTAAAAAAATACCTTTTTAGCTATGATGGTTATTTATTCGGTATTTTAATCTTATTTCCTGCTTATATTATATTTTTTTTCTTTTTGTATTATTATTGTTTTAGAATATTTAATTTTGAAAGGCATTATTATGTTTCAAGAAGTATATGCTGGAGTCTTTCGCATATTAGTACCATTACCTGGTAATCCTTTGAAATTCCTTAATTCTTATCTGATTAAAGGCACTCCGCGCAGTTTGCTTATTGATACCGGTTTTGCATTTCCAGAATGCAAAAATGCTGTAACCGATGCTCTAAATAAACTTGATGTTAAAACAAGCAATTTAGATTTTTTTATTACACATATGCATTCTGATCATGCCGGCCAGTTACAATACTTAGTTCATGAAGAGTCAACCGTTTATATGAGCGCCATTGAGGCTGATTTGTATAGACGCAGTATTACCGAAGAATTCTGGCTGCAAATGAACAAAAGGGTTCATGATAATGGTTTTCCCCAAGAAATCATACTTAATTCGAAATCAGCTAAGAAAGTTGCAGCACCGCTTAGCAAGCACATTACTCCTGTTGGGGATGGATCAAATATAAGTATTGGTAACTTTGTTTTCAGCTGCGTTTCTACTCCCGGACATACAACCGACCATCTCTGCCTCCACGACGAGCAAAAAAGTATTTTATTTAGCGGAGATCATCTCCTGCAAGATATTACGCCAACCCTGACTGATTGGAATGATATGGAAAACCCCCTTGGATTCTATTTGAACAGTTTAGACAGGATTGATTCTCTAAATACAAAAATACTGTTTCCTGGCCACCGAGAAACTATTACAGATCCAAGAAAACGTATTGCGGAGATGAGAGTTCATCATCAGAAGCGTCTCCAAGAAATTTTGGATATACTTGAAAATAATTGCCTAAACGCTTTTGAAATCGCAAGTCAAATGCATTGGGACACACGTAGCGCTTGGGATGATCTTCCGAAAAACCAATTAATGTTTGCTTCGGGAGAAGCAATGGCACACCTAGTCTATTTAGAAAGCCGTGGAAAAGTTCAGCGCATAATTGATGAACTGCCCCACCGCTTTATCCTTTCTTCATTTAATTAAAAAAACATTTGACTAAATCTTCTAAGGACATTAATATGAATTGATTGCAAGTAAATCAGATAGTCGCAGACATTAGTCTGAGGAAAGTCGGAGCTCCATAGGGCAAGGTGCTGGATAACGTCCAGGGGGGGTGACCCTAAGGCAAGTGCCACAGAAAGAAACCGCCTCAATTGAGGTAAGGGTGGAAAGGCGAGGTAAGAGCTCACCAGCGTCTTGGCGACAAGGCGGCTCGGTAAACCCCACCTGGAGCAAGACCCAATAGAGGAATCATGAGATTGCCCGTCTCATTCCCGGGTGAGGTCGCTTGAGGTTGCAGGTAACTGCAATCCTAGATAGATGACTGTCTAATACAGAACTCCGCTTATAGATTTGCTTGCAAATCGAGTAGGAGGCTACCCATTAATTGAGTAGCCCTCCTCTCACACCACCGTACGTACGGTTCCGTATACGGCGGTTCAATAGCTTAAGTGCTTTGCCCCGTATCTTTTGGATATATCATCATATCCGATTGATGCGAGGTATTTGTTTGTGAGTGTCGTTGACAGAATCCAACTACCGGCGATACGCCAGTATCCTAACCGGGAGTTCGCCCATTCCCAAGCCCTGCCATCTGCAACTCCAAGACGCACTAAGTTGTCATGTTTGGTACGTATTTTCTTCCATTGCTTCCAGAAGATTTGTCTTAGCCGGCGCCTTAACCATTCGTTTAGGTCATGCATTCGCCTCTTCATGTCAGCGATAGAATTATATCCAAGCCAACCCGGTTGTGTAGCGGCTTAGAACGGTGAGAATTTGTTCAATCGACCTGCCTTGTTTCCGGCTTGTGACTTTACGTAGATTGTCTTTGAATCGCTTAAGCGACTTTCGTGCGGGCGTATGCCTGTTTTCTTTCCTGTCTTGTACAGCGAGAATCCTAGGAACTTAAGCTTCAACGGGCTCCCCGTTTTGCTCTTTTCCTGATTCATAATATCCTATGAAATCATTGTTGGACTATAATTCTGGATGTAGGATCATGTAATCGAGAGGTTGTTCGTTCAAATGAGCCTTGACTGTCCGCCAGTTAGGACAAAATCTATCCATATATGCTTTGAAGGCATCGTTGTGGTTTTTCTCCAACAGATGAACAAGCTCATGAATAATGACATATTCGAGACATTCCGGAGTTTTTTTAGCCAGCTGCAAGTTGAGCCAGATACGTTTTACCTGTATATTGCAAGTACCCCACTTGGTTCGCATGTTTTTTACTTGCCACTCATTTGCCCGAACCCCTACAAGCTTCTCACACTTATCAAATACTGGAGGAATAGCATTTTTCAAAATCTCTCGATACCATTCGTCCATTACATTAGCTCGTTGCTGTGGCGTGCTGTCCTTCCGTACCTGCAATACAATTTTCTGTCCGTTAAGCGAAACATCGTTACGTATGCTGCTATAAACAACATCCAAACGATATCGATTACCCCATAAGTAATAAGATTCACCTGTAACATATCGGCGCTCGGTTTGCCGTGGCTGATCTGCGAATTTTTGCCGTTGCTTCTTTATCCATGCAATGCGAGACACGGCAAACATTCTAATTGCGTCCTCTGTCGCAGACATGGGCGCAGTTATCCTGACTTTGCCATCAGGTGGGATAACCCTAATATACATGTTTTTTATTGGCTTCTTTTCAGCGGACATCTCTATTCCGCTAATCGTCAAGTTTATCATCAATATTCACTCTGTTCATTCACAATTTTCATTAGTTCCTCCGCTTTTGCTTTGTCACCGTGTAGGGCCGCCGCTATCCCTCGTTTTATTTTTCTTTCTTTGACAATGTTTCCACGAAATTCATCCAATCTATATTCTATAACTGCCTCATGGACAGCTACTGCAAGTTCCTCATCACCATCAAGATTATCATAAAGCGCTCGCATGGCCGCGCTATTTCTAATGTTCTCTGGATAACGCAAAGTGCTTTCAGACTGGCGTATATCTTTAGCCAGCTCTACAATGCGTTTAAGATATTCCTCATAGTTAATAACCTGATTGCGCCGCTGTTCAATAATCTCTCGAAGCAGAGCCGACATTTTTTCATAGTATTTAGGATTACTTTGCCGCTTTTCTACGATTTCTTTTTGGACGTTGTTTTCGATCGTTTCAGCTACAGCATCTTGCTCTTTCTTTGTTTTGGCTGGCATATCCTTGACAGCATCAATGCCACGCTCAACAAGAAGCTGAACCAGTGGTATGTCGCCAAATGAGGACAACACCCTACTGGGATTGGCAGAAAGATAAGTATCGATCAAATGCCGCATATCGGGGTCATACCCCTTAAGATCAATATAGTCTCCGCTCGCGGCCCGCACAACATCGCGCACTTTAATATAGAACTGTACTTCCTTATCAAGCGACTTTACCTGCTCAGAAGTAAGAGCATATTTTTCTTTCAGTTCGCCGGACACTTCGGCAAAAGCTCGCATTGCTGTAGCAGACAAATCATACAGCTGCTCTCGTTTTGGCATATTTGCTTCTAGCTCATCCAGATCAAATGCTTCAGAGTTCCTACCGCAGAAATAATGTATATAGTCAATTTCATCTTTCGGCATCTCTACCGGCTCACATAAAGCTCGCAATGCCTCCAGAGCATCTTCTAACTGCTCCTTTGCTTTATCCATACGGTTATTGAGCAGACCAGATACATCTTCTTTGTCATAGTTGTCAAAAGCCTCGGATGTGTAATCTTCGACTGCCTTTTCCAGTGAGCGAAATAGGTCTTTATAGTCCACGATATATCCATAATCCTTATCTTCGCCGTCTAGCCGATTGACTCGGCAAATCGCCTGAAACAAGCCGTGGTCACGCATCGATTTGTCAATGTAAAGATAAGTTGCAGGCGGCGCATCAAAGCCCGTAAGCAGCTTATCAACCACGATGAGCAGTTTCATTTGGTCTGGTTGCTCGATAAACTTCTGCTTAACTTCAGCTTCAAAGGTATCGGAATCTTTGCAGTTCAGCATCTTGCGGTAAATCTCATATTGATCTGCTGCTTCCGTCTCCCCATCATCACCAACAGTTTCTGTTCTTAAATCGCCCGGATTAGGCGAATATGAAGTCACGATAGCACATTTCTTGAATCCGCTGTCTTGAAAAATTTCGTAATATTTACAAGCCTGATAAATACTGCTAGCAATGAGCATGGCGTTACCATGACCATCCTGACGAAGCCGGGGCTTTGTCTCCATGTCAAAGATAATATCTGAAGCAATCACACCAAGACGTGCCTTTGAGCTAAAAACCTTTTGCAGATTACCCCAACGCTGCTTTAGCCTTGCTTTAGATACATCGTTCAGGCCGCTTGTTTTTGATTCAAACCAAGCATCAATCTTTTCCTGAGAAACCACATCCTGCTCGACTTCGCGCGCCTCGTATCGTAAATCAAGAATCACTTTGTCCCGTACGGCCTCGTCGAATTTGTATTTATGAATATAAGGCCCAAAGATTTCAAGGCTGGTCAGCTTGTCCTTCTTCATCAAGGGTGTGCCGGTAAAGCCAACAAAAACGGCCCCAGGCAGAATGATATTCATAGCCTTGTGGAGCTTGCCGGACTGCGTACGGTGGCACTCGTCCACAAACACATAGAAATCGCCTTTGGGTAAAAAATTCTGTGGCAAAGACTTCTTCACTTCTTCAATGAAGCTCTCATAATCCTTTTCAGATGCCTCGCCGCCGCGCCTGCCGAACTTGTGTATCAGCGAGCACATCAAAGCCGGCGATGTGTCATTAATCTTATTCACCAAATCGCGCCCGCTTTTTGTACGGACAATCTTTTCGTCAACACCCTTGTAAACCCCCTCGATCTGAGTATCCAGCTCATCACGGTCGGTAACAACTAAAATGCGGCTATCCGGTACGTTTTCCTTAATCCATTTGCTAAGCCAAACCATCGTGAGCGATTTGCCGGAACCCTGTGTGTGCCATATAATACCGCCTTCACGCCGCTTGATATAGTCCTGTGCAGCTTTGACGCCAAAAAACTGGTTGGGACGGCATGTCTTTTTTGTGCCGCCATCATAGACGATAAAGTTGTGCAGTATATCTACAAACCGCTCTTTTTTGCATAAGGAAATTAAGTTTTTATCTAGCTTAATTGGATACTCCGCATTGCACTCGCGTATAGCTACCGACACTTCATCCGCAGCATTTTCGTCCTCGCGCCAAGAGAGGAAATACTTTTCGGGAGTTCCGGTTACGCCATAGCGTAGGCCTTCGGAATCATTGCCCGCCATAATAAGGCCATTTGTAGCGAAAAACGGCATGATAAACTCTTTGCGCTGGTTGGTAAGGTTTTGGCGTATTCCATCGGACATGGAAACTGTGCTGCGTTTGAGTTCAATTACGCCAAAAGCAATGCCATTGATATACAACACCAAGTCCGGACGTTTTGTCTCTTTGCCTATGTACGTTACTTCTTCTGCGATATAGAATTCGTTTTTCAGTGGCTCATCCCAATTGACAAAATGAATGGTGGTCTTGTGCTGCCCCACGTTCTCGCTGACCTTTGCACCATAACGGAGCAGGGCATAAGTGGCTTTGTTCAAGTCATACAGGCTTAGCTGTTGGTTGCCTGCTGTGTTAATAAGCTCTCGAATTGCACGGTCAATGAGAGTATCGGAATGCCCTTGCTTTCGTAAAAATGCACGTAGATATTCCTGCTCGATGTTGGAGTTGTTCGGTCGGTCGGTAAAATCACCGAGATAGGTATATCCCAGCTCATTCACAAAGAGCTTGATAACCCGCTCCTGCGTTTTCTTTTCTCTTTCACCGACGCTCATATAAAACCCTCCTCATCAAATACATGCACCAGTCAACTAAAAAGCTCCTTGCTTTCAAGTATCGCCTGATTGATCGCCGCATCCGTAAAATATGACTTTTGCAACTTCAATGCCCATTCCTTGTTGGAACGGATCACATCCTTGACGGCATCAAGATTAACCGTTTTTCCGTTCTTCTCAAGTTCACAGACGGCCATATCCACCGTTGCCAGCACTTCAAGGTTTTTGGTTTCCTTGTTTGTGTTGTAAAACCTGAACTTTTCAAGCAACCAATCGATATCCGATTGCATACTGCCGACATACTTCAACGCAGCAGCGATACTGCTTCCTTTGCTAAATTTTGAGCCATTATTATTACGTTCAACTACTATATATCCGCTCTTGGCGGCAATCGACTCACCGCCATTATACCGTGCTTCTTCATTATAGGGCCCTGCCGCTTTCTTTTTGAAAGCTGACATATCAGCATCTTGTTTGCGGCGCAGCAGGTATAAGAGCTTTTGAACTTTCACGCGCCCAAGGATAAACCTGTCATCATAAAAAGCGTTGACAATCGCAGATATAGCAATGGCGTCATCGTAATGCTGATTGTGACCTTTTGGTGCAGATTCGGACTTTTTATCAGTCTCAATCAACCGTATCCGCCCCGTCAGAAGTTCCTGCATCATGCCCTGCTTGATCAGGCGGTATTTCGCCAGCTTCTTTTCAAGCTGCTCTATTTCGGTGTCCATGTCGGATAGGATGGAGGCTATGGCCTTTTGTTCGCCAGTTGTAGGAGGAGCTAAAAACGAAAATCCGCCAATATCTTTTTGATAAAGGTGGTTAATTGTTGATCCCGCTGATAGTTTGCTAAGAAAATCAACAAATATTGAAGAATTGAGGATATGGTATACAAATCTCGAATTATAACTACTTCTTGCTAATGGGCGGACTACGAATACGCCACTATTTAGTGTTGCAGGCTTGGGCAATTGCTTTACAAAAGCAACTTTACCAATGGTACCGTCTTTCGTAATCAGAACATCGCCTTCTGTAATTTGTATATGTGGGTCTTGATCATATCTTTTTTTCTCCACGTAACAGCAAGTAGACCACTCAATTTTGCCATTTACAAAATCTGTGCCTGTAATGAGGATATACTCTCCTTGTGATAGATACTCAGCAGTAGTTAATCCCTGCCATCCAATCCTTGCTTTGAGTTTTGAATTTGTAACAAGATTAAGCTCTTTCCCCCCCCCACTAAACCCCGGCAGGCGTTTTTTGCCTGTGAGAAGCTCCTGCATAGCGCCCTGTTTGATGGCCTTTTTCTTCGCAATCAGCTTTTCAAGGGATGCAAGCAGGCTGTCCGCATCAGCAAGGGCTTCGGCGATGGCGGTTTGCTCAGGTAACGGCGGAAGTTTTATGCTGGTATTACGGATTATCCCATTATATAGACGTGATATGGTACTTCCTTCTGGTGATGCCCATTCAATCACTTGATAACAATGGTTCAAATATTCATTACATATAAAGTTATAGTCTATTTCAAGCCACACAATATTGGAGTCTTGAAAATATGCTGGCTTGCCATCGTATACGACTGTTCTTCCAAGTGTGCCCGCTGCGGAAAGAAGGACATCGCCCTTCTTTGGAAATGAGTACTTATTTTTATATTCGGCGTAAAGAGAAGCAGAGATATAAGCATCTGGCTCCTTGCCAAATGTGCCTATTTTGTAAAATGGTATTTCGCCACTTGAAGTCGTTTGCTGGGCAAATATTCGCTTACACATACGTACTTCGGCAATTTCGCCCAATTTCTTTTCAACCCACTCATTTAGTATTACCATGCAAATCCCATCCTTTCCAAATGAGACTTGACTTTGCTTTCCAAGTTTGCAACCGCTGCTTCGCAATCGGGCAGTGTAAACTCATACCGCTCCACCAATTCGGCGACACGGGAGGAAAGCTGGTGCGACACAGCGGAATGGATGGCATCAATGCCATTATAAATAGCCCAGAACCACTTTTCTTCCACCAAAAGTTGTTTAATCTCCGCATCAGTCAGCTTTTCGTATTTTTCTCTCGCCTGCATGTCCAAGGCAACATCAGCTTGTTTCAGCATTTTCTTAGCGTCTGACTCAATCCTAGACAAGCGCAGATATTCCTCTAAAACAGCAAGTTCCGCCGCACTGTCGGCATCATTTTTAATAGCCTTCATGCGGGCTTTAATGGTAGCATCTTTCATGTTGTCTAAGACGGTAAAATAGCCGTCCTCGCCGCTGTTTTCTTCTATCAGTTCCTCAAGCTGTGCCGTAATGTTATCCAGTTCTCCCTGATGCTTTTGCAGAGCGCGGAGCTCCTCAGGGTAGAAATGCTCAATCAGCAGCGCCTTGGGGATGATTTCTCCATCATAGCTTTTTACTTTGTCGGTCTTTTCTTCTACGGTAGTGCCGTTGACCTTTTTCTTTTTAGTAGCATATTCATAGGCAATTTTGCGGCCAATACCATAGCCATCGAAGCAGACAGCATATACATCATCCTGCATGGTGTCCGCCCAGTATTCCATCAGCTTTTGGTAAACATCATATTTTTCAATCAATGGGACTTCAGAAAACGCTGAAAGAAGTGATTCTGACAAATCTCGGATAATCGCCTTCGGCTCGTCCCCTTGACTCAGGTTCATCAACACAGGTGTAACTATTTCCTTCCATGTCGAATACGCGCCATCCACCATATTGGCATGGCTGATAAATTCCGCATGAGAGGTGATCGTGCCGACAACATTATCCTTTTCTACCACAGGCTGAAAATATCCGTCGCGCAGCGGCTTGAACAACATTGCTTTCATGGAAGGGTAGACCTTCCAGAACTCCGCCATATTTTCAATATCGACTGCGGGAATGCCACCATTCAAATGCGCATTGATGTCCTGCAAATCTTCCGGCTCGCTGCTGTCGATATAGCGAGGAATATTCAGGTTGTACTCGTTGGTAACTTTGATTTCATCGTTAGGCACGAAGCGGGAGAATTTGTCCAGCTTAATCTGCCCATTGAATACCGTAACAATTTTATGTATGTCCTGTTCGCGCAGGCGGTTTTTGTTGCCGTCTTTGATAAAGCCTTTAGAGGCATCAACCATAAAAATACCTTGACGCTCTGGTGCATCCTCTTTATCAATCACGATAATGCAGGCAGGGATGCCTGTGCCAAAAAACAGGTTGGCAGGTAGGCCAATAATGCCCTTGATATATCCTCGGTCAATGATTTGTTTGCGGATATCGGCTTCTGAATTGCCACGGAACAAGACGCCGTGAGGCAGAATAATAGCGGCTTTGCCTATGGATTTCAATGAACGCAGTACATGAAGGAACCACGCATAGTCGCCATTCTTTTCCGGCGGCACTTTGTAGCCGTCAAAGCGGCCAAACGGTTCTGTTGCCACATCACCTTTGACAGTTATATTCATTCCGTCCATCCAAGACTTGTAGGAGAACGGCGGATTCATTACGATGTAATCAAAAGTTCTGAGCAGATTGGGATTACGCTCATCTTTGAACTGCGGATTTGCAAGTGTGCTCTTGTTTCCGGCAACCTCTGCTGCCGCCATATTGTGCAGCACAAAGTTCATACGAGCAAGACCCGCAGTCTCTTTCGTTATCTCCTGTCCATAAATTGCTACATTGGGAGTGCCATCTGTTTTTTTCGGAGCAGCGTCCGCAGCACGAATCAGCAGCGAGCCCGATCCGCACGCAGGATCATATAGGGTTTTGTCCGTTCCTGTCGCTTGATCAATCCCGATAATCTGTGCGATAATACGGGAAACCTCGGCAGGCGTGTAAAATTGCCCTTTACTCTTGCCGGAATCCTTAGCAAAATTCTGCATTAAATACTCATAGGCATCGCCAAGAATATCATCGCCACCTGCGCGATTATACGTAAAATCAAGCTCTGGCTTCTGAAATATCTCTATCAAGCCGGAGAGCTTGTCCACAGCCTCTTTATCAGTGCCAA